>CAZUKK010000006.1:0-89190 GCA_964620875.1 uncultured Clostridium sp.
AACAAACTTAACTATGCTCAAATCAATGTTGGCAGAATTGATGCTTTGGGTCTTAAAGAAATCTCTTTTGAATCTTTAAGTGAAAAGTTAACACTTCACCCATCTTGCGTTGGTTTAAGAGTGTTAGGTAATGGTGAAATTAAATCAGCAGTTACAGTTAAGGCAGCTTATGTAACTCCATCTGCAAAAGAAAAAATTGAAGCTGCCGGAGGAAAGGTTGAGTTAGTATAATGGCACAAAACGTAAAAATGCCTACAACTGAAGATTTGATGTCCATGTGGAATGCATCAGGTTTGAAACAAAAAATATTATTTACGTTTCTAATGATTGCAGTTTGGAGATTTGGTGTATTAGTACCATTGTATGGTATTAATAATCAGGTCTTTGCAAATATTGCAAACGGTAATAATATAATAGGTTTCCTTGATTTATTTACAGGTGGAGCATTGGGTAAGGTATCTATTTTAGCATTAGGTATCGGGCCATTCATCACATCTTCAATTATTGTTCAACTTGTTTCTGTAGTAATTCCGTCATTGGAAAAACTACAAAAAGAAGAGGGCGAAGCAGGAAGAAGAAAATTAGCACAATATACAAGAGTATTTACTGTAATATTAGCAATTTTCCAATCATGTATTTTCATGTTGTACTTACACCATTTACCTGGTGCAATTTTACCTCAGGTAAATCCTACGATGTTCTATGTGAGTGCAGTGTGTGCGTTGACTGCAGGTGCAGTTCTTGTTATGTGGATTTCTGAGCTTATTACAGAAAACGGTATCGGTAATGGCGGTTCGTTAATAATCTTCTGTGGTATTTTAGCAGGAATTCCGCTTTATGCATCAAGAACAGGTGCATTGATTCAAGGTAATCCGCAAATGCAGTTAAATTTATTTGTGTTACTTGCTATCTTCTTTCTTGCAATGGTATTTATTGTTATCATGCAAGAAGCTGTTAGAAAAGTAATTATTGTTAACCCGAAACGCCAAATTGGGAATAAGGTTTATGGCGGTATGAATTCGTTTATTCCGTTCAAACTTAATCCTGGTGGGGTTATGCCAATAATCTTTGCAATTGCAATTTTGTTATTTCCATCAACAATTTTAGCTTTAGTAGGACAAGCTAATTTTAAATCAATGGCGGTAAAAAACTTTGTAATGAGTTTGAATCACTATTTGAGTCCTGATGGAATTTGGTATTATCTTTTGTATGTAGGTCTAATTATTGCATTAACATTTTTCTATGCTTCAATTATGCCGAATATGCAACCAAAAGATATTGCAGATAACTTAAAAAAATACGGTTCGTCAATTCCTGGTATAAAGCCGGGTAGACCTACAGCAGAAGCTCTTGATAAAATATTATCAAAGACTACATTTATTGGAGCTATTGGTTTGGGTATAATTGCACTTGTTCCGTCTTTTGCTAGTTATGCAACAAAAATCAGTACCCTTCAAGGTATTGGTGCAACATCATTAATCATTATGGTTGGTGTTGCGCTTGATTTAATAAATCAAGTGAGAACTCATTTGCTTGCAAGAAATTACGAATCTTTCTTGAAAGATATGTAATAAATCTTTTGAGAATAAATATAGTTAAGGTCCAATGAGAAATCATTGGACCTTTAATTTAATATTGATAAGTTCTTTGAAGAAATTTATACAAATTCTCCGTAAATGATTCTATCTTTATAGTATAAGATTTTGACATTTTGCAAAGTGTTGTACAGGTCTTCTCTGTCGGATATTATTTCAATTGTAAGGTAGTTTCTTGACACCCCTTTTAGGTTTTTGCTGTGTTTATCTCGATGCTTTTCTATAATAACCTCGTGAGTTTTTCCTATGTTCTTTTTTATAAACTCTTCGAACTTTTGTTTTGATATTTCTTTAATAATTGAGGCTCTGTGATTTTTTTCTTCATCTGAAACTTGATCAGGAAGTGATTCACCTATTGTACCCGTACGTTTTGAGTATGGGAAGGTATGGATTTGTGTTAAGCATGATGATTCTAAGTTTTTGCGAGTTAATTCAAAATCTTCTTCGGATTCCCCTGCAAAACCTGCAATAATATCACTTCCTAAAAATGGTAAATCAAAGTTAGCATTGATTTTAGCTATAAGATTTAGGTATTCTGATGTTTTGTAAAATCTGTTCATCGATTTTAGAGTTTTGTCATTTGCTGATTGTAAAGACAAGTGAAAGTGCGGACAGAATTTTTTAGATGTTTTTAAAAATTCAAGCATTTCTTCTGTTATTTCTGTTGGATTAAGTGAGCCCAATCTATACCTTTCAATGGTTGTTTTGGTTTCGATTTCTTTTAATAAATCCAAAAGTTCCATATCGAAATCTTTTCCCCATTGTCCGATATGAATTCCTGTTAGCATAACTTCTTTGAATCCGTTTTGGGAAATTTTATTGATTTGTTCTATTAGAAATGGAATTTTTGCACTTCGACTTTTCCCTCTGGCTTTCCAAATTATGCAGTAGGTGCATCGATTATCACAGCCATCTTGGATTTTAAGACTTGCACGAGTTTTAGTGGTATCAATCAGTTCAATATTATTAAATTCTTTTAAATTCATAATATCTTTTGCGCAGAATTTCGTATTATTTTCAAGATAGTTAACTAAATTCAGTTTTTCGTCATTTCCGATAACAAAATCTATAAAATCATTTTTTAGAAGTTCTTCTTTTTTAATTTGGGCAATGCATCCTGTTAATACAGTAGTTATTGCAGGTTTTTTATGTTTTGCGCAGCGCAAAAGATACATTGCTTCATTGTCGCTTTTGTGGGTAACAGAGCAGGAATTAAGAATATAAATATCTGCATCTTGTATGTTTTTTACTTGTTCATATCCGTTATTTTTTAGATTTTCAATTATGATTGTACTTTCGAATTGGTTTGATTTACAACCCATTGTGTGAATGTTAAACTTTTTCATTTTTTTATAATATAAAAAACAATTATTATTGTAAATATTTGTATATAAATGTTATAAAAATAGCAAAAAAATTTACTTTTAGATTTAATATGTGTATAATCGAATTGTGAAAGGTATAGGTGTATATATGCAATTAAATGCTGTTTCTTTACAACAACCAAAAGCTCAAACCTTCGGTCATGCCGATGCAGATTTTGAGAAATTTAAGAAAAATGTATATAAACAGTTTGCGATGATGGATGATAGAGCTTTAAAAAGCTTAGCTCATCATGAAGCATCAGTTCAGGTTAACGATAAAAAACATAGAAGAATAGATAGAGCTCTTATTGCTTCTATTCCTGCTGTTGCCGGTCTTGCTTTAGCTTCTAAAGTTCCATCAACTTTGTTGAATCCAAAATATGCAAGAGGTGCAAAATTAGCTGTTGCATTTGGTGAAATGGTAAGATGGCTGGGCGCATTTGCTGTTATAGATACAGTATTTGGTGGTGCTAAATTAGCTGAAAAATCAAGCAAAAAGGTAAGAAAATTTGTTAACGATAACCCAATGCTTTCTACAGTTTTAACTATCAGTGCAAGTTTAGGAGCTTTGGTTCTTGGTCGTAAAGGCTTAGCAAAATTAGCTTCAAAATTGCCTGCAGCAAAACCAACTGTTGCAAATTTGAAACCTTTGGTTAAATTTAATAATTATTTAAACAACAATAAAATTTTAAATTTAGTTGCGAAAGGCTTGTCAAAAGTTCCTGCTTCTATAAAGTTAGTAGGAAAGGGTATTTTAAATAATGGTGTTTGGATTTTAGCAGGTACTAGCTTGCTTCATTCAATTAATCATAGCAAAGTTAGAAATAATGTAGCTGTTGATAATTATATGAAACTAAAAGATGCTCAAGATGTTGTTAGAGCAGAATTAGCAGCAGAAGAAGCAGATGCAGAAGCTCAAAATGTATAAGCTTTGAAAAATATAAAATTTTAAAAAGTGTATCAAAGTTGAATTTGATACACTTTTTGTTTTATAATCCGTTGTATGAAAGTTGTTATTTTAGGTAAGGGGTTAATGCTTGCAAATATTATTCTTGGTGTGTTGGATGCCGGAGCTGATATTGCAGGGGTTTTTCGTTATGAGCAAACATGTACAAATTCGCTAAATTTGTTTTTTAGGGATAATTTTTCATCTGAACCCGAAGTAACTCTATTGAAAGAGTTAAAAATTCCGCAAATAAAATTAAAATCTGCAAATAGTGATGCTTTTAGAAAATTTTTAATAACAAATAATGTTGATTTAATAATAGTAGGAACATGGAGGGAAAGACTCAGTAAGGCAACTTTTGATACTCCTAAAATAGCATCTGTTAATGTTCACCCATCTCTTTTGCCCAAATATCGTGGTCCAAATCCTTATATGCAGACTATTTTGAATGGTGAAAATTTTAGCGGTGTTACTTTACATTTGATTGATGAAAATTATGACAGCGGAGCAATTCTATCACAGAAAAAAGTTGAAATATTAGATTCTGATACCTCAAAAGAACTTAGGGAAAGAACTGTAATTGCGGCAAGAAAATTGGTTGGAGAATTTATTTCAGATTTAAATAATAAAATTATTACTCCGATTGCACAAAGTGAAAAAAGAGCAACTTATTTTCCTAATATTTCCGGTGATGAAAAAATGTTAGATTTTAATAATCAAACATCTGTTGAAATTTCAAGGACTGTGAGAGCTTTACATCCGTTTTTGCCGACATATATTACTTATGGAAAACATTTCTTTGTGGTTGATCCTTATAAAATACAAATAGTTTCTGTTGATAGTAAATATAATTCTGGTGATATTATTGAAAAAAATCCTAAAACTAAATCTCTAACTATAGTTTGCAAAGATGATATTGCTGTTAAATTTACAAATTTGAGTTTGTATAAACGAAAATTTTATACAGAAAAATTTATTCAAAATGAAGTAAAAGTTATTTCTTTGCAATAGTATTTCTATCAAGCATAACCATAAGAATAGATATATCTGCAGGTTTAACCCCACCGATTCTTGCTGCTTGAGCAAGTGTTTTTGGTTGAATTTTTGCTAATTTTTCTTTAGTCTCAGATGAAATATGTTCGATTTTTGAGTAATCGATATTTTCAGGTATTTTGAATTTTTCAAGTTTTCCGGCTTGGTCAACTTGATCATGCTGTCGTTTTATATATCCATCATATTTTACAATAACTTCAACTTGTTCATAGACTTCTTTTGGAATGTTTAGAGCTTTTGTCTGTTCGTCAAGTTCTTGTATAATTTTGTATGTGATATTTGGACGTTTTAAAAGTTCTGCAGCTCTTATTCCTCTGTCGATGTGCTGTTCATATTTTGCAAGTATTTCATTATTTTCTTCTGATGGTGAAATTTTTAAACCTTCAAGTCTTTCTTTTTCTGTTTTAATGAGTTCTTGTTTTTTGTTAAATCTTGCAAACTGTTCGTCATCAATTAGACCGATTTTGTGTCCGATTGGCGTCAGACGTTCATCAGCATTATCTTGACGTAAAAGAAGTCTGTATTCAGAACGGGATGTGAGCATTCTATAAGGATCTTGAATGTCTTTTGTTACCAAATCATCAATTAGTGTTCCGGTATAGGATGAACTTCTTGTAAGTTCAAGCATTTCCGAACCGTTGATGTAATTATATGCGTTAATTCCTGCAATCAACCCTTGCGCAGCAGCTTCTTCATAACCGCTTGTCCCATTAATTTGTCCGCCAAAGAATAAACCTTTAATTTTTTTTGACATTAGAGAGTGTTTTGTTTGTACCGCAGGAACATAATCATATTCAACAGCGTATGCAGGTTTTATTATGTGAGCATTTTCAAGTCCCGGAAGACTTCTTATCATTTTTACCTGAACATCTGCGGGTAAGCTTGTTGAAAATCCTTGTATATAGGTTTCGTAAGTTCCTAATCCTTCCGGTTCAATAAATATATGATGAGATGGGTTAGAAGCAAAACGAACTATTTTATCTTCAATTGACGGGCAATATCTTGGTCCGACACCATGTATCAATCCTTGGTACATAGGAGATTTATCGAGATTTGACTTAATGATTTCGTGAGTTTCTTCTGTTGTTCTTGTAAGATAACACGGGTAAGTTTTTCTAATAGGTCTATTCGGTTTAAATGAGAAGAAACTTAATTCTTCGTCTCCTGGTTGAATGGTCATTTTTGAGTAGTCAATTGTTCTTTTATCAACTCTTGCAGGTGTTCCTGTTTTTAATTTTTTTGTTTCAATACCAAGTTTGTGTAGAGAGTCAGATAAGCCGATTGCAGCTTTTTCGCCTAATCTTCCTGCACTATAAGAACGTAGTCCGACAAAAATTCTTCCTTCTAATGAAGTTCCGGTGGTTAATACAACTGCATTTGCTTTGTATTCTATTCCAAATTCATCAACTGCACCAATAATTTTTTCATCTTCCACAAGAAGTTCCGTTATACAGCATTGTTTTAGGTAAATATTCTCATTAGATTCTATAATGTTTCTCATAAACCGAGAGTATTCGGCTTTATCGGATTGAGCTCTTAATGCTCTTACAGCAGGACCTTTTGAAGAATTTAAAATTTTCATCTGAATATAAGTAGCATCAGTTACTTCGCCCATTACTCCGCCAAGAGCATCAATTTCTCTAACTAATGTTGATTTTGCAGGACCGCCAACCGCAGGATTACAAGGTTGTAGTGCTATGTTGTCAATATTAAGTGTGCATAATAACACTTTCATTCCTAGTCTTGCGCACGCTATAGCAGCCTCACAGCCTGCGTGTCCAGCTCCGACAACTATTATATCAAATTGGTTTCTTAAGTAATTCATACAAATATTATAAACCAAACAAATTATTTTAGGTTTTTACGCAACACAACTATACGCTTTACAATTAAACGTACTACATACACTATAAAGAAACCGAAAACTACTACTTGTCAAAAATTTTAAATTTTTAAGATTTATCCTTCTGTTGTTAGTTCTTCCCAAATGCTAGGAATAACAATTAATGCAGTGTACACGATAAATCCAAATAGAATTAAATTAATTGCCATCATAACCTCCTTTGGTTACATGTATATTAATCCCATGTTTTGCGCTAAAATAACAAATAATAATACATTTAGTTGAAAACTTTACAAAAAGTAATATAAAATATTGATATGAAAAATTTTACATCAAAGGATATAAAAACACTGTTTTCGGGACTTTGCTGTTCTCGTTGTAAAAATGAATTTGATAAGCATTCCATCAAAATTTTGAAACGGGATTGCGATATTATGGTTTGTAGTTTATCATGCGAAAAATGCGGTAAAGATTTTGGTGAAATTGTATTTAATTTTAACAGAAAAAGTGATAATCATTTGCCGTTAGAAGTTGTCGATGGACCAGAACCTATTACATATGATGATGTTATTGAGGCTCATAGGTTTATAAGGGATAAATTGGTCTAGTATTCAATACCTTTCCTTGCTGCAATTCCTGTATCCCAATAGTGTTTTACCGGTTCGATTTTCGAAACTAAATGAGCAATTTCTATTATTTTAGAGTTTGCGTTTCGTCCAGTTAATACAATTTCCATTTCATCAGGTTTGTTTTTCAAAATCTCAATAACTTCATCAACATTAATTATTCCTAAATCTATTGCAATATTTATTTCGTCTAAAATTATAAGTTGATATTCGTGGTTTTGAATAGCCTTTTTCGCAATTTCCCAACCTTTTTTTATTTCTTTTGCATCTTCTTCATTTTGGTTGTTTTTATAAACAACTCTATCTAGGCCAGCTTGAATTATTTTTAAATTATTGGTAATTGATGGTGAAAGTTCTCTAAATGAATTCAATTCACCGTAGTCATTCCCGCCTTTGGTAAACATTATTATTAAAACTTTCCAACACCTTCCCAAAGCTCTCATTGCAAGCCCCAAAGATGCCGTGGTTTTGCCTTTGCCATCTCCTGTGTAAACTTGAATGTAGCCGTGTTGACCCCAGTTTGGGTTTATTAAGTTGTTATTGCAAATTTCTTCTGTCATTTTTCTTTAATTTATTATATATTAAAAAAATGGAGAATAAAATAGCCTTGAGGCATAATGCTAAGGAAATAAGAAAAACTCTTGATATGGAAAAAATATCAAAGATTTTGTGTGAAAAATTGCGAGAAAACGACTATTACAAATCAGCAAAGCATGTTATGTTGTTTTATCCGACAAAAACAGAAGTGACTTTATTGGAAATTCTAAATGATAATAAGAATTTTTACCTGCCAAGGGTTTTTGGAAAGGATTTACAGGTTTGTCCTTATCGCTTAGGGGACAAGCTTGTAAGGTCGAGTTTCGGGGTGCTAGAACCTGTTTGTTCACATGTTAATAAAGATTGTTTGGATTTGGTGATTGTTCCTGCATTAATGGCTGATAAAAGGGGGTATCGTTTAGGGTATGGCGGAGGCTATTATGACCGTTTTTTAAGAGGATTAAACTCCAAAATTTATACAATAACTTTAATTCCTGAATGTTTATTGAAAGAAACTTTGCCTGTTGACGATTTTGATATCGCAGTTAATGAAGTAATCTTTTGCTAAAAGAAAAACGACCCAATTGCTGAGTCGTTTCCTTTGTATTTGTTATTAAAAGGGCAGGGTTTTTGTTTGAAATTATTGTCCGCCTGCGGTATATTTAGGCGCCATATCTTGCATATCTTTTTGGCGCATTTCTTTTGCTGCTTTTAGTTCGTCTTCAACCTCTTGCAACAAGGTTTTTAATCTTTCCTGTTCATTATCAAGTTCTTCATTGATGGCTTTAAGGTTTTGTTCTTCTATTTCTTTCGCCTTTTCTCGTCCGTCAAGATATAATTGATTTAAGATATATTCTTGCATTTGAGGGTCAATTGTACCACCGTTTTGCATTGCCGCCATATTTAAGAAATATCCGGCTCTTTCATTTTGATATTGCATTGCGTAATCTTGAGAGAATCCCATATAACCTAATGTTCGATTAAGCATTGCTCCCGGAACAGATAGTAATGTTCCGATTGAAAATTTGTCTTGCCCAACAAATCCTGAATAATCAGTGTAACGTTTCTTTTCTCGAGTGATTTTTGTCAATTTGTACTCAATATCCGATTTTTGATGCATCAAATCGTGAATAAGAGCCTGTGCAATAAATACGCCCATATTACCCTACCTTTACTTTTAATAACTAACCTTTTTCTAACCTACATTTATATAAAAACATGCAATTTAATGAAATTGCATGTTTTGTTTTAATTATTAAGTTTTGTAAAGTTAATTTAAATTTACTGGCGTTCTATAACTTTATCAATAAGCCCATATTCTTTTGCTTGATAAGCTGTTAAGAAGTGGTCTCTTTCACAGTCTTCTTTAACTTTTTCATATGGTTGACCGGAATTTTCTGCCATAATACTGATTAACATATCTTTCATTCTAAGGATTTCTTTAGCTTCAAGTTCAATATCAGTAGCTTGACCTTTAGCACCGCCTAATGGTTGGTGAATCATTACACGAGAATTTGGTAATGCCATTCTCTTACCTTTAGCGCCTGAGCATAGAAGGAAAGCTCCCATGGATGCGGCATCACCCATACAAATTGTTGATACGTCTGATTTAATAAGGTTCATAGTATCATAGATTGCCATGCCTGCAGTGATTACACCTCCAGGGCTGTTTATGTACAACATAATGTCTTTTTCTGAGTTTTCGCTGTCTAATAATAAAAGCTGTGCAACAACAGAATTAGCAACTTCGTCATCAATTTCTGTTCCTAAAAATATAATTCTTTCTCTTAATAGTCTTGAGAAAATATCAAAAGAACGTTCCCCTCTTGAGGATGCTTCGATTACAGTAGGAACATAGCCCATTATTTTCATGTAAGTTTCTTGATCCATTTATACTCTCCTTTTTTATATCTGGTATTGTACTACAAATATTAGATTTAGGAAATAATTCAATTGTTTTATTTTCGCAAAAAAAGTGCCATTTTAAAAATGGCACTTTTTACTTGTTTTTTATTTTATTTAGGAGCTACTGTACTTTTAATATGAAGTTCACGTAGCTGTTGTATTGTTGCTGTTCCCGGAGCATCACTCATCAAGCATTTTGCCCCTGCGTTTTTAGGGAATGCAATAACATCACGGATTGAATCTGTTCTTGCCAATAGCGCAACAAGTCTGTCCAAACCGATAGCTAAACCTGCGTGAGGTGGTGTTCCGTATTGAAGTGCATTTACCATAAATCCGAATTTTTCTTGAGCTTCTTCTTCTGTTAAGCCTAAAGCTTTGAAGATAGCTGATTGAACTTCAGAATTATGTATTCTTACAGAACCTCCGCCTAATTCACATCCGTTATATACAATATCATAAGCAATTGATTTAACATTACCCAAATCTCCTGATTTTAATTTTTCTAAATCTTCAAGGCATGGAGATGTGAATGGATGGTGCATTGCCATAAATCTGCTTTCTTCTTCTGACCATTCAAACATAGGGAAGTCAACTACCCATAGCAGGTTATGTTTAGATTCATCGATAAGATTTAATGCTTTACCAAAGTGAAGTCTTAATCTTCCCATAATGTCATAAACTAATTTTGGCTTATCTGCAACGAAGAAGATAATATCTCCGGCTTGAGCTTGAGCTCTTTCTTGTATTGCTTTTGCTTGTTCTTCCGTAACAAATTTCAATACAGGAGATTTTGCAGTTCCGTCTTCGTTATAAATAATATTTGCAAGAGCTTTAGCACCAAATGATACTGCAAGTTTTGTGATATCGTCGATTTCTTTTCTTGAATATTTTGCTCCGCCAGGGATTCTGATACCACGAACAATTCCGCCGTTTTCTAAAGTATTTTTAACGATTTGGAATTCTGATTGCATAATGATATCACCGATATCAAATAATTCCAGACCAAATCTTGTATCAGGTTTATCTGAACCGAATCTATCCATAGCTTCTTGCCAAGGCATTTGAATGAACGGAGGTTTAATCTCAACTCCTGCAGCTTTAAATGCATCAACTATTAAACCTTCAACAACACTTATTACGTCTTTTTGTTCGACAAATGACATTTCAATATCAACCTGAGTGAATTCAGGTTGTCTGTCTGCTCTTAAGTCTTCGTCTCTGAAACATTTAGCGATTTGGTAATATCTTTCAATACCGCCAACCATCAGCAATTGTTTGAAAATCTGTGGAGATTGAGGCAAAGCGTAGAATTTACCTTCTTGAACTCTGGATGGTACAAGATAATCTCTTGCTCCTTCCGGAGTTGTCTTGATAAGAATTGGGGTTTCAACTTCCAAGAAATCAAGATTGTTCATGTAGTTTCTGATAGCTTGAACAATGTTATGTCTCATAACGATTTTTGAAAGCATCGGTTCACGTCTTAAGTCAAGATATCTGTATTTAAGTCTGATATCTTCAGATACATTTTCGTCATCTAAAACGAAAGGTAAAACTTTTGATTCTGATAAGATTTCAATATTTTGCGGATACATTTCAACTTGACCTGTAGGGTATTTTTCGTTGTATGTTTCTTCCGGTCTTTTTGAGACTTTGCCTGTAACCTTGATTACATATTCAGATCTTACTTTTTCTAATACTTTATGAACGTCAGGGTTGATTTGCGGATTTGCAACAATTTGGAAAAATCCGCTTCTGTCTCTAAGTTCAACAAACAAAATTCCGCCTAAATCTCGAATGCAAGAAACCCAGCCTGACAGTGTAACTACTTCATCAATGTTTGCAAGAGTAAGTCTTCCGCATTCATGACTTTTATAATTTGTTTTAATCATTTTTTTAATCCCTCTTTTGTCTATTTATATCGCATTAATTATAATATCAGAAACACAAAATTTTAAACATAAAATGTTAAATTTGTAATATTTTCTAGTCTTTTATAATTTTACAAGAACGGACAATGTTTAAGTTTAGTATATAATAACTTACTTCTTCCGGTTTGAATTCAAGGCTTCTTTTTGTTGTGATTGTACAGTCTCGGATTGCAAGGAAAGTTTTTCCGCTGTTTAAAGTGTAAAATAATAAATTTTCAGGAGTTGGTTTTGAAACTACTGTTTGTATCGGTAAATATACTTTACCTGAAATGAAATAATCTTCAGTAGTGATAAGTACATTTACAAAATCAGTATCGCTTTCAGTATCAAAAGCACTAAATCCCGAAGTGCTTCTAGTTTTTATATCCTCTTGTTTCTTTTTATCTGTCATAGCTACCTCTCTCTAGTTTTACTTTATCTAATTCTATCATAAAATTTTATAATGGACAATGTGTATGCTTTTTAGTAATATTTGGATATGATTACTTTTGATGTTTTGACTTTATCGGCTTTTATAAATGAGCAACAAGACAATCTGACAGATGCCAGAATAAATAAAATTCAGCAACCGTCAAGACGTGAATTCGTTTTTACTCTCAGAAAGAATAGTGAAACGAGATTTCTGTATATCAATATCAATCCGGCATTTTACCATGTTTGTTTTACTAATAAACTAAATTTGGCAAAAAGAGTGATTGAAAATCCGAAAAATCCCCCGATGTTTTGTATGCTTTTGAGAAAATATCTTGAGAATTCAAAAATTTCAAAGATTAATCAACCAGAAAACGAAAGAATTTTAGAATTATATATTGAAACATTTAATGAAATCGGGGATAAGATTTATTTGTGTCTTGCTGTTGAACTTATGGGTAAGCATTCAAATGTTATTTTGTACAATACGGATACGGGATTGATTTTGGGGTGTGCTCATAATGTTGGGGTTGCAAAAAGCCGAGAACGTGAAGTTTATGGCGGAATTCCATATGTTTATCCTCCAAAACAAAATTCTTCGGATGCTGTTTGGAAAACTCTTATTGATGAGAAGGATGATGAATTTAGTGTGAATGATTTTATTGATAGCTATTATACTAATTTTATTGCTATTGATAAATTTAAAAATCTAAAATCGATATATAGGAATACTATTACTCAGAAAGTAAAAAAGGTTAATAAATCATTAAAACAGATGGAATACAAATTGCAAACGGATTCTGATAGTGGTAAGTACAGGCTCTGGGGAGATTTGATTATGGCAAATCTTTACCAGTTGAAAGATTTTTCAACATCGGTTGAGGTTTATGATTATGAAAATGATAAACAAATTACGTTAAAACTTAATCCCGAAAAAACTTTAAAAGAGAATGCCAATAATTTTTATAGACTTTATAACAAAGCAAAAACTGCGATAGCTAAATTAACTGCACTTGTTGATGATGCTATAGCGAAGAAAGAATATTTTGAACAAATTTTATATTTTATTGACTCTGCGCAGTCGATAGAGGATTTGTTGGAGCTTTCAGGTGAAATTATTGAGAATAATTCTCCTCAAAAGAATATAAAAAAACAAATTGAAGTTATGAAAATTGACCTTGAGGACGGTGATAGAATCTATATCGGGAAAAATAATAAGCAAAATGATTATATAATTTCAAAACTCGCAAATGATGAAGATTTGTGGTTTCACGTGCATAATAGCGCAGGTTCTCATGTGCTTTTAAAATCACAAAAAATAACGGATGAATTAATTCTGCGTTGTGCTCGGCTTGCGAAAGACTTTTCAACGATGAAAAACTCTGCAAAAGCAGGCGTTATATACACGAAAAGAAAATATATAAGAAAGCCTCCGGGTGCAAATTTGGGATATGTTACCTATAGGAATGAACAAGAAATTATTGTGTAAATGATATTGTTTTATTGATAAGATGCCTTAATTAATATCATATGAGAATAATTTTTATGAAAAGACAATTAACCTCAACTCGTTTGAACGTCAATGCAGGCATTATGTCGTGGTATGTTAAAGAATTGCAAAAGCTTTTGTCTAAAACGTATTTATGCTAAATTATTTTTAAGAGGTAAAAATGCCACATTTTTTTATAGAGTCAAGACAAGTTAATAATGATTTAGTGATTATTTCTGATAAAGATAATTACAACCATATTGCACGTTCGCTTCGTGCACGTTGTGGAGAAAATTTACTTTTGATAGATGAAAATAAAATTCAATATGAAACAGTTATTACTGAAATTACAAATTCTCAAATTTCTGCCCAAGTTAAGAAATTTTATCCATCAAAAAGATTTTTGGATTTTGAATTATATCTTGCTCAAAGCCCGTTGCGTTCTGATGCTCAGTCTTTTGTTATAGAAAAAGCTACTGAACTCGGCGTGAGCGGTGTGTATCCTGTTTTGACAGATAATTGTGCTTTGCAACGTCAAGTTATTGAAAAGAAAATTGAAAAATGGCAAAAGATAATGTATGAATCTTCAAAACAATGCGAAAGGGCTGTAGTTCCTGTTTGTTATGACTTAACTTCTATAGAAAAACTTTTGAATACTCACAAGTTTGATAAGGTGATTGTTTTTTGTGAAAGAATTGCAGATAAAACTATTCGAGATTCGTTTAAATTAAAACCTGTAAAATCAGGTGAAAAAGTCCTTGTTTTGATTGGACCGGAGGGTGGTTTTTCTCAAAAAGAATTTGATTTCTTTAGTAAATCAGGATTGGAAATGCTTACTCTCGGAGATTTGATTTTGCGTGCGGAAACTGCAGTAACTGTAGGATTAGGAAATTTGATATATGAATATTCAAACTTTGAAAAATAGTATTAAGGAAGACCAAATTTTAAATAATCTTGCAAGTTTTTTCCCTGATGAAATTTATCTTGTTGGGGGAGCTGTTCGTGATATTTTATTAGGAAAAAAATCTTTTGATAGAGATATTATTGTAATTAATACTGATGCGAAGGTGTTTTCTGCTAAAGTTGCAGAATTTTTTGATGGAGTGCTTGTTTCGCTGGATGAAGAAAATAAAATATATCGTGTTGTTCTGTCTGATAAAGTGAATTGTTTTGATATTACTAATCCTGTTGAAAATTCTTTGAAAAAAGATTTGTTAAGGCGTGATTTAACTATAAATTCAATTGCGGTAAATATTAGGACAGGTCAAGTTATAGATTATGCCGATGGACTTGCTGATTTACAAAATCGTGTTATTCGGGCTGTTAGTGAAGAAAACTTTATTGACGACCCGCTAAGAATGCTCAGAGTTTTTAGATTTAGTTCTATTTTAAACTTTGATATATCTCCGGAAACTTTTGAATTTATAGTGAAGAATGTTTCAATGATAAATAGTCCGGCAAAAGAACGTGTTGAATATGAGTTGATGAAGTTGTTTAGCGGAGATTATGCTTATAACTCTCTTTTATCAATGGATAAAGCAGGTATGCTTGAGATTTTATTCCCGTTTGTTAAGGAGTTAAAGCAAGTTCCACCAAACCTTCATCATCATTTGGATTTGTTTTTCCATAGTCTTGAGACGATGAAACAGGTCGGTTTGTTGTATGATAAGTCTTCTGATGTTGTTAAATCTCATTTAAATAAAGTTGATTTCGGCGGGTTTTCACGATTGGCTCATTTAAGGCTTGCTGCATTTATGCATGATATCGGAAAGTTTTCAACTTGGACTATTGAACAAGATACAGGCAGGCATAGATTTATAGGTCATGATGAAGTCGGTTCAAAGCTTGCCGAACCGTTTTTAAAATCTTTGAAATTTTCGAACAAACAAATCGAATATATAAAATATATTATTAAAAAACATATGTATCCGACGGCGGTTGTGAGTGCTCCCGAATTAAACGAGAAAATAATGATGCGATATGTGCGCAAATCCGCTGATAATTCGATTGATAATATCATTATAGCCCAAGCTGACAGGCTTTCTGCGTTAGGTCCTGAAATTACTGAAGATATTGTTAATGAGAATATAAATTTATTAAATAATTTGCTTGATTTTTATTTGTCGGTAAAAGACTCTTTGCAACCTTTGCCGAAATTACTTGATGGAAATGAAGTTATGGAGATTTTAAATATTTCTCCGTCTAAAGAATTGGGAAATGTTATGAATGCTCTATCAGAAGCTCAACTTAGCGGAGATGTATCTACAAGAGTTCAGGCTGTTGAATTCGTTAAAAATTTTTATAAGGATTAATTTTTTTATTACTTTTTATGGTACAATTTTTTTGTCAAAGGGTTATGTATTTATAAGTTGAGGTCTTAGATATGAGTATAAATTGGAAAAAGTTCGCTTTATGGTTTGGCGGAGTAATTGCAACTTTGTATGTTTTGTTTTTAATTCTGCCGTTTGTGATTTCTCTTTTCCTAAATTCATATACGGATAAAGTTGAGGAAATTGTTAAAAGTTCAACCGGTTTTGATACTAAAATTGAAAAAATATCAATAATATCGGGTTTTGACTTATCTGTCGGGGTGAAAGTTAAGCATTTAAGTTTAGCCATTCCTGAAGCAAAAGAACCATTTTTAAAAGCTGAAAATGCATCTGTTTCACTTGCTTTAGTTCCGTTGTTGAGTCAAAAAATCCAAATTTCTTCACTTAATATTGATGATGTTAATGCGGATTTAGTTATAAAAAAGGATGGAATGCTTTTAATCCAAGATTATATTCCTGATTCTGATAAGGACTCTCAATCAGAATTTAGTTTACCTTTTGGATTTAAACTATCTAACCGTTTGCCAAATATTTCCGTGAAGAATTATTCTTTATTCTTTCTTGATTCTCGCTCAGGTCGTACTTATGGGTTTGAGGGAGAAAATTTTAGGATAAAAGATTTTGTACTGGATAAAAAAATCAAACTTTCCACAAAAGGAAAAGTTGTATTAAATAAGATTGTTGTCTCTAATTATGATATCAAATTATTCAATAAAATTATGCCGAAATTAGTATTGGATGATTTGGTGTTTCCCAAGACGGTGCAGGTGGAAAATGTTGTAGAGCAATCAATGGATTCTCAAGTTCCTGTAATAAATTTCATGGATATTTTTAAATCTGTTTATGATAATAAATTGAGTGCGGATTTGACTATGGATGTTAAGAGTTCTGGGGATTTGAAAAACCCAAAGTTTAAGGGCTTTTTAAATCTTGAGGCTTTGACTGTAGGTGTTGATGGTAAAAATTTACCTGAAAGTTATTTGAATTTGGTATTTAAAGGTAATAAAACTGAAATAGATTCTATTTTTTATTCATCAAGTGATGAAAATGAAAAAACTCAAGTTATCGGAAGTGTTCGAAGCGGTAAAAATCCAAATATTGATTTAACATTTCGCTCTAATGCGAAATTTAATAATATTATAAATTTGCTTGATAGTGTTGCTTCATCTTTTAATATTAAAGATTTTAATACACTTTCCGCAACAGGTGGTATTGATGCCGATTTTAATATTAATTCCGATATGAAAAAAGTTTCTTCTACAGGATATCTGAAGATTTTACCTTCAAGTATAACATATGGATTGTATAATATCGTAATTAATAATATTAATGCTGATGTTGATATGATGAACGATAATATTAATATTAAACGTTCGGGTTTTTCAATTGGAGGGCATCCGCTTAAATTAACCGGTTCTATAAATCGAGATTCTTATACTGATATAAAACTGATTGCTGATAAGTTGTCAATAAAAGGTCTGATGGCTGCTGCCGGACAGGTAGCTTTACTTAAGGAAAATGACATAACTAGCGGAGATTTTTCACTGGATGCTGTTTTTAAGGGTAAATTAAAGGAAATAAAACCTCAAATTTCTGCATTTATTCAAAATATAAACATTTACAATAAACCTGCATCGACAAAAATTACGCTGGATAATGCAATAATAAAAGTCTTATGTAATTCAAAATCGGCAACCGGTGATATTTCAATCAAATCTTTTGTCTTAACACATCCGGTTGCAGTAGTGAAAGTCCCTGATACAAATATTTTAATTGATGAAAAAAATATTAATATCAAAAAAGCCTACTTTTTACTAAATAATTCAAGAATTGATATTTCGGGTTCGATTAAAGATTATATCAATGAGAAAATGTCTATTTCTCTAAATGCTAAAGGGAATTTGTTATCTCAAGATATTGTAGCAATGTTACCAAAAGAATTTTCTTCAATGATTAATTATAATGGAGTCTTGCCTTTAAGTATAAGTGTTAACGGGAATTCAAAGGTTCAAAATATCAGTGCAAATTTGAGTGCCAATCCTAATAATTATGTTGCCCTTGCTGATTTGAACGTATTAAAAGGTCAAAATACAAAAATTCATTCAAATATTGAAATTATTGGGGATTCTTTAAGATTTTCAAATACGGGAATCTCTAATGATAAATCAACAATAGCCGTATTATCTGGTAATGTTTCGAAATTGTATTCTTCTCCAAAATTAAATCTTAGTATTTCTGTACCGAATGTTGTATCTTTTCCTATTTGGGGAACTCCAAATTCGAATATTTCTGCAAACGGAAATGTTTCAGTAACCGGAGATGCTACAAATCCTCAAATGAAAGGTTCTGTTAATTTGGTGGATATTTCAATGAAGGATATTGATTTTGTGATATCAGACTTAGTTGCAGATTTATCAGGGGATATCTTAAATGGTAGAGCAACTGCAAAACAATTTAAACTTGGAGGAATTGTTGCAACAGATATAATTGGTAAATTTTCATTGAAAAATTATTCTGATTTTTATTTGACGGATTTGAGCGGAAACGCTTTTGAGGGCAAGGTTAAAGGTAAGTTATCTTATATTATTCCAACATCTAAAATCGGGATGGAATTTTCAGGGACTAATCTGAATTCAACAAAAGCTGTTGCAGGAGCTGCAGGTATAAATAATGCGTTATCAGGGATTATGAATTTTAATGCGAAACTCGCAATGCAAGGATTGACTGATCGAGAAATTATAAATTCTTTAAAGGGAAATATTGATTTTAATATTAATGATGGTAAATTTATCAATATTGGTCGATTGGAAAATTTGGTTGCCGCACAAAATGTGTCATCAAACTCTATTTTAAAATCTGCAATCTCAGCATTGTCTTCGGTTTCGGTTATACAAGAAGCGGATAAATTTAAATCAATTTCAGGAAGTTTAGATTTGTCAGGCGGAAATGCTAATATTTCCAAGATATTAGTTTCAGGACCTCTGATGTCATATTATGTTCATGGTGTTTATAATATTTTACCAAATAGTGCAAATTTAGTAATATTAGGGAGATTAGATTCAAAAGTTATAGCTTTGTTAGGTCCTTTAGGACAGTTATCTGCGGATAAAATGCTTTCATATATTCCAAAATTCGGGTCGGCAACTTCAAATATTTTAAAACAACTTACGGCTGATCCTGCAAATGAAAATACTTCATGGATTCCGCAATTGACAAATGGAAGTTCTTCATATAAAGATTTTAAGGTTGTTTTTAACGGACCTGTAGAAGCTTCAAATTCGGTTAAGAGTTTTAAATGGCTTTCAACTTGTGATACTTCGGAAATGAATTTAAAACAAGATTTGCAAAATGCTAAAGATTCAATTAAAACAAATATTACTGATAGAGTTGAAAATGCAAAATCAAATGCTCAAAATGTAAAAAATAATGTTAATAAAATAATTGAAACTCAAAAAAATAAAGCTCAAACAGTTAAAGATAATATAAATCAGGCAAAAACAGATGTTCAGACTGTTAAAGATAATAGGCAGCAAAGCTCTGATAATCTTAAAAATTTATTCAAAAATGCGGTTAAAAATTCTCAAAATAAAGTAACCGATCCGTCAACACCGATTGTTGCTGAATAATGTAAAGTGTTGATTTATAGCTCTTTAGAATGGCAGTCAGTTCCGCCTGTTTTTATCAGGTGGAATTTGTCTGCAATCTTTTCAACTTGTTCGGGATTAGAAAATTTTATGTATTTCCTCCATCTCGGATACGGATAATAAACTTCAACTCCATCTAAGCCGATATTTATTAAATCTTTTATGAATCTTTCAAGGTTTATCGCCCAGCAACAACAAGGGTGTGCTAAAACTGCAATTCCTCCTGCATTATGAATTCCTGAAATCAATTCTTCAATATTCCTTTTTGCAAAAAGTCTCACAATATCTGCTTCTGTTTCTGATTTATTTTGGGCGTAAAACTTTTGCATTTCAGGATGTTTTACATCTATTCCGTAAGCTAAAAGATGTAAAAATATGTATTTGTACCAAACATCAAACTCAACTCCAGAAATTACTTGAATATGAGGATTGTCGAGGTATCCTTGGACTGTATTATGATCAGTTATTGCAATATGTTTAAATCCTTTTTCTTTAGATTGTTTAATAATGTCAAGGAAGTCTGCTTCTCCATCTGAATATTTTGAATGGATATGGAGGTTGATTTTATTTTTTTGAAAATCTTCTTTTGTAAAACTTTTAATTAATTCTTTGTAATCTTTCATTGTTTTTCTAAATATATTTGTAATAATATGATAATAATACAATAAAGGAGGCTTTATGTCCAAGTATGAAGTGAAGAATAGTATTTGGTTTGTATTGGTTGAAGGTATAAGGATTTATTTTTCTAATATAGATAAATTTTTTGTTTACATGCTGTTTCCCGTATTTGGGCAAATTTTAGGGATAATGTTGGCTTTTGGATTGTCATTAGGATTTTCTGAAAGAGTTATTGCAACAACCGATAGTGTTCCAAAGGCGCTTTTGTTAGTTGTTTTATTGGCGTTACCGGGTTTGTTGATATTTACAAAAGCTTTTTGGGATTTTATGGTTGCTTATGTTGCTCTTAATTCTATGGCAGAGGGTGCGATTTCAACAGGCAGAGTATACGATTTTCAATCCCATAACGAAGTTGCAACAAGAAGAACTTTTCAATATGTGGTGTTTTTGTTAGCTGTGTGTGCTTTGAGCACTTTGGCTTCAAATGTTTTTCTGGTTGTTCCTGGGTTTATTCTTTGGATATTTTTTATCCTTGTGTATCAGGTATTTACCTTTGAAGATGAGTTGTCCGTATCGGATTGTTTTAAAAGAAGTTTTAAATTAGTTTTGGGTAATTGGTTGAGAACAGTTATTCTGTTAGGAATTTTATGGTTCTTTTCTATATTTATAATTTCGACGGGTGTAACGGTTATTTTTGATTATCTGTATTTGACTGATAAAATTTGTGTGGTCTTTAATTTTATAACCAATGCAATTCCGTTAGATTTGTGTAATAGGGTATTGGTACATTTTGGTTATCCGATAATAACTCCTGATATGATATCAAAATGGATTTTTTATTCGATAATCGGTGCAGTTGTAACAGGTTTAACTTTGCCGTTACGCAGTATTTGTTGGACGTTGTGGTATTTTAACTTGGCACGGTTGAAATCAAAAGTTCCTGTAAAAAAACGCAGAAAAACTTCTGCAAAATCTGATGATTTTGAGGAGTAAATGAATGTTTGTATGCAAGAATTGCAAATCTGTTGATAAGTTTGAATTAATGTTTTCCCCTGAGTATATGGGAAATAAAACTTTTGAGCAAAAATACAATGATAAAGGCGAAATTGAAATAACTGTTGACGGTTATGTTTTTGTACCTGATTTGCAATTTATGAATGAGCACGCTGTATGCAGATATTGCGGTCAAATATATATGTGGGATTATGATGAAAGGAGTAATAAATGAGATTAAACGATAGGGCTAATGACCAAACAAGAGAAGTTAAATTTACAAGAAATTATACAAAACATGCGCTAGGTTCAGTTTTAGTAGAGTTTGGGGATACAAAAGTTATTACAACTGCCTCTGTCGAAGTTGGTAAACCTAAATGGATGGATAAAGATGATAAAAGAGGTTGGCTGACTGCGGAGTATTCTTTATTACCTTCATCTACTTCAACAAGATGTCAACGAGAAAGAACAAAAATTTCAGGACGAACTCAAGAAATTCAGAGACTTATTGGTAGAAGTCTAAGAGCTTGCGTAGATTTGGAAAAAATGCCTGATTTGACTATAACAATTGATGCGGATGTTATTCAGGCTGATGGCGGAACAAGAACTGCAAGTATTTGTGGCGGATTTGTTGCATTGTCTGATGCTGTGGAAAAACTTTTATCTGAGGGCGTTTTGGCGGAAAATCCGATTATTGAACCTGTCGGAGCAATTTCTGCAGGAATTGTTGAAGGTGAAGTTCGGTTAGATTTGAATTATGAAGAAGATTCTCATGCGCAGGTTGACTCTAATGTTGTATTAACAAAAAGCGGTAAAATTATTGAATTCCAAACTACTGCAGAGGGTGAACCTTATGAATATTCTAAAATGGTTGAAATTTTTAATCTTGCTAAGCAAGGGATTGACGAGATTATTGCAAAATATTAGTTTTTGGGATATTCTCAAATTATGCAAAAAGTTGGTTTATTGTTAGTCTTTATTATGGTGTTTTGTCTGTGCGGTAATTCTTTTGCGGTGCAAAAAGATTTGCCTCCGGTTCAATCAACTCAAGGATTGGAATCAGTTCCTGTAAAACAGTTTGATGAAGTTAAACAATCAGTTGAAGATAAAAGTGAACAAAAAGAGCAAAAAAATCGTTTAAATAAATGTCGGCGTATAAATAAACAAATTGAGCGTCAAGATAGAATAAAAACAAAAAGACAAAGAGAATTAGAGTATTACGAAGGAAGGTTAGAAAATACAAAATCTAAGTTGGAGGTTTTAAACCCGACCTTAGATGAGAAAGGAGAAAAATAATGAAAAAATTAGTAGTTTCACTTATGGTTTTATCAATTGTATCATTTGGGAGTGTTTCTTTTGCAGGTACGGTTTCAAATGCTCTAAATAATGCGGCATCTAAAGTTAACAGAGCTGAAAATAATGTAATTCAAGCAAGAAAAAATCATGAAGCTCAAGCTCAAAAAAACAAAGAGGCTCAAAAGAAAGCTGTCGAACAAAAACAAAAAGAACTTCAAAAACGTAAAGCTGAACAAGAAAAAGCTATTCAGAAAAAACAAGAAGAAAATAGAAAAGCTGTAGAAAAGAAGAAACAGGAGCTTCAAAAACAACAAGAACAAGCTAAAAAAGATAGAGAAGCAAGACAAAAAGCAAATCAAGCTGCGGTTCAAAAGAAAAAAGATGCTTTTAATACTTTACTTGGAAAATAGTTTAGTTTGTAAAGTTAAAAATTTATTATAAGGCGGAAATTTGTATACAAATTTCCGCCTTATTTATTGATATGAAAAAATATCTATGGTAAGATTGATAAAGTCAGACAAGGAAATACATTTATTCATGATAATTGAAAATGAAATAAAACTTATGAAAGGCTCTAAGGCAATATTTGAAACACTTAAAAGTTTAGGTGTTGATACTGTTTTTGGCTATCCAGGCGGAGTGGTTTTAGATATTTATAATGAATTTTATAATCAGTCTGATATTAAACATATTTTGGTTCGACACGAACAATCTGCTGTGCATGCCGCAGAAGGTTATGCCAGAGTTAGCGGAAAGTGCGGAGTCGTTTTGGTTACTTCCGGTCCTGGTGCAACAAATACTGTTTCAGGCATAGTTAATGCCTATTTAGACGGTAGTCCGCTATTAATTTTGACAGGTCAGGTTTCAAAGAATCTTATTGGTAAGGATGCTTTTCAAGAAGCTAATATTTGTGATATTACTAAGTCTTGCACTAAAAAAGTTTTTCAAATTACTTCGGCATCTCAAATTCAACCGGTGCTTTGCGAAGCTATGCAAACGGCGATGAGTGGTAAAAAAGGTCCTGTTGTTGTTGATTTGGTTCGAGATATATTTTCACAGGATGTTGAATACAGACCCATATCTTTATTGGAGGAAGATTGTTCATCTCCTGTTTCGGAATTTAGTAGCAATATTCAAAATTTGATTTCACGTTTGGCAGACTCAAAAAGACCTGTAATTGTAGTTGGGGGTGGTGTTAAACATTCGCATGCTGAAGGTGAATTATATAAATTTGTGCAATCTTTTAATATTCCTGTTGTTGATACTATGATGGGGCAAGGCGGTTATCCGCAAGATGATGAAAAATATTTCGGAATGATAGGTATTTTTGGGGATGCTTGTGCAAATAAGCTTTTGGTTGAATCTGATTTGATTATTTCGCTTGGTGCAAGATTTAATGACAGAATTTCTTGTATGTTTAAAGATGTGGATTTCTCAGATAAATTTTTCCAAATTGATATTAATCCTGATGAAATTTCTAAAAATATTAATGCAAGTGATTCGATTGTCGGTGATATTTCTGAGGTTTTGGCTGTTTTAAATAAAGAAATTACTCATTTAAATCCTCGTATGACTTGGTTAAATGAGGCTGAAACATATAGAAAAATTAATCGAGAACCTTCTAAAATTTCAAATATGCTGCACTCATTTGAAGTTGTTAGAAAAATTAACGAATTTACGGAAGATAAAAATGTAATATTTACATCAGAAGTTGGTCAACATCAACTTTGGGCTGTTAAAAATATTATTTTTAACAAAGAAAGACAAATTTTGGTATCGGGAGGTTCTGGAACAATGGGATTTGGTTTCCCGGCTGCAATTGGTGCAGGTATAGCAAATCCTGAATCTTCAATAGTTTGTGTCTCAGGAGATGGCTCATTCCAAATGAGTTTACAGGAATTGGCAGTCTGTGTAGATTATGATATTGATATAAAAATTATGATTTTGAATAACGGGTATCTTGGGATGGTTAGACAGTTACAGGAAAAAATTTGTGATGGCAGATACTCAGAAACAAGAATTTCAAATCCTGACTTTTTGCAATTAGCTAAAAGTTACGGAGTGGGAGCAGTCAGGGTTCAATCAATTAATGAAATTGATAATGCACTTGCTCTTGCTTTTTCAACAAAAGGTCCGTTTATTGTGGACTTTGTTGTTGAACCTATGGAGGTTTTATAATAATTTAGTACCCCATTGATAGTTTGATTACCCATTTGTTTATAGGAATTAAGAGAACAATAATGAATAAAGCTAAAATTAAAGAAATTAAGACAATTTATGCCCGTAAAAATTCTTCAAATCGACATGAAACTATTACTATAGATTCAAATAGTCCGAAAGTGATAGCAAAACCGAATACAAGTTTTTTTAATTCAATTATAGATAAGCTGAATATATATATCGGGAAGTAATTATTTCTTGCAAGATTTACAGCTTCCTGAGCAATTCCCGCATCCTGAATTTGTAAATATATCATTAAAGTCAAAAATTTTATCGTTTATCACTGCATCAATGACTTTAGGGTATATTAAAGCTGACACTTTTAACAGTTCATTTCGATATTCTTCAAATTGTGTATCCAGTCCGATAAGCACAGGATATTGTGCTAAAATTGTTCCGAAAAAGTTGTTTTTATAAACTCTGTGAACAGTTATCCCTCCCGCTTTAATTCCATATGTAAATGATTTTAATAATGGGTTTTCTACATCCTGAAATGCCGGTAACAATGTCGGGTAAATGTTTATGATATTTTCGCACTGAATATTTTGATATTTATTGTTAAAGCCTGTAAGAATTACAATATCATATTTATCCTCAGGTAAATTATTATCAACTAGTGTAAATTCAATATTTTTTGTTGAGAAATGTTTTATTATAGAATTTACTATTTCAGTGTTATTTGAATTAATTAAAGCTATTTTTTGTTTCATATTTATATTTTAATATAAAAATTTTCGTAAAAATATTTTTGTTTGTTATATAATTATTTTATACGTGTACAATACCTCAGGGGAGCAAATGGATATTATAAGGCTAGAGACAGTAGAATCAACGAATAGCTATGCCAAAATGAATATCGATAAATTGGCTGATAAAACAGTTATTTATACCGAACACCAAACCTCTGGACGAGGCAGATTAAACCGTTCTTGGGTTGATTTGGGTGATGGTAATTTGTTCATGTCCATTGTTTTGAAGCCTTCAAATACTTTTCATGAGGTTTATTCAAATGTTACACAATATTTGTCAGTTATTCTGTGCAGAGTATTAGAAACTTTTGGGCTTGAACCTCAAATAAAATGGCCTAATGATGTTTTGATAAACGGTAAAAAGATTGCAGGAATTCTTTGTGAAACTGTCATGAGTGGTACAACATTTAAAGGGCTTGTGCTGGGTATTGGCGTGAATTTAAATGCTGAACAATCAGATGTTGAGGCTATTCCTAATAAAATAGCAACTGCTTTAAATCTTGAAATTCGCCAAAAAGTTGACATGCCTGATTTTATGGATAAGCTTGTTCAAGAATTTTTTGAAAATTATGAAGAATTCTTGAATAATGGTTTTTCATATATCAAAGAAGATTATATTAATAAAAATTGTTTTTTAAATAAAGAATTAAGTGTTCAAATATTTAACAATGTTGAAAATGGGTTTGCAAAGTCAATCACGGATGGCGGCGAACTCGTTTTATTAAAGAATGATAATAAAGAATTAGTACTTACAATAGGAGATATTTTATGAACGAACAACTAATGAATGGTTTAACCTTACTTGGAATGGGAATGGGGTTTGTTCTTGTATTTTTGACTATAATGATTTTCTCTATGGGAATTATGTCAGCTATAGTTAAATACTTGAATAAAGTTTTTCCGGAAGCTGTTGAAGAAGTAAAAACTGTAGCAAAGAAGGCTTCTGCAAATGTTGATGAAGCTATTGCTGTAGCACTTGCTGTCATTGCTTCAAAAAAAGGTAGAGGTTAATCTCTTTTAATAGAAATTTAAAGTTATTATTAAATATGAAAGGATATAAACATGGGAAAGAAACTTATTAAAGTAATGGATACCTCATTTAGAGATGGTTTCCAGTCAGTTTACGGGGCTAGAGTTTTTGTTGATGACTTTATTCCGGCATTAAAATCTGCGGTTGATGCAGGTATTAGACATTTTGAAGTTGCAGGCGGAGCTAGATTTCAGTCTCCGATTTTCTACTGTAACGAAAATGCGTTTGAAACTATGGATAAAATTCGTGCAGCAGTTGGTCCTGATATTAACTTGCAGTCATTATCAAGAGGGGTGAATGTTGTAGGTCTTGATTCTCAACCTAGAGATGTTATTGATTTGCACGCTAAAATGTTTGCAAAACACGGTGTTACAACAATCAGAAACTTTGATGCTTTGAATGATGTAAATAACTTATTGTATTCAAGCCAATGTATTAAAAAACACGGTTTAAAACATGAAGTTACAATTACTATGATGGAACTTCCTATTGGCTGTGTTGGAGCTCATGATGTTGACTTTTATGAAAAAGTTCTTCGTTCAATTCTTGATGCAGGTATTGAATTTGATTCATTGGCATTTAAAGATGCTTCAGGTACTTCTGCTCCTCGCAAGGTATTTGAAACAATAAAAAGAACTCGTGAAATCCTTGGTGCTGATGCTGATATCCGATTCCATTCTCATGAAACTGCCGGTACAGGTTTGGCAGCATACTTAGCTGCACTTGAAGGCGGAGCTAATTGTATTGACTTGTCTATGAAACCTGTTTCAGGCGGAACAGCTCAACCTGATATCGTTTCTATGTGGCACGCATTAAAAGGTACTGAATATGATTTGGGTATTGATGTAGAAAAAATTCTTGAAACAGAAGAAATCTTCAAAGATTGTATGAAAGATTATTTCTTACCGCCTGAAGCAATGGCTGTTAATCCGATGATTATTCAATCACCGTTACCGGGTGGTGCTTTGACAGCTAATACTCAAATGCTTCGTGATAACAACTTAATGGATAAATATCCTGAAGTCGTTGCAGCAATGAAAGAAGTTGTTGAAAAAGGTGGTTTTGGAACTTCAGTTACCCCTGTTTCTCAATTCTATTTCCAACAAGCATTTAACAACGTAATGTTTGGTAAATGGAATAAAATTGCTGAAGGTTACGGAAAAATGGTTCTTGGATATTTTGGTAAAACTCCTTGTGAACCTGATGCAGAAGTTATTAAAATTGCACAAGAACAACTTGGCTTAGAACCTACAACCGAAACTGTAGTTGACTTAAATGATAAAGATGAAACTAAAGGTCTTGCTGTTGCAAGAAAACGTTTAGAAGATGCCGGTCTTGAAGTAAATGATGAAAACTTATTCATTTCAGCTGCTTGTAAAGAAAAAGGTATTTTGTTCCTACAAGGAAAAGGAACTATTGGTGTTCGTAAAAATGAAAATAAATCAGAAGTTCCATCTTCTTGTGAATCAGGAAATGAATATACAGTTACAGTTAACGGTAAAAAATATGCTGTTGCTCTTGATGGAGATAAAGCAACTGTTAACGGTAAACCATATGATTTCAATGTAAAAGCAGGTATTGAAGCTCAAGCTGCGACTTCAGGTGAAGGTACTCCTGTTAAAGCCGCTTTACCTGGTAATGTGTTAAAAGTTTTAGTTTCTGCAGGTGATTCAATTGCCGAAGGTGATGTAATCGCTGTTGTTGAGGCTATGAAAATGGAAACTGAAATCAAATCACCTTCTGCAGGTACAATAAATTCTGTAGAAATTGAAGTTGGTGATAAAGTACAAACCGGTCAAGTATTGGTAACAATAGGTTAGGAGGTTGAAAATGATATTATCAGAAGGTTTAATGCAATTGTGGCAATCCACAGGCATTTACAATATGGTTCAACATGCTGATCCGACTATTACCAGCGGTTTTGAACAATTCTTACACCAATTCGGACACCCGATAATGTTGGTTATTTGTTTGTTCTTACTTTGGTTGGGTATTAAAAAACAATATGAACCGTTGTTATTAGTTCCTATTGCTTTCGGTGGTTTGTTATCAAATATCCCGATGGCTGGAATTGCAGAACCTACAGGGTTCTTGGGAATTATCTATGAAGCAGGTATTCATAAAGGTTTATTCCCGTTAATTATCTTTATGGGTGTTGGTGCGATGACAGATTTTGGTCCGTTGATTGCTAACCCTAAAACTGCATTGCTTGGCGGTGCAGCTCAGTTCGGTATATTCGGAGCTTTGTTATTAGCTCTTTGCTGTTTTGGCTTTACATTACCTCAAGCAGGAGCTATCGGTATTATCGGTGGTGCTGACGGTCCGACTTCAATTTATGTAACTTCAAAACTTGCTCCTGAGCTTTTGGGTGCAATTGCAGTTGCAGCATATTCATATATGGCGTTAGTTCCGGTTATCCAACCGCCAATTATGAAATTGTTAACTACCGATAAAGAACGTCAAATTCAAATGGCTCAATTAAGACAGGTTTCAAAAAGAGAGAAAATTGTATTCCCATTGGTTGTATTGGGTTTATGTATAATTTTCTTACCTGATGCTTGTCCGCTTGTTGGTGCTTTAACCTTTGGTAACTTGTGTAAAGAATGCGGAGTTGTAGATAGATTATCTGATACTATGCAAAATGCTTTAATCAATATTGTAACAATATTCTTAGGTTTGTCTGTTGGTTCAAAACTTTCAGCTGAACAGTTTTTGACAGTTCAAACTCTATTCATTTTGATTTTGGGTATTGTGGCATTCTCATTTGCAACCGCTGCAGGTGTATTAATGGCAAAACTTATGAATGCATGCACAAATCTTATTGGTAAAATTACAGGTAAGGAAATACCTCCAATTAACCCGCTTATCGGTTCTGCAGGTGTATCTGCAGTCCCTATGGCAGCTCGTGTTTCAAATAAAGTTGGTTTAGAATTCAATAATCAAAATTATTTGTTAATGCACGCTATGGGTCCTAACGTTGCAGGCGTAATTGGTTCGGCTGTAGCAGCAGGTGTATTGCTGGCATTATGTGCATAGATAATATTTATCTGATAAAAAAGCTCTGCAGTCGCAGAGCTTTTTTATACTTTCAAATTAATATGTTCTCCGATTTCGGATATTATATTGGATAATTCGTTGTCAATTTTGTTATTTCTTTCTGCAATTTTTAGTCTGTTTAGTAATTTTTCTAAAGAGGGATTATTGGCGAGTAATTTTTTTCCCGCTCCTATTGTGCATAAAAATACCCCAAAAGGATTTTTACTCTGAAGGAGTGTAACAAGATCATTGTCAGAGTAATCAAAGACTTTTTGGATAATTCCTATAATATCGGCACTATCTGCAATATCTTTTTCTGTATTTCCTGTTGGTAGATGACAGGATACACATCTTAAAACACCATTTGTAGAGAAACTTTTTTCAACTAATGGAATGGTTCTTCTTGTAATATTCATTTTTGTTACTCCTTAGAAATTTGTTTCTGTATTTGTATCAAATCCCGTAAAAATATTTTTTGTTAGTAAAATAATTAGTACAGTTCAGCTATAAAAAATGTTTGCGAAATTTTTATGTCTGTATTACCATGAAACTGATGAAGGGAGAAACATGGAGCACTGGGTTTATTCAACGTCAATCTTAGGTCATATGGTGTCTTTTAATATGGATACGCTTATTACAATGTGGGTTTCTATGTTGTTTCTTATTGTGTTGGCGTTTGTTACTACGAGAAAGCTTGATATGATTCCTGGTAAACTTCAATTGGTTGCTGAAAATATAGTTAAATATTTTAACAATATTGCAAAAGCCAGTATGGGGAATGACGAAGCTCAAAAGCATTTGGCAATTATTTTAACCTTATTTATGTTTATTTTAACTGCAAACTTAGTAGGGCAATTGCCATTAAGGCTTATACATTTAGCTCATGGGGAATTTGCATCTCCTAATAACGATATTAATATGACAGCGGCAATGGCTATTTGTGTTTCGCTATATTATATTTATTATGGTGTTAAGAAAAAAGGCTTACATTTCTTTTTTCATGGGTTCAGTGTAGATGGATTGGTCATCACTTTTGTTGATACTTTGGAATTGTTTGTCAGACCTTTTTCTTTGGCTTTGCGACTTTTTGCAAATATTTTTGCAGGAGAAGTGCTTGTAGCTACAATGATAGGGATAGCCTCAGTTGTAATTCCGCTTCCGTTTATGTTGTTTGAACTTTTTGTAGCTTTGATTCAAGCTCTTGTTTTTACTCTGTTGTCGACAACATACATTTCGATGGCAGTTCAAGATGAATAAACTCTGAAAGAGTACTATATTATAAAAATTAAATTTATAGCTTAATATAAGGAGAAAAATTATGGCAATTGAACAAACATTAGATTTAGCAAAATTAGGTGCAGGTATTGCAATTGGTTTTGGTGCTATTGGCGGAGGTTTAGGGCTGGGAATCGCAACAAAAGGTGTTTTGGATGCAATTGCTCGTCAACCTGAAATTAAAGATGAAGCTTTCAAAAACTTTATTATTGGTGCAGGTTTGGCAGAAGCTACCGCAATTTATGCTTTGTTAATTGCAATGTTGTTGTTATTTGTGAAATAATTTTGGAGAATTCTTAGTCTATGATGCAGTTTAATGCCACATTTATAGTTGCTATGCTGAGTTTTATTGTGTTCATTTTGATAATGAATGCGATATTTTATAATCCGATTTTAAGAATTATCAGAAAACGCAATGATTACATAAATTCTAATTATGAAAATGCGAAAAGATTTGATGCAGAAACAAAAGAAGATAATGATACTTATGCATCAAAAATTGAGCAAACTCAGGATAAGTGCAGACATGAAATTCGTGGAGCTATTGCGAGTGCTCATGTGGCATCAAATTCAAAGATTGCTGAAGCACGACAACTTTGTAAAACTGAAATTCAGAAAGAAAAAGACAATGTGATTCAGGAAAGTAAAGTTCTGAAAGATACAGTCAAATCTACTGTGGTGAAAGATTTGGCATCTGTAATTGTTAAAAAGCTTACAGGTTCAGCTATAGATACCGAATTGGTAAATATGGACTCTGTTAATAGGATAATGGATTAATTATGCAAGAAATTTTTTCGTTTTTAAAATTTTTGGCAACTTCAAATACTATCAACTTTATTTTAATGTTGATTATTTTGGCTTGGATTATCAAAAAGGTCAATGTAGGTAAATCTTTTGATGATTCTATATCAGAAGTAGAGTTATCAATCAAAAAATCAGATGAAGAAAAAATACGTGCTAATAATTCATTGATGGCTGCAAGAGCCCAATTAGAAAAATTGCCTGCTGATATCAAAAGACTTGAAAATAATTCAAAGAAAAAAATAGCTATTTTTGAACAGCAAATAGAAGAAGATGCACAAAATACTATATCAAAACTAAATAAAAATATTGATAGGGCTGTTTCTGTTGAAGCGAGTAAGTTGTCAAATATTATTACCGAAAAAACTTCACAGGCTTCCGTTGAGTATGCAAAACAATCAATATTAACTCAATTAACTAATAATCCTGATCTGCATAATAAATTTATTCAGGATAGTTTAGATGAACTTGATAAGGTAGTGTTATGATAAATGATGTAAAAATTACTGCGATATCTAAAATTTATGCAAAAGCTTTATTTGACAGTGCAAATAGGACTGAAAGCTTGGCATTGAAAGGTAAATTAAGAGATATTATTGAAATATTTAATTCATCTGCAGATTTGAGGATTGTAATGCAGAATTCTTCAATTGCACTCTCAAAAAAACTCGAAATTCTTGATGAAATTTTTCGTGATAAATTTGATGCTAAATTGGTTAATTTGCTGAAATTATTAGTGGAAAAAGGAAGATTTAATGAGTTAGAAAGTATTAGTGCGGCATACGAAGAAATAATTGATTCTGACTCAAATATAAAAAAAGTTGTGATAACATCTCCTATTCGTTTGAATTTTGAAAATAAAACTAATATTTTGTTTAAATTAGAGCATAAGCTTGGCTGTGAAATTCAACCACAATGGGTCGTTGATGAATCAATAATTGCAGGACTTGTGTTTAAAATTGATGACAGAGTTATTGACACAAGTATTAGGGCAAAATTAGAAAATTTATGTAAAAAAATAATGAGATAAGGGGTAGATTATGGTATTGATTAAACCTGAAGAAATAAGTTCAATTATAAAATCAAAAATTGATAATTATGAATTGCAAACCGAAGTTACAAATACCGGTACTGTATTGGAAGTTGGAGATGGTATTGCCAGAATTTACGGACTTCGCAATGTTATGTCTAATGAGTTGGTGCAGTTTGAAGATGGTCGTGGTACTTTAGGTATTGCGATGAATTTAGATGAGGATAATGTAGGTGTTGTTATTCTTGGTGAATATACCGAAATTAAGGAAGGTACTATTGTAAAAACTACCGGAAATATAGCATCTGTTCCTGTTGGAGAAGGTCTAATTGGTAGAATTATTGATCCTACAGGTAAACCTCTTGATGGTAAGGGTGAAATATCTTATTCTAAAATAAGGCCGATTGAACGTGTAGCTCCCGGTATTGTTACAAGGAAATCTGTTCATGAACCTTTGCAAACAGGGCTTACTGCAATTGATGCATTGACTCCGATAGGCAGAGGACAACGTGAACTTATTATTGGAGACCGTCAAACCGGTAAAACTGCGATTGCTATTGATACAATTATTAATCAAAAAGGCAAGGATGTTATTTGTATTTATGTTGCTATCGGGCAAAAAGCTTCGACTGTTGCTCATTTGGCAAAAACTTTGGAAGAACGTGGAGCAATGGAATACTCTATAATTGTTTCATCGACTGCAAATGAATCTGCTCCGCTTCAATATATTGCACCGTTTTCAGGTGTCGCAATAGGTGAAGAATTTATGGAACAGGGTAAAGCTGTTTTAATTGTTTATGATGATTTATCAAAACATGCTCAGGCATATCGTGCAATGAGTTTGTTGTTAAAGAGACCACCTGGACGTGAAGCTTACCCTGGGGATGTTTTCTATCTTCATTCAAGATTGTTGGAACGTGCAGTTAAATTGAATGACGAATTAGGCGGAGGAAGCATTACTGCTTTACCTATTATTGAAACTCAAGCAGGCGATGTTTCTGCTTATATTCCTACTAATGTTATTTCAATTACTGACGGACAGATTTTCTTAGAATCAAATGCGTTTAATGCCGGTATCAGACCGGCAATCAATGCAGGTATTTCTGTCTCTCGTGTTGGTGGTGCTGCTCAGACTAAGGCAATTAAGCAAGTTGCAGGAAAATTAAGACTGGATTTAGCTCAGTATAGAGAATTGGAAGCTTTTGCTCAGTTTGCTTCTGATTTAGATGCTTCTACCAAAAAGCAACTTCTAAGAGGTCAAAAATTAACTGAAGTTTTAAAACAGCCTCAGTACGCTCCGCTTAGTGTTGCAGATCAGGTATCTATTCTTTTTGCAGCAAATGAAGGTGTTCTTGATGATGTTGATAATTCCAATATTGCAAGATTTAAAAAAGAATGGTTTGTCTATTTTAATGCGAATTATGCAGATTTAACCGAAAGATTAAATGCCGGTTCTGCCTTATCAGATGAGGATAAATCAACTTTGATGGAAGGTTTAACTTCTTTTAAGAGTACGTTTTAAGGAGACTTGTAAATGAAATGTTATAATCACCACGATAGAGATGCCTTTGGTGTTTGTAAATCTTGTGGAAAAGCTTTATGTTTAGAATGTTTGGATGAAGTTGACGGAATGTTGGTTTGTAAACATCAATCTTGTAGAGAAATGGCAAAAATAGCTCATTTAGGCTTGGTTAATATGAAAAACCTGTATTATTCAAAAAATACTCAAACCGCAGTTTTTTTAGTTTCTGGTCTTTGTATTGCTTGGGGAGGTATAAGCTTTCTTCTGGGGATATTCGGTGGAAGTAAAATCTTTCTGTTCTCAGGTGTTATTGCAGTAGTTATAGGCGTTTTTATTCATTGTAGGTGTAAAAAGACTAAATTTATGTAGTAGTATAGGATAATCCATGGCAAATTTAAAAGATATAAAAAACAGAATACAAAGTATTGAGAGCACGAAAAAAATTACACGTGCTATGAAAATGGTAGCCGCAGCTAAGGTAAAAAAATCGGAAACAGCTGTTAAATCTGCTCGTCCATATACAAGAGAGCTGGTTTTTATGTTCCAAAAGCTTCTAAATTCTGTTAATGAATATAGTAAAGAAACTTTGAAGATTAAATATGCAATTGACGACTATCCTGATTTACTTGCAAAAAGAGATGTGAAAAGTGTCGGAATTTTCGCTATTACCTCAAATAAAGGTTTAGCGGGAGCTTACAATGCAAATGTGGTTCGAGAAACCCTAAAAAGAATAAAAGAATATAACGAACAGGGTATTCAGGTTTATTTATTTGTAGCTGGACAAAAGGGGATTTCAGCACTTAGAAAAAAATGTTCAGCCTTGGGTTGTCCGATTACTAAAAAATATTATTCTGCGGTTGATGCTCCATCACCAATGGAAGCTCGTGAAATTGCTGAAGATTTAGCAGAATTTTATGTTGATAAAAAAATTGATAAAGTTGAAATTATAACAACAAGATTTAAAAATATGATGACATATTTTGTTGAAGATTGGCAGGTTTTGCCTGTTGTCGGTGTTTTGGATGTCCATGACAGAATTACTGATAATATTTTAGAACCGCTGATGGAATTTTATCCGGACAAACATCATATTTTACAAAAAGTTGTTCCAATGTATATGACTAATATTTTTTATCAAGCATTACTTGAAGCTCAGGCAAGTGAGTTAGCTTCTCGGATGACTGCGATGTCTGCAGCCTCAACTAATGCAGAAAAAATGATTCATGATTTGTCTATTGAGTATAATAAAACTCGACAATTTGCAATTACTCAAGAAATTATTGAAGTTGTTTCAGGAGCTCAGGCTTTAAATTAGCATAAAAAAAACGGCATTTATAGCCGCTTTTTATGAATTGATTTCAAATTTTGTTTTTTAGCTATGAATCATTTGGTAGCCTGTGAAGTTGTTTAGAGCTGCCTTTGTATATGCAGTATTGTTAACAGGAGTTGATGATTCTGCAGCTTGTTGAGCTTCTTTTTGTGCAGCTTGTTTTGCCATACGTTTGTTTGTTAGGTAAATATTTAATTTTGGAATACCTCTACCAAGTACAAGTCCTGAATATGCGTATCCTGCAAGCTGCGCTATTGTTAATGCTCTTAACTGTTTTTTAGCTGCTGAGTTCTTAGGTAACTTTTTAATCATTTCAACAAGACTAAGTGCTTTGCCGTTTTTAAATACATCTTTACCCAGAGCTTCATGTAGAACTTCTTCTCTGCTTTTTAAAGATGAATTTTGAATCCAGTCAAGGAAACCTTTTCCTGTTCTTCTGATTAAAGTTTTGTCCATAGTTTGAGCAACAAGTTTTTGAACAAAGTTGCCTAAAATTAACCAGTTTGCAAAGCCAAGAGTATCTTTTATTGTTGCTTCTGTTAATTCATTGTCATTTCTTGAAGCAAGAAATCTTGACATAATAGTGATACCATAAATAAATTTGAATTGTTTAATTGTCGGAGTAAAACCTTTAAATTGTAAATCTTTTATAAGGTTTTTAGGATTTCCGATAGAAGCAAGGACTCCAGCCCCAAATAAACTTGCGACTAAACCTTTTTTAGCTTTGAATTTTGCTGATTTATCTTCTTCACCGCCACCGACAAAACCGCTTTTACCTGTTTTCTTTTTAGTTAAGTACATGTTAATCGGTTGAGTAGACACACCAACTAATGATGCAATTCCAACACCTAAAAGTGAACGGCTTTTGTTCATTGATTTCATTGATTTGATGAATGCGTTTTGAGCGCTGTCAACAGTATTTTCAAAGACACTCTTAATTCTAGGAGTTGAGAAAATTTTAGGAAGTTTATAAATGTTTTCTACGATATAATCAATACCATATCGAGAAGTATGAGCAGCTTTATTTGCTTCGTGTTTTATTCTGAAATTATTACTTCTTCCGCCGACAGATGACATCAAAATTGCTTTTACGTTATTTTCAGCTTCTTTGCTAAGTTTTTTAGCACCGCTTTTTAGTTCTCTATCGATTATATCTGCTGCAGCATCAATATCGCCGGGTGCAAAGTGTGTCCAAGAAGCTTCATCCATTCCTGTTTGTACTTGGTATTGATGCAGAGCACGTCTTACTAATTCTTTTTCAGGGTTAGGATTAGATTCTTTAATAATATCTGTGTAAATTTTACCTTGCATATCAAGGGTTTCTGCATCCGCATAAATTGAATTTGCGCTAATAATACCGTTTTTACCTAAGTTGTATGCGTTATTGATAGCTGTAGCTAATGCAAGTCCTGCCGCTGCACCATATAAACCTACAGAAGAATGGTTGGTTGTTCCCATACCTTCTCTGCGCATTGTTTCAAATCCTGCATCTGCACCACGTCCGAAGTCTGTTGCTGTTCTTGGTAGAACCATAAATCCAAGGTCAACAAAACATGCTCCCCACGCTTGGTTAGTGTCAAGGAAGTTCAGGAAAGGAACGGGATTCAAACCGGTGAAACTCGTATTTGATGTTGAGCCGTGCGATGTTGAACCGGCTGTTTTAATTTTGTTTGAGTTGTTGTTCGGTTGAATTTTTTTGATGTTCAATTGTCTAATGTCGTTTTCTACTTTCATTTATCTTCCCTTTGCCTGTTTTGTCTTTAGTTATTGAAAAAAGGTCTGAATTCTTTTGCGTTTGCTTTTAGTAAGTTTTGGGTAAAAGAACCGTCGAAATTTTTTAAACTTTCTTCAAGTGCTTTTTGTTTTTTTATCTCATTTTTGTTGGATTGTGTTCTTGTGTATATAGGAATAAATACACCAAGAGATAATAATGAGAATGCCATACTTCCTAATTGACATAATGCTCTTAGATTTCTTGCTTTAACTCTGGTTAGTTCATTGGAGATTGACATAAGTTCATCTGTAGATTTCATCTTTGTATGTTTTGCCCAATGCCAGAATTTTTGCATAACATTTGCATCTTTTTTCAATGGGGTAAGTCTGTTTAATAATTTTATACCATTCTTATTTGTTTTTTCAATGTATGTAGCAATACCTTTTGCTGCGTAATCTCCTAAGAAGTAGAAGCTTGAGAAAGTTGCAATATCACGAATTGTACTTTCTGTTAATTCGTTAGCATCTTCAGAAGCCGCAAGACGACTTGAGAATGTTGCTGCTGAAATTATTCTTGCTTGGTCCATTGTTGGGAAAATATTCTTAAATTGGAACATTTTCAAGCTTGGTCTGTCCATTAACATAGATAAACCTGCTGTAGCCCACATTAAAGGTACTGCAACGAATTTTTTAGCTGTAAGTTTTTGTTTTTCTTCAGGAGTTAAAATTCTTTCTTTGTCATCGTTATAGATTGGAGCACCTTTTTTGCCTGCCATTTTGTGTGTAATCCATCTGTTAATAGGTTGAGCAGCAATAGCAAGCGGAATGATTATTCCTAAACCTGCAATACTTTTCATGTTAACAAGATTTTTAGCTTTTTTAAGGTATTTTTCCAATCTTAAGTTGTCGATATTATTTGCTGTATCAATAATACCTTCTTTGCTGATACCATGAAGGATTTCACCTGCGCTGTCGCAAAGGTGTCCCAAGTTGCTTGTAGAGAATCCTGTTTCTCCTGAAAATCTAATATTTTCGGATATTCCGCTTTTTCTAACAAGGAATTTGTAAAGCTTGTTAGTGTAACCTGCTTCAGGCTTGTCGCTGACAATATTTTTAGCCATTTCTCTTATGGCTTTGTCATAATCTTTATCGTTTGCAAAAATTTCGCTGAATTTCTTCAAACCACCGTTTTCAATATCTCCATCAACACCCTCTAAGTCATTTAGCATAGCTTTTACGGTATTAAATATCTTATCTTCTTTTGTAGAACCTTGAGCAGCTCCTAAATATCTTTGGATATTAGAAATGTTTTCGCCGTTTGCCCAGCTTCCTGTCAGATTAGATTTGCTGAATTCTCTCATAACAGGTCTGTTTAATAATTTAGCTACTCCGACAACAACAAATCCTGGTATCATACAGTTAATAAGTAACCCTGAACCTTCACGTCTCAGTGCTTCAAAACCTGCTAAAAAGTTTAATTTTCTTTCTTTAGTTTCGTTGCCGTTTTCGTCTTTTTTCTTAGAGCCAATAACTGTTTCAAAAAAAGTTCTAGGTATGATTGCTGTACCTAAGTCTAGTGCAGCAACATTAAGCATAGGATTTTCTTCACACTTTTGGATTCCTCTTAAAGCTAATTTTAAAGCTTTATCTCCAGCTCCGGTGAAGTTTGTCTGACCCAAGTTTTTAGCACTACTATAGTATCTTGGGGTTTCCTTATTGATTTTTACACTACCTAATTCAACTTTATTTATCATAATTTTTTACTATTTATCGCCGAATGTTCTTTTATTATAACCAAATGACACTTTATTGAAAAGTGCTCAAGAAAAAAAATTGCCTAATATTGGTTAATTGTAAAATTAATGTAAAGAGGATTTTTTGCATAATTTTATAAAAATAAGGATTTTTAAAACAATTTTTTTATAAAAATGTCAAAATTACACTAAATTATGGTGAAATTTTAAAAATTTGCGTATTTTTTTGAAAAAATTTTTTGTAAATTTTTGTTAAGAAATTGATATAAATGCCTAATTTCACCCATAATTTATAAATAAGTTGATAGATTTTTAAATTTACAAACAATAATTTTATTTTTAAATCCATAGTTTAAAGTATATATTTTTTTCTGATTTATTATAAAATATACTGTATTGTAACGTAGTAATAAATATTTTGAGAATTTATAAAATGAAAAATCATAATAAACGAGGAACAGGGTATTCTAAAACCGGACGAAGAGTAAAAAGATATTCTACAGGGTCTGCTGATAATCCATTCGAAAGATATGCACAGGACCGAAACTGTTCTCAATCGTCATTTAGAAAAGCCTTGACGATTATGACTATATTATTTTTGACATCTATTTTTGCAATTTTATTGTTTGCGAATAATAAAGGTATAATTGATGAAAAACTTAGTAAATATCCTTTTATTTCAACCTTTTTGTCAAAATTATCTCTTGGTAATAATTCAAAAGAAAAACCAGAATTTGTGTTACCTTTTGGGTTGAGACGTCAAAATATTTTGATATTAGGTGTTGATTCAAATGGTGCAGACTCTGATTTGTGGGTTGGTACTCGTACAGATACTATTATTTTATTAAATATTGATCCTAAAACAAAAACTGTTAATGCTTTAACTATTCCTCGTGATAGTAAGGTTTATTTACCGAAAGGCATGGGGGTTCAAAAAATTAATGCGGCTCATGCAATCGGTGGTATTGAAATGACGGTTAAAACCATTGAAGATACTTTGGGTGTGCATATTGATAAATATGTAATGTTTCATGATGAGGCTGTCAGGGCTATTGTAGAGGCTTTAGGCGGTGTCGATATTTATATTGAAAAAAGAATGCACTATAACGATAATGCAGGGCATTTGCATATTAATTTTGAAAAAGGTTACCATCATTTGACAGAAAAAGATGCTGTAGAATATTTGAGATTCAGACATGATGCTTTGGGTGATATCGGAAGAACTCAACGTCAACAATGGTTTATCAGAGGTTTGCTTGCTGATTTACAAAAACCGGAAACTATTACTAAGATTCCAAAAATTATATCTGTAGCTAATAAATACATTAAAACTGATATGTCCGTTTATGAGATGACTCAATATGCGTCTTTGGCTAAGGGTATTAATATGGATAACCTTGAGATTGCGATGCTTCCTGGAGCTCCAAATAAACATGGTTATACAAGTTATTGGATTTTAGATCCTGATAAGACGCAAGAAGTTGTAAATCGTTTAATATACAGAAATACAACAAATGTCCGTAAAGAATCTTATTCTGCAAGTATTATGAGTTCTCCTGAAAAGTCTCAAGAAGCTCAAAAATTGCAAAAAGCTCTTGAAAAAGCGGGAATAGAGGTGAAATGTTCTGGTACTTTACGTTCGGCTCATTCTCAATTTATTGCTCATTCTAAGTATGTTACAACTGATTATTATGCTGAATTGAAAAAAGATGTCCCAGAGGTTAAATCTCGTCAATTCGTATATGATCCGGCAACATTTATGTGTGCAGATACTGATTTTACTGTCGTTGTTGCGGGTGAAAATAAATAAGGAGAGTTTTGTTATGGTAATGAATGCAATACAAAATAGAAAAAGTGTAAGAAAATATTCTGATAAATACCTTGAAGATGATGTAATTAAACAAATATTGGAAGCAGGACGCCTTGCTCCGTCTTGGGTTAATGTTCAGCCTTGGAAATTTATCGTTGTTAGAAATCAAGAAATTAAAGATTTATTATTCGCAGCATCAGGTAATCAACCTCAAGTAAAAAATGCACAAGCTGTAATTTGTTGTATTGCTGATTTATCTGCTTGGGGAAAAACACAGTTTGGCAAAGTTTTGGAACAAAGAGGTCTGGATGAACAGACAAGAGATGTCTTTTTGAACTCAAAATTGTTTAATCCTTCAATACTTGGTGAATACGAAGCTCTGTTAAGAAGTGTGGAACAACTTACTTATGCAGTTGCCTATATGACACTAGAAGCTCAAGAACTTGGTGTTGGTGCTTGTGTTATTGGTGCTGTTTCAAACGAATTGACTAAAAAAGAAGATGGTTATGCTGAAAAATTAAAAGAAACTCTTGGTCTTGAAAAAAATCAAGTTTTAGTAGAATTTTTGACTTTAGGTTATGAAGATATTCCGTCTCAATCAAAAAAACTTAGAAAATCTTTTGACGATGTTGTTTCTTTTGAAAAATTGGGGCAAAAATTTTAATAAATTACGGAAGGAGTCTTAACCATGTCTATTCCAAGTATTGGCGGAAACAGTGATGGGTTGAGTAAGATACAAATTAAATCAACAATACAGCAGACTGATTTAGCTGAGTCAGTTTCTCAAATTCAGCAGGATGTTATTCAGTCTGAATTTGAGAAAGAAGCTCCCGCTCAAAACGCTCAGGTTCAAGAAACCTCACAATCTTCTGTTAGCGAATCTGCTGTATCTGAAAATGAAGACGAATACTCTATTAAAAAGTTTAAACAGGATTATTCAAGACTTGTTGAGAAAGAAGTTATTCCTGTTATGAGCAAGTTTGAAGATGAACGTAAAAAAAGGTTGGTGGCTGCAGTTATTTCTGCTTCTGTTTTGGGATTGGTTGCTTTTATATTATTCTTTTTTGTTAATCCTGAAAGTACTTCTGCAAATAAGGCTGTAGGTCAATTAGCTTGGGGTTCTGTTTTGGGAGCATTTTTAGTTTGGACTTATATAAAAAAATCTTTTGAAAATAAAATTAAAAAGCTTATTATGCCGGTATTAATGTCTGCAATACCGGGTTTTGACTGGTTACAGACACCTCCGGTTAAGAAAGAAGATATTCAGAATTGTATGATAATTCCCTTTTCTAAAAAGGTTAGTTATAGTTTTGATGATTGTTTTGTCGGCAAATACAGAAATGTCAACGTTGCTCTTTCCGAATGTAAATGTGATTTGGGCAATCATAACAATAAAAAAACTATTATAGAAGGTGCTTTTATTAAATTTGACATGAACAAAAATTTCGAGGGTGTTACTGTAATTCGTCCAAGAGACCCTGGTTATAGAGATAAATATGATGATTTAAAACGTGAAAAGATGTCTGAAGTTGAGTTAGAAGATCCTGAGTTTTCTAAGAAATTTGTTGTTTATTCTACCGATCAAATTGAAGCAAGATATCTTATTACTACAGCTTTTATGGAAAGATTTAAGCAGGTTGAAGATGCGTTTGATGCGGATTTTTCATATTGTTCTTTTTCGGGTAAGTCTATTTATATTGCGCCACATACAGGCAGAGATATGTTTAATTTGTGTTCGTTGGTTAAACCGATTGTTAATAGAGAACAGTTTGAAACTTTATTTAATGAGTTTGCATCAATTCTTGCAATGGTTGACCACTTCAAACTTGATAAAAAACTGGGATTGTAAAGCTTTGAAATATATGTTATAATTCAATGAAAAAGAGGATTTTATGATTTATATAAGTGAGGAAAATTTTATTATGATGATTGGATTAATTGCTACCATTATTGTTGGAGTGGTACTTGTTTTTGTATTGTACAATATGTACATTGAACTTATTAAAAAAAGAAACAAGGTCAAAGAAGCTATGAGTGGTGTTGATGTTCAAATGGCTAAACGCTATGACTTAATTCCTAATATTTTGGTTATTGCAAATAGATTTATGGAACATGAAAAAGGTTTGCTGGAAGAAATTACGTCATTGAGAGCAAGAGCGGTTAATGTTCGTTCTAATGCTGATACTATCGGAGAAAAAATCAATTTAGATAATGCAATTGCTTCAAAAATGGGTCAATTGTTAGTTAGTGTAGAAAATTATCCTCAGTTAAAATCTGACCAAACTATGACTCAAGCCATGGCTACATACTCAGAAGTTGAAGAACATATTGCTGCGGCAAGAAGATTTTATAACAGTGCAGTTAATGACCTTAACAACTCTGTTGAAATTTTTCCAAGCTCTATTATTGCTGGAATGTTGAATATAAAATCTTATCCGTTCTTTGAAGCTCCTGAAGCTGCCAGAAATGGTGTTAATGCTGCTGATTATCTTTATCGAAAATAATTTATAATATAAATAAAAAGGCGGTAATGCCGCCTTTTTTAATTATGTGCCTGTAGCTCAGTAGAATAGAGCGTGAGTTTCCGAAGCTCAAGGTCGGGGGTTTGACTCCCCCCAGGCATATTTTTATGCCATATGGATAAAACCGCTTATTCTTCCGTTATTTGCTGCATATGTTCTTCTGGCTACTCGGTCTGAAGTGTTACCTTCAATTGTATGTATTGTTCCGTTTGAATCAACTTTTTCAACTATTCCTGTATGGGATGCTCCTTGATCTTTAAATATAATTATATCCCCAGGTTTAACATTTTTTGCTATTAAGCTCGATTTGTTCGATTTTCCGGAGGTTTGCATATATCTTCCGGTCTTGATACCCCAGTCTCTCAATCCTGACACGCTGGCTGAACCAAATCCTGCAGGGAGAGTTTTTCCAGCTGCTTTGAATGCTTCTTTTGTTACGTAAGTTACAAAATCTGCACACCAAGCTTCGGTTCTTCCATTTGTAAATTTCTTATACGAACCGTTAGCTTCGTTATATCCAATATATTTTGCTGCGGTTTTTATAATACTTTTGCCCAAACCTTTTACGTAGTTCCAAGCTTTTGAGCCCCAAGAACCTAATTTTGCTAAAAATCCGCTTCCGTTACCTGATTTAGATTTTTTCTTTGAACCGGTTGAGTAATTTGTTTTATAGCCGGAAGTGTAATCTAAGCTGCTACTGCTTGACCAAGTATTAAAAGTTGGCATATAAGAGCTTGCATAGTTAGGGTCATATTTGAATTTGTTACTTGTATTCGGCATATAACCATATGCACTGCTTCCAGTATAGCATCCTGATATTGGCATATCTTTATTTCCCCTTAATATATTCCCTTGTATATATAAAGTTTGTATATTGTTTATAATTGCTATATAGAATGTTTATGTAACAACTTTGTAACAATTAATTTAAAAGAGCCCTGAATTTCAGGACTCTTTAGCTTTTCTAATACTTATTATAAGAGTTATTCATCTACTCCTTTTTGTTCAATCTTATAGAGGCAATATGCGCTTTGGGATTTTGTTTTAGGATTTGTAGGGCAACCTCCTCGGCATATGTATTTGTGTTTGCATTCTTTACAATATCCTTGTAATTTCTCTAAATTCGGACATCTGTTGTATTTGAATGAATTATGGTCAAGCCATATTTCTTTAAATGGTCTTGTCTTAATATTTCCTTCTGAATTATTCATATTTGGGCAGCCTTTTACATTTCCATCGCTTTCAATGCTTACGCTGTATAACCCACATTCGCAACCTCGCCAGTTTTTGATGTAAAGTTTGTCTTGCAGGCTAGAAAAATATCCGATACAATCAGATTCCATAATACTTATTTTGTCTGAGTATTTTTCTCTGTATTCTCCAATTCTTTCTGCAAGTTTGTAGTATTGGTCTTCTGTCAAAAGTTCTTCTTTTGGTAGTCTTTCGCTAGGTTTTACAATTTGTAATTGCCATGTATCTACCCCTAATTCAATTAGAAGTTTTAAAATATCATCAAGTTTATCTAAGTTTGATTGCATTACCGTAGTCGGAACAGCTACATATAAACCAGCTTCTTTTAATTTTTTTATAGTTTCGCAAAAATGATTAAATATTCCTTTGACCCCTCTGACGTAATCGTGAGTTGCCTCGTCAGGTCCGTCAAGGCTTATGCCAAAGCCGGTTTGAGGGTATAATTTTAATATATTTATTGTGTCGTCGTTTATTAGCATTGCGTTTGTCATAAATATCGGTTGCATGTCCAAAGATGTGATTTTTGATAAAAATAACGGCCATTCTTTTCTTAAAAATGGTTCGCCACCAGTTAATGCAATATTTTGACATCCTAAATCGCTTAAATCTTCAATTAAATTAAGTATTTGTTCGGTTGTCAGTTCTTCAGGTTTTTCTTGACCTGCATCAACTATGCAGTGGATACATTTTGCATTACATCTTCTTGTAATTTCAATTGTTGCAGTATAAATTTTATACATAATTAACCTCGTTGTTTTATATATTAGATAATATATTATTTTTCAAGTTTCTGCAATATTTTAAATAAAAAACGATGATTATAATTTAATCATCGTTTTTTATATTTTTATTTGATAAAATCTGATTATTCTTCAGTTTTTTCAGGTCCTTTTGTCTGTTCTGCTTCTTCTTGAACTTTAGGTTCTTCTTCTGTAGTTTTCTTTTCAGGAGGAAGAACTAATCCTGCAGTTGTTAGTGGTATTCTTGGATTTCTCGGAACTGATGGTGGAATTAACCCTGCCAGTGGTGGTAATACTGTTGGCAAAGGTATTGGCATTTTAGTAGGTGGCTTAATAAGCCCACCTATCGGTTGGGTTGGAATAGGAATACCAGTTGGCAGTTTTGGCGGTCTCGGAGTTTGAGGACTAATTAAACCTGCTAATGGTTGACCGATACCCTGTCCTTTCTTTTTGTTGTTGTCGTTTCCTCTAAAATATGGACTAACGGCATTGTTGTTAAAACCTGTAATTCTTAAACCTGACATGTACACACCTCCTACTATTGTATATATATCAAAACAAGTTTTTTATAAATGTTGTTATATTTAGAAACAATTTTTTACAAATTTTTACATACAATATTGTGGGAGTTTTTAATATCTATCTTTGTTTTAAACGGGAATATATCTGGTATACGCTGCCGCCAAATCAAAAGCTTCACGCTCAAGAGGGTTTGACGTATATAAAGGTGAATCTACAGGTGGGTAATTTTTGATTGCATCTAATAATATCAAAGCTTTTTGATATTCAGGAGATCCTTTTTTATATTTAATTTCAGGTTCTCCAAATTTTGCCCATGGAGTTGTTTGATACCTTTGTTCAACATATCTGTTCAAGGAATCTTCCTCTGCCATGTTTTTAGGTTTGGCATGAGTCCAAGCTTTTATGATTTCTTTGTCGCCGATACCTTCTGTTTCTCTTAGCATTTGATGTTGTTTTGCATGTACACATTCATGTGCTATTTTTTGAATAATGAATTTTTTATGTTCTTTTTGTGTAACATCTTCAAATATCAATTTATCAAAACCCAAACTTCCATTTTTATTATGAAATTCAACAAATTGAGTTGCGATATTTTTATTAATGAATAAAGGTAATTTATCTTTTGGAGAAACTAAAGGATATTTTTTCCCATTTTTAATTCCGATAATTTTTTTATCATTTCTAATTAAATCATATAGATTCATTTCAATTTCATTTTTGTTAAACGTATACCCACCACCAAGTTGTGATGTTTCGTCATATACAAAATTTAGTTTTGCGGGGTGAGTAATTCCAAAATCTTTATTGATTTTGTCATATATTTTGTCAATTTCACCGTTAGGAAAGATTGAATTGAATTTTTTACGAGTAACCATTTCAGGTGTCATTGTTGACTTGAATGAGTCGTTAACCTGATTTGAACCTCTGAATACAATAGAGTTATTTTTAATTGGACTTATTGTATTTATTGTTGAAATATTGTTAAAACTTACTATCATAATATTTTGTTAAAATCTTGTGAATAAATAATTTGCTAGTATGTTAAGAGATAATAAGCATAAGATACTTTAATTTCTTATAGAAAATGCAGTTATTGCATGGTGTCGCTCACTTTTATTGCTTTGCCGGATACTTTTAAAAGTTTTAAAGTATTAGCTGTAAAGATTTATTACATACGATATCTTATTATCTAAAGAATTTTCAAAAATTTACCGATATTAAATTTAAGATACTGTTTAAAGGTAGAATTTCTATGTCTGAAGAAATTAAGTTCGGTAAAAATTCAAAAATAAAATTAAATGCACTCAAAGGCGGCTTAATGAAAGAACAGCTTGAAAATAAGAAGAAGAACGCCCAACTGATTTTTGACGCCCTAGATTCGGATAAAAACGGAAAGCTTGATAAGAAAGAACTATCAATAAAAAAAGACCAACTGGATGCAAATAATAAGGAACTTAATTTAATTTTTGATAGCTTGGATAAAAATAAAGACGGGATATTAGATAAGAAAGAAATATCTGTAAGTAAAGAGGAGATTGAAAAAGAATATCAAACATCTTTGTCTATATTTGAAGCTTTAGATGCTGATAATAACGGTGTTTTAGATGATAATGAAATGGCATTATTTAGTAAAATTGATGCAAATAAGCCAATGAAAAATGGGTATTTCATGCCTGAAGATACTGTTAAGTTTGACGATGGTAAAAAAGGAAACAACAACAATTATTTAGATAAAGAAGAAGCTAAAAGGTTTATTGAAGCATTCGGACTTGATATTAAAGAAACCGATGTGATGAAATTTTTACAAGATACATTTGAATATAATGCAACAGGTAACATAGATTATGTTACAAAAGATACCTATGGATATATCGGTTATACAATTTATTATAAAGACCAGAGTAGAGATGTATACCAGATTGATATTACAAAAGATGATGGCAGTAAAGATATAAAATATCAAAAATCAAGGATGGAATATGATACTGATGCTAATGTGATTTGGAAAAGCTATTCGGCTGATAATAAAGTTGTAGAGACATCATTATTTACCACAGAGTCTCGGACAACTGTTTATACTCCGGGTAAAAACACAATTAGTAAGACTTTTGAACAAGATGGAACTATAATGCAAGTTTATTATGGCCCGGATGGAAAAACTATAGAACACCAGACTATAAATATTGAAGATGGAAAATACACAAAAGATATATTTTTTAAGAATGGAAAACCTGAGATAGTAACTCTGGAATATGGTACAACCGTAGAAGAATATAGCTGTGATGAAAGTGGAAATATATATTTAAAAGCTAAAATATCAAACAAAGGAGCTCCTTCTGAAACTATAAAAAAATATGTATATAACGAAAATAAAGAACCGATGGATTATTTAGAATTCTTTGGGTTAAAAAATGAGCAGAATGCAGGAGTTATTCTTAAAAAAGATTGTATAGAATATGAAATCCTTGGAGAATCTGCTATTAGAGACGGTTATTTTCTTTCAAAACTCACGGATAAAGAAGGTAATGTATCCTATAATTATTTTAAAAAGAATTCAGATAATAGCAAAATATACACCCATATTGACAATGAAACAATGCAGGCAATCAAAATCTATGAAGAAAGCGAGAAAATTCAAATTGTTCTAAGTTCAGGTAAAAAAGCTGATGTTGCAATCATTGACAATCTTCCGGAAGATATTTACGGTAAATATGGAGCACGCATTAAAGTAGCAACAGACTACAATGGAACTATTCACTATATAGAAAACGGAAAAGAAATATCTAAGGATAAAGTTGAAGCTTATGAATTATGGCAATCTCCAAAGAATCGCCATGAAATTCCAACGTATCAAAAATCAAATCAACGATATGTTAAAACAAATTCCGGAAAAGTTTATTATTTCTTCCATGATGGTCAAATGTTTGACGATGATAATGTCCAAAAGGTGAGGACACATATTGCGACAGATATTGCTAAGCATTTTGAAAAAGGCGAAGATGGCTGGCTCTGGGGAATGGGTACAAATGATGATGAAATAGATAAAGCCATAGAAGTATTAAGCGCTTGCCAAGATCCGCTTATTAGAAAATATGTAGAATCAAGACTTGGTAACAGAAGTTTAGAATCAATTATCGACTCAGAATACTCTGGAGAAGAGTATTACAAAAAAATGAAAAATCTTTTAGCAACCCAAACATACTCTGTACAAGATCAGGGTAAAATAATTAGTGATATGATCAAGTACGAAACTACCGGAGGGTTTTGGTCAACTGTAACATTTGGAAAGCTTACCTACACCAGACCGGATTGCGTCAAAATTATAAATTCAAATATTAATTCTCCGGAAGTAAGGCATGCGGTAGATAAGCAATTTGGAAGTTCTCAATCAATTCATGGCTCTAATACTTTAGGATTTTATAAAGACAGCATGAATCTTGATGATATTGGAATAGATACGTATGCTCTGAATTTTGTTGCCAATAACGCATATAGTCGTGAAAACGAACAGCACCTGATTAATGGAATAGTTCAAAGCAGTATGCGACATTATTTCCGATTAAAAGAAGAAGGAAAAACAGATAAAGAAATCAGAGAAAAAACTTCAGAATTAACTGATAGCTTATGTTCGGCAATAGATGTAAACGCCCCTGAATATCAAATCGCAACCAATTTAGCTGCAAAATATAATACAGAAAACGGATACAAAGGATATTTCACAAACCAAGAAGATTTCCAAACATTTTTAGCTGAAATGTCTAAGAATAATGATGAAAAAGTTGACGCCGAACATATGTTTATAAGAAATAATAATTTGTACAGGAGTGTAATACCTGCGGATATTCAAGCTCAATTGTTGTTATATGATGCTCAAAATGGCGATTACTCAAATGTATTTAACAATAAAGATCCTGAAGTTTATAAAGAAGTTGCTAAATATTTAAAAGCCGGTAACGTAAAAGGATGTCCAGACCTAAATACTCTATATAATAAAGCTTTAAATTCTGCATCTGAGCTAGGTGTAGGTCCAACTGGAATACAAATTAAAGCTAGAGCTCTGCTTGCCGGAATAAAAAACTTTTCAAATACTGAAATCGTCGATATTTGTATTGGTCTTATGCACGAAATTGACACTCTTGAAGGTTCAGGAAACTCCACTAATGGTAGTAATGGTTGGAATGAAGATGCTCAACAATTAAAAAATTTAATTCAACAGATTATAACAGAACATTCTGAAATTAAACAGCTTCTGTTAGACGAAATTCAGAAATCTAAATTCGAAAAAACAACAATGATAAGTACCCAAGTTAATAATGATATTTCACTTTATCAATCAACACAAATAACTACAACACATACTGCAAATACAAATTCAGAACATCTGAACTTTGTAAATAATATAAATTCAAGTATTGTCAATGAAGAAGTCTTTTATGATGAAAATGGCAATAGAATTACAGATGAGGCACTTATCGCAGTTATTAAAGACCAAAATTTACAAACTGTAAGTAAATTTGAATCTTCAATTGCCGAACTTAAAAAGCTACATTTTCAAGAACTACGCAAAGAAGGTGTTTTATCTAATATTGGAAATGCTATGTCAGAGCATACCGGAATGGGAACAGATAGAGATGAAGTTTCAATTGCATATGATAGAATTGAAATGCTTACTCGAAATCTAAAAGCAGCTGCTAAAGGTAAATATAGGGAAAATGGAAAAGTCGTTTCGTTTGAAGAACTTTCAGCAAAAATACAGAAAGAACTTGAAAACCTACAAGCCCTGAATACGTCATATCAAACAACTCAAGCTATTACTAAAGCAGGTTTAATACTTGCTCCTGTTGTCATTGTCTCAACAGCACTCTCTATGGGCTCTGCCTCTATGGTTTGGGTATCTTTGGGAGGTGCAGCAACTCAAGTTTCTCTAGAGGCTCTTGAAGGTGTAAGTTCAAAAGAAGGACTTACTTCCGACAAAGCAAAAGACATTTTAAAATCAGGAGGTATAACTGCAGCAACAATGGGGCTTGGTGGAAGATACATGAAGTTTGCACAATTCATAAAAGCCACAAACCCTGCAGTTCAAACAGTTGGACGTTTATCAATGATAACACTATGCGACACAGCAACCGGTATAGCTGCAGAAGCTGTACTTAGCGGTGAAGTAACCATTGATGGTACTGTTTATAATGCAATAATTTCACTCACAGGTAATATAATTTCGATTAAAACTATTAAAGGTGATAAAGCCCCAAAAGCAGTAATTGAAAAAATAAATAGTAGTTCAAAACCAATTAAATCAAGTATCCAACCAAAAGGACGTAAGTCTACAATTCTGCCATCAACAAAGGATGAACCAATAAGACCTACTAAAAAGGGTAAAAAGCAAACCACTACAGAAAACAAAACGACAGAAGCTCCTGAAAAAACTATAAATGAAACTAAGCCAAAAACTGATTCAGGAACAGAAACTCCCGGACAAACAAATTTGTCAAACAGCACATCAGGAGCGAAAACACAAGTTAGAACCAGCGATGTTCCTAAAGAAGAATTGGAATTACGTAATTTCTTTGGTATTTCAGATGAGATACCATTAGAATCTATTGATACAAATCAGTTAAATAAATTAGCACAAGAAACTAAAGTTCGTCTACTTAAAGAGACTTATGGCAATGCCTACAAAAATGAAAAAGCTTTTTATAAAGAACATTCAAAAGATGCTGAATTTATAAAAATAAGCACTGACATAAATCTATATAAAGAAAAACTCAAAGCGTATTTAGAGTCTATACAAACAGATCGAAATTTTAGAATAAAACGAGTATTAAAATCAGATGAAATAGATGAAGTAAATAAAATATTAGCTAGTTTTGCAGATGGAACTGAAACTGTTAGACCAGGGGTCTATGATATTCATAATCAACCATCTTCAAACTTCAATAAGAAAATAGATCAACTATCAAGAATTCTGAATACGGAAGATAAAATAAATGATGCATTTACAAACTCTGGCATCAATGGCGGCTTAAGAGATAATATGTATAGTCGACTAATGGAGAGATACTATAAAGCAAATGGCTTACATCTTGAAGCTATGGATGGATGGGCTTATGATGGAAGTGCTTGTATAGGTCATTTTAACGCAAAACCTAAAGATAGAACAAATGGTATAGCTACCAGAATCAATGATTTAGCAATAGAGGGGTTAAACTTCAAGACTAACTCAATAGATGAGTTCTCTCAATCAACAAAAGATTTATTAAGATTCATGGAATCTCAACCAACAACTTCAATTTCTATAGATGTAAAAGTTAGCAATGATCCAAATATTCCTAAAATCACTCAAGATTTAAACATATCCGGACCTTTAGGTGATAATGGACAATATTGCATCGTTACAAAAAATATGACCAACTCTCAGGGTAAAAATTATCAGTACTCTTGGATTTGTACAAACAGAGGAAAACCGATAGAAATGAATGGCTCGTTACCGGCTAATGACACAGGAGGCGTATTAATAATAAAATCTGACGATGGAATTGAAACAATTATGATATGTCCAAGTTTTGATGATTTCCTAAAACGTATGCCAAAGGGTTAATGTAAATATTTGTAAAGATGTTGTAAATTTATAAATTCATAGACTTTATATATTTCAGAAAGGAATTTATAAATGATTTGCAATATCTTAAATTATTCTAAAAAATATGATACAATATCTAAAACAAATAACAATGATACAATATGTAAAAAAAATGACAATTTTAATAGAATACCTGTTCAAGGAGTTCAAGAAATGCCAAATAATGAAATAAATAGATTGGATGATAAACCGTTTATAGCAAGAGGCATAGAAAACAATACCGACGAAGGTTATGTAACATTCTCTCTTAGGGAATCAGTGAATGACACCTTTAGCGCAAGATATGATATTGCAAATCAATATGATATTCCAAATGTTAAACCGAATGATCATTTTGATGGTGATTTTAAAATAGTTTTAATCAATGATGCAAAAAAAGCACCCGAAAATTCTAAAACATATTTACGTCAACCTGGACCTAATAAATATCTAACACCAACTTGTTTTATTGCAAAAATAAATGAGCAGCTTGGAGAAGATAAATTTGTTGCCAGTATAGATAAATTCCCTAGAAAGCTTCACCTGATACTGGAAAAATTAATAGAACTAAAAATCGGAGATTTAATAGAAGCTTCAGGTGTTTTAGAATGTAAATTCAAATAGAATATTTATTATATGAATATAGAAAATAATGAATTTAAAAAAAATACCTTACCTATAATAGGTAAAAAATTACAATCATTTACCTCCTTAGAGTCATCTTTGATTGAAAATAAGGAACATAGTGAGGTATTGCCTAAATACGAAGATTTAGGTATTTACACTTCTGGTATAAAAACACATACAAATACCAAAATATTAAACAGATTAAGAGAAATTGAAAAACAAAATAATATAAAAATAATTTATGCAGCAGAAGTCGGTAGCAGAGCTTGGGGTAGCAATTCTAATGCTAGTGATTATGATGTAAGATTTGTTTATGTAAGACCAAAAGGTCGTATCGCAGAGGAAACAAAAGATTTTATACAATGTGGTATAAATAATGACCTTGATATGTATGGTTACGATATAACAAAGATTCAAAACATGGTTAAGAAATCAAATTATGCACCATTTGAATGGTTCAATTCTGGTGAAGGATATATCCAAACTCCGGAAAGTAAAGTTTTGGCTAACATCATAAACAACTCTTATGATATGAATTTATTAGCTGAATCTTATTTGAAATTAACCAAAGAAAATTATAAAACGCTTTTAAAAGGCGATAATATAAGTATAAAAACTTATCTAATAATTCTCAAGACATTATTAATGTCAGAATACATTGCAACAAATCAAAAACTACCACCTTTAGATTACAAAGAATTATTTGAATCTCAATTGAAAAAAGATACAAGTTTATCTTTAGAAAAATGCTTAGAGCTATTAAATGCTAAAAAAGCAAACTCTTTAAAAGAACAATTGATTATTCCTAGAGATAAAGAATTGGAAAATATAATAGAAAAAAGAATTTCAGCTTTGAATTCTTTGTTAGAAGTTCTACCTAAAAAAGAACTCAGCTATAACGAGTTAGATAATTTGATAAATATTTACACAAGAAATGTTACGGCAGAATTAGGAACACCTATTAGTGCATTAGAAAAAATTTATGATAAAATTTGCCAAAAGTTTCCAGAGGATATTGAATATCGGCAAAAATTAGCAAATTCTGCAGGTTTATCTCCAGATGATCATGTTGTATTGGCATCTATTGTTGGACCAAATGAATTTAAAGCAAATATTTTAGAATATAGTACCACTCCAGAGGTATATTCTCCAAATGCAATAATTGATGAAAAAACAGGTAAAGTACGACTTAAAAATGTTGAATCCTGTGAATTTATGGCCAATACACATATTCATACCCAAAATTCGGATGGAGAATATTCTGTTAGGCAACTATTAGATGCGGCTGCAAAATATGCTGATAGAGTTGCAAAATCGAGGAAAGATAAATATTTTACTATTGCAATAACTGACCACAATACTGTTAATGGCTGTAAAGAAGCTATCGAAATTTTGAAAGAAAATCCTTCAAAATATAAAAATTTACGAGCTGTTCTTGGTGCTGAAATATCTTCTTTAGAATCCGACCAATATATAGAAACGTCAACAAAACCCACTTCCGTACATTTATTGACTCAATGTATTGATCCTTATGATGTTGAATTAGAAAAAGTATTTAATAATATTAAGGATTCAGGTCATAATCCTAATTATATCTCACTTGGAGATTTTGATAAAATAAAAAATATATTAAGTACGCAAAACGATTGTGTTGTTGGTTTTGCACATCCTATTGAGGGACATTCATTTAAAAAATACAGCATAGATGAAATTTTTAAGCGTGTATCAGGTTTAGTAGATAAATTTATAGAGACATTTAAAGACAAAGCTGTATTTATAGAAAATTATTACCCATCATATGATGAACATATAACTAAAAATGTAGGTTTTAAAGAACTTGTACAAAAAATTAAAGACTACTCCGAACTAAAAGGTCTTATAAGTACCGGAGGGCTTGATACTCATAAACTTTCTATTTTTTTTAGATAAAAATAATTGAGGAAATATCAAAATATAAAATGGCCCCGGCGCGATTCGAACGCGCGCAAGACGCGGTTTAGGAAACCGCCGCTCTATCCTACTGAGCTACGAAGCCATATCCTTAATCTATCACAGATACCGAACCAAGTCCAGCATTAATAAAAATTCATAATGTATTGTTCCAAAATTTATTTGTAATATGATACTAATTGAAACATATTGGAATAAAATTATTTAAAGAATAAGCAATAAAGAATAAAGAATAAAGAATAAAGAATAAAGAATAAAGACCAATTTATATTATTGAATTGGGTAGAAGGAGCTAATGTGGAACGAGATAATATTAAGTTATTTACTATTGGACCTGTTCAAATGTATCCAAGTACGACTACTATCAGGGCAGAAGGATTTCCTCACTTTAGAACAGATGAATATTCAAATGTAGTAAAACAAGTTTTAAAAACTATAGCAGGATATATAGGTATTCACGAAGATAATTCGTTGATTTATTTAGCTGGTTCTGGAACTGCTTCAATGGAAGCTGTTGTTGAAAATTGTACAACTAAAAAAGATAAAGCCTTGGTTATTAATGGTGGTTCATTCGGGCATAGGTTTTGTGAATTGTTAAAATATCATGAAATTCCATACGATTCGATTGATTTAAAATGGGATGAGGCATTAACCTCCAATCATTTACTCAATTACGAAAAGAAAGGGTATACAACACTTTTTGTGAATTTGCATGAAACTTCAACAGGACAATTGTATGATATAAAGATGCTTAGTGAATTTGCAAAACGCAACAATATGATGTTAATTGTTGATGCTATAAGTACATTTCTTGCAGATGAATATGATGCTGCAAAATATGGAATTGATGTAACAATATTTAGTTCACAAAAAGGTTTATGCTGTTCTCCAGGGCTTTCAATTGTTGCATTTAGTCAAAGAATGATAGATAAAATTAATAATAATCCAAATTCAAAATCTGTTTATTTTGATTTTAAAGATTATTTAAAAAATATCCCAAGAGGGCAAACTCCATATACCCCACCTGTTTGTGTAATGTATGAAATTCAAGATATGATAAATATAATTAACAAAGAAGGTGGTTTAGATGCTCGTCTTGAATTGGTTAAAAATAAATGTCAATATTTTCGTAAAAAAGCACAGGATTTAGGTTTAAAACTTCCTCCGTATCCTCTTTCAAATATGTTAACACCATTGGTATTTGATGATGTAGATGCTTATGAGGTTATTCAAGTTTTAAAAAACAAGTACAGATATTTTGTAAACCCTTGTGGTGGCGAACTTGCATCTAAATTGTTCAGGGTTTCTCATATTGGTAATACTGCAATTGAGGATATAGATGACTTGTTAGAAAAAATTATGCTATCAATTGAAGAAGTGAAAGGTCTGGTTAGTGTAAAATGATAGGAAATAAAACTGTTGTATATACCTCAGGAACTTTTGATATGTTGCATATTAATCATTTAAAAATGATTGAATATGCTCGTGCGCTTGGAGATATTTTAATTGTGGGAGTTAATACGGACGAACTGGTTGCAAGTTATAAGTCAAATCCGATAATTCCTTTCGAAGAAAGAATAGCTCTTATGAAAGCCATAAAAGGTCCTGATATTGTTATTCCTCAGCGTTCATTAGATCATGCCGATAAGGTTTCAAAACTAAATTTTGACACTTTTGTTGTTGGTGATGATTGGGTTGGTAAATATGATTACCTGAAAGAGCAGGGTGTTAATGTTGTGTACTTCCCATATGGTGCGGGAATAAGTTCTTCAAAGTTAAAGAAAAGAATTTATGATAATTACCAAAAACTTCAACATAAAGCCAACAATCATATCGGACTTGATGTTGATGTTCAAGCGGAAAGAGAAAAATAAATATGAAAAAGTTATCACTATCTCAGCGAATTATAGATAATATTAGAGTAAAATATCGTAAAAATAATTATAATAAAATGATAAAATTTTTGGAACGATTAACTGAGGATAATAACCTGACTCTTCAGGATGATATTGAAACCTTTGCCAGACATAAAAATTTGTTTAAACGATTACTTTTTTACAAGAAAGATATTAATCAATTTAATAATATTCTTGATTGTATTGATATAACGCAGTTAGAATGTACTAAAAATACATATTTGAGAGATAAACAGCTGGTTGTTGCTTCCTTATTAAAGGAAATTACAGCTCTGATAGAAAAAAATAATTTAGAATATTGGTTAGATGGTGGTACGTTGTTAGGTGCTGTTCGTCATAAAGGTTTTATTCCATGGGATGATGATGTTGATATATGTATGCCAAGAGATAGTTATGAAAAAATTTTACCGATTTTACATGATTATTTTAGTGATTCCTTGTACTACTACGTAAGAGAACGAGCAGTAACGCTAAATTATTTTCAAATAAGAATAATATCTAAATTAAATCATTCTGTTGGTTTAGATATATTTCCGGTAGATAAATACCATAAATCAAACTTAACATTGGAAGAAAAACAGGAGCTTTCTGATAGAATTTGTAAAGCACATGATATGTTTATGGAAAAATATCCTGAATCCAAAATGGCTGTAGAAGAAATTCCGGTTGCAAAATCTTGCTTAAAGTCTATAACTAAAGATATTATTTTGGAAGGTCAAACGTCAACTTGTGAATCCCCGATATTATTTTATGGGATAGATTTTTTATATCATCCAAAAGGACTTTTGGCTTTAGATTATGATATGATTTATCCGCTTGTTGATTTGAATTTTGAAGGGTATAAATTTAAGTGTCCGAATAAATACAAGGAATACTTAGAAAATTTATACGGCGATTATATGGTATTTCCAAAAATCGTATAAGTAATGAAAGGGTAAAATATGAAAGTATGTATATGTGGTGGTGGAAATTTAGCTCATGCATCAGCTGGTGAGTTTGCAAATAATGAAAACGTTTCAGAGGTTAATATATTAACAAGACATCCTGAAAAATGGTCTACTGACTTGGATATTTATTATGAACATGAATTTAGCCATTCTGTAAAAATTAATACAGTAACTTCTGATTATAGTATATTAACAGATATGGATGTTGTTTTCATAACAATTCCTGCATTTGCCAGATATGAATATCTATTAAAAATTAAAGATTACATATCTCCAAAAACATTATTGGTTGTTGCACCTAGTGTTGGAGGGGTGAATTTTATTTTTGATAATATGTTTCCAAATAATCAATATATGTGCTGTCAAAGAGTTCCATATATATGTAGGATAAAAGAGTATGGACATAGTGTCTACACTGAAGTAAAAACAGCTATTGATGTATATTACTCAGAAAATGTAACATTAGACTCAAAAAAAATGGTAGGAAATTTGTTTAAGATGGATTTAAGAGCTTTAAGTTCTTTTTGGCCATTAGTCTTATCAAATTCAAATCCAATCATTCATATGGCTAGATTGTGCGAAATTTTAAACGGAACTTATCCATGTGCTCAGAATCCGTTATTCTATGAATTATGGGGAGATGAAGCTTCTGAACTGGCTTTAAAAATGGATCAAGAGTTGGGCGAAGTAATGAAGTGTCTTGATGTTCAAGAGTATCGACCATTAAAGCAGCATTATGAAATTAATAATGTGAGAGAATTTACTCAAAAAATTCACTCTATTGAATCTTTTCGTGCAATTTTATCTCCAATGGTTGAAGAAAATGGTGAATATGTCATTGATAAGACTTCCAGATATGTTATTGAAGATTTGCCGTATGGTACATTGTTTATAAAATATTTTGCGCAGAAATTTGGAATTAAAACTCCAACTTTCGATTATGCAATTTCTAAAATTCAGAATTTTTCTGATGTGAAATTTGTTAATGAAAACGGAAATTTAAATACTGATATTTGGTTTAATTATCTGGGTTTTGCAAATTATCTTGAAGGTATTACAGCATAGAAAGGCTTTTATATGTGGTTTAAGTTTTTAAGTTTTATACTTGCATGGACTTTTCCAACAAAAGAAGATCGTAAAACCTTTAGAGATTTTTGTCAAAAATTTGTAACACAAGATAATTGTTTAAAGACCCAAAAACATTATAAAAAGGTATTAAAAAGAATACAAAAAAAGAGAAATAACGGTAAAAAGATTAAGGTTGTTTTTATTGTCTCTGAAAATCAAAAGTGGGGATATCAAACATTATACGAATTGTTTGAAAAAAGTGATGTGTTTGAACCTCTTGTACTTATAAGTTTATTGATAGGTGTTCATAAAGGGTTAGATAAAACTCGAATAAATTCTCAAGAAAATTATGACTTTTTTAAAAGTAGAAATATGAATGTCGAGTATCTTTATGAAAATAATCAATATAAAAAATTAAAATCTTTTGAACCTGATATTGTATTTTACGAACAGCAGTGGGGGTTGCCGGATGTTTATAAACCAAAAAATGTTTCTAAGTATGCACTAACTTGTTTTTGTTCATATGGTTATGAGACTTTGGATATTAGCGGTAATTATTTAAATGATTTTCATGGTTTTTTATTTAAATATTTTATAGAGCATCAATTAAATTTTGATAGATATAAAAAATATAGTCCAATTGCAGAAAAAAATTGTTTGGTTACAGGGTATCCAAAATTGGATGATTATATAAAATATTCTAAAAAGTCCCAAGAGGAAAAAATGAGAATTATCTATGCTCCCCACCATTCATTTGATAATTCATTAAAATTAGCTACATTTGAAAAAAATGCAAATTATATATTAGATTTAGCTAAAAAGCACCCTGAAACTATATGGATATTCAAACCTCATCCAAGATTGAAGTATGCATTGTTAATAAATGATATTATGACTGAGGAAGAAGTAAATGATTATTATTCGCAATGGGAAAAAATTGGTAAAATTCATACCCAAGGTAATTATATAGAAGATTTTGTAAATTCTGATTTAATGATTACGGATTGTTTGTCATTTCTTGCAGAATATTTACCTTCTAAAAATCCTTTAATCAGATTGATAAATGATAAATCAATGCATCTGAATTCATTAGGAGATATAATTGTTAGTGAATATTATAATGTGCATAGTAATTCAGAGTTAGATGCAATATTCAATGAGATTATAATAAATAAAAATGATTATAAAAGAGAAAATCGTTTAAAGCTTATAAATACTGTATTTGACTCAGAAATTCCTGCCTCTCTCAAAATATACGAATATTTATTAAATATATTAAATTAAAAAACTTTTATATAGATTTTGTTTAAGGTATAATAATAGCATAATTTGGAAGTGTATAACTAAAAGGCGCAAAGATGGTGCGCAGAAAGAAAAGGTAAACTATTATGAAACCTGAAACAAAAAGCTTTCAACTGGAAATCGGCGGTAAAACCGTTACCATTGAAACAGGAAAGTATGCTCAATCAACTAATGGTTCTGTAACAGTTAGATGCGGTGATACAATGCTATTTGTTCACTGTGTTGTTTCTAAAGAACCTCGTGTAGGGATAGACTTTTTCCCATTATTGATTGACTATGAAGAAAGAATGTCATCTATCGGTAGAATTCCGGGCGGCTATAACCGTTCTGAAGGTAAAGCTAGTGATAAGGCTATTTTAGTATCAAGACTTATTGATAGACCTATCAGACCGCTTTTCCCGAAAGGTTACAGAAATGATATACAAATTGTTGCTCAATTATTCAGTTATGATCAAGAAAATCAACCGGATACTTTAGCAATGTTGGGTGCATCTTGTGCGTTAATGCTTTCAGGTGCTCCATTTGAAGGCCCTATCGGAGCAGTTAGAGTTTCTCGTGATAGTGAAGGTAATTTGATTGCAAATCCTACTCACAGACAAGCTAAAGAATCTGATTTAGACATTGTTGTTGCAGGTACTCATGATTCGGTTATCATGGTTGAAGCAGGTTGTAAGTTCGTTTCAGAAGACGATATCATGGCTGCTGTTGAATTTGCTCAAGGTGAAATCAGAAAACAATGTGATGCTCAAGTTGCTTTTGCAAAAGAATGTGGTATCGAAAAACAGGAATTTGTAAATCCTTATGATACAACAGAGCTTAAAAAGATTATTGAAGAAACTGCAGGGGCAATGATTTTTGATGCTTATCATAATTTTGATAGAGCATACCGCCAAGAAAAATTGGAAGAAGCTAAAAAATTAGTTAAAGAAAAAATTGATGCTTTAGCTGATGATCATTATATTAAACAAATTATTGAAGAAACCGGTATTGATTTCGTAGCTGAAGAATTTAAAAATGCAGAAAAACACATTATGCGTACAATGATTCTTGATGAAGGCGTTAGAGCTGACGGTAGAAAACCAACCGAAGTTCGTCCTATTTGGTGTGAAGTTGGAGTTATTCCAAGAGCTCACGGTTCAGCTGTATTTACAAGAGGACAAACTCAGGTGTTGTCTGTTGCAACACTTGCCGGTCCTGCTATGAAACAAGAACTTGACGGAGTTGATCCTGAAACTGAAAAAACATATATGCATAAATATATCTTCCCTGGATTCTCAGTAGGTGAAGTAAAACCTTTAAGAGGACCTGGCAGACGTGAAGTAGGTCATGGTAACTTGGCAGAACGTGCAAATGTTCCGGCTCTTCCATCTCAAGAAGATTTCGGATATACAATTCGTGTAACTTCCGATGTATTAGAATCAAATGGTTCTACTTCAATGGCTTCAACTTGCGGATCTTCAATGGCTTTGATGAACGCAGGTGTTCCTGTTAAATGTATGATTGGCGGAGTTGCTATGGGTATGATTACTGAAGCAGGTAAAGAACCGGTTGTACTAACTGATATTCAAGGTATTGAAGATTTCTTGGGCGATATGGACTTTAAAGTTACCGGTAATGATACAGGTATTACAGCACTTCAAATGGATATGAAGGCTAAAGGTATTGCAAATGATACATTGCGCAGAGCTTTAGCTCAAGCAAAAGAAGGTAGATTACATATCTTAGGTAAAATGAGAGAGGCAATTACAGAACCAGGACCTATGTCTCCATTTGCACCAAGTATTACAACAATGACTATTCCAACAGAAGATATCGGTACTGTTATCGGACCTGGCGGAAAACAAATCCGTGCTATTATTGATGCATCTGGTGCAGAAATTGATATTCAGGATTCAGGTGTTGTAACAATCACTTCAAATGATCAGGAAGGTGCGCAAATCGCAATCAAAATGATTAAAGATTTGACATTCAAGCCTGAAGTTGGAATGGTTATAAAAGGTAAAGTTGTTAGAATTATTCCAATTGGTGCTTTTGTTGAACTTGGTGGTGGTAAAGACGGTATGGTTCATATCTCTCAAGTTTGCAATGAAAGAATTGAAACAATCGAACCGCATTTAACTATTGGACAAGAAGTTATTGTTAAAGTAATCAAGATTGATGAAAAAGGTAGAGTTAACCTAACAATCAAAGGTGTTACTGAAGAAGATAAAGCAAAAGCTCAATAGCTATTGAATATAAAAAAGAGCGCCGGAAATTTTTCCGGCGCTCTTTTTTTATAATGATTTATTGAATTCCAAATGGGAATTGATTATTAAAATCCGATTGGCTATTTTGTCTGTTCATTGCCGAGAGGATTTCAACTACTCCAGGGACTCTTAATGTTTCAGAGAATTCTCTTTCTACAATTGCTTCAATTAAATTCCTGTCTGAGTCTTTTTCCAGTAAGTATCTTAAGGTTGTATTATCAGGAGTTATTATATTTTTAGATAGTATTTCTAAATATAGTTTTTTAAATTTACTATTCTGTTTGTTTTTTAGATTTTCTACTGTTTGATTGAAGAAACTTGATAAATCTCCATTAAAATTAGTTGTATTTTTTGCTTTCATGTTTGTCAGAATATTTATAAAAGTATGCTGAATTTTTGACATTTCTGAATTTGTTAGCGGTTTTTGATATTTGTTCATAATTTTATCAAGTTCGGTTTGTTGATTTTCTATATCATTTCCAATGCTTAAGAAAGCTAATCCGCTTTCTAAATATTTTGTTGACACTAGAGCAATATCGTGATTTTGCATAGATTTTATAGTTGTCAAAGCCTGAGCGTATGCTGCTGATTTAGCTCTTTCTATTTCATCTTCAGGCATATCTGGTTCAAGAATACCTTCTTCAATCATTTGTTTGTATCGTTCTGAGATGAGTGCTTTTAGGTATTTTTCATCAGGGACTTTTAATTTTGTAGAATATTCACTGAGGGCTTGTTTTACAACTTTTATGTATTTTGGATTTTTTTCTTCAAATTCGCTATATAATTCTGTATATATGTCATAAACTTCATCTGCAGGCATCATTTGTTTTTTTACTTCTTCGATGTAGAGTTTATTCATATTATCAAGTTCTTCCTGCGTATAATTATCAGAATCTGCTACAAGTCGGCTGTTTTCCATTAAATTGTTCATATTGCAGGCAAATGCAAGAAGATAATCTTCTGTTGCTTTAGGATGATTTAGAATAAATTTTGCAAATCTTTTTGCAAAGGATGTTGGCATATGTATGTATTCATCAGCAATTCTTTTTTCTAAAACTTCTCTTGTGTTAGCCAATACGGAAACTGAGCTGCCGTTTGAAAGTTTGAATTGGTAGATTTTCACTCCGGGATTTTTTAGAGCTTCTTTTTCCATAGCTTCTTGTACGGAGATATTATTTGTTTCAGTTTTTACAGGAGTCTCAATTGGGGCTGTTGTTGTTTCTTGAACTTCTCCGTATCTGTTTAGAAAATGTTCTTCCCATTGAGCTTGTAGTGCGTCGTGTTCTTTATAACGCTTTTCTCTTAGGGGCGCAATTCCTTGTATGTAATTTAGTAATTCAATAAAGTCAGGATTTACGAAATCTGTTATTTTTTGATTTTCTGTTGACGGGGTAATTACTTCAAGATTACTGTTTATCGGAATATTTCCTCCTCCTCCGTATACGTCTTCAAACATCTCAATTGTGTCTGTAATGGCTTGAGAATATTGTTCCCGAAGCGCAGGGTTTGCTTTCCAGAAACGTTCAAACATTGTTTTGCCGCCTGTAGTGTTATATTTTTCAAATTCTGCAAAATATTTTTCTTCTTCTGATAGGTGAACTTTATCTGCGGCAACAGTCATTATCGGGCTTAAATATTTTATAATAAATGAAGCTTCAGGGTCATCTTTTGAAAATCTTTTACGGATTTTCTTTTCAATGTCTGTTTCTGTCATGTCAGAATTTGAGATTTCTTTTTTTAATTGGTCTTGTTGGTATTTTTTTATTGTATATTTTCTTTTTTTAGGGGTTTTGCCAATTTCTTGTTCTGATGTGTTTTGAGTTGACTTGCTTCCGCTTGCAGGTTTTGTTTTTGAACTTGTTGAAGTTTCTTTGTCTTCAAATTGAGACATATCTATGCGGAATTTTTTGTATTCTTCTCTGGTGTGTAAAAATGAATTCCAAAACGGTACTACAGGAAATTTGATTCCGTAAGCACGAAAATCTCCGTTCGTGATTTCTTTGTTAACTATACCTTTATATTCATCATTTAAATCTTTTTCGTAAAAATCTTTATTGATTTCATTTTCTGATTTTCCTTCGAGATAAATTTTTCTCAGCAGATAAAGTCCGAAGTCGTTGTTTCCGTCTTTTATTAGTGGAGCTTCTCCAAGTTCTTTTACTACTTCAATCTCAGATAAAATGCTTGTGCGAGGTTTTATTTGAGGTTCGTGTAAATTATTAAACAGAGGTTCGTTTGGGTATTTCTTTTTGATATCAAGTACAGATTTTACATCATTATCGTTAAGGTGTTCATAAACTTTTTCCATTACCTGTTGTGGCGGAATTATTTTTCTTTTTTCATAATCTTCCATTAAAAATTCTTTCATCGTAACAGGCATTCTGTTGTGTTCAATATTATATCTGTTGAAATCTTCAGGAGATCTTCCGGTAAAGTTTATTCCAAAATCTCTGTATGCATAAAGCTTATTTTGGGTTGTTATATTTTGAGTTATTGTATGATTGCTTTTAGTTGAGGTTTGATTTTGTTGATATTTGATAGGGTTGATGTAAATATTGGTGTTGTTTGATATTTTCATGTTTTTACCTAAATTATTGAGTACGACATCAGGTTTAAAATCTCTAAATGCTGAAATTTGCATATATTTAATAAAATTTTACATTTTTATGATATTATGTTTATGAAAATTGGAGGAAGGTTTGATGTTTGATGTTATAACTATCGGTAGTGCAACTATGGATGTGTTTGTTGAGTGCGATGATGCTGCGGTTGTTTCTGTTCGTCGTAAAGAGAAAAATACAGAATTTATGAGTTATCCGTATGGTTCAAAGCTTGAAATTAATGATTTTGATTCTCAAATTGGAGGGGGCGGTGTCAATACCGCATTTAATTTTGCTAATTTAGGATTTAAAACGGGAGCTATCTTTAAAGTTGGAGAGGATTTGTATTCCAGAGGGATTTTTAAAGCTTTTGAAACTTCAAGTGTAGATTTGTCAAGTGTAATTAAAGATAAGAATGTGAGTACGGGTTTTTCTATTATTTTAACAAGTTTTGAGGGCGATAGGACAGTTTTGGCTCATCGTGGTGCTAATGCTCTTATTAATAAATCAGAAATTGATTTTGAAGCAATTAAAAATTCTAAACTTTTATATATTGCACCGCTAAATGGGGATAGTAATAAGGTTTTGGATTGTATTGTGAAATTTGCAAAAGAAAATGGCACATATGTTTGTTTTAATGCCGGTACAACAGGAATAAAAAAAGGTTTTAATTATCTAAAAAATATTTTAGAATATGCACAGATTGTTGTTATGAACAAAGAAGAAGCTTCAATGGCAACAGGAATTCAGCTTCGTTCTGATACTAAGGATGAAAAATTTTCACATATGTTAATTCATCCTGATTTGAAGTTGATGTTTGATAAATTAAAGGTTTCTGACTATCAAGTGATTGTTATTACTGATGGTGGCAAGGGTGCTTATGCCTATGACGGTAAAAAGTATTATTATTGTCCGTGCTTTGAAGGTCCTGTAACATCAACACTTGGTGCAGGAGATGCATTTGCTTCAACTTTCTGTGCTGCTTTATCAAAATTTGACCGAGATGTTTCGAAAGCTTTGGTAGCGGCATCAATAAATTCAGCAGGCGTTGTTTCAAAATTCGGAGCAACAGCAGGGTTGTTAACTTTTGATGAAATTATTGATAAAATGGCTTTAAATTCAACTTTTAATTGTCAAATAGAAGTAGTTGAATAGTTTTGTAATAAATTCTAAAAGCCCGATTGGTAACTTCGCCAATCGGGTATTTTAAATTGCCCAATTTGGCAATAGGATTTCTTGTTCAAATAGGTTTAAATATGATTACAGAAAGGCTGAGTTTATATGGAGAATGGAAAAGTTATAAGGTCTATTATTGTTCAAAGTGATGAGTTAACAAGGAAAGTTACTAAATGTATATGTGGCGTTGTCTCAAATTTGTCAGTTTGTTCGGATTTTGATAATGCTGAGGATGCATTATCCTTTTGTGCAAATAATATTGTTGATTTGGTTATTTTGGATATGTGGCTGCCTGTTATGAACGGAATAGATGCGGTCAAGGTTTTTAAGTATATAAATCCAAATATAAAAATTGTTATGATAATACCGGAAGAACCAGAGTTTGATTTATATATGCAAGGTTCAATATTTGCGGATGCTGATGCGTATTTAAAGAAAGATTTTGAACCTGATAAGATTGCTAAGGTTGTTTCTATAATCTTTGATGGTGGTTATTGGATAGATTACAGGTTTCAAATCAGTGTTCGGAAAAGTATTTGTGAAACTGTATTTAAAGGGAGTTTACTATGAAATGTTTAAAAAAAGGTGATTCGATAAGTAATTTGAAATTTTATTTTTTGTGTTGTTTGATTTTAGCAATGTTACTATTCTTTTTTGTCGGGTTAGCTGTTGATAATTTTGTTTTAATTCCACAATCAGCTACAAAATGCATTGTTGGACTTTTGTTAATTCTTGAATTCTATTTGATTTATATTTTTTCAAAAAATGTAGATATTGAGAAGAAAATGAAAATTCAAAGAGAGACATATATTGCGACCTTGAGTCATGATTTGAAAACTCCTGCAATTGCTCAAATTAGAGCCTTAAAGTTGGTTTTGGATGGGCAGTTTGGGGATTTAAGTTTAGGTCAAAAAGATATGCTTCAATTGACTTTAGATTCTTGTAATTATATGTATGATATGATTTACACCCTTCTTTCGGCTTGCAAATTTGAAAATGGTGCTGTTACTCTAAATTACAGTAAATTTTGTATTCAAGATTTGATTTGCGAATGTATAAATGAAATGAGTACTTTTATTAATGAAAATGCAGTAACCGTAGTATTTACCCCTGAAATACCTGAGATAAATTTATATGCAGATAAAATAGAATTAAAGAGGGTTATAATGAACTTGCTCTCAAATGCGATAAATTATGCATATTCTAATACTGTGGTTAAAGTAACAATAGCTCAAAATCGTAATAATTTCTTCTTAGAGATAATGAATTCTAGTCCTTATATTGAGCCGAAAGTTATGTCAGGATTGTTTGAAAAGTATGTTACTCATTCTTCAAAATATAATAAAATCGGAATTGGGTTAGGCTTATATTTATCAAAGCAAATAATAGAGGCTCATAAAGGTGAAATACTTGCAAAAAGTTCTAAAAATCATGTTAATACTTTTGGGTTTAAGATACCGATTTCGTCTGTAAATAAGTTACCTGCAAATGAAGTTTTAAATTCTAAATTAACATTTAGGATGTTCTAACAAAAAAAGAGAATATCAATGAAGTATTCTCTTTTTTATGTTTATAAGTATAAATATTTTTACTATCTGATTCCTTGAATTCTGATTTGACCGTTGTCATCTGTTGTAAATTGCATATTTGTTGCCGGTGCAAATGGGGATGCCGGTATTTGGCGAGGAGCATATTGTGCAGGAATGTAGTTAGTTTTGCCTTCCTGATAATCTTGATAAGCTTCTCTTTTTTCTCTTTTTATTTTGTATTCTTCAGGTTTATTAACGAAATCTAATGTTTCATTTTTTTCAAATTGACGTTTCATTATCGGTGTAATATTTCTTGTAGCTTCGTTGGTTGGTCCAAGGTATTCAAAAGCATTTGCTGTCCCTACCGTAAAGCTAATCAATAATGCTGATAACAGAATCTTTTTCATAATAATCAACTCCTTTTCTTTCAGATATATTTTACCAATATCTTTAAAAAAAATCAAATAACACTCCTTTTAGTTAATATTTCTTTGAAAATCTTAGCTATTTTAGTCAATGTAATTGCCACTAAAAACTCGTAACATAAACATGTAAATCCTCAACTCTTCTGATTGCTCAGCTTGCCTTTCCTCTTTTAGGAAAGGCTTTTTCTTATTTCTTAACATTGTGCCACGAATTTTTTATTCGTGTATAATCACATTATAATACTGTATTTGAGAGGATAAAAATGAGAGAATTAGTTGTTGAAAATCAAGAAATAGTTGTTATTCCGCAGAATTTTAAGTTTGCTAATAAGGGGGTTGTAACTTCTGTTACCGCAGGAGATTTTACATTAGAACTTCAATATGAGCCTGATGGAATTATGGAAAATACTTATTGTGAGTTCTATACTCAGTCAAGTCATGGTAAATTATATTTTGATTCTTATGCAAAATATATTGAAGGTAAAACGTTAGTTATTGCCAGTCCTGCAAAGCATAAGTTCTTACAACGTCGTCAATATACACGTATAAAATATATGACAGATTTAGATATTTCATTTGATGGAAAAACTTATAAAATATCAACTCTTGATATTTCAGCCGGTGGTATGAAATTGCAAACAAATGAAAATATTAATATTGAAGGTTCTTATTCTCTGACTTTGCCTTTGACTGATGAAAGAGCTGTAAATTGTGAATTCCAGCCAATCAGAATAGAAAAGAAAAATGATGGTGGATATACCGTTTCCGGTCAATTTGTTTATGAATCAGGAAATGATAAAATGTTCGTTACTCAATATTGTGCAAAACGTAGTGTTGAAATCAAAAATAAATAAAGGCGGCTTATGAGTTTGGTTGATTTATTAGATTCTAAAATTGATAAAGTCTGCTTCACTACACCTTCACATGGGCAGTGTTTTTCAATATATTCAAAGTTAAAAGAAATGTACAAAATCGATATTTCCGAAACTGAGTGCTGTAATCCTCAAGATGCTTTATATAGAGCTCAGCAGTATGCCAGAGCAATTTATCATACGTATTCAACAACTTTTTTAACAAATGGTTCTACAAGTGGTATTATTGCCGCGGTTTTGTCTTGTACTCAGGTTGGTGATAAGGTTTTAATTGCCTCAAATTCTCATCCGTGTCATTTTAATGCTGTCAAGCTTGCAGGAGCAAGAGCTTTGACTTTTGATTTGGATATAGACAGTGAATGGGGTGTTCCGCTGGAAACAAAACCAGAGGTTATTGATTACTATTTGAGCCGATATAATATCAGTACCGTAATTATTACATCCCCGACTTATGAAGGTATAATTTCTGATATCGAAGAAATTAAGTCGATTTGTGCTAAACATGAAGCTTATTTAATTGTTGATGAAGCGCATGGAGCGTTGTATCCGTTTTCAGAGGAGTTACCTCTATCAGCTGTTAATATTGCAGATTTTACGGTTCAATCACTTCACAAAACCGCGGGAGGACTTAACCCTACGGCTTTATTGCACTGTAATTGCGGAATTGATGTAATGCCTGCTTTAAATATGTTTATGACAACTTCTCCATCGTATCCTTTACTTGCATCAATTGAGGCAACTATCCAATATCTGGATTCAGAATCAGGACGCAAAGAAATTGATAAGCTTATTACAAGGCTTGATAAAATTCGCATAAAATCAAAAAGATGCGAATTCTTTGGAGATGATCCGACAAAATTATTGGTAAAAGTTCCGGGGCTTTTAGGGTACGAATTGTCAGAAATTCTATACAATGATTTTAAAATTGAAGATGAAAAAACAAATGAAAAATCAACAATGCTTCTTTGTGGAATTGGTACTGACAGTAAAAAATTAGATAAAATTGAGCGTGCATTGTCAAAATTCTAAACGGAATTGGGATACGTAACTCTTTTTACTTATGTAAAATTAGTTATTTAGGATTAATGCACTTTTAGTTGGTTTATTATATAATTCTTATATAGTGAAAGAGGTTTTTATATGTCGATAGATGATGCTTTAGTTATGATTTTGGCAGGTGGAGAGGGTAAACGTTTATTCCCATTAACAAGAGATAGAGCAAAACCTGCAGTCCCTTTTGGCGGTAGATATAGAATTATTGACTTTGTAATCAATAATTTTATAAACTCCGGATTTTTTAAGATAAAAGTTTTGACACAGTACAAATCTGATTCTTTAAATAAACATATTACAAGAGGGTGGGCATTGTCCCCGTTTTTAAATCAGTTTGTTGACTTAGCTCCAGCTCAAATGAGAACAGGTAGTGATTGGTATAGAGGTACTGCAGACGCTATTTATCAGAATATATTTCATATTCAGGATGAAGATCCTCGTTATGTTTGTATTTTTGGCGGCGACCATATTTATAAAATGGATGTTGTCCAAATGCTTGATTTCCATAAGGCAAATAGAGCTGATTTATCGATTTCAGCTATTCCTATTCCTATTGAAGAAGCTTCTGAATTTGGGATTATGGAAGTCGATGAAAATTGGCGTTTAATTAATTTTGTAGAAAAACCTAAAACTAAGCCAAAATCTATTCCGGGTAACCCGAGAATGTGTTTGGCATCAATGGGAAATTATATTTTTGATAAAGAGGTTCTTTTAACTGCTTTGGAAAAAGACTATAATATTCAAGAATCTCATCATGATTTTGGAAAAAATGTAATTCCGATGCTATTAGAAGAAGGTAGAAATATTTTTGTGTATAATTTTTCAGAAAATTCTTTCCCTGGAATGAGTGATAGTGAAAGAGGCTATTGGAGAGATGTAGGTAGTATTGATGCTTACTGGCAAGCAAATATGGATTTGTTGGCTTATACTCCGGAATTAAATCTATATTCAAAAGAATGGCCGTTGAGAACATTTAATTACAATTATCCGCCGGCAAAATTCGTTTGGGAAGAAGATGATAGGGTTGGTATGGCAACTAATTCAATGGTATCTGAAGGATGTATCGTATCCGGTGGCGGCTTGTCTCACTGTGTATTATCTCCAAAAGTTAGGATAAACAGTTATTCAAGTGTTGTTGATAGTATTTTGATGGAAAATGTTGAAGTTGGAAGATATTCTCAAATTAAAAAAGCTATCATTGACAAAAATGTTATAATACCTCCGCATACAAAAATCGGTTTTGATAAAGAGGAAGACTTGAAAAGAGGTTTTCATGTTTCGTCAGGTGGAGTTACAGTTGTCCCGAAAGGTGCAATCTTGTAAAATATCTTTTAAATTTTTTATATTTGAGGTACAATTACGTTGTACCTCATTTTTTGTGTAAATTTTTGTGAAAGTAACCCTTTATAAATAGCAATTAATTCGGTTCATATGATTTATTCTGTTGGGTAGTAATTTATGGCAATCAACTTTATATCAAGAATAACAAATTCAACAGCTGGCGCTATTGCGAGTAAGTTTCCGCAAATGACAGTTGATTCTGCTCGTGTGAATAATTCTTTAAGTTGGATTGGCAAGAATATTTCATCCCCTCAAAATCGTTTAATCCTTGGTGCAACAGCGTTGATGAGCCAGCCGTTTATTGATTTGAGTAATAAAAAAGTTGATGAAGAAACAAGAAAGGTTTCTGCTGCCAGAACATGTGCTAAAATCATTGCAGGTACAAGTGTAGGTTTTGGAGTAAGAGCTTTATGTAATAAATTGTTGGATTATACTACCCTCCTCCCATCTGAAATTACTGCAGCAACAAAATATCCGAGATTGAGAGTGTTCTTTACTCCAATGGAGGCTGTTATTGGTGTTTTGAAAGATATGAACCAATATAAAAAAGCCTGGGGTGCAATTTTAGCATTAGGTGCTATGTTATTTACTAATTTCTTGATTGATGCACCATTAACAAAATATTTAACTAATAAATTTGTTGATAAAATTCATGAGAAAGAAAAATTAAAGGCTCAACAAGCTCCGGCTCATGTAAATGGAGGTGTTGACCATGAAGTATAATTTTGATTGGGCAAAAACCTTCGTAGCAACTCATTACGGCAATAATCCGGGAAAAGTTCTTGTTCATACCGGAGTTATTGGCTGGGTTTTATCTTCTTTAGCTCAAGTTGGGGCTATTATAATAAATGATAAAATCTCTAAAAAACAAAAATTGTATATGATTCCTCAAGAGCTTGCTGATGCTGCGGTTAATATTGTATCATTTTTTGCGGTTACTCAATTGTTTAATTCAGCTTCATTGAAGCTTGTTAATACAGGTAAATTGCTTCCAAAATCAGTAAGAACTGCATTAACTAATGCTAATATCAAAGATGTAGGCAAAAAATCTTTTGATGTTTTAACTCATGGTAATTTGCCGGAGGCATTAAAGGGTAACTTTATTGATTTTAGAAATGGTGTAGATGTTGTTGGTACAACATTGGGTTCGATAATATCTTGCAATATAATTACTCCGGTTGTAAGGAATGAAATTGCTTCAAACAGACAAAAGAAATTGATTACAAGATTGGATGCAGAGAATCCTAAAGGTGAAATTCCTTTCCAAAGTTCTCCTGTGAAACGTCCGACGATGAGTGATTTTCAGAATATGTCTCGTGCTCCGTATAGCGGAAGTTTAAAAATATAGATAAATGAAACCAATTATTATTGCAGTTATTAAAACTACAAAAATTGCTGATAATTTATAAAAATAGGTTGTTGTATATTCTCCCGAATCTTGTATTTCATTCAAGATTGTTTTTGAATAATCAAATTTGGCATCATTTTTAGTTCTTTCATAGGCATCGTGTATTATTTTTTTAAATTTATACATAGATTCTAATTCTTTTCTTGCTATCGGATTAGAAATTGTCATTTTCTTAATTTTAATATTATCATTTTGATTAAGCTCGTTATCCATGTATGCTGATAACTTATCCAGCATTGCTTTATCTTGTTTTATATTTGTTGTTTGGGAATTGTTTTGATTTGTTGTTTTATAAGGTAGTAATATTTTTTGCAACTGTTGAACTTTCTTTTTGCAAGATGGACAGTGGTCAAGGTGTAGATTTATGTATTCTTTTAGTCTGGGACTAAGTTTCCCTTCAATATAAAAATTTAGTAATGCCGAAACTTGGTTGCAGGTTAGGTTTTTATTCATTGTAACTCCTTAGATGTAATTTTTTAATGTTTCTTGCAGTTTTATTCTCGCTCTTGATATTCTTGATTTAACTGTACCAATGCTTGAATTTGTTGTTTGTGCTATTTCTTCATAGCTGAGACCTTGAAATTCTCGTAAAATTATTGCAATTCTGAAGGGTTCTGGTAGTTCTCTTATTGCAGATTTTATTAATTTTTCGCATTCTGTTGTAATGCATTTTTCAATTGGTTTACTTTTTTTATCCGGGATTTCAATTTTAATTTCAAAATTTAGGGGTTCGCATGTGTAATCTATTGAAATGGTATCAGGATGTTTTTTCTTTTTGCGGATTTCATCATAGTAAGTGTTAGTTATTATGTGGTTTAACCATCCTTTAAAACATTTTGGGTTCTTTAAATGTTGTATGTTTTTGGCAACTTTTAGTAAAACTTCTTGTGTCATATCTGATAGGTTTTCATTTATTTTTAAAAGATAGCTTAAAGTTGCATATACATCTGATTGGATTCTTTTTATCAGTTCTTCTAAGGCTTTATAATCTTCTTGTTGAGATAATACAACAAGCTCCTCCATTGCCATTTTTTTATAGAGTAACTTGTTATTTGGCATTTCTCCCTCCTTAATTGCATATTAAGAAGAAAAATGCCTGTTTAATATAAGCATATTGTTATGTCTATAGGGTAATATTTTTTGATATATTATTGTATCTTTTTTTATAATTTAAACCTGATAACAGAATTGCTACCTTGACTGGAGACGAATAATACATCGTTTTTAATGTAAATATAATAAGGCTTTTGAATGTCCGTAATAAGTTCGGAAATTTCACCGCCATTGCCAACCTTTAGTACATTATTCTTGTTGTAGTTTGCAATGTACAAATTTTCATCCGAATCCATTGCAATTCCTATAGGACCATCTATTTTTTCATTTTTAATGTATACGATTTTTTGATTTTCGGAATTTATTTTATAAATAGTATTGTCAGAAAATCCTGCAATATATAAATTACCGCTGTTATCGGAAACTATACCTGTTGGGCTTGCAATATCTTCATATGTAGTTTTGCTTGATGTAACTAATTGTGTCATAGGGTTTTGGACTTGTTCAACAGGTTGCGATGTTGTTGCTGTTTGAGGTGTTTCTACTTCATCAGGCATAGAATTTGCCAATTGTGTTGCTTGTTGCCCGATTAGTGTATCTGTTGGAATTAGACTAAGATACATTTTTGCTTTTTTATATTCCCCGAGTTTTTTACTTAAAAAAGCTGCTTTATATACTGATTCGTAGTCGTCAGGTTTTCTTAAAATGATTTGTTTAAACACAGATAGAGCTTCTTCATCTTGTTTCATGTATTCAAGAATTGAACCAAGGTTGTAATAAGCATCAATGTAATTAGGGTCAAGCTCTATTGCGTTTTTGAAGCAGTATGCAGCTTGTTCATATTGACCAAGTTGGTAATAGTCAATGCCTTTGTTATATTGAAGTTTTGCATCTGTTGCTATAGCTCCAAAAGTGATGTTGGAGCTAAATAGCATAAATGCACTTATTAATGTTATTTTTAATATTTTATTGAATTTCATCCAATTCCTCGATTATTTTTTTGTTATTTGATGCAAATTCGCTTCCTCTTGCAATGATAGCTTTTTTTAGAATTTCCGGCAAATTAATCGTTTGCATTGTTTCAAAGTTATTAGGAAGTCTCAAACTCCAGTTTTTATCTCCTGATGTTCCCGGTGTATTGTAAGTTTGCGCCATATTGAAATAATCAGTGAAAAATATTTGAATATTTTCAGCTTTTGAAGCGAACAATTCAACGAATTTTGTTTCTTTTAAGAAGTTTTCATCATTAGTCATTTTTACAATGATTTCATCTTTATTTTCTGATTCTTGGAATAAATCTTCAACAAGATTTTTAACATGTAAATAACCCTCATGTGTGCGGACTAATGATTTTGCCCATAAAGATATAGGTTTATTATCGTGAGTTCCTGCCATAGCCCAACATTTTTTATCAATATTTTTGCATCTGTATGGGTCTGTAGGCTCAGTCGGAACTGTGAATTGTGTTAATCTCATCCCTAAAAGTTCATATTGTTTCATTACGGACGCTACAGGGTTTGTTAAAGTTCCTAAATCCTCACATACAATTGCATCCTTTGTAAGTCCTTCTTCTTCTGCAGCTGCAATAACTATTTTCTCAATAAGTCTTCCGTAGAGCTTAATTTGAGCTTCTGTTAATGATTTAACACGTTTTTCTTTATCTGAGGTCATAGATTCATCTAAATCTTCAAGGGTTGCAATTGCGTATTTTTTTAGCTCAGGATGTTCCGGAGAAGAATATAATCTTCCTGCACCAGCTTCAGGCATAGGTTTTTTACCGGATTTATAAACCCAAGGGTCAATCAAACCTACAATGTGATCAATTCTGACACCACCTGGATTTTCTCTAAACATTTTTTTGTATAAATTTTTCATTAAAATTCCGGCTTCTCCAAGAGATCCGTCATCATTGTACATCTTTTCAGGATTAATTACAGGGAATCCCCAAGCCTGACCGTCTTTTGAAAAATAATCAGGAGGGCAGCCTAAGCACCATCCTTCTAAGAATAGTGATTGATAAGCCCAAGTGTCTCTGTCTGAGAATGCGACTTGCCTGTCTGCAATCATTTTTATGCCTTTTTCATCAGCATATTTTTTTGTTTCTAAGTTTTGTTTATTTAGTACAAATTGAATAAATTTGTATTTGTCAATTTCAGTTGCATATTTTTTAGAAATTTCTTCAATTCTTTTTCCATATTCGATTTTTTCTTCGTAGCTTTTTGGATTGAATAAATTTTTATCAACCGAATTTTTCCAATTTGGCCAGTAATCAGTACCATGTTCAATCGATAATGCTTCATATAAGCTGTCTTTATCAAGCCAAGAATCATTTTCGATTTTATAACTTTCAAATTCTTGCATTAATTTTTTATTATTAAGTTTGATAAAGTTTTCGTAAGCTTCTGATAATGCGATATCTTGTTTCTTTGTTATATATGAATAACTTGTTTTGTTTGTATCTTTGTTTGGATTATTTTCAACAATTTCGTTAAAAGTTTTTTCTGATAATATATTGTACCATTTAGGGGTTGATAGTTGTTTTAAATCAATAAAAAGCGGGTTGTTCGAAAAGATTGTACCACAGTAAGGAGAAGAATCTGATGATTTAGTTTTTCCGGCAGGACCCATTTGGATAGCATCAAAAAGTCCGGCAGCATAGTCAATGAAATTTTTTCCAGCAGTAGAATTTATTGTTCCAAATCCGGTGTTTTCGCCTTCTACTGACGGAAAACTTCCATTGTGCATAATAAATACAAAATTCTTTTTACCAAGAATATCAAATGCTTTTCTGATAACTTTATTTTTATCTAGTGTGCAAACCATTTTTACCCCTTCTTATTTAAACTAAAAAACACTTATCTTTATAAAAATGGGCCCGGTGGGACTCGAACCCACGACCAATTGATTAAGAGTCAACTGCTCTACCAACTGAGCTACAAGCCCATTACAGTATTAGTTTAGCACAAAAATATGTTCACGCAATAAGTTTTGTAGAAAGGTTTGAAATTTATTTTTGTTTTACCTGTTGTTTCTGATATTCTTCCGCTAAAATGTTAGCAGTTACAGGTGTTGTTTGCGGTACATATATTTCTAAATTTGGTTTAACTCTTTTTAGAACCAGAACTTCTTTTTCCAAAGGTATTACAACTTCACTTTTTTGAGTTTGAAGATTGTAAGTAGTTTTTATTTTTATATCTTTGCTTAGTTGTTCAAGTTCTTTTGACATTTTTGCAACTTGTTGCGCAAGTTCTGTATTTTCAGGATGATTTTGTGATTCTATAAATAATTTGTAGTATTCAAGACCTTTTGTCTTATAATCAATTGTTGCTTTAGCATTTTTTATTTGAGCTAATAGGAAAGCTTCATGTTCTTTACTGTATCCGGTTTGAGCTCTTAGTGCTTCCAATTCTTGTTCATAGTGTTTTATTGCAAATTCATTTCCTCTTTGTTGTGCTAAAACTTCTTCTGCGCCGAATTGGTATTGATCAAAATCACCACCGAGACCAATTTTTGCTGTAATTGTTGAATTTGATGCGTTTCCATCAATACATTCTAAACTATTTTTAAATGATTCAACAGGATTGCCGCCTATATTTATATTTTTAAGTTCTGTAATTTGCGTTGGTGTCAAATTTATACGTGTACCTTGGGTATTTATAAGATATCTTAATTGATGAGATTTTGCATATTGAGCTAACATTGTAATTGCTTCAGTTTCATTTGCATATTGTGAAACAAATTCAGGATTATTTCTTACTAAAGGTTCTACTACTGCGGATAATTCTTCAACAGAGTTTAGTGTTCCTTTTTGATAAAGTTTATCTTGAACTAATTGTGCGAAGGCATCTTTCATTTGAGTATTCATCTTTGGCGGGTTCATTGTTGATGTGTTTCCAAAAAAGCTATCGTATATGACGGTATTATTATCACCGTTTTTGATTTTTCCCAGTAAATATTCTTTGGTTAAAGTTTCTATGGATTCTTGTGATAAGCTTTCACGAATTAGAGCTTCTGTTGCGTGAGTTGCTTCGTGCTTAATTGTATTTGCAGGGTTAAAAGAGCCTTCTCTGAAAGCTGTTTTGTTAATATTAATTGTATGACTGGCAGAATTATAGCCTCCACCGTTTGTTATATTCCCTTCCGTTAAATTAAGTTTTGGTCGGAGATTTTTAGGTATTCCGTATTCTTCAAAAGCTTCGTCGTATAATTTTAATAATTCGTTCATTATTTCTTCATCCGACATAGCAGCTCGTCTTCTTCCTTCGACAGTATTTGCAAATTTTTCGTGAGTAACCTGAGTCTCTGTAGTTTCTGTTTTTGTCCCCTTTATCATTCCTATAATTTCATTTGCTCTTGTCTTTATTACGGATGGCTTGAATTGATATGTAATTGCTTTAATGCCTTTTTTTGTTCCAAGTGAGAGAATTTCTTTTACTGCATCTAAATATGAGCCGTTTTTTATATCTACAGAGATAGCTTCTTTTTGTGCACCAGTCAAGGCTTTTGCATTCAAACCTTCAAGCATTTTAGCTTCTTTAACAACTCTTGCACTTTGTTTAATTCCTAAGGCGCTCAGGACGGTATTGATTGTTCCTTGACCTAAACCTTTAAAATTCTGTTCAGCTTTGTCATATTCTCCGTTTTTGAGATTTTTTGCGATATTGTATCCGCTTTTTCCAAGTTCATAAATACCAACTGCACCAAAACCAACTGCCAAAATCGGACTTAGAACAGGAACTAATGCGCAGGCAGCTGCAGTTGCTCCTATCAATCCCAGTGCAGCTATCGGATGTTTGAAAATTGCGGTGATTGGACTGAGTAATCCTTTTCCAAAATTTTTTGCAGCAATATCTATATCAAATTTATTGTTGTTTGTTTTGTCGTTCTGCTCTTTGGGCTTGGATGTAAATGCTATATTCTCTTGACGATTGAACTTTGTTCTGCTTATTTTGTAATTTGAATTACTAATACTATCAACACTTAATGCCATAATCACCTTAAAATTCTTCACTACCTATGTCTTATATAAGGCTTACTTTTGAAAATTTTTGCGTGTTTGTTAATAAATATTAAAAAACTCCTAAATTGTTTTAGGAGTTTTTTAAATTTACTTTAGTATCTTTCAAGATATTTATCTAGTTCCCATTGTGAAACATATGTTCTAAACGAATCCCATTCTTTTTTCTTAGACGTCATAAATTCTTTGAATATATGTTCGCCAAGAGCTGCTCTTGCAACCAGTGATTTATCCATATGTTCAAGCGCTTCTGAAAGACTTCCCGGAAGTGCGTCTATTCTTTGTTTTTTTCGTTCTTTTGATGTTAATTTGTAGATATTGCTTTCAACAGGTGCTGGTGGATCAATTTTGTTTCTAATACCGTCCAAGCAAGCTTCAAGAATAGCTGCAAAGGCTAAATATGGGTTGCAAGCAGGGTCTGGTGAGCGGAGTTCTACTCTGGTTGAAACTCCACGTTTAGCAGGGACTCTTAACAGTGCACTTCTGTTTGCTAATGACCAAGCCAAATATACAGGTGCTTCATACCCCGGAACTAAACGCTTATAGCTGTTAACTACAGGGTTTGTAATTGCTGTAATACTTTTAACATGTTTGAGCATTCCGCCGATAGAATATTTTGCAGTATCTGATAGTTGAAATTCTTCCTTTTCATCAAAGAAAGCATTTTTACCGTCTTTAAATAAAGAAACGTTACAGTGCATACCTGAACCGTTAATACCGAATATTGGTTTTGGCATAAATGTTGCATGTAAATTATGTTTTGCTGCAATTGCTTTTACTGCGATTTTAAAAGTTGCAACATTATCTGCTGCTGTTAAAATATCTGCATATCTGAAGTCGATTTCGTGTTGTCCGTCAGCAACTTCGTGGTGTGAAGCTTCAATATCAAAACCCATTTCTTGCAAAGTTAGGACGATATCAGAACGAACATCTTCACCCAAATCTTCAGGTCCTACATCATAATAGCCTGCGTGATCTTGGGTTTTAGTTGTAATATTACCTTCTTTATCTTTTGCGAATAAAAAGAATTCAGCTTCAGGTCCGATGTTCATTGAAAAGCCCATCTTTTCTGCTGCTTGCATAACTCTTTTTAAGTTGCATCTCGGGCATCCTTCAAATGGTGTTCCGTCAGCATTATAAATATCACAGATAAGTCTTGCTGCATTAATTCCATTGTGTTCTCTCCAAGGTAAAATTTGGAAGCTGTTTATATCAGGATGGAAAAACATATCGGAAGTTTCTATGCTTCTAAATCCTTTGATAGATGAACCATCAAGCATAATTTCGTTATTTAAAATCTTATCAATTTGTTCTGAGGGGATAGACATATTTTTAACTTGTCCATTAATATCAACAAATTGCAGTTTTATGAATTTAATATTGTATTCTTTTATTAGTTGTTTTACTTCGTCTTTTGTGAAGTCTTTTCCATCAAGACGTTTGTGTTTGAAATCTATCATTTAAACCTCTTTCTTATATTCCTGCCAATAATAGCTTACTTTACAAGAATATAAATTTTTCCCGTAAAGGTCAAGCTTTTTAGTGTAAAGATTATATTAATTGAATTATGAAATTATTAATTTTTGAAATTATTATGTGAATGGTTTTCTAAACATTAAATTTAATTGGTAAGTTCTAATAAGATAGGACGGATTTTTTAATTTTAATTAAAAAATCCGTCCTAATTATCTGAAAAACAATTGTAACAAAATGGTAATATAATTGGTTACACTTATTTCGTTTCGGTAATTTTGTTGTTGTCATCAACTATTACAACTGTTGGTTTGAAGTTGTTGATTTCTTTTTCTTCAAATTGTCCGTATGTAACAATAATAACCTTATCACCTTTTTGAACTTTTCTTGCGGCTGCACCGTTCAGACAAATTTCACCGGAGTCGGCTTTCCCTTTTATTACATATGTTTGAAATCTTTCTCCATTATTAACATCAAGGATTTCAACCTTTTGCCATTCTCTTATTTTTGCAGCTTTCATTAAAGTTTCATCTATTGTAATTGAGCCGACGTAATTTAGGTTTGCGTCTGTAACTGTTGCTCTGTGTATTTTTGAATATAAAAATTCTAATAACATATCTCTTTACCTCTTTTCATATTATATAACAAATAAAATTGGTTATATGTTTATTAGCAAAATTTATTTTTACGGTTTTTAAAACTAAAAAGGAGAAATTTATGTATACTAGTAATGTAAGTTTTGGTTCAACATATAGAATTCCGATAACCCAAGCCGGTGTGAATTCTGCAAAAAAGGAACGATTGAGAGAATTGGTTTTATCATATCCGAACGGACTGATTGGGAAAAGTAAAACCGGTCATGCTCGAATTTCTGTTCCTGATAGTGAAGATGCCAATTTTATTGCAAAATTGAAAAAGATTGGATATAAAGTTTTTCAAAAATTTGAAGGTGATAATATTCCAAAAGAAGATTTAGACCAATATATTAAATTGCGTTTAGATACAATGGATTACGCTCAGCGAGGCAAAAGTCCTAAAAGAATGTCTACTGAATTGAAAAACAAAAGACGTTATGAGCGCAATTATACTCCTGCATTTGTAGAACAATTGGAAAAAGAAGCTCCTGAAGAATTATCGTTTGTTACTCCGGAGGATGCTAAGTTTTTTGAAAATCTTGAAAATTTGGAATCTGAAACAACTAAGCCGGCTATTGATACTAAAAGAAAATGCTATGGCATTAGAGGTGATAAGTCAATGGAAGAAATCATGGCAACAGATGATTTTAAAAAGTGTGTTGAAGAATATGGCATAGAGTTTGCAAATGCTGTTTATTTTAATATCAGATAAATTAGATTTATAAAACAAATAGAAGCCTCCGCCAAGCGGAGGCTTCTATAATGTTTATCCCAAGTCTTTTCGCCTTTTTCCTTACCTTTGATTAACCAAGCAACGATTCTAACAAGTTTGCATTTTGCATTGCACCTGTTGATTCTTTAATCCGTTGTTTGTAAATGTAAGTCCTAAGTGCTTCTCTAATAAGTTCGCTTCGTGAACGATTTTCGCCATCAGCAATTTGGTCAATTCTGTTCAAAAAATCCTCAGGCATTGAAATAAGTACTCTTGCCATATATTCTCCTTTTTATTGTGTATATTGTTTTTGTTATTTTGCTTACATTATTATAAAAAAATTTTGTATATAAAAAGTGCTAAAATTTATATATTGAATATATATCATTTTTTGAATGGCGTGTCCTGTCTGCTTTTTCAGGAAATATTCATGTTAACAAAACTTAATAATATGAAATTTAACAGCTAAAAATTATAGCAATACATGTTAAAAGCATGAACAAAGTTACTATATTCCTTGAGTAGAAAAATCTGAAATAAAATGGCGCATCTGGGGTTTTTGCGATGTTTGTCCAATTTTCAAGCGGATAATGCCAAGGTTGAATCTTGGGCAAAGATATTTTATCTGTATTATATTGTTTTAATGATTTGTATAAGTCCAGTGTTTGAAATATTGTTAAATATGGTAAAAAGTAATAGAAGTTTTGTGTTTTTAGAGCAATAAAAGCCAATAATATATAGCTGAAAATGTAGAAGAATGATAAGAATTTTAGGGCTTTTTCTTTTGATTTAAATTTAGTGCAGAGCGTGATTTTGTGAGAACAGTTATCTCCGTCATAATCCATAAGCATGTGAGTGTATAAAACGGTATTTGTCATTAAAGCACAGGCAAAAGATAGGACTAACAGATTTAGCGAGAATTTTCCTGACATTACATAGAAAACCCCTTCAAACAGTAGTGGTCCGTATGCAATAATAACACCTATATCTCCCAGACCGATTTTTGATAATTTTTGGTACATTATTGCGATAAATAGTGCGATAAGAGCAAGCATGATAACGTATATTCCGGAGATGAAAAGTAATACTGCACCGATAACACTTGCAATTGATAAGAATAATATAATTACTTTTACAAGTTCTTGGGTTGTTGCTTTATTATTTCTGAGGTATTCGCACTTACAATTTTGAGCAGAGCTCATGAATTTTTCGTCTTTCACCAATATTTTATAATCAAAATAGTCATCAATTAGATTTGTTGCAAGATGTACAAAACAAATTCCTATAATTGCGATGAGTCCGGCAGGAATGTTACCCCCTGCTTTAATTCCGTATATGAATACCGTTAGCCAGCTTAATATTGTCATAGGAAGCGAATATGCTCTGGCATTATTCATCCAAAAGCCAATAGTATTAAATATATTGTTTGTTTTCATAATTATCCTTGAAAGATATTTTTAATTGCAACGACCGATTCGTAACTTGCGCCTGCTTCTAATATTTCTTCTGCGCCGAGTCCAAACATTGTAATAAGGTTATGAGCTTCTTGAGAATTCCCAGAATTTAATAATTTAGCAGTTTCGTTGACAGCTTCAATTCTACTCATTTTCATGAATCTGTCATTAATACCTTTTCTTAAAATCCTTGTTTTTGATTTACCCATTTATTCACTTATCCTGTCTAACGCAAGTAACGCTGCGCCAATCATACCTGAATAATTTCCTGCTTTAGCTTTGAAGATTTTTGTCGGAGTTGTAACTATTTGGCTGTTAACATTTTCTTCTATTGCTTGTGTGTTAACAAATTCAGCCATTGAGCCTGATAAAACAAAACAATCAGGATCAAAGATATTTGCAAGTCCTATGATTCCGTTTGTAATATCCTCTTGCCACTTGTTCAGAATTTCTAACATTTTCTTATCGCCGTTGTCTACGCCCTCAATTACATCGTATGTCGTAATTTTAGGATTTTCCATGATTTCTTGAGCTGTTAATTTAAGACCGTTGCCTGAAGCATAAATTTCAAAGCAGTCCCAAGAACCGCAAGAACATTTTCTCCTTTTATCAGAATACATTTTAAAATGCATTTCTCCGGCAGCACCGTTTTTACCTTTTAAAAGCTTGTTGTCTATGATTATCCCTCCGCCAACACCTGTTCCAAGTGTCAGCATAACTGAGTTTGGATAACCTGCAGAAGCACCTATAATATGTTCAGCCCAAGCTGCACAATTAGCATCGTTTTCAACAAATACCGGTTTATTACTCAACGCTTTAAAATCGGTTTTTGGATATTCTTTTGCAATATTTCCTGTTGACCCTACAATTCCTGAGTTCTCATTATTAACAGCACCGCATGTGGAAAAAGCTATTATATCAACATTATTTTCATTTTGTTCTATAATTTCTTTAAATGTATTTTTTATTTCATCAAAAGTTTTAGGTGTCGAATGTTTTTTGATTTCACTGATAATTTGACCGTTTTTATCAATGATGGCACTATATATTTTTGTTCCGCCGACATCTATTGCTAAAGCTTTTTTCATATTTGCTCCTATTTATTTCTAAATACAAATCTTTTTGTAATCAATTGTGGTCTTGTGATTGCAGAACCGATAACAACACAATGAGCTCCAAGTTCAAATGCTTTGTCCACTTGTTCAGGATTCCAAATTCTGCCTTCTAACACCACAGGCATGTTAGTTTCTTCTATAAGTTGTTTTAGAAGTTCAAAATCGGGTTCATCTTTTGGTGAATTTGCCGATTCTAACGTATATCCTGCAAGTGTAGTTGATAAAATATCAGCACCTGCTTCTTTTGCTTTAATTCCTTCATCCAGTGTTGAAATATCAGCCATGGCAAGTCTTTTATTAATATGGATATATTTAAATAAATCTTCAAGTCTTTCTCCGTTTGGACGCTTTCTTTGAGTTGCATCTGTTGCAACTATATCTGCACCGGCTTTAATTAATTCAATTACATCGTTAACGGTAGGAGTTATGTAGACTATTTCTTTAAAGTTCTTAGGAATAACGTTTGGTTTGGTTAATCCGATAACCGGTACATCAAAAAGTCTTTTTGCATTTTTTACATCCCTAGCTCCGGCAACTCTTAATGCTGATGCTCCTCCATTAATTACGGATTTCATCATTGCGGCCATGCATTTTTCAAGGTATAACGGCTCAGATGGCATTGCTTGTACTGAAACGACAACAGTTCCTTTTAATTGTTTAATTATATCTTTCATAAGAAAATTATATATTAAACAAAACTTTTTGCATTATGGTATAATATTTATATTAAATTGTATGAGGAATATTAATATGATAAATAAAACTTTAGTAAAATATCCGTTTTTGACACAAGAGGTTGAAGTCTACGAAAGAGAAAACGGTCATAAAATCGTTTTAGCACATAAAGAAGGTGATATGGTAAATGTATCTTCTTGGGTGAAAACAGGTTCAATTAATGAAGATGATGATAATAACGGTATTTCTCATTTTTTAGAACACTTGATGTTTAAAGGTACTCATTCTTATAAGGTTGGAGAATTTGACAGAATGCTTGAGTCCAAGGGGGCTATTGTAAATGCTGCAACTTGGAAAGATTATACTTTTTATTATGTAACTTTGCCAAAAGGGGTGGACGAAAAAGATTTTAAACTTGCACTAAATTTGCATGCTGATATGATGATGGATCCTGTCTTTCCGTCAGAAGAACTTGGTGCTCCGTTTGATATAAATGATGCAACTGTAACTGACAAAAGAGAACGCCATGTCGTTATTGAAGAAATTAGGATGCGTAAGGATCAATCTTGGACTAAGGTTTATAATCTTTGTAATTATAATATGTACACAGCTCATCCTTACAAAAGAGATGTTATTGGAACTCCTGAAATTATTGCAAGAGTTACCAAAGAAGATGTCGATAATTATTATAGAAAGTTCTATACTCCAAAAAATCTTACAACAATAGTTGTCGGAGATTTCAACCATGACGAAGTCTTAAATTTGTTGTGTGAAAAATTTGATTTTCCAAATAGAGTTCAAGGAGAAAATAGAATTAATAAAATTGATGAGCCTGTATCAGAAACGAAATATATTGAAACTACAAGTAATGTTCAAACTGCGTATTTGATGTTTGGCTGGCTAGGACCTCAAGCTAAAGAATTAAAACACTCTATTTGTCTTGATTTAATTAGTATAATCTTTGGAGATGGCACAAGTTCAAGACTTCAGCAAAATTTGATTGAAAAACTTCCTGAAAAAATCTTCAATGTTATTGGCTCTGAGCATTATCAATTTAAAGATGGCAATAATTTCTTTATTCAGGCTAATTTCAATCCTGAGTTCAAAGAAAAAGCTATTGAGCTTATTAAAACCGAGTTGGCAAATCTTATTGATGTAAAAATCTCACAAGAGGATTTGTTAAAAGCTAAAAAACGTATTAAATCACGCTTTGCATATGCTGCGGAAACTGTTTCTGAAATTGGAGAAACAATCGGTTATTATATGACTGTTTGCGAAGATTTGAAATTGATAGAAGATTATCTGACTGATTTGGAAAGTATTACTGTAGAAGATTTAGAAAATTGTGTTCGTAAATATTTATCAGTTGATAATGCAGTAATTTCTGTTTTAATGCCAGAGGAGCAGTCTAAATAATGGTATCTGAGCTTGAAAGCAAATTAGAAGAAGTTAAGAAAAAGTGTTTAACCTGTAATAAGTGTTCACTTTGTCAAACTCGTACTAATATTGTTTTTTCCGGTGGTATTCCGAATAATAAAATAATGCTTATTGGAGAAGCTCCCGGATATTATGAAGACCAGAAGGGTGAACCTTTTGTTGGTAAAGCTGGTCAGCTTCTGGATAAAATTCTTGGTTGCGTTGGTTTTTCGAGAAATGAACATATTTATATATGTAATACTTTAAAATGCAGACCTCCTGAAAACAGAGATCCGTTACCGGAGGAAAAGTTAGCATGTCGAGAATATCTGGATGCTCAGGTTGAAATTTTGAAACCTCGCATAATTTTACTCTGTGGTAGAGTTGCTGTTAATTCTTTTATTGATACAAAATTAGGTATAACAAAGCTAAGAGGAAAATGGTTTGAAGGTCCGAATTTTTCTAAAATGATGCCTATTTTTCACCCGTCGTATCTGCTTCGAAATGACAGCAAGGAAAAAGGATCTCCTAAATGGTTGATGTGGCAGGATATAAAAGAAGTTCGCAAGGTTTACGACCAACTAAACTAATTATAAACACTTGGGATATTAATAAAACAATATTCTAATATATCCATAAGGATATATTGTATTTCAAAATGTAAAAATTTATAAGAAACTCCTAAAGAAACGTGCGATTTATTTCGATTAGTATATCGTGAAGTATGGTATGAGGATGTTAAATTATGATGAAGAAAAATGTTAGAAAATATTTAAATTCAATCGTAGCTGGTGAAAATGGGGGGATGACCTTTAAATACCTATCTGCGGCGGTTTTAGTTGGTATGTCGAGTTTTTGTGTTCCTGCAATGGCAGAACAACCTTTGGTTGTTGATTCTTCTGAGATAGATTTTGAGTCTTTGTTTTTTGATGCTTCAAAAAATCTAACTTGGCAAAAAGTAAATTCTGCAGGCGATAATACAATAAAAGTTAATTTACCGAATCAAGATACTAAATATTATCTATATACTTATACGAAGCCGGATAATTATACTGAAATTTCACAACCTATTAGCAGTTTAGATTCTTCTTTAAATATTAATCCGATTTTAATTAATGAACAAAGTCATTCTGGTTATAATAATTATATTACTAATCCTTATGATACAGATAATTCCAATATTAATATTACTGGTGATTTTGTAAATAATAGTCTGAAATATTCCGCAATTATTTGTAATGAAGATGATGCTAAATTAGGTAATATAACCGGTACTTTTATTAACAATACTACGAATAGTGGGTATTATGGATTAATTACTAATACTGATAATGCTGTAATCAATGATATAACAGGGGAATTTATTGGTAATAAAGGGTCAAATATTATAAGAAATGATGGCACAATAAATTCAATAAATGCTGATTTCATTGGTAATTCTTCTACCGTAATATATAACAGTGGTACTATTAAATCGCTAAAGGGTACTTTTATTAATAATGGATATATTATTGAGTCCTATGCTATACTTGGCACTGTAGAGAATGTTTCCGGAGTATTTATAAATAATGGTTCTCTTCAAGGAGTTAATAATATAACAAATTCCACTTTTATTAATAATGGATCATCTGTGGTAAATAATACTGTTAATAACTTTGGTCGCTATCACAAAGACTCGTGGACTCTGAATATTAAATCTTCCAATTTTATTAATAATATTGGGCACACAGGCGGTGCTATAAATTCAGCATCTCTTGTATCTTGGGTTGATGATGAATTTCATACAAATATAGAAGATTCAATATTTACAGGCAATATTGCATCACAAGGCGGAGCCATTAGTGCTCATACTAGTAGCCATTTGGGGCATTATAAAGACAAAACATATACTTTAGCTTCAAATAGTTTAAACATTAAAAATTCAATCTTTATAAGTAATGGGGTAGGAGCTGGAGATGATGCCTGGGTTGCACCAACTAGCGAAAGTGAAGATGGTGAGATTACTTATGCAGGAAACTACTGTCAGGGTGGTGCGATTTATTCAGATATTAATACTAATATCATTGCAGATAACGGAAACACAATTTTTACAGGCAATTATGTTAAACCATACGGTGAAGAAAAAGTTTCTCAAGCGATTTTTATGGTAGATGCTACCTTACGTCTTTCTGCTCAAAATAATGGTAAAATCATAATGAATGACGGAATCTCTGGAGCTTATTTGCCTGATAGTGTAAAAGATAGAGTATATAATCTTGAAATCACAGGAGATTCAACAGGTATAGTCGAAATAAACGATACGGTTGATGCAAAAGAAGCAGTTAAGGTTGAGCAGATTACTTATACCACTGTTGATTCGGATTTAAAAACTCCAGTAGATATTTCTCTTGAAAAAACAAACCTATACTTAGGACGAGATAATGTATTTGATAATAATAATCTGACATTAAAATCAGGATTTATGTCTATGGTTAATAATCAAGCCGGAATATCCGCCCTCAATCAAATGACAATAACCGGCGATACTAATTTTGTAGCTGATGTGGATCTTAATGCTAAAGAAATGGACAGATTTACAGCAACTTCCTACGGCAAGCACCAAGGCAACTTGAATGTAGTCGGCATGAACTTGTTATCAGATGCAAAAGAAGACAAAACAGAAATCTATTTTGCGGAAC
>CAZUKK010000007.1:0-88334 GCA_964620875.1 uncultured Clostridium sp.
CTCCCTCGAGTTTGTTGCTCAAGCCATTTTCGCAATAAACAGAGTTCTACCCTAATCGGGTATGCGCCCTCGTAAGCCTCATGTTGTTCGGCAACGATGGCGCTAAAGATAGAAAAATATTATAAAAGTCGTATAAATAATTGATGCAAGTAGTTTTATATCATGATAGTTTTATAACAAGATGGAAGAAAAAGATTTAAATATTTTTAAACGCTTTTGGATTTACCAAAATGAAAGATTTCCTATATTTGCTTATGGTTTAATGGTTTTGACTTTTGCTTTTTCTGCTATGTCATATTCAAAGTTTTTAAGAGGAGACTTTTCTTTTTCGTTTTTAACCTTGATAATTGGTGCGGTAACATCTTTTGGATATTTTTTCTTGCTAAGAATTTTCGATGAATTTAAAGATGCCGAGGATGATGCAAAATTCCGTCCTTATAGGGCAGTTCCAAGAGGTTTGGTTAGTTTTAATGAATTAAAATGGCTGGCAGTTATAATAATTGGACTACAGTTCTTATTAAATGCGATTTTTATTCCTAAAATGCTTTGGATTTTGGGAGTAGTCATAATTTATATGTTTATTATGGCAAAAGAATTTTTTGTCAGAGATTGGCTTCGTAAGCATCCGATTGCTTATTTGGTTTCGCATATGATGATTATGCCTGTCATTGATTTTTATACAACAGGTTTAGATTGGAATACAGCAGACACTAATTTGCCAAAAGGATTAATAATTTTTTTGGTTGTAACATTTTTAAATGGTGTTGTGATTGAAATTGGGCGTAAAATTAGGGCAAGAGAATCTGAAGAAGTTGGTGTAGAAACGTATTCATACCTTTGGGGTGAAAAAGGTTCTACTATAACTTGGCTTTGTGTTTTATTTACAACGTATATTTTTGCAAATTTTGCTTGTTTTTATGCTGGTTTTGGCAAATTTGTTTTTATATTTTTGGCTTGTTTTTTAATAGTTTGTTCTATACCGGCATTTTGCTTTCTTAAAAAACACGAACAAAAATTCGCCTCAAAGCTTGAAACTATGGCAGGAATTTGGACATTAGGAATGTATTTATCTTTAGGCGGTATTCCAATGGGGGTAAATATTATTAGAACACTATTAGGTGGGGTATAGATGGAAGAACAAATTGTCGGCGGAAAAGCTTATAATCTTGATATTTTAACCAAAAATGGAATAAATGTTCCAAAATGGTTTGTTGTTACATCTGTCGAGGATGATTTTGAAGTTGATAATGAAAAATTATACGCCGTTCGTTCTTCTGCAGTGGGAGAAGACAGTAGTGATAATTCTTTTGCTGGACAGATGGAAAGTTTTTTATATGTAAAACCGCAAGATATTAAGTCAAAAATTCAAGGTGTGATAAATTCTGCAAATTCTGAAAGAATAAGGTTTTATAGAGCGCAAAATGGGTTTTCTAATGATGAAATAAAGGTTGGTATAATTATTCAGGAAATGATAAATTCTGAGGTTTCAGGTGTTGCTTTTTCTTCTAATCCGATTACAGGAAAAAGAAATTCTGTTGTAATTTCAAGTGTTTTTGGGCTTGGAGAAGGGCTTGTCTCAGGAGAATTAAATGCTGATACTTTTGTTATTGAAGATAATAAAATTACAAAAAATATTGTTGAAAAGCCTTACAAAATTGTTTTTGATGATGAGCAAGGATTTGGGACAAAACAAATTGCAAATGAGAATCCTACAGAAGTATCTTTAACTGATGAACAAGTTAGAGAAATTGCGGATAAAGTAAAAGGGATTGTAAAAATCTATGATAAACCTCAAGATGTCGAATGGGCTTATCAGGGAGGTAAGTTGTATATTTTGCAGGCTCGTCCTATTACAACGTTGGAAAATTTGGTTGATAAATCTCAGCAAGAAGTTATTTGGGATAATTCTAATATTATTGAAAGTTATTCAGGAGTAACAACACCATTGACTTTTTCATTTATAAAAGATGTTTATACAGAAGTTTATAAACAATTTCTTTTAATTATGGGTGTTGAACAGGAATTAATCGAAGAAAATTCAGATATTTTTCAAATGTTGGGATTTATTGAAGGTCGAGTTTATTATAATCTTTTAAATTGGTACAGACTTTTGAGATTAATGCCGGGTTATGAAATCAACTCAGGATTTATGGAATCAATGATGGGGGTTAAACAAAAGCTCGTTCAAATTCCAAAAGTTAAACCAAGTCGTAAAAACAAATATGTCAGAGTCGCAAATTTATTAAAATCTTTGGTTGTAAATCTTTTTAGAGTTCCATGTGATATAGATAATTTTTATAAACACATCAATGCAACGTTATCCCCTTATGAAAACGGAAAACTTGAGGGTAAGACGGCTAATGAATTGGTTGAGGTTTATTTTGAACTTGAATCTAAGTTGATGAAAAAATGGCAAGCTCCACTGGTTAACGATTTTTATGCAATGATTTTTTACGGACTTTTAAAAAAATCTTTAGCAAAAATAGATCCAAATGGGACATTACAAAATGATTTATTAACAGGTGAGACCGGAATAATTTCAACAGAACCGATAAAAAGAATTAAAGAAATTTCAAATAAAATATGCAATGGTGAGAGTGCAGATGATGATATAAAAAATTTTATACAAAAATTTGGTAATCGTTGTATAGGAGAATTAAAACTAGAAACTATTACTTATAAACAAGATCCATCACTTTTACAGTTTATTATAAATTCTTATGTAAAACAGGGAATTATTGATATAGAAAAAGACTCGGCACGAGAGAAAGAAATTCGTCATAATGCTGAAGAAACGGTTTATTCAAAGATAAAAAATCCATTATTTAGATTTATATTGAAGAATGCTCGTTTAAGAGTGAAAAATAGGGAGAATTTACGTTTTGAACGTACAAGGTTATTTGGTTTAGTTAGAGAAATATTCTTAGAATTAGGTAAAAATTTTGCATATGAAAATATTATAGAAAATAAAAGAGATATTTTTTATTTAACAAAGGAAGAAATTTTTAATTACGTTCGAGGAACTTCTGTTGATATCAATTTAAAAACAATAATTCAAAATAGAAAAGAAGAATTCAAAACATTTGAAGAAAAGCATCCTCCGGATAGATTTTCTACTTTTGGTATTCCTTACGTAGGAAATCAATATGTTGCTGAAGATGGGGTGCAAATTTTACATAATAGTGATTTATTAGGAATAGGCGCTTGCGCAGGAATTGTTCGGGCAAAAGTTAAAGTGGTACGTTCTGTTGCAGAGTCTGCTGGGCTTGAAGGTTGTATAATGGTTGCAGAAAAAACTGATCCTGGGTGGGTTCCATTGTTTCCAATAAGTAAAGGGATTTTGGTTGAGAGAGGAAGTATACTTTCTCATAGTGCAATTGTTGCACGAGAAATGGGTATTCCTGCAATAGTTGGTATAAATAATCTTCTAACAACATTAAAAGATGGTGATGAAGTTGAAATGAACGGTTCAACAGGAGAAATAAGGATTATAAATAATGGGTAAAGAAATACAAAATAGGGCAAAATTTGACAAAATCAGATATGCAAATTGCTGGGAAGACCCGTTACTTCTGTTGGATGCGTTTGATATAAAACCAAATTCAAAGTGTATATCTATAGCGTCAGCAGGGGATAATTCGTTATCTTTATTATCTAAAAATCCTGAAATTGTTTATGCGGTTGATTTGAGTGTTCCACAAATTGCTTGTTGTGAATTAAAAAAATATGCAATAAAGTTTTTGGATTATGAAACCTTCCTAAAACTTTTAGGGTTTAAATCTTGTGAAAATCGTCTTGAGATTTATAAATCAATTGAGGAAAATTTGAGTTTGCAAAGCAGATACTATTTTGAAAACAATTCACAAATTATTCAAGACGGAATTATTCATCAAGGCAAATTTGAGCATTATTTTCAGCTTTTTGCAAATAAAATTATGCCACTTGTGCATAATCAAAAAAATCTAACAGAGCTTTTTCTTCCAAAGTCTATCCAAGCTCAAAAACTTTTTTATGACAAAACTTGGAATAATTGGAGATTTAAAGCCTTATTTAAAGTTTTCTTTAATAAGTTTGTGATGGGACGACTCGGACGGGATAAAGAGTTTTTTAAATATGTTGATAGTGCAATGATTTCAAAGAATATTAAAGAACGTGCTGATAGGGCTTTACGAGATGTTCCAACTTGGAATAATCCATACGTAAATTATATTTTATTGAATAATTTTGACTATTCTCTACCGCATTTTGCTCTTGAAGAAAACTTTGATATTATAAAAAGCAATATTGATGCTTTAGAAATCAAAACAGGTACAATTAACGAAGTTGCACATGAGGCAGGCATGAAATTTGATTGTTTCAACTTGTCAGATATTTTTGAATATATGGATAATGAATTATTTAAAGATATTTCACTGCAATTATTAGCTAATGCAAATCGTGGGGCAAAATTTTGCTATTGGAATATGATGGTTGATAGAAGGGTTTCTGAAATTTTACCTGAAAATTTTGAATATAAAAGAGATTTGTCTAAAGAACTGTATTTAAAAGATAGAGCATTTTTCTACAAAAACTTTCATGTTGATGAGGTTGTAAATGATGTCTGATATAATTTGGATGATGATAATTTCTGCACTATTTTTATTATTTTTTGTAATTGCAGAAATTTGGTATAAATACGGTGCTAAAACTGAAATAACAAGAAAATTTGTCCATTTTTCAGGAGCGTTTGTTGCAGTATTTTTCCCGTTTATATTTAAATCACATTGGGCGGTTTTAATTTTAGCCATATTGTTTGGCTGTATAATGTTTTTGACAAAATTTTTTGGTTTGCTTCAATCAGTACATGCTGTAGAAAGAAAATCTGACGGAGCAATTTATCATCCGATAGCAATTTATATTTGTTTTTTGTATTCACAAACTGTTAATGTTCCTTGGTTTTATGTTATTTCTATTCTAATTCTTGCGGTGTCTGATGCGATAGCAGCTTTGGTAGGCAAAACTTACGGGGCTAATGAGTATGTTGTCGAACTCGGAAGTAAAAAAACTTTTGAAGGTTCTTTTACATTTTTCTTAACTTCGTTTCTTATAACTCATTTGATTTTACTTTTGGCAACGCCTATCGGGCGTTGGGAGTCTGTTCTTGTTGCTCTTTTAATTTCGATAATTATGACAATTTTTGAAAGTGTAAGTTTAAAAGGTGCTGATAATTTATTTATACCATTGGGAACAATGTTTATTTTAATGAAAAATATTTCTCCGAATGTAGATATTGTTGTTTTTCATCTTGTTGCTTTGGTATTATTTTTAGTCGGCTATCTTCTGATAATGTTTCCATATAAACGTGTCGGGTTTTCCGGAGTTGTTCTTTTGGGGTTGATAAATTATATTATCTGGGCATTACTCGGAAATATTTATGCTGTTATACTTTTCGGATTTGCATTTCTTTGTCAAAAAACTAATTTAGTTTTGGATTACAACTGTGCAGAAGCAGATGCTTATAGAGTTAAACCTGTATTTTATATTCTTTCTGTACCGGTTATTTGTGCATTTTTGGGAGATTTTGTCGGAAATAATATTATATACCCGTTTATTGCCTCTATAATTTGTGAAGGTTTCATTATTAAAACAAGGATTTTTAAAGGTGATTTGAATAAGGGATTAATATTAACCTCAGTTATATCAATATTAATTTTAGGAGCAGCTTATGTATTTATCAAATAATAAAGATGAATTTTTAAAATTTCCGCAAAAATTGTATGAAAATGACCTGTTTTACATTACAAAAGCTGAAGATGTTTCTGTTTGCGAAAAACTTTTCGTTGTAAAAGAAGGTGATAATATTTTTGCACGTGCGGGATTCTATGGTAGAGATAATAATGGATATCTGGGATTTTTTGAAGCTGAAAATAATATTGAAGCAGTACGATTTTTATTTGATGAAGTTAAAACATATGCAAAATCAAAAGGATACAATTATTTAATCGGACCAATGAACGGTTCAACTTGGAAAAAATATCGTATAACTTTACCATCTGAAAATCCGCCGTTTTTGCTTGATAATTATAACAAACCGTATTATGCAGAACTTTTTGAACAGTGCGGGTTTGAAACTGTTGCAAACTATACATCATCAATTTGTAAGAATTTAGATGAAGATTACAACCGATTACAAAAATTTTCATCAATTTTTGGGAAAAAAGGTATAAAAATAAGAAAATTTGACCCGATTAACTTTGAGCGTGATATAAGGAAAATTTATGAAGTTTCGATTAAAAGTTTTATTAATAATTTTCTGTATACATCAATCGGATTTGATGAGTTTTATAAAATGTATGAGCCGGTTAAAGGTTTTCTAAATCCTGAATGGGTTTTAATTGCCGAAGATGAAACAGATGAAGCAATTGCTTTTATTTTTGGCTTTGACAATATATACAGTCGTGATAAAAAATCTCTGATTATCAAAACGTTGGCTCAAATTCCAGATTATAAATATCGTGGACTTGGTTCTTATTTAGTAGAATATTTGCATAAAAAAGCTCATATTGCGGGTTATGATAATATAATCCATGCACTTATGCACGAAGATAATGTATCAGCTAATATCTTAGCCGGAGAACTTTATCACGAATACAAACTATATGGAGTTAAGTTATGATAAATAATATTGTAGAGATTTTGTTTGAAAATGCACAAAAATTCCCTGAAAAATTCGCAATTGTTCATAAAAATAAAAAAATAACTTATGGGGAATTAGCACAAGATGTTAAATCTTATGCTCAATATTTTTTGTCAAAAGGAATAAAAAAAGGTGATAATATTTTAATATTTGTGCCCATGTCAATTGAATTGTATAAGATTTTATCTGCAATTTTTTATCTTGGAGCAACCGCAGTGTTTGTAGATGCTTGGGCTGATAAAAACAGACTGGATCAAGCGTTAACAATAGTTCCTTGCAAAGCCTTTGTTGGTTGTCCGAAAGCTTTTATTTTAAAATTAATGAGTAAAAAAGTGCGAGAAATTGGGGTAAATATAATCTCAGGCACAATTTACAAACCTAAAACTAATATAGAAATAGAACCTGCAACCCCTGATACGACTGCATTAATTACCTTTACAACAGGTTCAACAGGTTTGCCAAAAGCCGCAAAAAGGACTCATGAATTTTTACTTGAGCAACATTATGTTTTGAAAAAACACCTTGCTCCAAATGTAAACGATGTGGATTTAGCAAGTTTGCCAATATTTGTTTTGCATAATTTAGCTTGTGGAACAACTTCTGTGATTCCTGATTTTAATCCGCAAAAACCTGCAGATATTAACCCTCAAAAAATATTGAAAGATATAAAACAAAACAGTATTACAACGTCAGTTGGCTCACCACGTTTCTATGAACGATTGGCAGAATTTGGTGAGATAAATGGTTTAAATAAAATTTTTACAGGTGGCGCACCTGTTTTTCCAAAATTGGCAAAACTTTTACAAGATAAGTTTATTCATACGGATGTTGAAATTGTATATGGTTCAACGGAGGCTGAACCCATAGCTTCGATTTCTACAAAAGAACTTTTGAGCTTTAACGGAAACCTTAAAGACGGATTACTTGTCGGTAAACCGATTGGTGATATAAACGTAAAAATCATAAAACCAACAGATGAACCGGTTGAAGATTTTGAAAATACATGGCTTAATACTGGTGAAATCGGTGAAATTTGTGTTGAAGGAAAACACGTTTTGAAAGAATATTTCAACAGTGAAGAAGCACAAAAATTTGCAAAAATTCAATATAACGGACAAGTTTGGCACAGAACAGGAGATGCCGGATATTTGGATAACGACGGAAATTTATTCCTTATGGGCAGAGTCAAAAACCGTTTTGAGCATAATGGTAAAAAAGTTTATGTCTTCCCGATAGAAAATGCTCTGCTTGAAATTGAAGGAATTGAAATTGGCACAGTTATGAAAATTAAAGACGAAATTGTAATAATTGCCGAAACAAAAATTTTACATCCAAAACTTGAACAAGAATTGAAATCACGAGGATTTGAGTTTGATAAACTTGTCATAACTCGTATTCCTCGTGATCCAAGACATAATTCTAAAATCGATTATGATAAATTAAAAAATATTATTTAGGTTATTATAACCCTTCATACCATTCTTTTAAGTCTTTACGTTTAACTTTTCTTGTTGAAGTTTTTGGTAGTTCATCACGGTGAAGAACTACAACCGTTGGAGCTTTATATGGTGCAAGATTGGCTTCGGATAATCGTTTAACTTCTGCTTCCAATTGTTTTTGAATTTCTTCATCAGATTGTTTTGCTAATTCATCAGATGGTGATATTATTACTCCAACTTCTTCAGTTCCAGCTTTATTACCTGATTTGATAGTTAAAGACATTACACAAAGCTCCTTGATAAGCTCTGAAGTTTCTAAAACAGCTTCTACTTCTTCAGGGAAAATTTTCTTTCCGCCGCCAAGGACTATCATGTTTTTAATTCTACCCGTAATTTTAATGAACCCTTGTTTATCAATTTCACCGATATCCCCTGTATGTAACCAGCCGTCTTCATCAATAACTTCTGCCGTCATTTCAGGTTTTCCGTAATACCCTTGCATAACGTTTGGTCCTGTTGCGAGAATTTCACCATTATCTGCTATTTTTACCATAACTGATGGCAATGCTTGTCCTACTGTTCCGATTTTTGAATGCCCGTAACGGTTTGTTGAAATTGTTGGAGAGGTTTCGGTTAAACCGTAACCTTGGAATATAGGAATACCTATTCTTTCAAAAAATTCCGCAATATTATCTTCTAAAGGTGCACCCCCACAAATGAAGCATTCCAACTTTCCGCCTAAACCGTCAATTATTGATTTGAACATTAAACGTCTGATATTTCTCGGTGCAAATTTTGCCAGAGCATAAAGCACTTTGAAAGCTTTTTGAGCTGCGGATGGCTGTTTTTTTATTTGTTTATCAATACTATTTTTTAGCATTTTAGCAACAAGAGGAACTACAATCATATTTGTAATCCCTTTTTCCTTCATTGTTGTAGTTAATTCTTTAGGATTTAGAGTTTTTATATAAACGATTTTTGCGCCCATATAAAGCATCCCAAAGAATCCGCAATCAAGTTCAAGAAGGTGATTAAGCGGTAGAATTGATAACAATGTATGTTCATTGGTTAATTTAAACATAGCTTCAAAATCTCTGAGCTGTGAATAAATATTTCCAAAACTAATCATTACCCCCTTTGGATTTCCGGTTGTTCCTGAGGTATAAACAATTAATGCTGTTTCATCAAGAGTTCTAGGACGACCTAAATCTTTTTCAATATCTGCATTTAGAGCGGATATTGATTGAATTTCAGTATTTTCTCTTTCTTCATCATCCAGTACAAATATATGTTCGATTGATTTGACATTATTTTTTACTTCTATTGCATGGTCTAAATAATGGCTTGAGCACAACAAAACTCTTGGATTACAGTCGTTAAGAATATGTGTATGCTCAGGGACTGTCAACTTAACATCTAATGGAACAGTAATTGCTCCTGTTTGAATTGAACCAAACATTCCTATTGAAAATTCCGGTCGGGATTCGCAAATTATTGCAATTCTTTCGCCTCGTTCAATGTGAAGATTTTCAATCATATAGTTTGCAAATTTCTTAGCTTTTCGTGAAATCTCTATGTAGCTTAATTCTTCATAACCTTCTTTTGTTTTTAGCGTTAAGGCTTTTACTTGTCCATAAATATCGCTTTTTTCACGCATTAAATCGAGAAAGTTTGAATGGAGCTTTTGATTAATGTTATAAAAAGCACGACGTTCTAATGATTTTTTCATAAAGTTAACACGTGTTTGCAATTCATGAGCGATATCCTTTTCCGAGGTAAATTCATTATAATCTTCTTTGGTAATAGGCTGCCCAAATTGTATAACAATTGTGTTAAAAAGTTTAGGTAATTTACGATTTCTTCCCCAAGTTTCAAATCCGCCTTTAATAGCAAACGGAATAATCGGAGCATTAGTTTCCTTTGCCATCAATCCTACTCCTCGGTTGAATTTGCATAACTCTCCGTCAGGAGTAAACTTACCTTCAGGGAATATTATTACTGCTTCTCCCGAATTTAGTTTAGCATTTGCAGCATCAATAGCTTCAATACCTTTTCCGAATTTTAATGGCAAAACATTGTAATATTTTAAAAGATGTCTTACAATTGGTACTTTGAAAGCTGCAGGTCCTGTTACAAACCATAATTGACGATTTGTTGCCATTTGGAGAATGAATGGGTCTAAGTGTCCTGTATGATTTCCTGCCAATATACATTTACCCTTGCGTGGTATGTTTTCAGCACCTTCAACTTTGTATCTGAATAACAATAAGAAAAGATGTCCCAAAGTTGCTTTGAGCAAGAAGTATCTGAAAGATTTATCAAATACAAGAATCAGTGCAGCTAATATAAATGATAAAAATGCAACAGCTTTAAATACATTTAACGGGTTAATAAATCCAACTATATTTGCAACAATTATTGTTCCTATTAAAAAGCTGAGTGTGCTGAAAGTTAACTGTAATCCAAAAACTTTACCACGTAAACTGTCAGGTGTGATTTTTTGTAATATTGTATCAAGCATTACAAGTATAACTGCATCAGCCATTCCTATCGGGATTAACCATATCCATGCACTGCCGATAGTTTTACATAACGGAGCAGTTACAAGCGCTATACATAAGACTATAAATCCACTTGCAAACAAATGAGGTATTCTCATTATTCTTGCAAAATAGATTGAAGCTCCCATACCGGCAATAATACCTGCGCCAAGTAGGGTTCTTAGGTATGTTAAATCAGAAAAACTCATTCTGTAATAATCGGTTATTAAAGCGTTTAAGCTGTTTGAAAATACGGCAACAATGAATTGTAAACAAACAGATAATCCAACAAGATATAAAACTTTTTTATGATTTTTAAGGTATTCAAATGCCACTTTTAATGCATTTGTTTTTGTAACTTTGGAAAATTTTTGAGGAATAGAAAATTTTAAAGTTGCTGTTAAAATACCTGCAATTAAATACATTCCGGCAACAATACAAAGCGCATTTTTGATACCAAAATTAAGTATATAATTTGCTCCAAAAGCTCCGAATAATAATGCAACAGCTCCGATAGATGAATTTAAAGCATTAGCGAATTTCAATTGCTTACTTTCAACAATATTTGTGATTGTGGCCATTTTAGTTGAATAAAATATTGAAGCTCCAAGTCCCAAACAGAAAATCCCGCCAAATATTGCAAAATTTGATAATGAAATATTCGAGAATAAACAATATATGTATATTCCTAATACCAAAACTCTATAAAAACAAGAACCGGATAATACAATTTGTCTTGATATGCCGTCAGCTAAATTACCAGAAAATGTACTTAGCAAAAATTGAGGGAGTAAAAAGAAGAAAAATACAAGTGCCATATACTTTCCTGCACCGGTGTATTGTTGTATTAATATTGCAACAACTAAAAATTGTACAATAGCATCTGCAAAATGCGAAAATATTTGACCAATAAATAATTTATCAAATTCGAGGCTTGCTAGTGGTCCTAGCTTCTTCTTAATTACGTTCATACTCTCTCTCCTATTTAATTTTACATTTGTAATTCCTATTATACTGGATAATAGTGATAAGTAATATTATTTAACAAATCTTAGAACATATTGAATCTAAAATTTTGAACTCAAAGATTTATTTTGCCATTGTTGTACACTACTTATGATGTAGTTTTTTAGGGAGTGGTGAAGTATTTTAGGTTGATTCCTTCAAGTTTTAACAGTTTAATTTTTTTATCAATTCCTCCTGTATATCCTGTTAAGTTTTTATTTGTTCCAACAACTCTGTGGCAAGGAATTATTATTGAAATTCTATTGTGGCCTACAGCACCTCCTACAGCTTGTGCGGACATGCTTTTTATTCCTTTTTCTTTTGCAATTTCTTTTGCTATATCATTATAAGTTATTATTTTGCCATATGGTATATTTTTTAAGTGTTCCCAAACTTTATATCTGAATTCTGAACCAATTGGATTTAATGGCGGTGTAAAATCAGGCTCTTTTCCTGAAAAATATATGTTAAGCCACTTTTTTGCAAGTTTTATAATTTCGGTTTCTTTATTAGTGTAGTTTTTATCTAAACTATCACAATAATATTTTGCATCATCAAACCAAACCCCGATTAATCCTGTTGTATCTGCCGCAATTGTAATTTTGCCTATTGGTGAAGTATATTTTGATATGTAGTGCATATGTTTTTAATTCCTTGATATAAGCTAACTTTCTAGTAATGGTTTGGATTATATTACAATTTTATACTGCCGTTTATTCAAATATAATACAAAAAGATTTTGATAATGAGTAGCTGTAAAAGTAAAGAGTCCCGAAGATTATCGGAACTCTTTTTTATTGTGGGATTAAATTATGCTACATAATTTTGAACTGTTTTGTTGTACATTCTTCTTACTGCAGGAGCCCATTTATCGTCGCAGTAGTGTCCGCCGATGGCATCAAGATTGTTAAAATCTACCGAAGATACATCTGAATATCTTGTATAACCTGCCAAGTTTTTAATTGCGGCTTCCAATCCTTTTTCAGGAGTTGAGAAATATCCGAAACCTTTTGCGTTACTGCCTAAATCTCCGGCTTTTCTGTAACCCATAAAGTTGTTGTGTTGTGCTAAGTTACTTGTGCCCCATCCTGATTCTAAGCCGATAATTGATGCAACAAGAGCAGGTGAAACTCCGTATTTACGGCATAGTTGGTTAACAAGTTCTTCTTTGCCGGCTAATGTTCCTTTAAATAATCCTTGTTTTATGCCAGAATCGTCTGTTAATGAGTGTTTTTGCTTAGTTTCTTCAGCTTTTTTCGCAGTAATTTTAGCATTGATTTCTTTTACGTTATCTTGAGCTGTTTTTAGTTCGGCTTTGGCTTTTGTTAGGGCTTCTGTTTTGACTTGTTCAACTCTTTCTTTAGCCTTGTCGAAAGCTTCTAGTTTTGCTTTAGTAACTTCTGAACCATATTTTTCAACTTCAGCATCAAGTTTAGTTTTTTCTTCTTGAAGTTTAGTCTTTTCTTCTTCAAGTTTAGTTTTTTCTTTGTTTAATTTTTCTAAATCTTTTTTTAATTTTTCAAGTTGTTTTTCTGCGGTTTCAACAGCTTTTTTCTGAGTTTTAATTTGAGCTTCTATTTCAGATTTTTTTGCTTTAATTGCTTTATCTCTTGCTTTATCTTCTTCTTTACCAGATAGTGCAGGAAGTTCGGATAATGCAGAAGTTAACGCTTCTAATTCTCCTTTCGCACTGTCTAGAGTATCTTCTGCTGTTGAGATTTCAGATTCTTTATCTACAATTGCTTTTGCATTTTTGTCTAATGCTTCTTCATTCTTTTTAATGTTTTCGTTATTTTTTAAGATTTGTTTTTCAAATTTTTTAAGACCAGGGTCTTCTTTAACTGCATTTTCGTATTCAGTTTGAGCTTTATCTGCTTCAGCTTTTGCAGCTTTTATACTTTCGGTATTTCCGCTTAAAATCTCATCTACTGCAGCTTGTTTTTCATTAAGTGTAGCAACTCTTGTTGCTTTTTCTTCTTCAAGTTTTTCTAATGTCATATCATCTGTGTTATTAGTAACTTGTGGTTTTGAATAACTTACAGGTTCGGAATAGCTTGCAGGAGCTGCGGAACTTGTTTCTGCCACTTCAGGTGCATAAGAAACCTCATCTGCTGCATAGCCTCCGTTGTCGATTGGAGTATCTTCAATTGCTGTATCTTCTTCTGTAGCTTCTTCTGCAAGGACTTCTTCTAAGTTTATATTGTTTTCTTCAAGTACTTTTTCAAAGTCTTCAAGCGAAATATCTTCAATATTACCGTCTTTGCCGGCTAATTCTTTTTCAACATAATTTTTAACTTCTTCAACTGTTAATTCGCCATCTTTGTTTTTGTCTGCAAGTTCTTTTACCTTGTCTAAAGTTAAGAATGCTTTTAAAACGAATTCAAGCGGGTTTAATTTCTTTTGTGTTTTAGTTTCATCGTCAGCTGTTTCTTCCTGATCTTTTTCAGGTAGAATTTTTGTGTAATCAATTTTATTGAAGTTTTCTTTTTTTGCGCTATTAAAGATTGAAACTCCATCAACTTTAACAGCACTATCTTTTTCTTCATTAAATAAAGAACCTAAGAAAGGATTAGTTGCGGTTTTTGAAAGTTCAATAGTTTGTTTTGCGTAATCTTTTCCATCATTTGTAGAAAGAACTTTGTTTAAAAAATCGTAATAATTCATGATAATCCCCATCTTTATTTTATATCCCCTGTATATACATAAAGTATACAAAGGTTATAAAATTGCGCATTTATTAAGAAATGTTACGTAGCTTTATAAACGCACAGATGAAGATTGGATTTCAAGATTAGCTATTAAAAAATAGCCACATTAATATTAGTTAGTATTAGAAATACTAAATATTAATAAACTTTTTGATAAATCTACTTCCACAATAATCAAAATCTACCAATAAAACTATTTAATAAACTTTTCTACCAAATTATCAAACCACGAATTTTTGTAACCAAATTTTTTTTCATCGCTCAGTGAAACTTTATTACTTAAATCCACCAAATCTACTTCTTTTTCACTGAATAGCGGTTTTTGTTCTTCATTTTGTTGTTGTCGCCGTCCACGCATCATATAACCTGTATTTCCACCTGAACCGCCATCGTTGTTCATGTTTGCGGCGGCTTTAATTACCGGTTGAGAACGGCCTATGTTGGCATCGAAACTCATTTTTCCAATTCCTTATTTTATTTCCCTATATATATAAAGTATTTTTTAGTATAAGTTGTGTTTTTATTTTGAGATTTGTTACAAAAGTTAATATTTTATAAAGTTTTGGCAATTTCTTATTGATATATTTTTTATATCAAATATACGGGGAAAATATCAGGGGGAATATTATGACAAATCTGAACGGAATTTCTTTAACATTGAGAGATGGAAGAACTGCAATTATTACACAGGATGGAAATATCTCTGTTGATGGTAAAAATTTGCTATCAGGCAGAGTTAATACAACTGAAAAAAGTACAGGATTTGAAACTAAAAAAACAGAACCTAAAAAGAATAATAATAAATCAAAATATATTGATTTTACAGTAAATGCCGGTGGCGAAAAACAACAGGTTAAAATTCAAAAGGGTGTAACTTTTGAAAATAACGGTTACAGATACAAAGTGCAAAATGACGGAACTTTAAGTATTTTTGATAAGAAAAATAATACAACAACTACCAGCAACACTCTTAATATGACAAAATATCAGTTTGATATATTCAAGGCTGTGGCTGATAATGTTAAAGAATTTAAGAAGAATGTCGGTATTGTACTAAGTGCAAAAGATATTGATTCTGCTTTGAAAATGTTTAAAAAAGGTAAATTAACTGAAGATTTGAGTCAGGATTTACCTGCAGGATATTCAATTGAACGCCCTACAATTTATTCAAAAAATAAAACACTTCAAGTAGATGTTCAAAATGATGTAAAAAATAAACATGCAGCAACTTTATATTTCCACCACGGTAAAAAAGATATATTACCGGATGGTGTAGATAATACAAAACCTGTTCAAAACGAAGAACCTGTTAACAACGATACACCAACTAGTCCTGTATCTTCGACATCTAAGGTTTCTACAGATAAAAGGGTTCAAACACAACCGGCAACAACTTATACATTTAAGCAAGGTGATGATTTAGTCAGAATTGCTAAAAAATATGGAATTGATACTTACACTCTGATAGCTGCTAATCCACAGTTGAAAGAGGGTAAAGATTATAAATTGTCATATAGCAAAAACACTTTAATGAATTTAGAAACGAAGACCGGTAAAAACCTAAAACCTGGGGTGAAATTGAATATTCCGGAACGATATTCAGTAAAACCTGGCACAGTAAAGACTGATGCAGATATTGAAAAAGTAACAGGTATTAGTGCATCTTATATAAACAATATTTTAAAAAGTAACGAAGGTTACAAACCTTATGTATACGATGATGCAACCGGTAAAAGAGTTACTAATCTTAAGAATGTAAAAGGTACATTGACCATCGGTTACGGACACTGTGGTTCAGTTGACGGTAAATCTTTAGCTCAATTAGTACGAGAAGGAAATAAAGAAATATCTAAAGCAAAAGCTAACGAAATTTTGGCAAATGACCTTCTTGAACACAAGCAAAGAGCAATTGCATACTTTGGTGATAGTTTTAACAGAGCACCACAATCAGTTCAGGATGTCGTTTTAGATATTGTTTATAATAAAGGTGTCTGGGATGGATTTATGAGTAAGTACTACTCAAAAAATACAAAACACATTAAAAAAGATTTAGCAAAAAATGACTATGTGGGAGTACTTGCTCATTCAGCAAAATCCGGTAATGCAAAAACTAATGGCGGTTTATATAAACGCAGTGTACAACGATTTATTCACGGATTACGAGATTTGTCAGCAACAGATAGGCAAAAGGCTATGAAGAAATTTGAAAAAGAATATAAAGAAAGCCTCAAACACCTAAAAGGCGGAGAAAAAACCAGAGTTCAAAAACAATGGGAAGACGCAAAAAAAGGTAAAATAACAGTTTAAAATAATTCAAAGCGGGATTTGAAATTTCAAATCCCGCTTTACTAATGTTAATCAAGGTTATGGTGCATAAAAAATATTGACTGAGTTTACATAACTTTACTTTTCTTTGGTTTATGTCAATTTTATATACTAAGTATTTTTTATTTATATATATTACAAAACTGGAGAAATCTATGGGCAATTATGTAACGTTGAATGTTAATGTGAAGGGTAAAACACATAAAGTTCAAATTGAAAAAGGTGTAAGTTTTGAAAATAATACCAAGACTTATAAAGTTGATAATAACGGTAAATTACAGGTTTTTGACAAAGAGACTAAAAAATGGTCATCAGGCTCTAGTATATCTATGACAAATTATCAGTTTCAGGTGTTCAAAGCTGTTGCAGATAATGCTAATGAGGGCAGCGGAATAATTCTGAGCTCAAAAGATATTGATAAGTCTTTTGAATTATATAGAAATGGTAAATTAACAGATGATTTGAGTAAGGATTTGCCAACAGGATATAAAATTGAACGTCCGGAAATTTATTCCAAAAGTAATACTGTTAAAGTCGGTGTGAAAAATAATGTAAAAAATGAAATGGCGGCAACTTTGTCGTTCTCATACGGAGCGCAAGCAACTGACGGAAAATCAAACAAGCCGTCTGGTTCATCTAAGCCTACTGCATCTAAACCTACTGCTTCGACAACAAATAAACCTGCGGTATCCAACAAACCTACAACTACTACAGTAAGTTCAAGTGGAGCTCCGTTTGGAGGTTTGGGTTGGGGATTCCCTGGGCTTAATATGATGGCGGTTGCATCAGCTTTTAATGACAAGAATATCACTAAGCAATCATCTTATGTTCATACGATTAAAGAAGGTGATTCAATTGTTAAATTAGCAATAGAAAACGGAATAGATACGTATACCCTTTTAGCCGCAAATCCGCAAATAAAATACAATGTAACGTTCAAAAATTATGATAAGGCAGTTTTGAATACCGGAACTTTAAAAATTGGACAAAAAATTACAATACCTGAACGTTATACGATAAAGCCGGGTTCTGTTAAAAGTTTTAGTGATATCGCCAGAATTACAGGAGTTAGCGAAGATTACATAAAAAATATTCTTACTAAAAATGAAGGTTTAAGATTAAAACCTTATAAAGATGGCGGAGGTGTTGTAACTATCGGTTACGGACATACCGGAAGATTCAAAGGTAAGCCAATTAGTATGAATTATCCGAAAAGCATAACTAACCAAGAAGCTTTAGAGTTATTAGCAAATGATATTCTTGAGCATAAGCAAAGAACGATTGCTTATTTAGGTTCAGCTTATGTAAATGCGCCACAATCGCTTCAAGATACAATTTTGGATATAACTTTTAATAAGGGTATTTTTGATGGTTTTATGCATCCTTTCCACGGAATTGAAACACAAAAAATTGCTACGGATTTAGCTTTTAGAAACTATTCAGGTGCTCTTGCTCATACACCAAGGACTAATAACTCAACCAAATCTCCGGGTTTGGATAAACGAAATGTTTTAAGATTTATACATGGGTTAAAAGACTTAAGTTTTATTGATAGAACAATGGCAATGACACAATTTAAACCATATTATGATTTAGCCTTGAAGAATAATAAAAGTGAGTCTGTTAAAAGAGAATTGGAACAAGCTTGGAATAATGCAAAGCTCAACAAATTTAATTAAAAAAAGAGACACTGAAAAGTGTCTCTTTTTTTAATTGTGTGTTGCAAATTTTTAAAATCCAACCATAAATAATGCAATGAAACTTGCTACAATTAAAGCCGGACCAAATGGCAAATAAAGTGCATTTTCTGCATTGTTGTTTTTAAGTCCGCAAAGGATTTCACGGCAGGTGAATAATCCGATTGCAAACAATACAACTGTGCAAGACCAGTATGCTGCAGGGTGAGTAAGCCATTTTGCCTGCTGTGCAAATAAATATCCTACTGTATAAATTATAAATGTACTGATTGCTCCTAAAGTTATCCAATTTTTATTAACAACAAGTTTTTTTAAAAAAATCGGTAATGTGAAAATTATTTGAATAATCCCTGCTAATACCAATATGCCAACTAAGGTCTGAAAAACCGGATAGAAAGAATTGTACAACGGAGAGCATCCTAAAAGTGCGCCAAAAACAGTTCCGATTCCTGCTGCGATGTAGGAATCACCTTCTCCAAAAGCTCTTGCTCCAACAAAAACAAGTCCTAATCGTGAAATTGCTTCCATTAATAAAAAGCCCATAATACCTGCTGCAAGTGAAAATAATATTGGACATGTCAGGAAGAAGTCAATATTAAGTTTTGGCATTCCGTAAGCTTTTGTATAGGCAACAAATGTAGCAATTGAATAAACGATACTATATAAAATTCCAAGTATAATTAATGGAATTGTATGTGCATCAGAAACTTTCTTTTCCAAAATGTCAGTTCCTGCGATAGCTATAAAGAAAAATGTCGCCAAAAGTGTGAATATATATATAGCAAGTTGCATTGGGCTTATCGGATTAATTACGGAAATTCCGAAAAATTCGTCAAAAGGAGTGCATATCCTTAAGAATAAACCAACAAAAAGCAATCCTGTTAATAATTCAACTATTGGATATTGAATACTGATATGTTCTTTGCAAAATCCGCATTTGCCTCTTAAAAAAATATATGATAATACTGGGATATTATGATACCACTTTAAAGGATTTTGGCATTTTGGACATTTTGATGCCGGAAATACTATGGATTCACCGCTTACCGTTCTAAGTATTACAACATTCAAAAAGCTGCCTATACATAACCCGACAACAAATATAAAACCTAATATCAGTAATGATAATGCCATTATAATCCTCCTTTAAATATTCTCGTTCATCTCTTTTTGTATTATAATATAAAGTTTATTTAATGCTCTTTTTAAAATCCTTGAAACTTGAGTTTGTGATACATTTAAGACTTTTGCAATATCTTTTCTTGCCTCACCCTCAATATAGTACATTGTAATTGCTGTTTTATCAGCTTGAGGAAGTTTGTTTATTGCATATTCTATAATTTTTTTGTCTGCGTAAGTTTCTTCCCAAGATTTGGAATCAACGGACGGAAGTCTGTCCAGTAAAGTTTCTCCGCCGTCTGTAGTGTATACGTTTTGGTCAAGAGATACAAGATTTTTGAGTTGTTCAATATTCATAATTTCTTCCACTTTGTCATATGAAAGATTTGTGAAATTTGCAATTTCTTCTATTGACGGAGTTTTTATGTTATTCCCAGATAATGTTTCTATTGCATTTTTAACTTTTGCAAGGTTTTCAATGGATTCTCTCGGAGGTTTTACCAGATTTGCTTTATCTCTTAAATAGTGAAAAATCTTACCTTTTATAACTTTGCTGACGTATGTTTTAAAGCTGCCTTTTTCTTCTGTTTTGTATGTTTCAATAGCCCGAAGTACTCCGACAGCTCCAACTTGAATTAAATCGTCTTTGGAAATAGTACTTGGCATTGGTGAAAATGTCAGTACTATTCTTTTTACAAGTTTTAAACTTTCTTCAATCAAACGAAGATAGACAATATGTTTTTTCTTATTGTCCGATTCTTTTCTGTATGCAATTATTAGTTCTTCTAATTTTTCAAGTTCTGAAACTTTAGTCTGCACTATTTTAACTCCGTATATTAATACAATATATCATAAGTCTTGATATTATGCTAAATTTTAAAATTTCGTTAATAAATTATTTAAAAGAAAATTTTTTATGCTAGTATTAAGTTAGATTGATATTTTAAAGGAGTAGAAGTAATGATTACAGTAAAAGATGTAGAGCACGTTGCAAAATTAGCAAGACTTGAATTAACAGAAGAAGAAAAAACTTTATATACAAAACAACTTGGTGATGTTTTAAAATATGTTGATCAAATGAATGAGGTTGATACATCTGATGTAAAACCTATGACTCAAGTTATTGATTTTGTGAATGTTACAAGAGAAGATGTTCCAAATCAGGAAATTTCAAAAGAAGCTCTTATGTCTAATGCTCCGGATGAGGAAAACGGTTTCTTTAAAGTTCCTAAAATTAACTAGGATGAGCATTTATTGGGTTTAGAATAAGGAAGTTATTTATGACAAAATATATATTTGTAACAGGTGGAGTTGTAAGTTCTTTAGGTAAAGGTATAATTGCAGCTTCTCTTGGACGTTTATTTAGAGCAAGGGACTATTCTGTTATTATTCAAAAATTTGACCCTTACATTAATATTGACCCGGGAACAATGAGTCCGTTCCAACATGGGGAAGTTTTCGTCACAGATGATGGTGCTGAAACAGATTTAGATTTAGGACATTATGAAAGATTTACTGATACGAGTTTTTCACAGGTTAATAATGTTACTTCGGGCAGAATATATCAATCTGTTATAAATAAAGAACGTCGTGGGGACTATTTGGGCGGAACGGTTCAGGTAATTCCTCATATTACAAATGAAATCAAGTCTAAAATTGTGGAGGCTACAAAGTTATTCAAACCTGATTTTCATATTATTGAGATTGGCGGAACAATAGGTGATATCGAAAGTTTACCGTTTATTGAAGCCATAAGACAATTTAAGTCAGAGGTCGGAATTGGAAATGCGATTTCTGTTCATTGTACATTGTTGCCATATTTACCAACTTCCGGCGAATTGAAAACAAAACCTTCACAACACAGTGTGAATGTTTTAAGAAGTTATGGTATTCAGCCTGAATTGTTAGTTTGCAGAACCTCAAAACCGATTCCAAAAACTGAGAAAGAAAAACTTGCACTGTTTTGTTCAGTGCCAAAAGATGCTGTTATTGAGTGCCGTGATATGAAATCTATTTACGAAGTTCCGTTGGCACTTGAGACTCAAAGTATGTGTTCTGTTATTTTGAAAATGCTTTTGATGGAAGATAAAGAACCTGATTTGGATTCTTGGACAAATTTAGTTAACAGGATTAAAAATCCTGAAAAAACATTAAAAGTTGCGATTGCAGGCAAGTATACAAAATTATCGGATGCTTATATTTCGGTTGTTGAATCTTTAAAACATGCGGGTTATGCAAATTCTGTGGCTGTTGAAATCAAATGGATAAATTCTGAGATTTGTGTAGATTACTCGGAATGTAAAAAACAATTGTCAGATGTAGATGCTGTGGTTGTTCCGGGAGGTTTTGGAGTTCGAGGAATTGAAGGTAAGTTGAATGTAATTCGTTATGCTCGTGAAAATAATCTTCCGTTTTTGGGCTTATGTCTTGGAATGCAATGTGCAGTAATTGAATATGCAAGAAATGTTGCAGGGCTAAAGGGTGCAAATTCAAAAGAATTTGATGAAAACCCGACTTATCCTGTAATTGATATTATGCTTGAACAGAAAAATGTAAAAGGTTACGGCGGTACAATGAGATTAGGCGCTTATGATTGTGTATTGAAGCCTGATTCAGTTGCAGCAAAAGCATACGCTTCAACCAATATTTCAGAACGTCATAGACACCGTTATGAAGTTAATAATGAATATTTGAAAAAGATTGAAGATGCGGGACTGGTATTTTCAGGAATGTCTCCTGACGGTATGCTTGCAGAAATTGTAGAATTACCTGATTTGGATTGGTTTGTTGCATGTCAATTCCATCCGGAATTCAAATCTCGACCTGACAGACCTCATCCGTTGTTTAAAGGTTTAATTGATGCGGTAATAAAGCAGAAAGCAATTTAGCTCTTTTACCGGCATACTGAACTCTACGGATATATCATGCAGAACTTAATTTAGTATCTTAATTTATCTGCGTAATCCAAATTTAGCCAAAGCAAGTGCTAAAACTGCCCCAAGTGTGGTGGATAGAGTTTGAGAAATAAGTGGGCTTATGTTTGTTGCAAAGAATTCATCACGTTTTTTTGCATTATTTTTAACTCTGCGGATTTTATTTTCGCCGGGAGCTATTGAGATAATTTTCCCGTTAGCAATTCCGGGGTTATAATCATGATTATTCAAAATTAACATTAACAAATCTTTTTCATCGGAATTTTCGGGAACTTTTGCATTTGGCAATGTTATTTCGTAAGGTACATTGTCAATAGTTCCTTTTACCGTCATAGTATCCGGAATATATAATCGGTTATGAAGTCTTTGATTATAAAATCTTTTGAATATATTTGGTTCTTGTGGAATTGACAGAGTTAACTCAATGTTTTTATTATTAAATGAGCCCTGATAACTTATTTCTTTGGAGGTAGATGATTTGTTTTCGGATATTATTAAGTTTAATTCCTTATCTCCGATTTTTCCCTCTTGGTATGCATTATCCGAGTCATCAAAAACTGTTTTTACTATTGCGTATTGATTGTTTATTTTTCCGTCTTCAACTGTTGTTCCGGAAAAAGAAAGTTCTTTATTTCTGTTCATTTTGGCAAACATTTCTAAAAAAGACACAGAATCATTTTGAGTTGCTGCAGTCGGTGGCGATGCAGTATTGCTAGTAGTCGGATTAGTTGAGTTTGTAGGGTTTAATCCGTTTATGTATTGTTGTATTAAATTACTGCCAATAGAGTCTACCATATATATATAAAGAAAAAGTTGATGTTTAAATTTCCTTTAATTATTGTTAATATGAATAAATATTAAGGTTGTTTATTATGTTTGAATTTGTTTAAAACTTATTTTCTTGACCTGATGTTTTGTTAATAATAAAATCAGTACAGATGTCGTTTATAGTATATTGAGGGAGAATTTTTATGTCAGATAATTGTACACAAAGATTTACGACTGTAAATTTTTTAAATTTTGCGTTGGGATTTTTAGGTTTACAGTTTGCTTGGCAGATGAGAATTATTTTATCTGCTCCGGTAACGGAACACCTTGGTGCTGATCCGTTTATATACGGTTTAATATGGCTTGCCGGACCATTTACCGGCATGGTTGTACAACCAATAATCGGAGCTTTATCTGATAAAACAAAATCTGTTTGGGGCAGACGCAGGCCGTATTTGCTTGGCGGAGCTATAATTGCGTCGATTGCTTTGTGGTTGTTCCCAAACTCAGGAAATATTGCAAGCTTAATCCAAAATGTTTTCCACACAACATTGCCGTGGTGGACAGGATTGGCTATTGCTGCTGTTATGATTTGGGTAATTGATGCTTGTATAAATATAGCACAAGGTCCTTATAGAGCATTAATTCCTGATGTTGTTCCACAAGATCAACATGCTGTGGCAAATTCTTATATTAGTTTAGCAATAGGATTAGGTTCAGTTGTTGCTGCAGGTGTTGCTCCGTTTTTAAAATATGTTTGTCATTATGATATGCCGATTGTGTCTCAATTTATAATGGCAGCTTTAACCTTTACGCTTGCAATGGTTTGGACTTGTATGACGATAAAGGAAAAGAGTACTGCAAATGTACAAGATTCAAATGAAGAAGTAAAACCGCAGGATGGTTTTTGGAAGTCTATGAAAGACTTTTTTGCATTATCTCCTGAAGTTTCAAAAATATGTGTAATGCAATTTTTTACTTGGATAGGTATGATGTGTCTTTTGATATATTTTACTGATTTTGCAATTCATACGGTTTATGGTGTTCCAGATTTGGCAAAAGCTGCAGATGACGTTAAGTCTTTATTTGCCGGAACTTCTACAAAAGCTACATATTATTCACAAATTTGTTTTGCTATTTTTAATTTGGTGTGCTTTTTAATTGCTATTCCAATCGGTAAATTTGCCGAAAAATTCGGAAATAAGAAAGTGCATATTGCTTGTATGATTTCAATGGCGCTTGCTTATTTGGGAATGGGTATTTTTAAAACTAATCCTGTTGCTGTAGGTTCGTTTATGGCTTTATCAGGTATTGGTTGGGCAAGTGTATGTGCGTTGCCGTTTGCAATGTTATCAAGATATATAAAACCTGGAACTGAGGGTTCTGTTATGGGCTTATTTAACATATTTATTGCAGGGCCTCAGGTTTTTGTATGTACGCTTGTATCTTGGATTATTAAACATGCAGTATTTGATGTTGAATACGGTATAAATGAACATTACGAATTAACATTTTTCATTGGTGCTGCTTGTTTAATAATTGCATCGTTGATCACTGCGACAATTAAAGAATCTCAAAAAGCATAAAATTATTATTTAAATAGAAATGAAACAGACGGATATTAAATTCGTCTGTTTTATTTGTGATAGGTTTCACCTTTAATTATTTTGAAAGCTCTGTATATTTGTTCAATTAGTAATAATCTGGCAAATTGGTGTAAAAATGTCATTTTAGACATACTTAATTTAAAATTAGCTCTTGCTGAAACATTTTTTCCTATTCCGCAGGAAGAACCTATTACAAATACAATTTCTTGAATTCCGTTGTTTGTTAGGGTATTTATTTTATCAGCAAAACCTTCGCTTGAGAGTTGCTTACCTTCAATTTCAAGGGTTATTACATAATCAAGCGGTTTAATGTTTGATAAAATTTTTTCTCCTTCATCTTCTAATATTTTTTCTTTTAAATTTTCATCTTTAATTTCAATGGGATTTAGTTCTAAAACAGAGACAGAGGCGTAGGGAGTCAGTCTTTTTAGAAATTCATCTATTCCCTCTTTTAAAAATTTTTCTTTAATTTTGCCAAGTGCTATAATTTTAATTTTCAATTATTTTACCTATTTAACTTATCTTCATTTACATTTTCTATGTATACCGAGCGAGAAGGGAATGCAAAATCAATATTGGCATCTCTATATTTATGTATTACTTCTTCGATAAATTCGCCACGTACTTTTAGAAATTTATCATATGAACCTGATTTTACGTATCCTCTAAATCTGATGTTTATTGAACTTTCTCCCAAGTCGTGGACTGCAACAGTAAATTCATTGTAAATTTCTTTATGATTTATCGCTGCTTCTTTTAGAATTTCTTGAGCTTGGGTAATTTTTTCATTATCTGTAGAATAAGTAACTCCGAATGTTAAATTGATAAACCTTTTCTTTGCACGGGAAACATTTGTTATCACAGTATTAGCTGCAATATTATTAGGGATATTGATTAAAAAATTATCCAAATCTCGTATTTTTGTAGAACGAATATTTATATCTTCAACATAACCTTCAATTCCGTTAACTTTTACGTAATCTCCGATTTTGTATGCATGGTCAGACAGGATTTCTATACTGCCGAAAATATTTGCCAGGGCATCTTTAGCTGCCATACCAACAGCAATACCTCCAATTCCGAAACCTGCAAGAATTGAAGATACAGAATATCCTTGGCTTTGCAAAAGCCCTGTAATTGCTATAAATATAATTACAGCTTTCAATAATTTCATTAAAATCGGTGTAAATCTTAATAACGGGGAATTTGTTTCTGCGTTTTGGATTTTTTGTCTGATTTTTTTATCTGCTATATCGATAACTTTAAATATAATAACAATTAATACAATGTTTATACCTAAAGCTATTAATCCTTTTTCCCATAGTGGCATAATTTTTTCTCCGTTTTTATTTATTATAAAATATAAATTTTAGTAAGATAGTTTATGTAAATAAATTATAAAATTTTTTACTTTCTTTTGCATGTTTGTTAAACTTCTATTAGGGATGAGCACTATGTATAAAAATACGTTTAAAGTTATTATATTTGTATTATGTCTTATATTGGGTTTTTTCTTTGCAAAGGTATATCAACCGGAGTTTAAAACAGTAAAGATATATAAGAATGCTATAAATGATTATGATAACGAAAACTATTCAAATTCATATTATTTATTTTCAAAGGTTGGTTATTTATCTGTATTAAAACCTGTTGCGATATACAGACAGGCAATGTGCGCCAGGGCTTTAGGAGATAGAAAATCCGAATTAAACAGGTATAAGTTATTGTTAAAGTTTTACCCGTCAGACAAATTGGCTGATGAAGCAAGATATTTGGCAGGTCAAATTTTAATAGATGAAAATCCTACAGAAGCTCTTAAATATTTTGAACGAGTTTTAAAATCTGATATGGATTCTGATTATAAGTTAGCTTCAGAATATTACATAGCAAGGATTAATGCTTCAAAAATAAGATACTCAAAATTCAAAACAGCAGGGAAGAAAAAAGAAAAAATTGAAGAATCTTTCCGAAACTATTTAGAACAAGCTTCTGATGGCAGGCTTGCAGTTAATGTTGCAAATTCGTGGGTTAAATTTAATCGGGAAACTTCGTCTAAAGATTCTGTTATAATAGCAAGAGCATATTACCTTGGAGGAGTTTATGACAAGGCTTCGGAAGTTCTTTCTAAATCTGATAAAAAAGATGCGTGGGCAGTTTTAGGTTCTAATTTACATAAAACCCGAAAGTTCCAAAAGGCAATTTCAACGATTGAGGAAGGTGTCGGAAAGTATTCGGATTATGCGCAGACTCAAGATTACAAAAGAGCTGTTGATTCTTATGTCGAAATTAAAGACGGAACATCTCCTTATCAGAGAATTGTGAAGTTGTTAGATTTAGCAAAAGGTAAAAATAAAGATTATATTTGGAAATTAAAATGTGATAATATTGAACCTAACGAAAAATATGCTTGTTATAGCGAATTATATGCCGCATATCCGAAAGGCGATTATGCTGAGGGCGTATTGTATAATATGTTTAATATTGCAGTGAATAAAAGAGATTATTCAACTGCCAGATTATTGGCGAAAGATTTTTTGTCAAAATTCCCTGATTCTGAGTATTCTTCGCAGGTTATGTTTTGGGCAGGCAGAATAGAACAGCAGTATTATCATACTGTTGAGTATACTAAATATTTTCAGGAAATTATTAATAGATATCCAGATAGTTACTACGCATACCGTGCATTTTTACTTTTAAAGGGTGTAAAATCTGCTACAATTGCGACGAAACTTGAATATAAACCCGTTTCCTACCCTTATAAATATCCTGCAAGAAATGATATTTTATACCATTTGTTGGAAGTTAAAGATTATGATATGGTTGTGAAATTTACCAAGGATGATTTTATAAGAAGCTGGTGTGAACATCAGAAGGGAAATTATGCATCATCGTTGATTATTGCTCGTGATGCAATGGCAAAATTAAAGGAAAAACCTATAAAGTCTGATTTGCGCTGGAGACTTGTATATCCGCAAAATTATTATAAGCAGGTAAAAAATTACGCAGATATATATAAAAATAATGATGCTTTAATGATGGCAATTATTAGAGAGGAAAGTAGCTTTAATTCTGTTTCTCAAAGTGCTGTCGGAGCAATTGGATTAATGCAATTGATGCCTGCGACGGCTCATGATATCGGAGAAAAACACGGTATTACTTTTAACACAAGTTATCTGTTTAACCCTGAGTTAAATATTCGTCTTGGAAATCTTTATTACTCGACAATACGTTCTATGTTAGAAGGTAAAGATGTTTCGGCTATTGCAGCTTATAATGGCGGAATTGGTTCAGTTACAAATTGGAAGAAGTCTCTGGATTATAATAATACGGATGAGTTTGTAGAACAAATTCCATACGAAGAAACAAAAAATTACGTGATGAAAGTTTTTAAAAGTTACTGGAATTATACAAGAATATATCAACAGCAGTAAAAATCATACTTTTGGCTTATTACATTAGTAAATAAAGTGATAGAATAGGACTTATGAAAAAGATTTTAATTACAATATCAATATTATTATTTAACTTGGTTATGGCAAATCCGAGTTATGCTATAAAAATTGGGTTATTGACCCAAGTTGAGCAGGCAGGTATCGGAACAAATGTTGAAGGACGTTTGATTGATATAAATACAAATAAAACTGTTTGTACGACCAATGCAATGAAAGGCTACGTACTTGTTCCTTATAAAAATGATATAGCCGTAAAATCAGGAGGAAAGTTTTATACTCTTGGAACTTCAGGTGTAGTTTTGAGACCTGATAAAGAAGGTTATGTTTCAACAAAAGGCAAATGGTATCATGGCAAGTTGATGATTAAAAATATTAACGGTAAATTGACAGTTATTAATGATATTGATTTAGAAAGTTATTTAAAAGGTGTTGTGCCGTCAGAAATGTCTCCTAGTTGGGAGTTTGAAGCCTTAAAAGCTCAAGCAATTGCAGCCAGAAGTTTTGCTCTTGCAAACCTTGGTAAACAAGCAAAATGGGGCTATGATTTAAAAGATAATACAGAAGACCAAGCTTATGGAGGTGCTTCTGCTGAAACTAATATTACTAATAAAGCTGTTGAAGAAACTCATGGGCTTGTCCTAACGTACGATATGAAGATTATTTCGGCTTATTATTCAGCTTCAGCGGGAGGAATGACATCAACTACGGCTTGGAGCGGTTCTGCTCCGTATTTACGTTCAGTTCCGTCTTTTGATGATAATGTTGGAAAGAAGGGGCATGGTGTTGGAATGTCTCAACATGGTGCTAATAATTTAGCAAAACAAGGCTATAATGCATATCAAATATTGCAATATTTCTACCAAGATATAAAATTTGCAAAATTAAATAAAGACTCGTAATGCGCTTAGCAAGTGTATTTGAGAAGGTATATCCCTTGGTATATGCTTATTTTTCTAGGGTTTTTAGAAAAAAATTATCTAAAATGCTTGACAGGATTGAAAAAAATGTTATAATAAATTTGTCGATTACACAAATGCTGCGGAAAATGGTTTAAAATAATCCGTATGCTCTAGGAAGAAGGAGGTTCATAATGAACAAAGAAGAATTAGTAAAAGAAGTATCAAAAAAAGCAAAAGTTTCTCAAAAAGCAACAGCTGACATTCTTTCAGCTACATTAGAAACTATTCAAAAAACAGTTTCAAAAGGTAAAAAAGTTACATTAGTTGGCTTTGGTACTTTTGAAGCTCGTAAAAGAGCAGCTAGAACTGGTAGAAACCCTCAAACTGGTGCAGCTTTAAAAATTGCTGCTAAAACAGTTCCTGCTTTCTCTGCTGGTAAAAAATTCAAAGAATTAGTTAAGTAATTAACTTTTTAGATTTGAAGCGCCGTTAATCTTTTGATTAACGGCGCTTTGCTTACTAATGTTAACAATTCATTGAAGCCTAACTGTTTTTGTGGTATCATCTTATTATTAAGCATAGGGTTCGTGAGGTAATTTATGAAAAGTTCGACTATAAGAAGATCTACACTGTCAAAAGAGTCAATGGAAGTTATTGAAAACTTGGCAAGTTCTCAAAATTCTGAGGTAGGGGAATATGTCAGACCTATTGAAGAAACAATTGAAAATGAGTCTGATTTTGCAAGTAAATCTCAAGAAATTGATTTGTTATGGCAATCATTTAAATCTGTACAATTTAATACTAATTCTCCTTTAGCATATATTTCTTTAGGTATTGTTATGGGTGTTATTTTGTCAGTTTTAACTATGGCAGTTTTAATTTCTTTTTCGGATTCTTCAAAAATTAGAGGATTGGGCGGTATTTTTAATAAAAATAAAGTTGAACAAACTACTTTGGAAGAAAATACAGAATCTGCACAAAATGAACTTGATGCAAAAATTGTTGTTCCGAGTGAGGATGAAACTACAGAGGTTTCAACAGAAGAAACTCAATCACCTAAATCTGAAGTCGTTGAACAGTCCGAAGCTGGTGTTAATACTTCAAAAATGAAGAAATATATAGTTAAAGACGGTGATACAGGTGAAAGTATTATTAAAAAGTATTATGGTTCGTATTCACCTGAAAAAGCTGAATTGATTATAAAAGCAAATAATTTGAAAAATTTAGACCGTATAAACATTGATCAAGAATTGTTAATTCCTGTAGAGTAAATTTTACCAATGAATATTTTAAAAAATCTGTTTATAGTTTTGTTTGTGATTTGTTTTACTTATTCTGCTTCTTTTGCTGTTGAAGACAGTTGGCAGAATGATTTGCGGTCGAAATTTGTGAATAATGAAACTATTATAATGGAGATTAATATTCGTTCATTTAATGCTCAGGATATTGATGGAGATGGGTTTATTCAGGAAAATATCGGTGAAGTTAAAGGAACTTTTCTGAATGCGATAGATAGGTTAGATGAGATTAAAAATCTGGGAATAAATACAGTTCATGTTCTGCCGGTTACACTTGTAGGGAAGTTAAAAGCTTTGGGAACAGCAGGGAGTCTGTATTCGGCTGCAGGTTTTGATTTGTTAAATGAAGATTTGTATTCTAAAGACTCTGATTTGACATTAACAGAGCAGGCTAAAAAATTTGTGGATGAAGCGCATAAACGAAATATCAGGGTGATTGTTGATATTCCTGCTTGTGCTTCTTATGATTTGTTTTTACAAAGACCTGATTTGTTTGTAACAAATGCAAACGGAGAACCTGTTATTCCTGCGGATTGGACTGATGTAAGACTGTTAGATTCCGGAAGTGAAGATAAAATAAATTACAATGTTTATAACTTATACAAAGATTTTGTAAAAATGGCATTGTCATTGGGTGTTGATGGGATAAGGGTGGATGTTGCACATTCTAAACCTGCGTTATTCTGGAAAGAATTGATAAAATATTCAAGGGAAAAAAATCCTGAAATGCTTTGGATTGCAGAAGTTTCATCATCTTGGAATTCACCGATTTCAAAAGAAGCTGTATTTACTCCTTATAATAAGCTTTTAGATGCCGGTTTTGATGGTTATTACGGTTCGTTTTTTGAATTAAAAGATTGGAAAAATTCAAAAGAATTTCATTCCAATATGGTGAAACTTTTAAATGAACCGAAAAGGTTTAAAGATAAAAAGAGTTTTATAGGCAGTTTTACAACTCACGATGAAGTTAGTCCGATTCTTTTAAAAGGTGAGAAGTTTAGCGAGATGATTATATGGTTAAGTGCGACATTGCCGCTAAATTCTTATTTTGTTGATGGATTTCAAACCGGTGATGATTATTTGTATAAGATGGGAAATAAGTTGGCTGCTGACTCAAATACTGACGATGATATTTATTTCTCTCATCGTGGTAAGATTGATATATTTAATTATTCAAGAAAACCCGGAGGTAAATATTTAGAGCTTAGGAATGATTTTTTGCTCGGAAATGATGTTAAAAAAAGTATTCTTCCTGTTTTAAATGAGGGTGGGTATATTCCACTAAAAACCAATAATAACAGAGTTTTTGCGTATATGTTTTCAAACAATGCAAAAAAGGTTGTAGTAATTGGGAATTTAAATTTTGAAAATCAGGAGAGGGTTTCTGTTAAAATCCCAAAATTCAATTCAAAAAAGCAAAATATTTTACCAATAAAAATATCAACAATGCCTGATGTAAAAGGTGGTAAACTTACGATAAATTTGACAGCAGGTGAAATAAATGTATTTGTAATAAACGAATTGTTATAGAGTTATTTGTGGTTTAGATTTTTAACAAATTCTCTAATTTCGGTTGCTTCACGAGTTCCTACTATGAATTCAAAATCAGGAAGGACTTCTTTTAATTCTTCTTTTGTATGAGCTAACAGCCCCGGAATAATGATATTTCTTGTGGAAATTCTGTTTCTTATATTTAGATTTTCTATTGTTTTAGAAACTATATTTGCGGTAAATTTTTCAGCTGACCATGCGGTCAAAACGCTCATACCGTCAGCAGGAATTACTATTAAATAAGATGGAGTGTCTAAATTTTCAAGTTCGTTTGATACTGCAAAAAATGTGAGTGCAAAATTTGTTGTCAGGAAACAAATTGAATTCTTATCAGGTGAGTTGAATTCATATAAATCGGATTCAACTTGCAGTGGTTTCTGCGGGTCGGTATAAATATTTTCTCGAAGTCTTATTATTGTTGAAAACATTTCTGGTTTAAAGTCTTCAAATATAATCATATTGGCGGCATTGCAGATGTAATAACTTGCATTTGCGCATATTTTATATTCATTTTCTTCTTTAATCCATATACATATCGGGTTTGAACAATTGTCGTCTTTTTCTATAATAGCTTTTTTTCTTGTTGTTTTTAGAGTTTCTTTTGTTGAATGAAAATCATTATCTTCTATTATATTTAATTCAAGTTTACTAAACTCTTCAAGTGTAATTGTTGAAATCTGTGATTGTATCGGAGTTTTTGAATTTTTTAGAATTATTAAATCTATTTTTAAGTTTTCATTTACTCCTTTTATTTCAAAGTTATTGATTTTTTCAATAGCGTCCGAGAAATTAGGGAGTGCGCAGTCAACAACTATGGCAAAAACAGTTCTGTTTGCAAAAGTTTTTTCGTGCCTATATAAAACACTTTCCCCACCGATTTTTAATCCATTAATTTCAATTGTTTTTTGTGGATGTTTTATGCTGTGAGAATATTTTTCTTTCAATTCTTCTTTAATATAAGGGCATTTTTCGATTTCTGTACATTGTTTTGCAAGTTTGAGCGCAAATGCCATACATGTTGGACAACCGCATTCTTTACAGTTTGCGTGTTCTTCTTTTTTTGCTCCCGGAAGATATTTAAATATTTCAAGACCGGTCATTTTCATAACTACACCAGACCTTTCATTATTTCTATATTATCAGGGGAGCACATTAAAATAATATTCGCTCCGGCAGAAATTACTCCTGCAGCGGAAGACAGTTCAATCATTTTTACTCTTTCTTGAAGTTTGCCCCAAGATGTTGAAAAATCTTCTGATTTTGCCTCTTTTGTTTTAAGAGCTTCAATTACTGCTTCCGAAAGTAAAGGCAGATTAAGATATTTGTCTCCTTTTTCACTTTCCTGACGAACTTTTTCCATAATGCTGAATCCATATTCATATCCGTAGCCGAGTCCGCCGATATCAGTGTTCATTATGATTTTATTGATATCAAGCCCTAAATCTACCGACAGAATATTTAATTCTTTTGCCAAATTTATATCAATAGGTGTTTTTAGAACTGCATAATGATTTCCCTTTATGACTTCAGGAATTATTTGTTTGTAAGTTTTTTCATTTATTCCTGAGATTATGCAGTTTTCTCTATCTAAATTTTTAATAAGTTCAGGTAATAATTTTTCATCAATTAAATCATCTCCGGTAGCACAAAGCATAAGGGGCTTGGTTATTTGAGAAAGACTGGAGTTTAGAATTTTAATACATTCAGGTATTTCGTTCAGTTCTTTTATATTAAATCTTAGAGCTAAGATATCGCAATTTGAATTTTGGGCCGTATTTATCAAATCCGAAGGGAGTTCAGATTTGAAATAATTTTTGGTAATTTCAAAATTTTCCTTCGGATTGTAGATATTTAAATATAGTGCAAAAAGTTTTGAATTTTTATTTATACTAAGATTGTCTTTCACTTCGTACTGTGTCCATAATATTTTCAAATTCTTTATCATCAATAGTTTCTTTGTCTAATAGTTCTTTAGAAATTCTTTCAAGCATATCTCTGTTTTCGCTTAGTAATCTTTTTGCAAGTTCATATCTTTCATCAACGATATGTTTGATTTCTTGGTCGATTTCATAGGCAACTTGCTCTGAATAATCTCTTTGGTGTCCGAAATCTCTGCCCATAAATACGTTTTCTTGGTTTTTACCATATGCCATTGTGCCTAATTTTTCAGACATACCCCAAGCTGTAACCATTTTTCTTGCCATATCTGTAACATTGATTAAATCTTGAGATGCACCGGTACTTACATTTTCTTTGCCGTACACGATTTCTTCTGCTGCACGACCTCCAAGTGAAACAGCGATTTTTGCAAGTAATTTAGCTTTGCTTACGTGAACTTTTTCATCTTTAGGTCTGGTCCATGTTACCCCTAGAGCCATACCTCTTGGAATAATTGAGACTTTGTGAAGTTCGTTTGCATCCGGTAATAACTTATCGATTAGTGCGTGTCCGACTTCGTGGTAAGATGTTAATTCTTTGTCTGCATCTGTAAGCACTTTGCTTCGTTTTTCAACACCTGCAATTACTCTGTCGATTGATTTATCAATATCTTCCATTGAAATTTTATCTTCATTGTTTCTTGCAGCAAGCAGTGCAGATTCATTAAGCAAGTTTTGTAAGTCTGCACCTGTAAATCCTGGGGTGCGTTTTGCTAAAACTTTCAAATCAACATCTTTATCTAATTTCTTATTTTTAGCGTGAACTTCTAAAATTTGTTCTCTGCCCTTAACGTCAGGTGCGTTAATATAAATTTGTCGGTCAAATCTTCCCGGTCTTAATAACGCATTATCTAAGATGTCAGGTCTGTTAGTTGCCGCAATTACGATGATATTTGTATTTACGTCAAAACCATCCATTTCGACAAGTAATTGGTTTAGAGTTTGCTCTCTTTCATCGTGTCCGCCGCCTAACCCAGCACCACGTTGACGTCCGACGGCATCAATTTCATCAATAAATATGATACAAGGTTGATGTTTTTTTGCTTGTTCAAATAAGTCTCTTACACGGCTTGCACCAACACCGACAAACATTTCAACAAAGTCCGAACCTGAAATTGAGAAGAACGGAACACTTGCTTCTCCAGCTACGGCTTTAGCCATAAGGGTTTTACCTGTTCCCGGAGGTCCTACAAGAAGAACTCCTTTCGGAATCTTTGCACCAAGCTTCATATATTTTTCACCGTTTTTTAGGAAATCAACGATTTCTTCAAGTTCTTTTTTCTCCTCATCAATTCCTGCAACATCTTTGAATGTTGTTTTTACTTTGGAATCTAAAAGCATTTTAGCTTTGCTTTTTCCAAAAGACATAGCCTGAGAACCTCCGGCTTGGATTGCTTTTATCATTAAGCCAAGAGATATTATCGCAAATAATACGATAACAAAAGTTCCGATATTTCCTGCTAATTGATTTGTTTCAGGAGCTTTTTTTACAGTTATATCTGCTTCTGAGGCGTTTAATTTTTCCATTAATTCTGTGTCATTTGACGGTATTTGTACTTTAAATTGATTAATCGGAACTTGAGCATTATCTTCCATTCCTGTTAAAAATGGAGAAATTTTGTTTTTATTTTTATCGGCAGCAGTTTTTTCTTGTTTTGGCTGCTCTTTAGGTATTGCAATAATTACATCATCGAATTTTTCAATCTTTGAAAATTCTTTATTTTCTAATTTTTGCAAAAATTTTGTATACGAAATATCGGTAGTGTTTGTTAATGGTCCTTTCATAGCAATTGTAGAAATAAATGTCAGCACAATAATTGCTAAGATTACATACATACCCATTGACTTATTTTTGTCCATAAAATAACCTTTCAAAAATAAATATTAAACTCTCTTTGTAAATTATAACTTAAAAAATTTAAAAAGTGAATAGGTAAAACCTTTTATTGAAATATATTAAAGCCTGTAATAATCTAAAATTTTACAGGCTTTAATATATTGTGTTTTTTATTATTTGTATAGTTCAGGAATGCTTTTTATGTAGTCTGTCATTGCAGAAATTTTTTTTAGACACTCTGTAATTCTTTCTCCGATTGCTTTTAATGCCCTATCATTTGGTCGTACAATCAGGCTTTCTTCTCTTTCAAGAGTTTCTAATTGTATTTTTAAGTTATCAAGTTGAACTTGTGCTTTGTATTGTTCTAAAACAGCACATGGGGTTTTTCTAGTTATTGATTTTTTTGAGATTCTTGAGGTTGTTCTTGCGACGGTATTTGCAATTTCGCCTACAGACATAATTATTCCTTTCATATTTAGTTCCTGCATTTTGAACAAAACATGTGAAATAATAAAATTGCCTTTTTCTTATTTTTTGTTAATTTTTCTATACTGAAAGAATATATTTTTCTATGTCTTCTTCGGTATTCATTTCTGTTACTGCGACTAAAATCTTTTTAGCATCAAGTTTAATTCCGCCTAATATTCCGTTTTCTTTTAGTCTTGCAAGGAAATCTTCAGAATTATCTGTTTCTATAACAAATTCGTTAAAGAAGTTTTTGTTTAGTGTAGTAATCCCTTTTTTTGCCAATTTTTCAGATAAAATATGTGCATTTTTTGAGCTCAAATAGCCTGCTTGTTTAAAACCCTTTTCACCCATAACAGATAAATAAAGAGCTGCACAAAGCCCTATTAGTGCTTGGTTTGAGCAGATGTTACTTGTAGCTTTTTCTCTTTTTATATGTTGTTCTCTGGTCTGAATTGTCAAACAGAATGCTTGTTTTCCGTTCTTATCTAAAGTTCTTCCTGCAAGTCTGCCCGGAAGTTGTCTCATTAGTTTTTCTCTGGTTGCCATAAATCCTGCACTTGGTCCGCCAAAGTTCATTGGAATTCCAAGGGTTTGTATATCTCCGACAACAATATCTGCGCCGTATTCTGACGGTGGTTTAAGTATAGATAAAGTTGACGGATCTGTGCATACAACCAATAGACAATCTACAGAATTTATATCAAGAATTTCTCCGTAATAATTAGGTGTTTGGACTAAAACGCATGCATATTCTTGTGTGTCTTTTGGAATTTCATCAACCCAGTCAATAACGATTGATTGAGCTGTTGTGTAAGTTTTGATAACTTCTTTATATTCTGGGTTTAGTGAATTTAAAACACAGGCTTTGTATTTTTTTGAAATTCTGCAAGCCATCAAAATACTTTCAGCGCAAGCTGTTCCTGCATCGTATACTGTAGCATTTGCGATATCCATACCTGTCAGACGGCAAATCATTGTTTGAAATTCGTACATAACTTGTAATGTGCCCTGTGAAATTTCCGGTTGATACGGAGTATAAGCAGTGTTAAATTCAAAACGACTTGCAACTTGTCCAATGCAGGCAGGAACGAATTTGTTATAAATTCCTCCGCCAAGAAAGCTTGTGTAATCACTATGATTTTCTTTAGCAAGCTTTTTAATTGTTCGTTGAGTTTCAAGTTCTGACAAACCATCAGGAAGTTTTAATTCTGCCATTCTTGAAGTTTTCGGAATTTGGGCAAAAAGTTCTTCTACCGAATTAATTCCGATACTATTGCACATTTGTTTTTTTGTTTCTTCGTTATGTACTAAAAAATTTTTCATATTATTCCAATTCTGCTTTGTAATCGCTGTAACCTAATAAATCTTCCATATCCTTTTGAGCTGATTCTGAAGAAACTTTAATCAGCCATCCGCCTTCGTATGATGTTTCGTTAAGCATTTCAGGTGCATCAATTAATTTTTCGTTAACTTCAACAACTTTTCCGCTGATTGGCATATATATTTCAGAAGCTGCTTTAACTGATTCTATATTTGCAAAGGTTTCTCCTTTTTCGAATTCGTTATCAATTTCAGGTAATTCTAAAAATACAATATCTCCTAATTGTTCAATTGCATAGTCAGTTAATCCGATTACATAAGAATTTCCTTCTTTTACTACATATTCGTGTGTTTTTGAACATAACATATCTTCTGTATAACTCATTTTATTCTCCTTTAGTTTGTTTTTAGCTTACACGGTTTCGTTTGGCAACAAACGGACGTTTAACTATTTGTGCATCATGCGGTTTTTCTCTTATTATAACTTGAACTGTTTCGCCCGTGCAAATTTCTTTTATGTTTTTTACATAAGCAAGAGCTATGTTATCGCCTGTACTAGGGGAAACACAACCACTTGTAATGTGTCCGATTTTTTCGTTGTTATAGTAAACATCATAGCCGTGTCGGGCAATATTTCTATCTAACATTTTTAATCCGACAAGTTTTTTATCAGTACCGTTTTCGATTTGGCTCATTATAACTTCTTTTCCATTGTAGTCTGCATTTTTATCTTTTGGGACAGACCATGATAATCCGGCTTCAATCGGAGTTGTGTTTTCATCTAAATCGTTGCCGTAAAGGTGAAGTGCAGCTTCCAATCGAAGAGTGTCTCTTGCTCCGAGTCCGATTGGCTTGATTCCGAATTCTGCACCTTGTTCTAATATTTTATCCCACAGGAATTCTGAATATTCATTTTCTACCAATAATTCAAAACCGTCTTCTCCTGTGTAACCTGTGCGGGAAGCTAAAAGCTTTACTCCTGCGATTATTGCAGGTTTAATGGTGAAAGATTTTTGTCCTTCGATTGAATATCCCATCTTTTTCATCAAATCTATAGCTTTTGGACCTTGAATTGCCAGTAATGAATAATTATGAGATTGGTTATCTATTTTAACGTTCATTCCTCGTTTGTTTCTAACAATCCAGTTAAGATCTTCATCAATTCTTGATGCGTTACATATTACAAGGTAATTTTGAATTCCCAATTTGTAAATAATTAAATCATCAATAAGCCCGCCGTTTTTGTTTGGTAATTGACAGTATACTGCTTTTTCATAATCAAGTTTTTCAATGTCTTGCGGAACGATTTTATTTAAAAAATCTGTAGCATCTGCGCCCGATACAAAAACTTCGCCCATATGTGAAACATCAAATAATCCAACATTATTGCGGACAGTTTTGTGTTCTTCAATAATTGATGTATATTGAACAGGCATGTGCCAGCCTGCAAAATCAACCATTTTAGCTCCGAGCTTTAAGTGTTTATCGTGTAAATATGTTTCTTTAACCATAAATTATCTCCCCCAACAACTTTTATTGTCCTGTTTAATCGGGTGTTTGTCAATGGATTATTGAGATAAATTAATTTGTTTATGAACTCACGAAATGTTATTAATTTATCCGTTTAATATTTGCTTATATAAATCAATTTGTTTTTGAGATAGTTTTTCAGGTAAAACTATTTTTATGTGTGCGTTCAAGTTTCCGTATCCGCCGGATTTTTTAGGTAATCCTAAATCTTTTAATCGCAACGCTTTTCCTGTATTTGTCATTTTTGGAATTTTAATTGTAATATTTCCGTGAAGTGTTGAGATTTCTTTTTGGCATCCTAAAACTGCTTCAGAAGGAGTGATTTTAATATCTTTAGTTAAATCTGAACCTTGAATTTCATATTCGGAGTCTTTTGGTGTAATAATAAGGTATAAATCACCTTTTTGACCGTAGGCATCAGCTTTTCCCTCACCTTTGAGTCTGATTTTTTGTCCTTCTTTTACTTCTTTTGGAAGTTTGACTTTTAGGGATTTATTTTCATTAATTATACCAGTGCCTCCGCAGGCGCTGCAATAGCCGCCACCTCCCGGACATTGGGTGCATTTTCTCATATCATTAAATTTAACAGTAATTGGCTCAGATGAAAATAAATCTTTTGCGGTTACGTTTAAAGTTTTTGTAACATCTAAATCTTCTGCTTTTGGCTGTTGGGTACGTTTTCTGTTTGAAGAACGAGTATAAGTTTGTTGTCCTCCGCCTAAATCACCAAAATCAAATCCGGAAAATCCGCTATGAGTTCTGCCGGCAGTTGCTCCGCCCATCATATCTCCAAATAAAGAGCTGAAAAAGTCGGAAAATCCGCCCATATCTTGACCGTTAAAATTAAATTGCTGATAACCCTGCCCCCCGCCAAAGTTAAAGTTTTCAAACCCCGGTGGCGGTGTGTAATCAGCTCCGCCTTGCCAGTTTGCACCAAGACTATCATATCTTTGACGTTTTTGTTTGTCGCCTAAAACTTCATAGGCTTCATTTATTTCTTTAAATTTGCTTTCTGCTTCTTTTGTTTTATTTACATCGGGGTGATATTTTCTTGCAAGTTTTCTATATGCTGATTTAATTTCAGCTTCTGTTGCTTCTCTTTTTATCCCTAGTGTTTCGTAGTAATCTTTATATTTCATGTTTAATTTTTCTCCTACTCTAATGATAATATAAAATCAAAGATTATCATTAAAAGTTAATTATTTCTTAATTATGATTAAAATTGTTGATATTTGAATAAAAAAAGAAAAAGCTTTGCATTCACAAAGCCTTTTCTTCTTTTTTACATAGTGTTGTAATCCGGTAACGGTTACTATCTTAAGCTAACTTTTACAGCAGGTCCTTTTTGAGAAATTTCTACTTTATTTTCTCTTGCTAACCAGCCTAAACCTAAATCTGCAAAGTTACCTTTTAAATCTAATTCTTTTTTCATTTTTGCAAATGTTGTTGTTCCGTTTGTGTGAAGATAGTTATAAATTTCACCAGCTGCAAATCCGATTCTTTCTTCTTGTGATAAAACTACTTTTTTAGTTGCTGCCATAATTTCTTTCCTCCGTTCAGCTAAATAATTGTATGTATAACACTTTTTCGATATTCAAATCATATGTTATTTTTGAACTTTTGACAATCATTTCAAAAATGTAGTTTTATTGGTAGTTTATGTTAAAATATACTGTATAAGGAGTATTGAAATTGTTAATAGAAGGTAGTATCTCATCTTTCAAGACAGATTTGCTTATTGAAAAGTATGCAGAATTAATAAATTCCGGTGTTAATGCCTCAGAAATTCTTGTATTGGTACAAAATTCTACCTTAAAAAACAAGTTTATTGACGAAGTTTTGAAAAGGGTAAATGTTGATTGTCTTGAAAAACTTCAAATTCATTCCTTTTTTTCTCTTGTTTATAATACTGTAATTGATAATTGGGCATTTCTGGAAGAACGAAATATCTTTGATAACCCTGTAATTTTACCAAATTTATCAGGGTTGGAGGTTTCTCAATTTATTCTCAAAGATATTTTAAAAGATGTAAAATTTCGGGGATATAATTCTCGCATGTCATTGTTGCATCAAATATTCAGAAGATATTCTCTAATTGTTCAAAATAATTTGTCAAATTCTGATGTCCAAAAAAGAGCTGAAATATTGAAAGAAGGTTTTTCTGATGAGGCTGAGCTGGCTATAAAAAAACTTATGAGAAAAACCCTTGAACTTCGAGGATTTGACTATATTCGTCAATGTTTGTTGTTTAATTTTGTATATAAAAATACGGATTATTTTAGTGGTATAAAATATTTGATGGTTGATGATGCGGATGAATGTACCCCGATTTGTGTTGATTTTTTTGAATATTTATCAAAGCAGTTGCTGGATTTTTATATAGCGGTTGATTCGTTGGGGTCAAGTCGATGTGGTTATTTGAGTGCAGATAGGAATAATTTTTCGAAATTTAAAACTTTTTTCAAATCAGATGTTATTAAGTTAGAGGATAATACAGAATTAGCTAAAACAGTATCTGTACTTTTTAATAATGTACTTTATGATGAGCGGAATCTTTTAGATGGATTTTCTTATCTTTCGTTGGTAAAGCGTTCTTCTATGGTTGATGAAGCGATTAAAACAATTAAAAATTTAATAAATTCCAAAAAGGTTTTACCGTCAGAAATTTCGATAATTTCACCGGTAATAGATGATATGCTTAAGTTTACCTTAAAAGAAAATTTTAACAGTCGTGTGAATTTGGTTTACCTTTCAGGAAGTGAAAAACTTATCCAAAACAGGCTTGTTCAAGCTTCTATTACAATATTGAAAATGAATACAGAATTGAGAAATTCTTTGACAGAGTTTGATATTAGAGTAATTTTATCTGAGATTTTGCAGATTCCGCTTAAATATTGTGAGGAAGTTTTAAGTCATTTTAACCGAACAAAAGAGTTGATACCATATAATTTTGGTGATGAAATTTATACTGAAAAATACAACAAGTTTCTTGAACTTACACTTTCTTTAGCTGAGTCAAAATCAAAAATTTCAGAACAGATAATTCAGATTTATAATGAATTGTTTAACAGCGCTAACTGTAAAATGGAAGAATTTAATAAGTTTAATTTTTTTATAAAACAAATTACTGATTTTGAAAATATTTTTGGAGTTGAGTTTAATCAAAAGAAAACAGAAATTATTTTGCAGATAGAAAATTCAATTATTGCAGAAAATCCGTATTCGGTTCTTGAAATTAAATCAAATGATTTGGTTGTTTCTACCCCGCAAAAAATTATTGATAATCAAATAAAAACCAAATATCAAATTTGGCTTGATATAACGAGTTCTGAGTGGATTAAATCTGATACAGGACCGTTGTATAATGCGTGGGTTTTTCAAAAAGATTGGTATAAAGATGAATATACGATAGAAGATAATCTTCTGTTATCAAAAGAGAAAACGGCACGAGTTTTAAGGAAGCTTGCTTTATGTGCATTGAATAATGTTTTTTGTTACTCAAGTTTGTTTGATTCAAACGGAATAGAAAATTATGGCGGAATAGAAGAATATATAGTTGTTTCACAAGAAGATAGTGAGGAGTCGGATGCTCCTGTGTTCAATATAATACCAAGAGATGATCAAAAACCTGTTTTAGAATATAAATCGGGAAACATGGGGATTTCAGCTGTCCCCGGTGCAGGAAAGACAACTATTCTTCTTGCGTTAATTATAAAACTTTTAGAGTTAGGTGTTAACCCTGAAAATATATTTGTTTTAACATATATGGAGTCTGCTGCAAGAAATTTTAGAGAACGTATTAAATCTGTCCGGAAAAATTCTTCAAAGCTTCCAAATATAAGTACAATTCATGGATTAGCTCTTAGAATACTTAAAGAAAACGGAAATTATGAAAAATTGGGACTTTCATCTGATTTTGAAATATGTGATGATTCTCAAAGAGGCAGAATTCTGAGAGAAATTTCCAATCGGTTGAAAATAGAAACAAAAATGGCGGAAGAATTTGACAGAGCGGTTTCTGTTTTTAAGATGGGTAATTGTTCTTTTAGTTCTGAAATCAGAGAGGAGAAGCTTAAAAAGTTCAAACTTTATTTTGAGGCATATTGTAATAGTTTAAAAGAGTTTAACTTAATTGATTATGATGATATGCTTACAGGTTCTGTGCGAATTTTGAAAGAAAATCCTGATATTTTAGCTCATTATCAGGAAATATGTCGATATATTATTGAAGATGAAGCACAAGATTCTTCTTCTGTTCAACAAGAATTGATAGAACTTTTAGCCGGAAAACATAAAAATGTTATAAGATGCGGTGATGTTAACCAATCAATTACTGCAACTTTTTCAAATGCGGATGTGGAAGGGTTTAGACATTTTATTACGGAAAATGACAATGTTACAATGAATTGCTCACAACGCTGTACAAAAGATGTTTGGCATTTTGCGAATGTTTTGGTAGATGAATCTTTGAAGAATGATGATACTGCAAACTCTTTCTTCAAAATGTATATGCACCCTGTAGAAGGGAAAAATCCGAAACCATCAGGAGATAAATCTGATGTTGTTGGTGAAATTTTTGAATCTGATATTGATGAAAAGAATTTTATTTTAAAAGTTATAAAAGAGACACTTTCTAAAAGTCCCGATTATACTGTCGGAATATTGCTCCGATATAATTATCAAGTCGGAGCTTGGCAAAATCTGCTTGAAAATAGCGGATTAAAGGTTATTACAAGAAATGAATGTCTGGAGCAAAAATCAATATTTCGTGTGATTTTTGCGGTCATGAAAATGGTTTTGACCCCTTTTGATAATGAAATTGTTGCTTCAAGTTATGAAATTTTATCGGAATACGGGTTTTATAAACGAGGGCTGTCAGGTGAAATTCGTAAATATGAAAATCCGTTTATAAAAGTTGATTGTGATTGCATTGATAATATTGCACTGGAACAATTTTACTGGGATTTGAATTATTGGGGAACATTGAGTTATCTTCCGCCAAACGAGCTTGCTGTTAAAATAGGATTGAGCTTTTTTAAAAGCGAAATTGAAAAGTCTAATATTTATCTGATTTCAACCTTAATAAAAAGAATTTGTATAAAAAATAACTCATTGGAATATGCGCTTGAAAGACTTACCGAATTATCTAAAAAACCGAGTTTGAGCGGATTTAAATTTTTCTCGGAAGAAGATGAAAACGATAAATCTTTCTTGTCGGGAAAAGTTCAAGTTATGACAATGCACAAGTCAAAAGGGGATGAATTTAATTTGGTATTTATTCCTGAAATGTCTCAGAAAAATCTTCCGTTAACAATTGAATCTGTAAATGTTAAGTCGTCTGAATTTATTGAATCAGTTAAAAATTTAAATCCGTCTTACAAAAAGAAATCCGAATATGAAATAAAAAAAGAAATTTTGGAAGAAAATATGAGGCTTTTATATGTTGCAATAACACGTGCAAAAAATAAATTGTATATTACAACAAGTTCAAAGGCTAAATCCAGATTTGGCAAACTTACTAAACAAGAACCAAGTATACTTTTTGAAATTTTGGAGAATGATTTTGGGACGTTACCTGATGAAAAAATTATGGCGGAGGTGTAGGGTATGTATAACAGTTTCTCACCTAATATGTTAAAAACATATCAAGTTTGTCCGAAAAACTTTTATTATAAATATGTTGAAAATATTAGTGCACCGGTATCTTCATTACCTTTTGAAAAGGGTAAAAAAATACACGCACTTGCCAATTATTTTCTAAAAGGTATAGATATTTCAAGGTTGGAAACTTCATTGTCAAATGAAGAACTCAGAGTTTGGAATTTGCTTCTGGGTAATGAATATTTCAAAAAAGATTATTTTAAATCAGAATATCAACTGTCCTGTAAGATAAGCAATTATTGGGTTGGTGGAAGGTTGGATGCTGTTGTTAAGGATTTTGATAATTATTATATTTTAGATTACAAAACAGGTTCTATCCCGAAAAATCCTCAATATGATTATCAAACGATGATTTATTTATTGTGTATGGATAGGTTTTTGGAAAAATACGAGACATTATCTTTTGTTTATATAGATTTAAAAAATAATTCTAATTATGTTATCAAGTTTGATGATAATTTAAAATCAGAATATGAAGAAAGAATACTTGAGATTTGTGATGAAATATCTAATGATACAGTATTCAATTATAACCAAAATCAATGTGGAAAGCATTGCTCATATTCAAAATTTTGCAGCATAGATTTGTCGGAAAAACAGTTTCAGGGAAGTTTTAATAGTTTCTGAGTTTTGGCATCAAAATATTAAAGGGAGTATTTTTGTGTTTGTTATATAATATCAACATAGACAGAAAGGATGTTTTATGAGTGAAATTGTTGTATCAGGCATGAGACCTACAGGAAAGTTGCATTTAGGACATTATCTTGGGGTTATACAAAATTGGGTAAAGCTACAAGAACAATATGATTGTTATTTCTTTGTTGCTGACTGGCATGCTTTAACAACAAAATATGATAAAACCGAAGATTTAAAACAGAATGTTTTAGATGTTGTGATGGATTGGCTTGCTTGCGGACTTAATCCTGAAAAATCCGTGATATATGTTCAATCATTAGTTCCTGAGATTGCGGAATTGAATATTTATCTTGGTATGATAACTCCGCAAAACTGGGTGGAAAGAGATCCTTGTTTAAAAGATATGGCAAAAATTTTAAAATCAAAAGACGGACAAGGTTCTCAAATTAATTACGGTTTGATGGGGTATCCTGTCTTGATGAGTTCTGATATTATGATGTTTAATTCTAATTTCGTACCGGTAGGAATTGATCAGGTTGCTCATATTGAAATAACACGAGATATAGTCAGAAGATTTAACAATCTTTACGGTGAAGAATTTTTTAATGAGCCAAAACCGTTATTAAATCATTGTTCTTTAATTTGCGGCTTGGACGGTAACAAGATGGGTAAATCATTTAATAATGATATAAAAATCTCTGATACTGCAGAAGATACAGCCAAAAAGATTATGACAGCGATTACTGATCGTTCAAGGTTGAGAAAAGATGATTTGGGTCATCCTGATGAGTGCGAAGTTGCGTTCAAATATTGGGAAATATTCGGTACAGAAGACGAAATTCAAACAGTAAGATGTGAATGTGAAAAAGGCTTGAGAGGTTGTGCTCAATGTAAACGTCAGCTTGGTGAAAAAGTTAATCAAACAATGGCGCAAATCAGAGAAAGACGTAAATATTATGAAGAACATCCTGAAATTGTTGAACAAATTATTAAAGATGGCTCTGAAAAAGCAAGAATTAAAGCTCAGGAAGTTTTGAAAGATGTTAGACGACTTATCAGAATGTATTAATTTGGACATAATAATTTTACGGGATATAATATTATAAATAAATTGAAAGAGGTAAATAAATGAATACTGTAACAATAGTTGGTAGAGTCGGCAGAGATGCTTCTGAAGATTTCAAAGCATTTGATTCAGGTAAAACAAAAGCAAGATTTTCTGTTGCTGTTAACAGATGGGATTCAAAATCAAAATCAGAAGTAACTGACTGGTATAATGTGGAAATTTGGGATAAACAAGCTGAATTTGCTGCAGAATACGTTAAAAAAGGCAGACAGGTTGTTATCGATGGCGCTATCGCAAACAGCCGTTGGGTTGACAAAACAACAAACAGTGAAAAAGAAAATTTCTTTATCAGAGCTAATACAATAAGACTTTTAGGCTCTAAAAGGGATGTAGAAGAAGCTGTACTATGATTATAAATTCAAATACTGTATGTATTATTGCCGATGACTTAACGGGTGCAAATGATACTGCACTTCAGTTTATGCTGAATAATGCCGATACAAATATTCTTTTGAATACGGAAAATAATGTTAGTCCGACAGAATATCAGCAGGCATGGGCAATATCCACAGAATCTCGTAATATTTCACCTCAGGATGGATTTGAAAAAGTTAAGACTGCAACAGAATTTTTTGTGCAGAATTTAAATCCTGATTTTTTCTATAAAAAAATAGATTCGACATTGCGTGGTAATATTGCTGTTGAAATTATGTCCATGCTTGAAGTTCTCAAATGGGATGCTGCTGTGGTTATTCCTGCTTTTCCGCAAGAAGGCAGAATAACTGTTGGAGGATATCATCTTTTGAAAGGTGTACCTATTGAAAGAACCGAAATGGCAAGAGATCCTCATTCTCCGATTTCGGAATCTCATTTTCCGACTATGCTTGAGCTACAGTTAGGCGAAAATTTAAAAGATTTAGTCGCTCATATCGGATTGAAAACTGTATTAGATGGCGCAGGTCCTATTTTAAAAGAATTGAATGATTTAATTGCTCAAGGTGCGAAAATTATTGTTGCAGATTCGGTTTCAACTACTGATATTGAGCAGATTATTCTTGCTATGGGTAAATCAAATTATAATATTTTACCTGTCGGAACTGCAGCTGCAGGAAAAGTTTTGAGTAATGTTTGGTTTCCAAAAGATGAGGATAGTGAAATTCTGCCGGTCAAATTACCAAAATTGCCGAAGTTTATTGTTTCCGGCAGTGCAACTCAAATTACGGCAAATCAAATTGATAAGTTTGAACAGTGCGAAGAATATGAAGAAAACAGCTTAATTATTGAACTTGATATGAATACCGTATTATCAGGTGTAAGTGATGATATTGTAGATAGAATTGTTTCAAATTTAACAGGAGATAATATTGTATTGATTCATACTTCAAAATTGTTGAAAAATTTTGATGGTTTTTCAGACGATACGATGAATGCGGATTTAACAAAATCAGGTTTGGCTAATGCTATAACAGATTATCTTGCAGAACTTTCTAAAAGAGTTTTGGAACAAAAACGAGCTATTTTGATTACTCTCGGCGGCGAAACTTCTTACAAGTGTTGCAATAAAATCAATGCAAATCAGTTAAAGCTCATTGATGAAGTCGTTCCTGCAATTGCGTTAAGTAAAAATGCAAATTCTGACCAGTGGATTGTTACTAAATCAGGAAATTTGGGCGGAGTAAGCACTCTTATTGAAATCCTAAAATATTTTGATAAACATACAGATGTTTAACTTCTACGGGAGGAAGTTTCAGTGGAAAAAATCGCAATTACAACGGGAGATCCAAACGGTATTGGGGCGGAAATAACAATAAAAGCTTTGAAGTTATTGAATTTGCCTCAGAATAGTGTTGTTATAATTTCTAACCGAGAGGTGCTGGATTATTATGGAAAATTGGATAAGGAATATGAAGTTATAGAAATTCCTTATAACAGAAACTTTTTATCTCCGGGAAAAGTTACAAAACAATCCGGAGAGTTTTCTTTTCAATCAATTGTTAAAGCATGTGAAATAAAGCCAAAAGCTATTGTTACTGCTCCTGTTGCGAAAAATGCACTGCATCTTGCGGGACATATTTATAATGGTCAGACGGAAGTTCTGCAAAAATATTTGGCAAAAGAGAATCAACTTGCGGAGATGCTTTTTGTTGCAGGAGGTTTTAGAGTTTTGTTACTAACAAGACATTGTGCTTTAAAAGATATTGAGTTAACTAAAAATCTTGTTATAACTAAGGTTAAAAATCTTGTTGAAACTTTTCGAAAACAGTTCTGTATTCAAGAACCTAAATTTGCATTATGCGGATTTAATCCTCATTCAGGTGAGGATGGAATTTTGGGAACGGAAGAAAATGAAATTTTAATTCCTGCTGTTAAAGAATTGAAGTCATGCGGTGTTGATATAACATTACCGCTTCCTTCCGATACTTTGTTTGTTAATGCGGCAAAAGCTTATTTTAATAATGAAAAAGATGTTTATGATTGCTATATTGCAAATTATCATGATCAAGGGTTGATACCTATTAAAACAGTTGCAGGTGATAAAACTGTCAATATGACAATAGGTTTAGATATAATAAGGACATCTCCGGGACACGGTACAGCTTTTGATATTGCAGGCAAAAATATTGCAAATCCTCAAGCGATGATGGAAGCTATAAAAGCGGTAGTAGCTTTAAGCTAAGCACTTATCTTGTTTTGAGATGTTGTTTATGGTATATTTATTCTCGGTAGAACAGTCGGTTAGGTGGAAAATTGATTAAATTTTTAGGATTATGTGTCCAAAACCTTATAGAATGTATTAAGTATTTATTTGGCGGGAATGTCAAATTTAGAACTGTTATTTCTCAAGCTGCTGCAATAAGTTACGACTCATTGCCGATATCTTTGGTTATTGCATTTATTGCTGCTGCGGTTATTGCAATTCAAGTTTCTAAAGAATTTTTAATGACCGGTGCGGAAGCATATATTGGTGGAACTATTGCTGTTGTTATGATTAGGGAAATTGCTCCGGGTTTTGTTGCGCTGGCAATCGGTGCAAGAGCTGGAACTGCGATTTCTGCGGAAATCGCTAATATGCAGGTTACCTCTCAGGTTGATGCTATCAAGACTTTAAAAATCAATCCTGTCGGATATTATTTTACTCCGAGAGTTTTAGCCGCTTCAATTACAGTACCGATGGTTGTTTTGGTTGCTGAATATGTCGGTATATTGGGCGGAATGTTTGTTGCTTTAGGTACAATCAATCTTAATCCCGCAAGATATATGGCATCTGTTTGGGCTTGGATTGCAATAAAAGATATTTATATTAGCTTATTAAAAGCTTGTATTTTTGGTGCTTTAATTGCGCTTGTGTGCGCAACAAAAGGTTATGAAACAAAGGGTGGCGCAAAAGAGGTTGGTATTTCAACCACTCAGGCTGCGATATTATCAACTATTTATATGCTTGTTACGGATTTTTTAATCAATTTGGTATTTTATATCGCATAATTATTTATTTTTACCGCTTTGTGAAATCTTATTTTTATCGACAGTTGCAATAAATTTTATTGCTTCATTTGACGGAATTGCAAAGCCTATTCCAATATTTGATATGTTATGGTCTGGGTTATAAATTGATTGACTTATTCCGATAACTTCGCCTGTTGAATTTAAAAGCGGACCGCCTGAGCAACCCGGGTTAATTGCTGCATCTGTTTGAAATCTGTTTTTTACATAATCAATTCTTGAAATTATTCCCTGGGTCAGGGTGTTTGAAAATCCGAACGGATTTCCGATACTTAAAACTTTTTGCCCTACTTTAACTGATTCTGAATCCCCGAAAGAAACCGTTTGTAGTGGTCTTTTAGGGTTTATTTTTATAAGGGCAAGGTCCTTGTTTTTACCCATTTGTGCGATAAATTGAGCTTTATATGTCTGGCCGTTATTTGTTGTAACATCAATATCTTTGTGGTTTTCAACAACGTGTGAACCTGTAAGGATTAACCCGTCGGAAGATACGATACAGCCAGTACCGGCGGATACCCCATCTGTCAATTGAGCTTCAATTGCTACGATTGCGGGAGTTATTTTTTCATAAACACTAATGTTAACCTGTTCATCAGGTGCGTAATTTGCAAATGCTAAATTACAATTCAAATTCATTAAAACTACTATTAATGCTATAAATATGTTTTTTTTCATGTCAACCTCTTTTGATAAATTATTTTTATCTTTTTTGCAAAATATATTCTCTAAATTTCTTATTTAAGGTTGGTTCTTGAAAATATTAAAATTTTAATGTATAATTCAGAAAGAAAAAGACCGTAATAGAAATTAGGAGGAAATTATGGCAAGAATAGATTTATTCAAACACGCATTAGAAGAAAAACGTGCGGTTAAAGTTATCGCTGGTATTGATAATTTTGATATTGAAAATATTAAAAAAGTGGTTACATCAGCTGAAACAGCTCATGCAACAGCAGTTGATATTTGTGCAAGAGAAGATATTATTAAAGAAGTTCGTGAAATGACTGAACTTCCTATCTTTGTATCTTCAATTGTTCCTTCAGAACTTGTAAAAGCTGTTGAGCTTGGTGCTGATGCTATTGAATTAGGAAACTTTGATGTTCTTTATAAAAAAGGAATGTCATTCGATGTTAATGAAGTTTTATCATTAGTTGAAGAAACATTGTCATTATTGGATGGCAGAGAAGTATTCTTCTCAGTTACAATCCCTGGTGAAATTCCTACTTCAGAACAAATTGCTTTGGCTGTAAAATTAGAATCAATGGGTATCGATCTAATCCAAACAGAAGGTCATTATTCTCAAGAAGCTAACTTAACAGGTGCAAGAGCATTAATGGATAGAGCTGAATTGACAATTTCTAACACAATTGAACTTGCAAGAAATATAGAAATGCCAATTATGACAGCTACAGGAATTAATCCGACAACAGCACCTTTTGCATTTGCTGCAGGAGCTTCTGCTATTGGTTGCGGTTCTTGTATTAACAAACTAAATTCAACAATTTCAATGATTGCTACAATTTCATCTTTAGTTGAAATTGCTAACAAAAATTCAGTTAAAATTGCTGAAATGGTTTAATTAAAATATAAAAAGAAAGAAGTCTTGATTAACTTCAAGGCTTCTTTTTTTTTGTAAATAAACTTTTTCAAGTTTAATAATGTTTCTCAAAAACGCAAAAAAAAGACCTTGTAAAATCAAGGCCTATCCGTTTAAATAAGAAGAGAGAGCTTTATATATTAATATAAAGTATTCTCAATCGAAAAAATTGCTAAATATATAGTATTAAATTTACAAATCTTAATATATGTTTGATGTAATATCTTAATATGAATTTAGACAGCCGGATTGACAGTTTCTTATCACCCGTTGCAAATAAGATTTCGGGATTGATTTTTTCTCACGTTACCATACATGGTGTTCGTGTAGAATTTTTGATTATATTGTTGATGGTTGCAGCATTGTATTTTACCTTTAGAACGAGGTTTATCGGACTTTGGGGTTTTAAACATGCGATAGATTTGATTACAAAAAAATACAAGCATGATGATACAATTATCAAGAAAAAGCGTGGTGAGGTTTCATCTTTTCAAGCTTTAACGGCGACAATTTCTGCTTCAGCCGGAATGGGAAATGTTGTGGGATCAGCTTTGGCTGTCTCAATTGGTGGTCCTGGGGTTATTTTTTGGATGATAATTGCAGGAATTTTCTCGATGGCTCTGAAGTTTGCGGAGGTTTTACTCGGAATAAAATTCAGGCAGATAAATAAAGACGGAACATCTTCGGGTGGTCCGATGTATTACATAATAAACGGTTTGAGAGCTCCATGGATAAAACCTTATACTCCCTATTTGGCAAAAATTTATGCTATATGTTGTGTGTTTGCAATGATAGGCGGATGGAATTTATTCCAAATTAATGCGATAACTACTCAGATTACTAATGTTACGGGGTTGTTCACAGGTCAAAAATGGGTGTTTGGTTTAATAGTTGCTGTAATTACTTACATAACCGTAATTGGCGGAATTAAATCTATAGGTAAATTTACTTCTAAAGTTACTCCGATAATGTGTAGTTTGTATGTATTTTCAGCATTTATAATTTGTGTTTTAAATATTCATCATATTCCGCAGACAATTTGTTTAATTATAAAAGAAGCGTTTCATCCAACAGCTGTTGGCGGAGGAATCTTTGCTTGTATGCTTTGGGGATTTAGACGAGCAATGTTTGCAAATGAAGCAGGTTTAGGTACAGCGCCGATTGCTTTTTCTGCGGTTAAAACAAGTAAACCTGTTGCTCAAGCCTTTATTGCGATGTTACAACCTTTTGTGGATACTGTTATAGTCGGTTCTGCAACAGCATTTATCATTGTCGTAACAGGTGCATATTTAAATACGAGCGGGCTTGTCGGAATTGAGTTGACGTCTCATGCTTTTGAGACGGTGTGTCCGTTTTTCCCAATTCTATTAACATTTATGGCTTCTTGTTTTGTATTATCAACAATGCTGTGCGGTTCATATTACGGAACGAAAAGTTGGACATTTTTGTTCGGAGAATCAAAATTTACGACAAGAGCTTTTCAAATAATATACTGCTTGTTTATTGTAATCGGTTCAGCAATGAATTTAAAAAGTGTAGTGAATTTATCGGATGCATTTACATTATTCCTTGCTGTTCCTAACTTGATTGCAGTATTTTTATTATCTGATATAATAATGAAAGAATTAAGACGTTATTGTAAAAAATACAATATTGGAATATTTAAAACAGACAAAGATATAAGAGGAGAAATTGGTAAATGATTAAAAAAGAATGTTTGGATATAGTTCAGGCAAAATGTGAAAGTTGTCAGGATTGTATTTTGGGTAAAACTCGTAATAATGTGGTTTTTTCTGACGGAAATCCTGAAACTGCTAAAATTGTTTTGATTGGTGAAGCTCCCGGTGAAACTGAAGATGAAACAGGTACTCCGTTTGTTGGCAGAGCAGGAAAATTGTTAAATCAGTTTTTGGAAGAAGCAGGAATTTCACGTCAAGATGATTTATATATAATCAATACCGTAAAATGCAGACCTCCGGAAAACAGAGTTCCGACTGATGTTGAAAAAGCATTGTGTGAAAGATATCTGACAGCACAAATTGATATTATGAATCCAAAAGCGATTGTATTTTGTGGCGCTACTTCTTTAAAATCATTCTGGGCTGATAAAAAAGTTCAAATTTCAAAAGTTCGTGGAAATTGGTTTAATGTTACCGTGAACGGTAAAGAATATAAAGCTATGGCTATTTTCCATCCGTCATATTTATTAAGAAATCATTCAATGGAAGATGGATCTCCGAGAAGACTTATGCAAAGTGATTTGATGAAAATCAGGGAAGAAATTCTTGGGAGGTGTTCCTCGGATGCCGGCTCTTTCAATAAGGAAATGGCTTTGGTATAACGATAGACAAAAAGTTGGTTTATAGATAATAAAAGAACGTACTGTTTTAATGCGGTACGTTCTTTTATTCTGTTTCTTCTATCCATTTTTTTGCATCAAATCGCAGGTCTGTTAATTTCATATGCAGTGATTCAACATAAGGTTTAAACTTAACTAACAGTTGAGTTTTTCTGAGCATTAATTCTTGTGCTACAGTTGGTGTTTTGCAAGCAATAACCATTATTGACCCTTTTATCATTGAGTATGGCTTTGAATTCTGTGCAAATTTTTCACCTGCAACTTTGTTCCAAAATTTACATAAATTAGCACGGGTAACAGCTTTTCTAATTGCTGCATTTTTCATTAAATCTGCAATTATGTCATCAATATTTTGAAATTTTGTATATAGAATTTTTTTCATAAATTTGTTTCAGTTATTTTTTGTGCTAATATAAAAAAATGGTTGTTGGACAAATTGATAGTAGCATAAAGAACGCAAAAAATATATTGTTGGTATCGCATATAAATCCTGATGGAGATACACTGGGTTCTATGTGCGGTATGTATTCGTTTATTTTCGATAATTATAAGAAAAAGTGTGATATGGTTTGTGTTTCAGATATTCCTGTTACATATAATTTTATCCCGTATATTGAAAGTGTCAAATCAATTTCTGAGGTTGATTTATCTAGAGAATATGATTTGGTAATAACATTGGATGTAGCATCACTTGATAGGTGTGGAGATGCTAAAATATTATTTGATAAAGCAAAATCTACTATAAATATAGACCACCATGGTACAAATCCTGATTATGCAAAAATAAATTTGGTAAAACCTGAAGTGTCGGCAACTGCGGAGGTTTTAGCAGATTTATTTAAATCAATGAATTCGGAAATTTCTTTAAAAACCTCAATTTGTTTATATGTAGGGATTTTAACAGATACAGGAGGTTTTAGGTTTTCAAATACCACATCGGAAACTTTTGGGATTGTATCTGAGTTGGTTGCAATTGGAGTAAAGCCTGCTGAAATTTACCAAAAATGCTATGAAACAAATTCAAAGAATATGGTATTATTTCAGAGCTACTGCATTAGCAAGGCGGAATTTTTATCGGATGATAAAATTGCTTATACTATTGTATATAAAAAAGATTTGGAAAAGTTTCATAATAAAGGTGAAGACTTTACTGACGGATTGACTGAAAAACTTCGTGCAATTGTATCAACAGAAGTTGCTTTTGTTGTAAAGGAATTGGGTGTTGGGATGTCAAAGGTTTCAATGCGCAGTCGCTCGAAAGATATTGCACAGGTATGTTCAAGTTTTGGCGGTGGCGGTCATAAGCTTGCTGCCGGTGCTGTAATTAAGGCAAATCCTGAAAAAGCTGTGAAAATGATTTTGGATGAAATAAAGATTAAAGGTTTATGTTAAAATCACTGTTAAAAAATAAATACATGAGAGGTTTAATCCATTTGGTAAAATCAATTATCAAAAATGATTTTTACGGAATGGCTGCAGAAATGGGCTTTATGCTTGTTGTTGGGATTTTTCCTTTTATGTTGTTTTTGATGGCGGTTTTTGGTTGGATGGGAAACAGGTCTTATTTGGATGCAATTTTAAGAGTTTTGTCAAATATAATGCCGATGCAGGCAATGAACTTGTTAAAATCCGTACTTGAAGAAACTATGATATTTAATCACGGAAAACTGCTTGCGATTATCGGTATAATAACGACAATTGTTTTGTCAACGAATGGTGTGGCAGTTGTCTTAAAGGGTTTAAATAGAGCATATAAAGTTGAAGAAACAAGGAGTTTTGTTTATACAAGAATTTTGTCATTTTTGATGGTTTTTGTTAATATTTTGGTTTTATTTTTAACTATCAACATTATTATTTTTGGTAAGGTTATTGTATTGTTTCTTGTTGCTCACTTTAATATGTCAACTACGGTTGCTGTTACGATATTAACTTTACGTTGGCCGGTATCGTTTTTGGCGTTGTATTTGATGGCATTTTTGAGCTATTACATTTTGCCTGATTTAAGAGGAAATGATGCATTTAAAAGAAAAAGTGCATTACCAGGAACAGTGTTTTTTACAACTTTTTGGTTGGTAGGTTCGTGGGGTTTTTCGGTTTATGTCAATAATTTAAGTACGTATAACCTTGTATACGGGACAATTGGTGCGTTTTTTATTCTGATGATTTGGCTTTACTACACATCAATTTTACTTCTTATAGGAGGCGAAATAAATTCTCAGGTTTATAACAGATTGTCTCAACGTTCCAATGAAATCAGAGAGGAAATTGCTAATTTACGTCGTAAAAGAGGGTAAATATTTGTTGTTTCGACCTAAAAATTTGTAAATTTTTTATGTTCCTGTTATTATTCAGGTATGAAAGATATGTTAGATAAAATTTTGCAGATTGAGCAAAAATATAAGGAATTAGGTCAGACCCTTTCTGACCCTGAAGTGATACAGGATTACAATCGTTTCAGAGATTTGTCTAAGCAAAGAAAATCTATGGAAGAAACTGTTGAGCTTTATTACGAATGGAAAAAAACAACTGAAGCTATTGAAGATGCAAAACAAATGCTTTTTGAAGAAAAAGATGAAGATATGCGAGCATTTTTAAAAGCAGAAATGGAAGAAAATGAATCAAAAATTCCTGTATATGAAGAAAAAATGAAAGTTCTTCTGTTGCCGAGAGATCCTATGGATGATAAAGATATCATGCTTGAAATCAGAGGTGGTGCAGGTGGTGATGAAGCCAACATTTTTGCAGGTGATTTGATGAGAATGTACTTAAGATATGCTGACAAAATGGGTTGGCAGACTCAAATCTTAAGTAAAACGGATTGTGAAGCTGGTGGCGTTTCTGAAGTTATTATTTCAATGAAAGGTGATAGTATCTATTCTCGTTTGAAATATGAATCAGGTGTTCACAGGGTTCAAAGAGTTCCGGCAACGGAATCCCAAGGTAGGGTTCATACATCAACTGCAACAGTAGCAGTAATGCCTCAGGTTGATGATGTCGAAGTTAATTTGAATATGAACGATGTTGAAATTACAACAGCTCGTTCAGGCGGAGCTGGCGGTCAAAACGTTAACAAGGTTGAAACTGCTGCACGTGTTTTCCACAAACCTACAGGAATAATGATTTTCTGTACGGAAGAACGTTCTCAGCTTCAAAATAAAGAAAGAGCTTTGGAAATTCTTAAAGCGAAACTTTATGATATGGAAGTTCAAAAGCAAACTAAAGAAATTACTGATCTTAGACGTTCTCAAGTCGGTTCTGGCGATAGAAGTGAAAGAATCAGAACATATAACTTCCCGCAAGGTCGTTTAACTGATCACAGATTGAATCATAATTTGAATGTTTGGACAGTTATTGATGGCGAGATTGATGAGTTAATAGATTTGCTTGTTGAGTATGACCAAAAATTGAAGTTGGAAAAATTGGCAGAAGTTAACTAAGAGGTAACAAGTGGTAGAAAGACGATGTGTTAGCTGCTGGCAAGTGAAAGATAGAGATGACTTAATAAAAATAACAGCAGATAATACCTGTGGAAAACCTGTCATATCACCAAATTCTACCACATTTGGCAGATCTGCATATCTTTGCTATAATAAAGATTGTATAGAATCGGCTTTTAAAAAAAATAAATTGGGAAAACATTTAAAATGTCAAATCCCGAACGAATTGAAAGGACAATTACTAGATGAGTTACGAAACAGTTAGGATAAGTGAATTAGCAAAAGAACTGGGACTTCCAAGCAAGGAAGTTGTTGAAAAGTTTTCCCAGATGGGTATTACAGGAAAAACTCATTCAAGTACTGTTACTTTAGACCAAATCAACAGGCTTAAAGATTTTATCGCATCAGGCGGTGTAAAAAAAGCTCAAAAGCCAAAAGCTTTTGTTGTAAAAAAGGCAAAACCGGTAGAAGAACCTGTAAAAGTTGAAGAACCTACACCAAAAGAGGAAAAACCTGCAAAAGCTGTTGAACCTGCTGTAAAAATTGAACGTGTAGAACGTCCGAAAATTGAAAAAGTACAACCGGTGAGTCGATTAGAAATTGTTCGTCGGGCAAAGCCGAAACCTGTACAAACAGAAACTTCTGCTGATAAACCTGCAAGACCGGACAGAGCTGAACATTCTGCAAGACCTCCTCGTGGTGATAAACCGTTCAATAAAGGAGATAGACCACAGCGTCCTGCAAGACCGGACAGGTTAGAACGTCCGACTCCGAAAGATGGTGCTTCAGGTGATAGAAAGCCAATTGCTCGCAGAGTTATTCCTCAAGAAATTTACGAAAATAAACCGGGTGCTAATAATTCTAAACGTCGAGATAGCGGAAAGAAAAAGGATAAAGAATTTTCTAAAAAGGAAGAACAAGAAAGAATTTCATTGGAAAAAGCTGCTGCTCAGCACCATAAAAAGAAAACTCAAAAAACTGAAGCAGTTGAGGATGTAAAACAAATTGTTGTAAATCAGGCAATGACGATTTCCGAATTATCCGATAAAATTAAAAAAACTCCTGCTGAAATTGTTAAATTCCTTATGCTTAACGGAATTATGGCAACAGTTAATCAGCTTATTGACGTGGATGTTATTAAAAAAGTTTGCGCCGAGTATGATTTGGAAGTTTTAGATGAAGATTTAGATGCTTACATTGAACAAGAGTTAGAAAAAGAAGAAAAAGCAAAAGCTTTAACTGAAGTTGACAAAAAATTACTAAAAAAACGTGCACCTGTTATAAGTATTATGGGACACGTTGACCACGGTAAAACAACTCTGTTAGATAGTATCAGGGCATCAAAACACAAAATTGTAGCAACAGAAGTTGGTGGTATTACTCAGTCAATCGGTGCATATACTGTTTATTTGGGTGATAACAATGATAAGAAAATCGTATTTTTAGATACCCCTGGGCACGAAGCTTTCACAGAAATGAGAGCTCGTGGTGCAAAGGCTACGGATATTGCAATTTTGGTTGTTGCTGCTGATGATGGTATTATGCCTCAGACAATTGAAGCTATAAACCATGCTAAGGCTGCTGAAATTCCTATTATTGTTGCGGTTAACAAAATTGATAAGCCAGGAGCAAATCCTGACAAGGTATTACAACAATTGACAGAGCACGGATTAGTTCCTGAAGATTGGGGTGGTGATACTATTACAGTGAAGGTTTCAGCGCTCCAAGGTACTGGTATTGATGAATTGTTGGAATACATTCTGCTTGTTGCGGATGTCCAAGATTTGAAAGCTAATCCGAAAGCGGAAGCTACAGGTGTTGTAATTGAAGCTAACCTTGATAAAGGTAAAGGTCCTGTTGCAACATTATTAGTTCAAAACGGAACATTGCGTGCAGGTAATTGTATTGTTGTCGGTACTGCTTGCGGTAGAGTTCGTGCATTGTTATCAGATAGCGGTGAAAGAATTCAAAAAGCTGAACCGTCTACTCCTGTTGAGGTTTTAGGTTTGTCAGAAGTTCCTCAGGCAGGGGATTATTTTGAAGTTGTTAAAAATGAAAAAGAAATGAAAGCGATTGTTGCTGACAGAAAAGAAAAAGAACGTGATAAACGTTTAGAAGCAATGCTTCCTGCTCATATCAGACGTGAGGCTGTTGCAGGTGATGAAGCAATTCCTCAATTGAATTTGATTATCAAAGCTAATACTCACGGTTCTGCTGAGGCTGTAGCTCAGGCTATTGCCGGTGTTGAATCCAAAGAGATTACTACAAAAATTATTCACGTTGGTGTCGGAAATATCTCTGAAGCTGACGTAATGCTTGCATCAGCATCCAATGCTTTGATTTTAGGCTTTACGGTAAAAGAAGATTCAAATGCTTTGGCTTCTGCCGAAAAAGAAGGTGTAACAATTAAGAAATACGATATTATTTATCAGTTATTAGAAGATATTGAAAAAACATTGTTATCACTTCTTGAGCCTGAAATTAAAGAAGTTGAACTTGGTAAAGCTGAAGTTCGTCAAGTATTTACAATTGGTAAAACTAATAAAATTGCAGGATGTTACGTAATCGAAGGTAAAATTGTTCGTTCAAAAGATGCTGTTCTTATTAGAAACGGTGAAGAAATCTTCCGAGGTGCAATTGACCAATTAAAACGATTTAAAGATGATGTTAAAGAAGTTGCTCAAGGTTTCGAATGCGGTATTTCATTCAGTAAATTCAATGACATTCAAGAAGGTGATATCATTGAAGTTTCAACAACAGAGGAAGTGGAAAGAAAGAGTTTGTAAGTAAGTGATACCTAAGATTACCCCAAAAATGAAATCAACTTTTATCCCACCGCAGAAAAATCTTCCACATAAAGAAGTGATAATTTCGTCTAAAAATGGTAAGGATAGGATAGAAAATATCCTTATTGGTGGTGTTCCGCATTATTCTGTAATTGATTTTATCAGAGATATCTTTAATATGTAGCGTTAGTTTTTCTCAGAATAGTGCCGAATTATGCATTAAAAATTTTCCAATTTTATGTTATAATTACTTTACAAGGAGAAAATTATGACATTACGAAATGAAAGAGTAAGAAAAGAATTAATGCGTGATATATCTGAAATCTTAAGAAAAGAAATCAGAGGTTTGGAAGGTGTTGTCTCTATTGTTGATGTTGAAGTTGCACATGATAATTCTTTTGCCAAAGTTATATATAGTGTTTTGGGTTCGGATGAGCAGATTGAAAAATCAAAAGATGTTATCGAAAAAAGTACTTCAAAAATTCGCTTTGAAGTTGGTAAAAGACTCCGTTTGCGTCTTACTCCGGAGCTTAGATTTGTGTACTCTAACGGGTTGGAAGAAGGTTCAAGGGTAATGGATTTAATTAATAAAATTTCTCGAGGGGAAATAAAGTAATTGGTTAAAGCAGGGTGGAAGTATGTGTAATAGTGAATCATGTGTTTTGCCCCTTGGATTTTTAAATATTAACAAGCCTAAGGGGATGACATCTCATGATGTTGTTGCTTGTTTAAGGAGAATAACAAAAATTAAGCAGATAGGTCATTCTGGTACGCTAGACCCTTTTGCTACCGGAGTTTTGCCTGTAGCTATCGGTAAAGCAACGAGGCTTATCGAGTATCTTGATGATGACAAAGAGTATCTTGCAACGGTTCAATTTGGTAAAAATACAGATACTTATGATATTGATGGTCAAATTACTCAAGTTTTTGATAAAAAAGTTACGAAAGATGAGCTGATTGCAGAATTAGAAAATTTTAAGGGCGAAATTTTGCAATATCCGCCTGTATATTCTGCAATAAAAGTTAACGGTAAAAAATTGTATGAATATGCCAGAGCAGGACAAGAAGTAAATATTGAACCGAGAAGGGTTTTTATTTCTAAGTTAGAGTTAAAAAGTTTTGATTATGAAAATCAATCTGCAGAAATTCTTGTAGGATGTTCAAAAGGAACATATATCCGCTCTATTGCTTTTGATTTAGGTAAAAATATGGAAACAGGTGCATATTTGTCGAATTTAATCAGAACAAAAGCCGGTAAGTTTACTATCAATTCTTCTGTAAATCTTGATGATTTGTCGGAAAAAGAGGATGTTTCTAAACACATGATTGCTCCGCTGGAGGTTATTTCTTATCCGGTTTATCAGCTGAATGAAGATGAAAAAAACAGGGTTATGCATGGTATGAGTATATTTTGTAATATTTCATTTCCTAGAGATATTGTTTTTTTAGTTTATAGTGGTAAAATATATGCAGTAGGTAAAGTAGAGCAAAATAAAATTTTGGTTAAGAAAGTGTTTGAGGTTTTATGAAAAAATTTTTATTATTAACAATGGTTTTATTAACAGGATGTGGAATGTCATATGCGGATTGCAGCTATAGTTGTGTTGAACCATATGATATGAGTAACAAATTCATGAAGGTTCTTAATGCCGTAAGTGGTGTTAATTATGTTACTGAAAAGAAATTAGAAACAGTTATAAAAAAAGAATTTTTTAAAATTGGTTCATCAGATAATGTAAAAGTTGAATTTGAATCATACAGTCCGAAAGATTTGAAAAATGGTATTTTTAAATCAATGCATGTTCAAGGTAGCGATGTTCTTGTTAACGATATCCATATTTCTGAACTGGATTTAAAAACTTTATGTAATTTCAATTATATCAAACTTTCAAATGATGAGATTGTTGTTGTAGAAGATTTTCCGATGGCGTTTAATATGAAATTAACTCCGGATGATCTTAACAGAACAATGCTTCATTCAAGATATCAGAAAGTTATTGAAAAATTGAATTCTGTAATGGAAAAATATGCTAAAGGGTTGAAAATTGGTTCAACAAAAGTTGCAATTAGAAATGATAAATTCTATTATATTATCGGTTTTAAAGTCCCGATGGTTCGTTCTGAACAAAAAATAGTTGCTCAGGCTGATTTGAGTATCAAGAACGGAAAAATAGATTTTACTAATATGCAACTTGCTTCAGGTAATATCAGAATTGATTTAAATAAGCTTGATTATCTTCTTAACTATTTAAATCCGCTTGATTTTTCAGTTAATATTTTCAAAAACAAAAATGCAAAAGTTAATGTTAAAAATCTTTATGTTAGGGATAATGTAGTTTATACAAACGGTATTATTACAATCAAGAAAGATTAAGGAAAAATGAATAAAAATCAAAAAATTCTTTTATTATTTGTTGGATTTTGTATGGTTGTTGTGGTCGGGCTAATTGCGTTTAACGTGTTTATGCCAAAACATGATATAAAACCATCGGATGTAGAGGTTTCTGAAAGATTAGTTCAGGAAGAATCTGTTGATACCGAAAAAACTGATGAAAGTGAAAAAGAATATATAAATATTTATTTTATTGGTAAAAACGAACATAATGAAGAAGTTTATAAGGCTGTGAAACGAGAATATAATAAGGATATTGACGGTTCAAAAATCAGGTTTGCAGTTACTTCGTTAATTCGTGGTCCAAAATCTGAAGAAAAAAAATACGGCGTTTATACAGAAGTTCCCGTGGGTTCTGAGGTGATAAACATAACAGAGCAGGCTGACAGGGTTGTTGTGAATTTAAATTCAGCTTTTGTTAATGGTGGCGGAACTGAGAGTTTGTATAAAAGATTATATCAACTTATAAAAACTGCCAGATTAAATTCGGAATTGCCTGTATATTTATATATTGACGGGCAAAGAGCAGATGTTGTCGGTGGTGAAGGTATAATGCTTTCTCAGCCGTTGAGTAATTCATCTTTAGAAAATTAATAGTAAACATATGGAAGAACATAAAGATATTGAGTATTATATGAATTTGGACTGGACCTTGATTGAGGGGCAGGATTTGGATTTTGATGGAAACCCTTATTATTTCATTGAAATTAAAGAAATTCCAAGTTTTACTTTTTGCGCAAAAACTTTGGCAAGAGCAAGAGAAAATTATAAAAAGCAATTGAAATTATCGCTTCAGGTCATGCTAGAGTGTGGAGATCATATTACTGAACCCGGAGAAGATGTCGATGATACTGATTGGGAAAATATTTGTCCCTAGTAAGTATGCTAAATAATTTTATTTATAATGTTTTTGATATTATTTTCTAATGTTTCATAGTCAGATTCATTATTTACTATGAAATCCCAATCTTTAATATTATCAAGTCCGATTTCTGTTATATCGTTTTCTCCGACAAGAGTTCCTCTTTGTGCTCTTACTTGTCGAGAGGCTTCAATCCTTATTGCTATAGCTCCTGCATTTTTGAAAATTTCATATTCGTGAGGAACTCTAACATCAGTAACTATGATATTCCCATTTTGTTCAAGAATTTTTTTGAGCCAGTAATCAGGGTCTTGTGCTCTGCCCCAATTTCCAAGTTCGATTAATCCTGCTCTGTATTGAGATTTGTTTTGTTCTATTTCTTCGTATGTCAAATTATGTTGTTTGCCGTAGGTTAGTTTTATAATATCTCCCATTGCGCAACGTTTGTAATCAGTTAAAATTTCAAGCATAATTTTTGCTGCGGTGTCTTTGCCGGAGTATTGCTTTCCTGAGAATATAATAATTTTTTCAGCCATATAAATTCCTTTTTTATAATTATATTATAAAATATAATTTTAGTTTACATCATTTTGATAAGTTTATTATTTTGTTTGTGCTAAGATATTTATATATTAAGTTAAAAGAGTTGGTATTATGATTATAGATAAAGAAAAATTAGCATCGTGTATAAAAAAAATTAATCAAGCAAAAGTGTTAGTTGTAGGTGATTTGGCACTTGATGAAATGATTTACGGAGATGCTGAGAGAATATCAAGAGAAGCTCCGGTTTTGATTTTGCAACATACTAAAACAAAATTGATACTTGGCGGAGCGTCTAATGCCGCACATAACGTTTCGACTTTGAATGGCGGTAAAGCCGGTGTTATTGGTGTTTGCGGTGATGATTATTATTCGGAATTGCTGTTTGATACATTTGATAAAGCTAATATTGATTGTTCAAAAATTGTAAAAGATAAAAACAGAAAAACTATTGTAAAAACAAGGATTTCAGGTTCTATTACGACTTCGATAACCCAGCAGATTGTTCGTGTTGACAGGCAGTCAAAGGGTAATATTTCCGAAGAAACCGAAGAAAAAGTTATTAAAAATATTGAAAAAGTTTTGCCGGATTATGATGCAGTGATTTTATCTAATTATCATATAGGAACTTTGACTGATAAAATAATTAAATATACAATTGAGTATGCAAATAAGCTTGGAAAAGTTGTAGTAGTAGATGCACAAAGGGATTTAGGTTCATATAAAAATGTAACATCAATGACTCCAAATCAACCGGATACCGAGAAATCAGTAGGCTTTGAATTACGTTCGGAAGATGATTTGAAACGTGCAGGTAAAAAATTATTAGAACAGACAAATGCAAAATCTGTCCTTATTACGTGTGGAGCTGACGGAATGTTTGTTGCTATGCCTAATGATAATTATACAAAAATTCCTGTATTTAATAAATCCGAAGTGTTTGATGTTACAGGTGCGGGAGATACTGTTACTGCTGTTTATTCACTGGCGCTTGCTTCAGGTGTTGACCCTGTATATTCTGCTGTTATCGGTAATTTGGCTGCAAGTATTGTGGTAAGACAGTTTGGTTGCGCTACTACTACTGTTGAAGAATTACTTTCTTCAGTTGGAAATTTAAAAGTTTAACGTAAGGAGAAATTTTTATGGATAAATTAAAAGAGCTTGTAAAAAAAATCAGGGTAGTTGATTTTATTATAGTTGCTTTTGTTATCGTTGCTTTGATTGTAGGCTTTGTTACATACAAAGGTTTTAGACAAACTGCGGATAAACAAATTGAAGCTACTTCAAATATAGTTTTTAAAGTTTATATGCGTGGTGTAACATTTTCTGGTAAAGATATTCCTATCAAAAAAGGGGATAAAACTTTTATTAGCATAAGAAATGTTCCATATTCTGATTTGGATATTTTAGATGTAAAAGCAGACAGACGTAAGATTGTTTTACCTACATTAAACTCTGCAAAACAAGTTGTTATTGTTGTTGAAGATGTTGCTCAGCCTGATTTGTATGATGTTGTAGTAACACTTACTGATAAAGCTAAAATCACAAAAGATGGGGCTGTTGTTGGTGGTAATAAAGTAAAACTTGGTTTGCCAATAACCTTAGAGGGTGCAGATTACAAATTTACAGGTTCTGTTTCTGATATTAAGGTTGTGGATTCGGTTGTTAATGAGACTGTAAACAGAGATATGAATACAACAGATGATGTTCAATAAGTTTTTTAATTTTACGCAAAACAAATTAAGTTATTTGTATGAAAACAGTTTATTTTTGCAAAATATCGACAAATTTATTTTGCCGTTCATTTTGTTGACTTTTGTCGGTTCAACTTTTATGAATTCCGATTATATCGGTTTTTTTGCATTGATTGTAATGTTTTTAACTGCGGTTAAAATGATTACAAAACCTGAAGAAAAAGTGGATTTTAGAACTTTTGAAATATGGATTGTTGCATATTTTATGCTTGTTGTTGTAAGTCTGTTTGGTTCAACACTTTTTTCATTGAGTTTAAAAGGCTTTTTCAAAACTTTTGTTTATATTGGCTTTTATTTTTCAATTGTTCAATATCTAAAATCTAATAAAAATCATATTATTTTGTTGTTGGCAACAGTTGCAGGTTGTACTTTATTTGAGTCGATAATTGGTTTTATGCAGAGCTTTTTGCATTTGGATGCAATTTCAACTTGGCAAGATACTTCAAGATTGAATCCTGAAGATGTGTTATCAAGAGTTTATGGGACATTAAAACCGTTAAATCCGAATTTGTTTGGCGGATATTTGATTTGTGGATTCCCGACAGTTTTAGGTTCTGTTTTTTATTTCATTTGCCGTAAACAGTTTAAATTTTCAATAATATCAGCTGTAGCTGTTTTGATTTCTGTTTATACGATTTTTCAAACCGGGTGTAGAGGTGCTTATTTAGCATTGATGTTAATTTTTGCTTGCGTATTTCTGTTGAGTGCGAAATTCTTTTGGAAAACTTATAAAAAATTATATGTTTCATTTATTGGTGCAATGGTTGGTTTATTTCTGATGGCAATGACTTTTGTCAGTGCTTTAAGACTGCGTTTTTTATCAATTTTTGCAATGCGAAATGATTCATCAAACTCTTTCCGGTTTAATGTTTATCATTCTTCGATTGAAATGTTTAAGGATAATTGGCTTTTAGGAATAGGTGTTGGTAATAAGAATTTTCGTGAAATCTATGGTTTATATATGAAAACGGGATTTGACGCCCTTAGTGCATATAATATTTACTTAGAAACAGCTGTAGAAAGCGGAATTTTTGCACTAATTGCGTTTCTCGGATTTTTATTTACTGTGTCAAAAGATGCAGTGAAGTTTGTATTAACTTCACGAGATAATGAAAAAATCGTATTTGTTGCAATTTCAATTATTGCAGTGTGGGCAGTAATGTTTCACGGATTTGTTGACACAATATATTTCAGGCCTCAGTTGCAATTTATGTTCTGGACATACATTGCAGTAATTTCTACACTTTTATCCGATTCAAGAAAATAGTTTAGCAACAAAATGCGTTGTATCTGTAGCCATTATATATTGTCATTGAATAACTGCCAAATCCCATGCCCATTCCGGAATAAAATCCCATCATTGGTTGATAACCGAACATACAGCAAGGCTGATTAAAGAACAACCAAGGGTTAAAAGTACTCATTATCCCAAGTGTTCCTATTGTATTTGACACAGGGTTTCCATAGCCTGCATACATGTTAATGGTATTACCGAGAGGGTTACCGTGTCTTTGCATATCGTATGCAATCTCATTTCGGGCAAATCCGTTGCCTAAATTTCCGATAAGATTCATTGCTGCGTATTGTGGAGCAACTCCTCCATTAATTCTCTGGTCTAAATATGTATTAAGTGATGCTAACCCGCAATTGATATTGCTAAGTATTCGCATATTTTCGGCAAAGCCCATAGATTCTCCTGTGTTTTGTAATTATATATATAAAGTATTTACGATTTAATTAATTGTCAGGATTTTTTGTTATGTAACAATATATTAAGTATATACTTTTAAAATAAGTAAATAAGACAATAATTTTTTGTACATTGCGGGGATTATTTTAGTTAATGCAATTTGTAAAATTCATATATAAAGACTTAGTGGAGTAAAATTATGTTTATTGGAAATAGTTGTAATGATTGCAATAGATACAATCGTATGGAAATGAAGAATATTGACCAAAATATCTTGCCGTGGTTAGAAGATATTATTGAAGAAAACAATAGCCGCATAGAAAGAAAAGAATGGAAAAGCAAATATAACAGTTATGTGGTATATGATTACGAACCTTTCTGTACGGAAGGATTTGAGATTAATCTAGTTGTTACATCTCGAGAAGATGCTTATTTGAATTTTATTAAATATTTATATGATGAAAAGATTTCAACAATTGAATATTTAAATAATTGTATAACCATATGATAGCAAAATAGGACAGGAAAAACCTGTCCTATTGAAAAATAATATATTAAATGTATGTGCCCAAATCTATTCTTCCGGTTTTTGGAAGCATTCTTTACATAGAACGTCTCTGCCAGGAACTGGTTTAAACGGCACTTGAGTTTGAGCTCCGCATTTTGAACATACAGCATCATACATTTTTTTTCTGCGTCTGTTGTTCTTTTTGCGGGCAGATCTGCATTCAGGACATCTTTTTGGTTTGTTAACCAGTCCTTTTTCTGCGTAAAATTCTTGTTCTCCAGCAGTGAATACAAACTCTTTACCGCAGTCTTCACATACTAATTTTTCGTCTTCAAACATTGTCTTTCTCCTAATTGTGTTTTGGAATTATAAATATTAACCTTAGGTTTATATCATTTTATTGTACACTATTTTCTGATTTTTGCAAGTTTGTATTATAATTTATTTGCTAAAACGGGAATTATGTTTTTGAACTTTTCTGTTTTCTACAGAATTACCATTTTTATCAACATATTTTTCTTTATGGTTATTATCGGCTTTAGATGCTCTTCTTTTTTGTTTTTCTATCCTTTTTTCATCTTGGAATTTTTCGCATTCTACGATTTTTAAAACTGTATCTTCAAATGAATTCAATTCTATTTTGATAATATCCGAGCGATTTTCAAATTCCTCTTTAAGAAGCATAATATAATTTGCAAGTTTCAGAGCATCTTGATAGTTGCCCTTTTCTGACCATTTATAAGTTATTTCAATAAGTTCATCTATGTGGTTTTGGATATGTTTTTCAATTTCAGGATTTGATTTTACAAAGGTATCAATATCAGTATTAGTTTTTAATTCATTCATTTTTTTTGAAGACAGTACTGTAACACGGAGTTTACTCAAGTTTTCGGCGGATTTATCTCCGTTTTCTCGTGCCAGAGCTTCGTTTCGGAAGGCTTCTTGTGAATGAATATGGTCATCTGTTCCGACAGACGGTTCTATTAATCTCAGTCCTATTTCTTCTGCAGTTCTTGGAATTCTTATATATTCTTGTGTTTCAGAATTGTATCGTAATTTGTATGGTTGGCAATATTTTACGATAAATGCATTTATGGAATCGGAAGATTTTGGCAGAGTTTCTGCAATTGTAAGAAGTTTCTGTTTGAGTTTTTTATCAGAAATTGGCATTGTATTTAATTCATTTATGAAAAGTTTTCGTCCAAAACGTTTTTCAGGAATCGGGTCAGGTTCAAAAATTTTATCAAATGCAGATTGTAAAAATTTTCTCATTGTGAGATATTCTTCTTTTGGAAGTTTTCTGATTGACAGGTTTATTTTATTTAAAACCTTACATTGTTGGTTTATAAGGGTTTGTTCTGCTTGAGGGTATTTTAATTGTAATAATTCTTGTAAATCAAGATTGGGGTTGTTTTTTGATAGTTTCTCAAGCATTGAGAAAATTTCCTTTTCAATAGGAAACATTTGTTGTTTATATTCTTTTAATGCTTTTATTGCAACAGAACTCTTTTTATTTAAAGTACCAAAATTTTTTAATTTATCAATATCTTCCCTAGGTATAAGTTTGATGTCAGAGTAGGCATCAGTTATACCTTCTCGAATTATCTTTTTGAAAAAAGCTTTATTATATGTTGTTTCAAATTCGTAATTATCAAATGTTGGAGCGCCTGTAAAGGTAATTTTTTTATTTGAGATAAAAATGTCTTTTTCAGGTTGAGAAAGCTTGTTTATTGCTCGGTTACAAATTGCAATTCTATCTTTTTGAATTACTAAATCTTGGTTATTGATTTTAACTTTTGTGTTAAAAGCCGGATATGTAACCTGAAAAATATTCATGCAGGTTATAAAACGTATAAAAATTATTTTTGTTATTGATTTGTAAAATCTTAACTTATCTCAATATAAGTTTTAACCCATTGGAGGAGGCTGAATATAAAGAGGTTTAAGCTCTTGCCATTTGCATGCGGATGTTTGTAATTTGTTATATGCCAAATCTGCTAAAATCTCACCTAACGGGAATTCTTTTTCTTGATATGAAATTCCGCCCAGTTCTTTTTGCAGTTTGTTATCGGTTATTAAATAAAAACTTTTTGAGGATAGCAGTTCTTTAATTTTATCCAGCGAGATTGCGCCGTGAATAGTGCTTTCGTAATACAGATATGCAGAATTCTTTCTGGCATCAAGTGCAACCATAACATTTTTTTCTTCAGAGTTAATCTTAGAAAGTATTTCAAGTGAAGAAATTCCAACTGCAGGAATTTCAAGTTGTTGAGCCATCATTCTTGCTACGGTTGTGCAGGCTCTTATACCCGTAAAACTACCAGGTCCGATGTTTGTACCAATTGCATCTAATTCTTTTGGTGTAAGATTGTTTTTCTTTAAAATCTCTTTTATTGTTGATATTAAAAATGCTGAATGGTATTTGTTATCTTTATTGGTAACAATCTTGGAGTCCAAAATTTTTTTATCTTCTGCCAATGTTACATACATTTTGTCAAGACAAGTATCAAAAACAAGTATTTTCACTATTTTAATCCCTCTACTATCTCAATACAATCTTTTCCAAATCCGGAGAAAGAATATTTTCTGTTATCGTCGTCATCATAAGTTACGCTTATTTTTATATGGTTAAACGGAATTTCGTTTTGAGAAAATTCTGCCCATTCAACAAATGTGATTTGTTTGCCTTCAGAGTATTCTCGCAATTCATCTGTTATTGTTTTTACCCCTTCATTTTCAAGTCTGTATAAATCAAAGTGGTAAACAGGAATTTTTGCGCTGTGGTATTCGTTTAGAATTACAAAACTTGGGCTGGTAACTTTTTCGGTTACTCCTATTGCTTGAGCAACAAGTTTAACGAATGCGGTTTTTCCTGCTCCGATTTCACCGTATAGATTGATAAAACAACCTTTTTCTTCTATTAGTTTTGCAAATTTATATGCCAAATTTTTTGTATCCTCAAGAGAGGTACATATTTTTTCAAATTTATTCATTATATATTACTACCTTATTTCTGCCTGTGTTTTTTGCGTGATACAGAGCTTTATCAGCTTTTCGAAGTAAATCCTCATCGCTATCGGTTTCTTTTATTTCATAAATTCCGAGACTTAACGTTATATTGATTGTTTTTACATCTGAATCCGGTGTAACTTTTGAAATGTCGATAGTTTTTGATTCAATAGTTTTGCGCAGACGTTCTGCGACCATTTCCGCTTCTTTGATTTTTGTGAACGGAAGAAGTATCGAAAATTCTTCTCCTCCATATCGACCTGCAATATCGTATTCTCTAAGCTGACCTCGAATTATTTTTGCAATTGTTTTTAAAACCAAATCTCCTGCTGCATGTCCGTAGGTATCATTAACGTTTTTGAAAAAGTCAATATCTGTCATAATGCCACATAGAGGAGCTTTTTGACGTTTTGCGTTGGATACTTCCTGCTTAATTCTATCTTCCAATTGCCGTCTGTTGTAAAATCCTGTTAAAGCATCTAATGTTGCGTGTTTTAGAATTTCGGCATAGACATTCGCTCTGTTGATTGTTGTTGCTATTTGAGAAGCTAATTGTGATAAATAGTCTTCGTCTTTTTGATTGATTGGCTCATCTGTGCTTTTTGCAACAATAATTCCAACATCTTTACCTTCGCTTTTTAAAGGTAATGCCAAAGTTTTTTTATCTTGTGTATATGTTTTTTCTTTAAAGTTTGCGACAATTTCTGTTATGCTTTTGTCATTGCAGGCAGACGGCCATGAAAGAATATTTGCTCCTGTGTTTTCGTGTCTTAAAAATAGATAAATTAAATAATTTTCAAAGAATTTATCAAGCATTTCTCCAATAATTGGAATGATGTAATGAAGTTCATATTGAGTCTCAATGATTTTGGCAATATTTTTCATAGTTTCGTGAAAATTGATATTTTTTTGCATTTTTTCACTGAGTTTAATGTTTTGAACTTTTAGAGAAATGAATGGTGCGCACAGGTTTAAAAATTCTTTTAATTCTTCATTTTCATTTGTAAAATAAAGACAACCTATAGTTTTTTTGTGTTTATAAATCGGATATTTAAAGTTGTTGTTTGGTATGCTTTGGTTAGTTTTAATCTTGTCATCGGTGATGATAGAAAAGTCTTTTAGGTCAAAGTTTTCGGTAAAAAAAGTTCTTAAAGATTGTTGCAGTGTTTTTTCACTGTAACTTTCATTAAGAACTTTTGAAAGCTTTTCTATTTTTTCTATCAAATTTTATACCTCAACTTGATCAGCAATTTCGTCTGCAATTTCAAAGTTTGCATATACATTTTGAACATCATCTAATTCTTCAAGGCGGTCAATTAATCTAAGAACTGATGTTGCAACTTTTACATCTGTCAATTCGATATTATTTTGAGGAATTCTTGTGAATTCTGCAGTTGTACTTTTAAAACCTTCAGCTTCAAGACCTTCAACAACTGCTTGGAAGTTTTCAACAGATGTGATAACTCTATAGCAATCTTCTTCTTCTGTAACATCTTCTGCATCAAGTGTTATGGCTGCTTCAAACAGTTTCTCAAAGTCTACGTCGGTAGAAAATTCAATACTTCCTTTTTTATCAAACATCCATCCAACGCAGTTTGTTTCACCAAGGTTTCCGTTGAATTTTGTAAAAATACTTCTAACATCACCGGCTGTTCGATTTCTGTTGTCTGTCATTGCTTCCAAAACAACAGCAACTCCGCCTGCAGCGTATCCTTCGTATGTTAATTCTTCGTAATTGTCAGCTCCGCCAGCGCCAGCTCCTTTATCTATTGCACGTTTAATGTTGTCATTTGGCAGACCTGCAGCTTTTGCTTTTTCAATTGCTGTTCTCAGTCTGAAATTACCGGCAGGATCAGGACCTCCAAGTCTTGATGCTACGATTAATTCTCTTGAATATTTTTGAAATACTACAGCTCTTTGAGAGTCTGTTTTTGCTTTTTTGTGTTTAATGGTTGCCCACTTTGAATGTCCTGACATTTTATAACCTCTTTTTTATCTGTAATCCTATGTTTTGATAATACCAAAAACTATGAAAAAATAAAAGCTGTTAATAAAATTTAGCTTAATTTATTATATCTTTTTTCAATATTGTGTTTAGAATTTCTTTATGTGAAAATTATTAAAAATAGGGTGTCAGGGGTTAAGTATGATTGTTAATTTTTCAAATGTAAGATTTAATTCACATACTTTGAGCTTCAAAGGTAAATCTACAGATAGTGTGCCTGAACAAAATTCTAAAACAATAATGTCAGATACTCCAAAAGTCTTGACAGGGTTGAGTGCAATCGGGGTTGTAACAATTGGGGTTCTTGCTCTAAAAAATAAAGGAAAATCCGGAAAAATTATTAAAGATGAAGTTTTGTCATTTGTTGATTTTATGAGAGCTTGTAAGGATTATGGATATTCAAATATAAAGAATATAACCGAAGATTGCATTGATGAAAATGTTATCGGAAGTGGTGCTCATTCGGTTGTTTACAAGTTTGCACATCCAAAAATGCGCAATTGGGCAATAAAAGTTGATAAACCGACATTTAATGATATTCCTAATGAGCAGTTAACGAAGATTGTTGAAGTACCTGATGAATTTGAAGGGTTTAATATGGGGCAAGAAATTGCAGGTATTGGTTCAAGAATCCATATATTAAAAAGAATTCACGGTGTACCTCATTCTGTAAAAGACTGGTCTTCTCATATTTCCCAACAAAATCCGATGACTGCTCAAGAAGCGAATTCTTTTTTAGCAAGTATTAAAAAAATTGTAAATTTTCCTCAGGAAACTTTTGATGATTATGCAGGTAAACTCAAAATGTTGAATGAAAAAGGTTATAAATCAGATAGTTTTAATCCAAATAACATACTTGTTGATTATGAATCGAAAACATTGCATATCATTGATGCTTATAGATACAATCCGGATGTTAATATGAATTCAAAATATGATTTAATATGTCCGCTTGTGGATTATCCTAATTTTACTAGATATTATTCTGCTATGACGAACTCCCAAAGGGCTGAATATTTAAACATTGTGGTATCATTATCTGAAAAATGTTCACTAGCTTCTAAAAAGGTTGGGTTAAGTGAGAATGAGGAAAAGTTTACAAATATGCTGACTACTGTTGATGAACGATTAAATTTAAATGGCTTTTATTCCAATGCGTACAAAAATATGAAAAGTCTTTTGGCTGAATCCGGATTAAGTTTGAATTAAGTAAAAAAAAGACTGCCGAAATTTCGACAGTCTTTTTCTATTAGAATAGTATGCTTATTTTTCGTAAATCCAACCGTTTGTAAGGTCGATTTTTAGCGGTTCTAAAAGTCTCATATTAGCTGTTCCTTCAGCAGGAATTTCTAATTGTTCGCCTTTGAATGCCCAACGAACAAATTTCATCCACCAATTTCTATCTTTTTTGATTTCACCTAAAGCTTTAAATGAAGTGGTTTGGTCATTTTCTGTTGTGATAAGAGAATTTTGTAGTACTAAAATGCCGTTTCTGACAAAATATTTACCTGCCCTTACATCAAGAAGTTGACCTTTTAAGTCTGCACCTTGTCTTATCAAAATATATTTATCTCTTGTTACATAGTTTTGCGGAACAATTGCAGTGTACATTGCACCGCCTTCAGATTTTCGAGTGCTGATGTAGGTATTAAGTTTGATAGGAACAACTGTTCCGGCAGGAATTGTACCAATGCTGCCTTGAACTGTTGCACTGTCAATTACAAAACCTTCACCTGTTTTCTTCCTCATTGCTTCTGCAAGTTTTGCATTTGGATTAAGTTTTGCTTGTTCCATCATCTTGAATAGAATGGCTGCAACTTCTGCTCTTGTTGCAGGTCTTTCGGCTTCTAAAGCTGCTTTTTTTGCAGATGGAGCAACTACTATCATTCCTAATATTTCGGCTTTTCCTGCAGGAATTACAAACCATTCAGGGATAGTATGAGCATCTGCATAAACTCTTTCTAAAACTTCTTTTGCTTTTTCTTTGCTTATTGTTGCTGTAGTTAATGCATTTACTGCCACTGATAATGATTCGGCTCTAGATACAGAATCTTCAGGTCTGAATAGAGAACCTTCTTTTTCTGCAGATACCAAATCAAAATAAAGTGCTTTTTGAATATCTTGATATGCCCAATAGTTTTCATCAATATCTGTGAAGAATACAGGTTGAGCAACTTTTGTATGTTCTTGACCTAAAGCTCTGATTGCCATTGCTGCAAATTCTGCTCTCGTAACGTTCGCATCAGGTTTGAATGTCCCGTCAGGATAACCCACGATTACACCTTGTTCTGTTAAAAGTTTAATCTGTGGTGCAGCCCAATGGCTATCTGATACGTCAGGGAATGCAACTGCAGGTATTGTTCCGATTAGCAATACGGCTGTAGACAGCAGCATTTTTAATAGATTTTTCATATATCCTCCTTTTTATGTGTATATTAAATGTTACCATGATTATAATCTTTTATCATTTTTGAATATTTATTTGTAAATTTCTGTAACAGGTTTTTTGAATAACTGGTAAAAATTGTTTTTACGGGGTTTAATAGATTATTCAATTTAGTGGTCTTTATTTAGGATAAAAGTTATGAAAGTGGATAAAATTTCTGTATGTGATAATAAATACAAATATATAGCTAACCGACCATCCTTCGGAGCTATTCATACTGTGAAATATTGTCTGAAAGCTGCTGACGGGAAATTTTATTATGTTTCAGATAATGATGTTATTCGCCAATTGCAACGAAAACTTGTTAATTGGTTAAATGCGCATCATAACGATTTTAACAGAAAACTTAGGGGTGAACAGATAAAGCCGAAAAACATGAGAGCTGAGGATAAATCTATGAGAGAAAGGTTGGTTAATTTTTTTATAAATAATGATGCGGATTATAAAACTCACCGACTTGTGCGTTCGGCATATATTGATACAGCTAAGGATTCTGTAACACCTTATATTGTTACAGGAAAACATGCTACACGAATTGATGATGCTTCAAAGGGAATAGAAAATGTTCATCGTGGTATAAATGATCGACGAGATTTGAATGCAGAATCTTTGGGTGCTAGAACCCGTCATGACGTTCCTTTGTCTGAAGTTGATAAGTTTAATATTCAACAGGCAAAACAAGATTATCACAGACAAAAAGGACTTGTTGTTAAGGATCTTATGGCAAATCCTCAGGTGGATAAGTCTGTTGTAACGTTTTATTTTGAATCTGTTCCGCAAAAGGGAAAACAAAAAGGTCCTAACTTCCGTTTGCTAAATGCGTTAATTCAAAAATTTATGATTTTAGACAAATAAAGTGATATCTATTATATCCTGATGACTAATGCTTTTTTAGTTTTAGCTTTCTAAAATGAGATGTTTAAGTTAAAAAAGGATAGAATATCAATGTTTAAGAGGATTATTTCGGGATTACTTATTTTTGTATACTTTTCGTGCGGTAATTTTTTAGTTTATGCTCAGGAAACTAAGTATCCTGATTATTCTTATGAATTTATTGGTGAAGATAAATTAGAAAATTATAATCGTAAAATGTTTAATTTTAATCTTGGGTTAAATAAGTATTTAGTAAGACCTGTTCATATTTTGTGGTCGTCGATCATGCCGGAATACGGAATGGATAGAATTCAAGGGATTACAAACAATATTGAATACCCGATTCGACTTGTAAGCAGTCTTATTCAAAGGGATTTTAAAACTTCAAAGAATGAAACGATAAGATTTTTTACCAATACAATTTTAGGACTTGGCGGAATGTATAATCCGGCTAAACACTTGTTTAAATTGGAGCAATCACACGAAAATATGGAACAGGCATTTGCGAAATGCAAAATAAAATCAGGACCATACTTTGTTCTACCGGTTTTGTCATTTGTTAATACAAGAGGTCTTTTAGGTAAAGCTTTTGATGTTGCTCTAAATCCGGGGTCGTATATTGCAACTCCATTGCTTGCAATTATAAAAGCTTGTTTAACGGTAAATAAAACCTCTTATTTACAGCCTGTTATAAAAATGGTTGAATCAACTTATGCTGACCCATATGAAATAGCAAAAAAGATATTCGGGCTGGATACGTATATTAAAGTCGAAAATTTAGACAGATTAGTGCTTCCTGATTTAATACTGCCTAAAAATGAATTGGTTCATAAACAGGATTCAAAACCTGCAGATATTAAAAAAGCTTCTGTTGAGAAAGCTAAAGAATCCAATAATATTGTAAAAACAGAAGTCTTTTCTGAAATAGTTTTGCCTGATGTTATAAAGGGTGGAACTAATTTTGATGAAATTATCAAAGATTTCAGTACTGAAAATTTTAAACTCGGAGCAGATATGTTTTTGCCGGATTATAACCCACAGCATCCTGTTGTGGATTCTATGAGAACAGCTCTTTTTTCTCTGCCGGGGGTTGATGAATCTGTTTGGAACGAATTATCTGTATGGAACAGAAGTTTCAGCAAAAGGATAAAAACATCTTCAGTAAATGTTGTTCCTGAACGTGATGATTATTCTTTCAGATATATTTTACAAAAAGATAAATCAGCTCCGGTTGTAATAATTTATCCTTCAATAGGAGAAGGAATATCCTCAAGTCATTCTGTTTTACTTGGAAAAATTTTTTATGATGAAGGGTATTCTGTTGTAATTCAAGGAAGTCATTTCCAGTGGGAATTTGTAAAAAGTATGCCCTCAGGATACAGACCGGGATTACCGTCAAAGGATGCGGAGATGTTGAGGTTATTGACTCTTAAAATTCTAAGTTCATTGCAAGAAAAATATCATTGTGAATTTGGGGAAAAAGTTATAATAGGGACATCTTTTGGTGCATTAACTTCGTTATTTATTGCAGAAAAAGAAATGAAGGATAATACTTTGGGTGATACTAAATATATTTCAATTTGTCCGCCGATTGAACTGATGTATGCAATGAAACAAATTGATAAAAATTCTGAAGATTGGAATAAATCTTCAGATGATTTGAAAAAACGTGTAGCAATGACTGCAGCTAAAGTTTTGAAACTCTATGAAATGAAAGATTCTGTTAAATCTGAAATAAATTATCTTCCTTTTTCGGAAGATGAAGCGAAGCTTATTACCGGTTTTATAATGCATCAGAAATTATCGGATTTGATTTTTACATTGGAAAATGCTCCAAAATCTCAGAAAAGTGATATTTATTATATGATAAATAATATGAACTATCAGGATTATGCTGAAAAGTATTTATTATCTCAGTCTCAGGAATCTGTTGATGATTTGTCATATGAGGTTAGTTTGTATGCAATTTCTAATTATCTTGAATTGGCTGATAATTATAAAATTTATCATTCTCTGACGGATTATTTGACGAATACAAATCAATTGAAAAAATTAAAACAGTATTCTCAAGACAAAGTCGTTTTAATTGATAATGGTGCACATTTAGGATTTTTGTATCGTGAAGAATTTATCAAAGATTTAAAAGAAACAATTTCTTTATTTAAATCAAAGGCACTTGCTTCAAAAAATTATTAAACCGTAAAACTCTAGTCAACAGAGAAGATTTCTCGAATATCATCCATCGTCAGAGATTTGGTAATGTTTCTATCAACAGATATTACGCTGTCAACAAGATTACGTTTGATAGTTTTAAGTTTTTGAATTTTTTCTTCAACAGTATTTTTAGTAATAAGTCTGTATACGAATACTTTTTTGGTCTGCCCGATACGATATGCTCGGTCAGTTGCTTGGTCTTCAACCGCAGGATTCCACCAAGGATCGTAATGGATTACATAATCCGCTCCGGTCAAGTTCAAGCCTGTACCACCGGCTTTTAAACTGATTAAGAAAATCGGAATTGTCGGGTCAGTGTTAAATCTTTCGACTGCACCTTGTCTGTCTTTTGTTTTACCTGTCAGATATTCATACTTAATTCCTGATTTATCAAGCCAAGCCTTAACAATGTCAAGCATATCAACAAACTGACTGAATAACAATATTCTATGACCTTCCGATACGATTTCCTCAAGCATAACCTTAAGTTTTTCAAATTTACCTGACGAAATAACATTTTTAACATTGTTTTTATCGTAAAGTCTAGGGTGGCAACAAATTTGACGCATACGAAGAAGTGCCGAGAAAATTGATAATCTGCTTTTTTCAAGTCCGTTTTGTTCGATAGATTTAAACAATTCTTCTTTTGTGCTGTCAAGAACTTGTAAATAGAAATCTCTTTGATCATCTGTAAGTTCGCAGTATGCAATATTTTCAACTTTATCAGGCAAATCTTTTGCTACATCTCGCTTCATACGGCGAAGTATGAACGGATAAATTTGCAATTTTAAACGTTTTTCAACGATTTTGTCCTGATGTTCCATAATCGGATTAACATAACGAGAATTGAAATCTGCCATAGAAAATAAAAATCCCGGCATTAAGAAGTCAAATACAGACCATAATTCTTCCAGTTTGTTTTCAATAGGTGTACCTGACAGTGCCAATTTATGTTGAGAATTTAGTTGTTTAACGGCCTGAGCAGTTTGAGAGGTTGCATTTTTGATATTTTGAGATTCATCCAGAATAACGTATCTGAAATTAATATCTTTTAATTTTGCAATATCTCGTCTCAAGAGTGCATAACTTGTAATGACAACATCATATTCAGGTATTTTTTTAAAGAATTGTTTGCGTTCTCCGCCTTGTAATTTCAAACATGTCAGAGACGGTGCAAATTTTTGGATTTCTGATTCCCAGTTAAATACAACCGTAGTTGGAGCAATAACAAGTGTCGGCATCGAACCGTCTTCTTCTTTTGCTTTTTGCAAAACAGTTAAAGCTTGAAGTGTTTTACCTAACCCCATATCATCCGCAAGAATTCCGTTTAGCCCGTATTTATACATGAACCATAGCCAGCCGAAACCTTTCAATTGATATTCACGAAATTCTGCATTAATTCCTTCAGGTAATGATAATTCTTCCACCGTAGAGAATGTTGACATTTGTTCCCAGAAAGTTTTAAATCTGTCGCTTAAGATAAGTTCAACTCCAAGGTTTTTAAGTTCATTGATTAATCCTGCACGATATGTTTTTACCGTAAATCGGTTATCGGGATTTCTATATACATCAAATGAGTTGAAAGAGCGCATCATTGAATAAATATTTTGTGCAGGATATTCAACAAATCCTAAACTTCTGATACGAGCGTATTTTTCACCATTTTGAATAGTGTCATAGATTTCATCAAAATCAATAATTTCTTCTCCTGCCTGACCGTAAATATTTATATCAAAACTGTCAGGTTGTTCATCGGAAAAGTCTATTTTTGCACACAATTTGAACGGGTTTTCCATTAGTTTGAAGAATGACATATCGTCTTTTTCTTCAAATTTCCAACCTTCACCTGCTTGTTTTAAATAGTAATTATAGAAATCAATTGCATTTTCTTTTTCTAAAGCAAGGTTGTTAGTTTGCATTGGAACAAATTTACAAGCTAAAAGCATTGCATAAGCTTCGTTTTCGTGTTTTAAATTTCTTTTAACCCAGTAAATCAAGTCTTCATCGGCTTTTTTTACTGTAAGGTATTGGACTTTATCATTAGATGCTTTTGAATAAGGAACTCTGACTCCATCATATTCAAAGTCTAAAGAAGCTTTAAGCGACTGGTCATAATCTATACCCATAGTTACAATATTTATTGGCGGACGTTGTTCAAGCATAAGTTTTGAAATTTTTTCATCAACTTCAACATCCATAACTTCTTGAAGTTTTGGTAAATCTTCGTAAATAAATTTTCCGCCTTCTGAATCTTTTAATTCTGTAAATGAAGATTTGATAATATTTTGCGGGATGTTTTGAATTGCAACATTTGTTGGGAAAATAATATTTTTGTATCTGCCCCATTTTAGATGTCTTGAAAAATATCTTACTTCTTCAAATGGGTAAACATCGTCTTTATCCGGTCTTTGCCACTCTAAAGAAAGTAAAAGTGTTCCTGCTGTGTTTGATGTATTAACACGTAATAATAATTTCCATTCTTCATCCGTAAATTTCAGTCGTTCTTTTGTTTTTTCATCAAGGACCTCATCAGCTTTAGCTAAAAGAGAAAACAACGGTCCGAATTTAGAAATTGATATATCATACCATCCTGCTTTTTTATCTTGTCTTGAAATTTTCAAAAGCTGTTGGAAAATTAAGAATTCAACTTTTTGAGAGTTGTTCAGCTCAAAATGGGGATCTTGTTTTTGAGTTTCAATTAATGCACGCAAAATAGGTTCAATTTGGCGAACAACTTTACCTGTTTCTCTTGAACGAACTAATACTGAGAAGAAATTAGCTTTTCTTTTAGGATTAAAATGGAATATATAACTTCCTTGTGGTTCTTCAGTTAAAATGGTATTTTCGTCAGGGAAATCAAATTCCATACCAAATTTTGTTTCCAGCCAGTCTTCGTAAGCGTGTTCGTTGATTGCTTTTAATGCAACTGCAACTGCGTGTTTGCACCATTCATCTTTTAACGGACAATTACAACGAGCTTCGACTTTATTTTTCTTAAAAATCAAGTCAGTATTATAATGTGCTTGAAAATTACCTTTAACTTTTCCCATATAGAAGTTTTTTTCAGGATAATTGTCAAACACCATATCTTTCTGGTAGAGTTCATATCCTCTGCGCCAGCTGCCTGCGTTTGTATGTTCTTTTATAAACTTGTAATTAAATTCTGTTGTACTCATCCAGCGAGTATATCTCTTTCTTTAAAAGGGAGAACTGCCTATATAGATGTTCAATCTATAAACCCTTTACTACACATAAATTATACATGACAAAAAATAAAAAGGCAAGAGTTTAACAAAAGAATTTCGTATTTTATGCAAAATATTTTTGTAATGAAATTTTTAAGATAATCGCTTTGTATAGTTTTCTTTATTTAAATTATGTGCTAAACTTTTATTATAAGTAGTTAGTTTAAATAAGAGGTTATAATGAAAAAAATAAAAGTTATCACTTTAGCAATATTAGTATCTGCAGTGATTGGTGTTGGAGCTGAAAGAATTGCGGTGAAAGCTCAACCGCAATCTGTTGTATCATCTCCTGCAGTTCCGCAAATGCAGTACAAGGATGTTAATGCTCTGGAAGTTGTTTCAAATCCATACAGATATTTGAAACGAAATATCAGAATTAAGGCAAAATTTGATAAGTTTTCGACTTTAGGTTTGGATTATCCTCCTGCATTGAGAGCTTCTGATAAGTATATTTCATTCTTGATTCAAAGACCTGATATCACAAATCATAATATTCCGTTATCAGAATTGAAAATCTTTTTGAAAAAAGATGTCGCAGAGAAAAATATTGATCTTGATGCCGGTGATGAAGTTGAATTTACAGGACGAGTATTTTCTACAGCTTTAGGAGATGCTTGGATGGATGTTGATGACTTTAAAGTTATAAATAAAGTAAAAAAGGCTGAAAGCAAATAGTTGAGAACTTTTTAAACTAAGGGTATGAATAAGATTATGGCAGAAACTAAAACTGAAAAATTTTTAACAATACATGGACATTTCTATCAACCGCCTCGTGAAAATCCTTGGCTGGAGGCTATTGAATTGCAAGATAGTGCATTGCCTTTTCACGATTGGAATGAGCGAATCTGTAGGGAGTGTTATAATCCAAATTCTGTTTCAAGGATTGTAGATAATAGAAATAGAATTTTGGATATCGTAAACAACTATGAATATATGAGTTTTAACTTTGGTCCGACTTTACTTTCTTGGTTGGAAGAATATGCTCCGTTAACCTATGAAAGAATCATTAAGGCTGATATTGAAAGTATTTCCCGACATAACGGTCATGGTAATGCTATGGCTCAGGTTTATAATCATATGATTATGCCTCTTGCAAATACCAGAGATAAAGAAACTCAGGTAAAATGGGGAATTCGTGATTTTGAATATCGTTTTGGCAGAAAACCTGAGGGTATATGGCTAGCAGAAACTGCTGTTGATGATGAAACTTTAAGAGTTCTTGTTGATAATGGAATTAAATTTACTGTTTTATCTCCTTATCAGGCTTTGAAAATGAAAAAATATTCAGACAAAGAATGGCAAGATGTCAGCTGGGGAAATATTGACCCTGCTCGTTCTTATCAGTATACTATCAAGTCTGACAGTTCAAAAACTATAGATTTATTCTTCTATGATGGTGCAATTTCTCGTTCAGTTGCGTTTGATGAGCTTTTGACAGATGGAAATAAATTTATTAAACGTTTAAAAGAAGGTGTTTCGGAATTCCGTGATTATCCTCAGCTTATAAATATCGCCACTGATGGTGAAAGTTATGGTCATCATACAAAATTTGGGGATATGGCTTTATCTTATGTTCTTAAAATTAAAGCTGAAGATGAAGGTTTCAAAATCACCAATTATGCTGAATATCTGGATAATTATAAGAGTGATTATGAAGCTGATATAAAACAGGCTTCTTCGTGGAGTTGTTTCCATGGTGTGGGCAGATGGAAAGAAGATTGCGGATGCTCGACAGGCGGACATCCGGGATGGAATCAAAAATGGCGTACTCCGTTGAGAGATGCTTTAGATTATTTAAGAGATGAGCTTGCTAAAATTTTTGAAAAAGAAGGTGCTAAGTACTATAATAAAGATGTTTGGGAAGTAAGGAACTTATATATTGATGTTGTGTTAGACAGAAGTTTTTCAAACATTAAAAATTTTCAAAAACAGCATTTTAAATCGGATTTAACATATGAACAAAAAGTAAGCGGGATGGAATTATTAGAAATCCAGCGACAAGCAATGCTTATGTATACAAGCTGCGGTTGGTTCTTCTCTGAAATTTCCGGTATTGAAACCGTTCAAATTATGAAATATGCTGCCAGAGCAATGCAATTGGCTTCTAATTTTTCTAAAGTTGATTTAGAAGCTAAATTCTTGAGTATTTTGGAACAGGCTAAAAGTAATTTGTCTGAACATGGTTCAGGAAAAGATATATATGAAAAATTTGTAAAACCGTCTGTTGTTACTTCAAAACAAATTGCTTGTTTGTGGGCAATATCATCCCTTTATCAGGATTTTGAAGATGAGGAAGATGTTTATTGCTATAGTGTGAAATGCAATGATTATCAAAAAGCTGCAAAGGGTAATGCTAATTTTATTATCGGTAATATTGAAGTAACATCAAAAGTTACTTTGCAAAAATCTAACCTTGTATTTGCGCTGATGCAATATACCGGCGGAGATTTTCATTGTGCAATTAAAGAATATTCGAATAATGAAGAATATCAAGATTTGAAAAAACAACTTGTAAAAGTGTTTATGCTTAATCCGTTGACAGAAATAATCAGAATTTTGGATGAAAAATTCGGTAAAGAATATTTTACATTGAAAGATATTTTTATTGAAGAAAGAAAGAAAATTCTTCAAATATTGTTGAAAGATCAATTGGAAAGGTTTGCCGACACATATAAGGGAATGTATGACCAAGGTAAGGGTTCTATTTATCATATGCAAAATCTTGGTCTTGAAATACCTAATGAATTTAAAATTTCTGCAGAATATGCTTTAAGTCAGCGTTATAATGATTTATTGGCAAATAGTGATGGCTTTGTAGAAAAAAATATTATTCAAGAAATAATGGATATCAATTTTGAAGCAAGAAAAATGAATATAAACATTGATAAAACACCATCTAACAAGAATTTTGCTAAAAGAATAAATACAAATTTAAACAGATTGACAAAGAGTTTTGAAATTCAGCAAGCAGAAGCAATTGTAGAGATGTTTGAAATTATTGAAAAACTTGAGTTGCAAATTGATATTTCAGAATCTCAAAATATTTACTATAATAAAATTTATCATAGAATTGGTGATATTATAGAAAATAATTTAAATACAAGGAAAGAAAAAGATATTAAGTTTATCAAGACATTATTGCAAATAGGTATTAATTTGAATATAAATGTTGATTTTTATAGAGTTAAACTTGATAAGTTAGCATTAGTATAACATAAAGGACCGGTTAGTCGCCGGTCTTTTGTTTTATCGATTTGTGCATAGTTAAATATATTTATACTATTTTTCCCATAAAATGTTAATAAAAGTTCATAAAAACGCAAATTTTCTTAAAAATATAACTTTATATTAATAGGTAGAAAATAGGATAAATTTGTATTATGCAAGTTTCGGGGCAAAATAATCAGACACTAAATCAAACACAGCCACAGTACAATAGTACTTATAACTGTGTGAGTTCGCCGGTTGCAGGTACTCAAACTGTTCCTAATCAATCAACTCAGCCTCAACCAACTCAGGCTCAGCAACCTCAGCAACAGGGCTATTATTATGCATATCCGCAGTATAATTATTATGGTTATCCTCAGTCTAATCCGGGGCAAGTTCAAATCCCTGCAAGTACAGCGGGTGTAAATATACAAATTATTAATCCAGCAGTAAATCCACCGGGGTATTATCCATACCCTCCGTGCTGTCCGACATGTCCTACAGGTCAAGCTCCTGCAGCTCCAACTGATGCTGCAACTCCTCCGGCAACTCCTCCGACTTCAAATGAAGCAACAGCTGAGGCAGATAAAAATTCAGGCAAAAAAACTGAAAAAAGAAAAGTTGTTCTATTAACAGATGATTATATTAAAAATCTTGAAAGTTACTTGAACAGTCAGGATAAAAATATAAGATTATCAGCTGCAAAAGAAGTTTATGATAGATTAGAAGAAGATAATTCAAGGTCTGATGATAAAGCTTTAATTGCTCTTATTAACAAAATGCTTCAAGACCCATCCGATTCTGTAAGATTTACGGCTTTAACAGCTTTAGATACTCGTATCGCGAATGGTGATGCTTTAACTGTTCAATTGTTGAAAAATATGCAAAAATCAGATAAATTCTTTGGTCAAGATGCAATTGATGCCAGCAGAATTTTGTTGAAAATGTCAGGACAACGTGTTGAAAAAGAAGTAGATGTTACTAATGAGAAGAAAAAAGGGTCAAAAAATTCTTAGTATGATTTGAAATAAAGGTAAGTGATATATGAAAATTTTAGGTAGTGTCGGTAAAATTTTTAAAGGTAAAACAGGTCAATTAATTGCAAGAGCCGCAGGTGTTACTGGGCTTGGTGCAGTTGCGTATGATGCAAATCATATTGGAAATGTTCGTGCGGATTTGTATGCCAGTGAAAAAGATGCTGCGGCTACCGACTATTATTTAAATAATACACTTTACTCATCAAATATGAGTAAACTTCAATCAGGAATTAAAGATGCTGCGTTCAAGATGCAATTAGATCAAGGATGGCGCAGATTTTTAAATATGGGTATCGGTTATATTAAAGGATTTAGCTCTATGTTAGTTGAGCATGTCGTACCTTTTGGTTTAGGGCTTGGAGCATTGCTGGCAAGAGGTAAGGCTGCTAAAATTTGTGCAGGTGGTTTAGGTATTTATGCTGCATTTGAATTTGTTAGAAACTTCTTCGGACTTGGTGTTCCCGGTGGGGTTTTGAAAAAATAATCTAATCAGTGTTCTTTAAATATTTTTCGTAGAGATCAGGACGTTTTTGCTTTGTTCGTTCTAGCTGTTGATTAAGTCTGAATTCATTAATGTCTTTGTGGTTTCCGTTCAAAAGCACCTCAGGAACTTTATAACCTCTGAAATCTCGAGGTCTTGTGTATTGGGAATATTCCAAAAGTCCGTTAGAAAAGCTATCTTCATTTGCAGATTCTATTTTCCCCAGAGTTCCTTCAATTTTTCTGCTGACTGCATCTATTACGCAAAGTGCAGGTAACTCTCCGCCCGTTAGAACAAAATCTCCTACTGAAATTTCAGTTGGCTTTATTATTTCACGTATTCTTTCGTCAAATCCCTCATAATGACCGCAAAGCATTATAATTTGTTCGTATTTTGCTAAATCCAATACAATAGATTCGTTTAGAGGTTTTCCTTGAGGTGAAAGCATTAAGGTAATAGAATTTTCTTTCTTTTGAATACTTTCATAAGCATCTACAAACGGTTGTGGCATTAGAACCATACCTGCTCCGCCTCCGTATGGGGTATCATCAACTTTGTTGTGTTTGTCTAAAGTGAAATCTCTTGGATTTATTGCATTGATATCAATAATACCGCTGTTTTTTGCACGTTTCATTATGCTTGTATTGCAGTAAGACTCAATAACTTCCGGAAATAGTGTTAATACCTCAAATTTCATTCTAAAAGTCCTTCAAGATTATTAATTTTGATATTTTTATTTGGGATATCTACTACCGGAACAATTGCTTTTACAAAAGGTATCAGACATATCTTTTTTGATTTGGTTTTTATTGAAATCAAATCACTTGCACCGTTATTTGAAACTCCTATTACAAAACCTAATTTTTTATCGGATTCTATATCTAAAACATCTAATCCGACAAGCTCATCTATCAAAAATTCGTCTTCATCAAGGTTTTCACGAATGACTGTTTCTTCAACAAATAAAAGTGCTCCTTTATGCGGGAGTAATTCATTTATTGAATTTATTCCGTCAAATTTAACGATGATAATGTTTTTATGAGGTTTTGCCGAAAGAATTTTAAGTTCGGTATAATCCTGACCGTTTTTCAAATACACAGACGAAAGCGCCAGAAAAAAGTCCAGCTGATTTTTTGAATAACCAACTTTAGCTTCCCCTTTAATACCATGGAAGTTAAGAATTTTTCCTACTGAAATGAACTTTGACATAGCTATTCTTCCGCAGAATCTTCACTAGAAGCTTTAGGTTTTCTTCCTCTTTTTTTCTTAGGAGCTTCTTCTGCTTCTACTGCCGCTTCAGGTTCTTCTTTTACTTTAGAAGTTTTTTTAGCTTTAGCAGGTTTTTTTTCAGCTTCTTCTGATTTCTTTTGATTTTTGAATTCTTCAGGAGCATCAGCTCTGTCTTGATTCCAACGTTCCATACCCATTTGAGCTCGAACAAGACCAATACCTACGTGAACTCTCCATTCATCCATTTTTAATTGGGCTGCAATTATTTTATGGCAACCGATTGGAGGTAATGGCAATAACGGTTCATAAAGCATTTTAATAGCATTTAATTGATCCGGAGTGATTGCTAACTTACGTTTAGGGAACGGAAGTTTAGGAAGCATCATTTTTTGTCTTACCAAGTTAATACCAAAGAATACTTTTCTTGGTTCTAAACCGATTTTTTCACCAATAACTTCGTGAGCATCAGGATTTGGTAAAGGAAGCATCAACTTGTATAGCAATTCTATTTGTTCAAGTTGTTCTCTGCTTACCAGCAATTGTTTTGGTGCATTATTTCTGTTATTTGGTCTTCTATTGTTATTAAATCTGTTATTTTGAGGGCGTCTTTGTTGGAAACCTCCACGATTATTGTATCCGCCGCCTCTGTTATCACGGTTGTATCCGCCTTGACGATTATTGTATCCGCC
>CAZUKK010000008.1:0-85040 GCA_964620875.1 uncultured Clostridium sp.
CTTTGATTGACGTTTTGAAACACGATAAAAACGGTTCAGTAAGATTGTATGCAGCAAGAGCTTTAGGCGAATTAGGTGATAGCGCTGCAACTACTCATTTGATTGAATCATTACGTGAAGACCGTAACGTAGACGTTAGAGTTCGTGCAGCTCGTGCGTTAGGTCGTTTAGGTGGTGCAATCGTAGTAGAACCGCTTGTTGAATCTTTAAACGATGAAAACCCTCAAGTTTGTATCACTGCAACTGATGCCTTAATTGAAATTGGTGATGTTGCAACTGACGCTTTGATTGAATCACTTGATCATGAAAAAGTTAATGTAAGATGTGATGCAACAAGAGCTTTAGGTGAAATCGGTAACAAAAAAGCTGTTGATAAGATTATCAATATGTTGTATGACGAATGGGTTAACGTAAGAATTTATGCAGTAACATCATTAGGCAAACTAAATGATACAAAAGCTGTTCCTGCATTGATTGATGTTATGAAAAACCGTTCTGAAAATGAATTAGTCAGAGCTGGCGCAGCTGCAGCTTTAGGAGTACTTAGAGACCAAAGAGCATTGATGCCTTTAAGAGAATTGATTATGGAAGCTGAAGAATTAGGTGAACTTGAAGATACAGCTTTAAAATCATTCAAAAAAATCATGGCTGCAAACTGGCAATCAATTCCGGGTGCTCAACCTCAGAAAAAACCTGCAGGTACATTCTAATCGGTTGATACTCAAATTAAAATAAGCTAATGGTTGTTTATTTATAATAAAAGAAAAGCGATACTCAAAAGGTATCGCTTTTTTAATCTAAATTGTATTATCAAATAAAAACCGCCGTATTTTACGGCGGTCTAATTATCGATTTATTTTAAATTAAAAACTAATCTTCAATAGCTTTTACTTCTTCGACTTCTTCTATTTCAACTTCTTCTTTGATATCTGTACGGATAGAAGCTTTGTCTGAAGATATATTTTTGTCTTTCAATTTTGTAATTTGACGAGCTAATTTATCAGCTAACAAGTCTATACTTGCATACATTGATTCAGCTGCTTCTTCGCAACGGATTGAACCGCTGTTGGTTTTGCAAGTAACTTCTGCTATATGTTTTCCTTCTGCAGATGGATTTTTAATAACAGATAAAACTACGTCAATACCTTGAATTTGGTCATAGCGAGTTGCTACTTTTCCGATTTTTTCTTTTACATATGCTTTGATAGCTTCTGTAATTTCAATGTTTCTTCCATTTACATGTATGTGCATCTGCAACCTCCAATTTAAACTACTGCTTTGTCAGTATAACACAGTTTGAATAATTTTTAAAGTCTAAAACTTATTCATCTGCTAAGAATTGTGGTAATTCTACATCCGGAGTTCCGATAACTCTAACTAATTCTAAAACGGATGCTTTCATTTGGCATTTTTGAGATGATCCGCTAAAGAAATCTCTATAGAAGCAACCTTCGCAATTGCAGCCACGTTTATAACATTCTAACGCTGTTGTGGTCCATCGTCTAACAGCAACAGCCCTTCCCATATCCCTACTTCTAAACAATTTAAAATCTCCACTTACCTATCTGTAAAGTATGATATCCATAAGATATCATATTAACTCCCCTAAAGCCGTCATATCAATGACTTCCGACTTCATATTCTTATTATAGAAAATAAGAGTTTTTTTTCAAGGTCAAATCATGTTGTTATGAAGTTTTGTAACATACCCTTATTATGCTTGTGTTTCGGGTCTTTTTGGGTTTTTGTCAGGCTAAAACCATGGTATATCATGGCTTTAGAATATTTGAGTCTCAGAAAACCATGTACTGACATGGTTTTGCATGATTTCAATATAGATTAAGTTTTGTAAAAGATTTATATTTTTACAACTGTTACCATGCGCAAATCTTGACGAGTTTTTATTTAAAATATATCCCGAATTATAATATAGAATTGACTTACAAGGCTCAATAGGTTAAAATTATTATATATGTCATAGATTGTATGTTATGATTTTAAATTATTTTGGAGACTTATTACATGATTAAGGATAGATTATTTAAATTAGCATTTACGTTGACAGAAGTATTAATTGCTTTGGGTATTGTCGGTGTAATTGCTGTATTGGTTATACCATCTATAGTTTCACATTTTAACGAAAGATCACTTGGTATTGCTGAAAATCGTGCAAAAAATGAAATTGAAGAAGCTTTAAAACAATATTTGTTGACGACGGGGGCTACAAGTATTGATAGAACAAGTATGTATTCATATAACGAACCTGAAGACTATTCAAGCTCATCTTTAGCTTTTATGAACAGTTATCTTAAGATTAATAAAACTTGCAATAAGGATAATGCATCTTCTTGTTTTGCTAGTAAATACTACAGCTACGCCGATGGCGATAAAAAAGTCTACTCCCCTTCCTATAAAGGTTATTGCGCTATCCTTAAATCGGGGGCTTCTTTATGTCTTACGCCTAAAACTCATGAACACGATATTCAGGTTATTATGGATACGAACGGAAAAAAAGGTCCTAATGTTTTCGGAAGAGATTTGATTGAATTTGAAATTGGTATGGCGGGTGATAAATCCAGAGATACTACCCTTGCTGATGTTAAATCTAATCAGGTTAAAATTAATTTGAAAGATCCTTGTGAGAATATTCCAAGTTCTGATACCGAATTATTAGAAGCTTGTTGTGTCCGACATTTCGAATCTACTCTTAAAGGCAGATGTTGTTCATTGCCGGCATACAGTTCTAATCCGGAATGTGATGAATGTTTTGATTCGGATTTAGGTGCAACTACTTATAAAAAAGCTTGTTGTTTAAAGGATACGTCATATTATTCTATGCATTCTTCTCAGTGCTGTGCAAGTTATAAGAATGATGAGGATAAGTTTGATACAGGTATATGTTGTAATCTGGAGGCTTACAAGAATGGTAAACATTCTCAATGCCCTGTGCCGCCTCCTCCAGAACCGGATATTAAAATTATTGTGAAACATACTATGGTAGGTACAACATGGTCTAACGGTGATAAAACCAGAACAGATAGATATAGTGTTAGCTATACTGCTGATGCAAACACTGTTATTAGTGTAAAGGTTGCACATTGTAATAACAGATTCCCTGGCGGATACAGTCCTTCTGGTTCAACATTCTATTACGATAGTTCGTGCTATAGTTATGATGGTTCTATAGTTAAGCTTCAACCAGGTTCAATTTATACCTTTGACGTGAAATCTAATAGTACGACCCCAAATGGCGCTGGGGCAGGGATTTATAATGTTATACTGACTACAGATTCACAAGAATATAGAGCTGGGGGTGGAGCTTATTATCCGGGAACTGTTACAAGGACATATAAATATAATCCTAATACGAAGAAGTTTTCAGCTATGTAAATTTAAAAGAGCGGGCTATTTAATAGCCCGCTCTTTTTTTCGGTTGTTTACTCAGTTGGCAAAGTTACCTTTTTTGCTTTGAACAAATAATTAATAACATATTGCGCTTTGAGTATGAATTGGATCATGCTGACCGATTCTTCAACCGTTTATATTCTGAAATCGCTTAATTTGCATGCCCCAAAATCTCCGGGGATAACTCGATTTTTAGAATATAAAATTTTCGGTAATTGTTGTTTGGTAGCCATATTTACCACTTTCTGCTGAAAGATGTGGATAATTTGGCAAGGGTTGGTAATAATATTTACTCCTCTTTTGTTTTAATTTCGAGTTTTTTTGGTTGTTTTGTTTCAGTGATTTGTTTTGGAATTGTTATTGTTAAGATACCGTCTTTATATTCCGCTTTTGCTTCTTCGGATTTTATTGGTTGGTCAAAAGATATTGTTCGTTGATATTTTCCGTAGCGAAATTCTGATGTGTGGTATCTCAAATTATTTTCTTCTTCGTGTTGTTCTTCTTTTTCTTCGTGAGTTTGTGCTGAAATTGTCATGAAATCGTTATCAAGTTCGACCTCAATATTATCTTTTTTTATCCCCGGCAATTGTACTTTAACTTTGTAGTTATCTTTGCATTGAAGAACTTCAACTGCAGGCCTTAGGATAGAGTTTTTAATAACCTTTAACGGGTGTCCAAAGGTATGTGTAAAAAATGTATCTCGTAAAAAATTATCTAATTCTTGGTGAATGCTGTCAAAATATAATTCAGGTTCTCTAACCATTAATTCGTGTTTCATGAATAACTCCTTTCTTTATCAGGATAAATATTTTATTTGGTTTTTACATTGGAAATTCGGGGTATTTTTATTTTTTTTGAACTTATACTTATCGACAATGGTTTTTTATTAATTTAGACTTCATAATTTAGCCAAAAAGGAGATTAATATGTCATGTAGGATGTTGTTTTTTGATTATAGAGAGTCTGAGGAGAAATTTTTTAAAGAGCATAATTTTGCAAATTATGATATAAAATTCTTCAAAGAAAGTTTAAATGAAGATACATTGCAAACTCTGACAGAAGATGATTTAGAAAATACAATGATTGTGAGTGTTTTTATATCCTCAAATGTTACGAATGAAGTTGTATCGAAATTTAAGAATTTAAGGGTTGTATCTACTCGTTCAACGGGATATGACCATATTGAATTAGATGCTTGTATAAAGAAAAATATTGCTATTATAAATATTCCATCATATGGAAGTCTTGCTGTTGTACAGTTTGCCTTTGGATTAATTTTGATGATTGTGCGAAATCTTTATGTGGCAGTTTTTGAAGAAAAAAATAATATTAAGAGTAAAACAAATTTAACAGGAAGAAATCTGAATGACTTATCAATAGGGATTGTTGGAACTGGTGAAATCGGTTCAAGTATTTGCAAGGTTGCGCATGGATTTGATATGAATATTATTGCTTATGATATCAAAGAAAATGAAAACCTTGTACATAAATATAATGTAAAATATACAAGCTTGGAGGAGCTTTTAAAAACCTCTGATATTGTAACCTTGCATCTGCCTTTTACGAAAGAGAATTATCATATGTTTTCAAAAAGGGAATTTGAACTTATGAAAGAAGGTTCTTATTTTGTCAACGTTGCACGTGGTGAATTGGTTGATAATAATGCATTGTTAGAATTTGTCAAAAAAGGTAAGTTTAAGGGTGTTGCACTTGATGTAGTTGCTTGCCCGTCCAAAAATAATCCTGATGTAAATAAATCTTCGCTTAGCTGTATGGAGACTTCGGAGGTTGTTCAGGAATTGTCAAAATATCCTAATGTTTTAATTACACCGCATATTGCATATGATACCCAAGAAGCTGTTGATTATATTTTGAATGAAACATTTAATGGGTTGTCAGATTATGTTACAGGTGGCAGAAAATATCGAATAATTTAAACTTTTTGCATAATTTGTACTGAAATTGCACCGAAAAAATAGTCATATTTTTTTACCAGTCTAAATCCTTGATTTTCAAATTCTTTAATCAAGGATTGCGGTTGCGGAAAATCTTTTGCAGAATTTATTAAATATTTGTAGTGTTCAGTGTTTGTTTTAAAAATTTTTGCAATTATCGGGACTGAATATTCAAAAATTTGGAAAGCTTTGTTATGAATACCAAAGTCTAAGTGTAAAAATTTTCCGTTTTTAATTAAAACTCGATAAATTTCTTGTAGGGCTTTTTGTCTGTTTTGAATATTTCTTAGTCCAAAACATATTGTTATGCAATCAAATTCGTCTTTTTGAAACGGTAAATTTGTGCAATCACCTAGAATATATATTCCTTTTGGATGTTTGATTTTTGCAAGTTTCAACATTTCTGAAGAAAAATCAAGTCCGAAGACTTTTGATCTTGGATATATTTTAGAAATGATTTGTACAATATCTCCTGTTCCGCAACATAAATCAAGGACTTTTGTACGTGGCGGGAGGTCAAGTTTTTTTACTGCTAAATATTTGATTATGTAATGAGTCCCGCATGATATGAAATTATTCATTTCGTTATAATATTTTGAAATATCGTTGAACATTTCGCGAATTTTGTCAGGATTTTTATTACAGTTCATTTGTAAACTCCGTTGCCTAAATTTGATTTTAGCATACAATATAAATTATGAAAATCGGATTTGTGCCAATAGATAACAGACCAGTTTGTTATACGCTTCCTAAATTGATTGCGGGTGTTGATTCAAGTGTGGAATTTTTTATTCCGGACAGAAAATTTTTAGGGGATTTAACAAAAACTGCCGATATTGAAAATTTATTTATTTGGCTTGAAAATTTACCAAAATTAGATGCAATTATATTGTCGCTTGATACGCTTACTTACGGTGGATTAATTCCGTCAAGAAGATGTCCTGAAACATTTGAGCAGATAAAGTTCAGGGTACAGAAATTAGAAAGTATTCTGAAGCAAAAACAATGTAAGGTTTATGCTTTTTCAAGTATAATGCGAATTTCAAATAATAATTATAACGAAGAAGAAAAAGAATATTGGAATTTGTACGGTAAAAAATTGTTTGAATATTCTTATAATTTTCACAAATCAGGGGGTAAGGTTATTCTCTCTGATGGGATTTTACAAGAGGTTTTAACGGATTGGCTGAATACAAGAAAAAGAAATTTTGAGATAAATAAGTTATATTTGGAGCTTCAAAAAAAGGGTTTATTTGAGACTTTGATTTTCTCAAAAGATGATTGTGCTCAGTATGGGTTAAATGTACAGGAAGCTCAAGAATTGGAACGTCTGGGCGGAACTTCAAAAACAGGTGCAGATGAAATTCCGTTGACGCTTTTGGCAAGAGCAATTTCCGGTAATGTTAAAATTTGTCCCGTGTTTTTAGAAGATAACAGTAAAGAATTAATATCAAATTATGAAGATATTTCTATCGAAAAATCTGTTTTAAATCAAATTGAATTATCAGGCTGTACAGTTTCCGATTTTGATGATGCAGATATTATTCTTTATGTGAATAATTTTAAAAATAATCAAGGCGAGATTGTTATGGGGGTAGATACAGAACCCTTTAATGACGTTTTTAAAGTCCCCCAAAAACCATACCTGATTGCTGATGTCAGGTTTGCTAATGGTGCAGATAATAATTTTGTTGAGGAACTTTTTAAAAATAAGTTTAAAGAGGATGAGTTTTATGGCTATTCTGCATGGAATACTTCTGCAAATACTTTAGGAAGTTTAATTTGCGGAGCAAAGATGAAATTTCTGGCAAATGAATACAGGCATGAATGTTTTTCAAAATTACAGGTAACAAGATTTTTAGATGATTGGGCGTATCAGGCAAATGTCCGTCAAAGTCTTTCCTTTCCTTTGCAAGATGAACTATATCAAAAAATGAAGCCGTTTGAAGATAAGTTAATAAAAGTTTTCGGAACAGAATTTAAAGTAGAATATTCTTATCCGTGGAAAAGATTATTTGAGGTAGAAATTGAGTTTAGTTGATTTAATATTATTAGCAGTGGCACTTGGAATTGATTGTTTGGTTGTATCTTTTTCTCAAGGTTTGATATTTAAAAATCAAAGGATAAAAAATGCTCTTAAGTTAGCTGTTACTATGGGTTTATTTCAAGGAGCAATGCCGATTATAGGATATGTCGGGACAAGTTATTTATATAATTTGCTTGTTCCTTACAGTAAGTGGATAATTTTTGGAATATTTTTTGTTCTTGGGGCTAAATTCATAGTGGAAGCATTCAATCCGCAAGAAGATGAGCTTCAATGTATTGATTTAAAATGTCTAATTGGGATGGGTGTTGCCACAAGTATAGATGCATTGGTGTCGGGTGCAACATTAAAACTTACTCATACAAATTTGTTACTTGCTTTCGGGATAATCGGGTTTGCTTCATTTATTATGTCGGTTGCGGGTTTTAGCTGTGGAAACTTTGTAAGGAAAATACCTTCAAAATATCTTGAGATTTCAGGTGGACTAATCTTAATAATTCTTGCGTTAAAATCTATAATTTAAATTTTGGTTTTAATTAATTATCTTAATAATTATGCAATATAATTACTTTTGTAATATAATGAATTTGTATAAGATTAGGGAAATAAAGAAGGATATTAAATATGGCACTAAGATACGATTGCGGAGAAGTTATTACGGCAATGGTTACTCCTATGGAGAAATCAGGTAAAATTGATTATGACAGAGTTGAGTCTCTTGCAAAATACTTGATTGAAAATGGCAGTGATACTTTGCTTGTTGCAGGAACTACGGGGGAATCTCCAACATTAACTAATGAAGAAGAAATTGAATTAGTTAATACCGTAAAAAGAGCTGTTGCAAATAAAGCAAAGATTATTCTTGGTGCAGGCTCAAATTCAACAGAATCAGCTGTTGAGTATTCAAAGTTTGCTCAAAAAGAAGAAGTAGATGCAATTTTATCGGTTGTTCCGTATTATAATAAACCAAATCAAAAGGGTATGATTGAACATTTTTCTGCAATTGCGGAAAGTGTGGATTTACCGATAATTATGTATAATATTCCATCAAGAACAGGGGTTAATATGCAGCCTCAAACAGTAGCATATCTTGCAGAAAAATATAGTAATATTGTTGGTTTAAAACAAAGTTTTGCTGATATGGATATGGTTACGGAATTGAAAATGTTTTGCCCTGATGATTTTGTGATTTATTCGGGTGATGACAGCTTGACTTTACCAATGTTGTCTTTAGGTGCACACGGTGTAATTTCTGTAGCTTCTCATGTTTTCGGTAATGAGTTGAAATCTATGATTAGAAACTTCAAATCAGGCGATTTGCTTGCTGCAAGAAATATGCATAAAAAGCTTTATCCTGTGTTTAAGGCTCTATTTACAGCTCCAAATCCTGTTCCTGTAAAATCAGCACTTGAATATAAAGGCATTATTGATTCATATGTAAGAAAACCGTTGGTACAATTGACGGATGAAGAACGAGTTACTTTGTTCAAAGTTATTGATAAAGTTAAATCAGAATTAGGTGCAGAGAACTAGTTCACTTTACGATGTTCGCAGTATTATAAATGAAAATAATTCATAGTTAAAGATAAAAGAGGGTAGAAAATTGAAAAACAAACTGATTATGTTTTGGGTAATCGTAGCAATTGTGATAGGTTGTATATTCGTAATCTGGAAAAAACCTACAAAACTCGGACTTGATTTAGTCGGTGGTTCAAGAATTATGCTTGAAGCAAGGACAACTGATACAGTTCGTTCAATAGACCAATCTGTTATGAGTCAATTGAAAGTTGCTATTGAAAACCGAGTTAACAAGCTTGGGGTATCAGAAACAAGTGTTGCTCAAATTGGGGAAAAAAGACTTTTAATCGAAATTCCTAATATTACAGATTTGAAAGAGGCTGAAGCTTTCTTGGGTAAAACTGCATTATTAGAATTTAAACAACCTGTTTTTGATGCTAATAAACAACCTCAAAGAGATGAAAGAGGTATGTTAATGTGGGAATCTACAGGTTTAACTGGTGAAGATTTGAAATCGGCTTCTATTGGTACTGATCAGACAGGTCAATGGACAGTTTCACTGGAATTTAAACAAAGTGGAGCTACTAAATTTGCTGAATTAACTCAAAAATTGGTTGGTCAGCAAATGGCAATCTTCTTTGATGGAGAAGAAATTTCAGCTCCGGTAATCAGAGAAGCAATCTTTGGTGGCAGAGCAGAGATTTCTGGAGGTTCGTCAGGTTTCCAATACGAAGAAGCTGATAGAATGGTTAATTTATTAAATGCCGGAGCATTACCTGTTCCGTCTGAAATTATTCAGGAAAACACAGTCGGACCTACTTTAGGTGCTGACAGTATTGAAAAATCTAAATTCGCAGGTATTCTTGGTATCGGACTTGTAATGATATTTATGGTTTTTGTATACAGACTTCCTGGCTTTATTGCTGATATTGCATTAGTAATTTATGCTTTAATTCTATTTGCTTTATTCAAAGCTATTCCTGTAACGTTGACTCTTGCAGGTATTGCAGGTTTCATCCTGTCTGTCGGTATGGCGGTTGATGCTAATATATTGATTTTCGAAAGAACTAAGGAAGAATTAAGAGCCGGCAGAAATTTATTTACAGCAATAAATTCAGGTTTTGACAGAGCTTTCACAAGTATTTTCGATTCAAATATGACAACTGTTTTAGCATGTGTTATTTTGTATTTCTTAGGTACAAGTGTTGTTAAAGGTTTTGCTTTAACACTTGCATTAGGTGTAATTGTTTCTATGTTTACTGCAATTACCGTAACTAAAAACTTTATGCACTTAATTTTTGGTACTGGTGAATTGAAATACCCTGCACTGTTCGGACTTTCTAAGGCCGAAATCGGTAAGGGATTTGAAGTAACGGAAACTAAACGTGAAAAAGCACGCTTTGGTGTTTTAGATTAGAAAATATGAGGTAAGATAAAATGTTTAATTTTAATAAAACAGTGCATGTTGTAAAATATAGAATATTATGGATGTGTTTATCCGCATTATTGTTAATTCCGGGAATTGTTGCAATGGTTTATTCTATGATAACATATCCTACACATTCTCCGGTTAAAGTTGGTATTGATTATACCGGTGGTACGATATTGCAATACGGCGTAAAAGAAACAGTTAATAATGATGCTGTTTCAAAAACCAGAGAAGACTTAGATAAAATTGGTATTCAAAATCCTTACATTCAGATTTTGACAGTAAATCCGACTGAGGAAAACAAAAATATCAAGTCAATTATTTCTATCAGAACAAAATTTATTGAAGAAGGTTCTGATGAAACAACTCAAATTACAAATGTTATTCAGGGTGAATATAAAGATGCTGACTTAATTCAAGTAAGTTCAGTCGGTGCAACATTAGGTAAAGAATTATTTAAAATGTCTTTAATTGCATTAGCACTTGCGATTATAGGGATGATTATTTATATTTCATTCAGATTTAAGTTTGACTATGCCTTGGCTGCAATATTAGGATTAGTACATGACGTATTATTTGTAACAGGGGTATTTTCACTTCTTGGAATTTTCTGTGATGTTCAAGTTGACGGCTTGTTCTTAACAGCGATATTAACAATTATTGGTTTCTCAATCAATGATACAATAGTAACTTTTGACAGAATTAGAGAAAACTTGAGATATTACGGTAAGAAAATGTCATTTGGAGAAATTGTAGATGCTTCAGTTAACCAAACACTTGCAAGAAGTATAAATACTTCATTAACAGTGTTTATAACATTGGCTGCATTATATTTCTTCGGCGGTGTAACAACAAAAGACTTTGTTTTAGCGATGATGCTCGGTGTTGTGGTCGGGGTATATTCAAGTATATTCTTCTGCAGCATGCTTGTTGATTTCTGGGAAGAAGGAAAAACTAAAAAAGTAGAAAAAGCTGCATAAGCTTATATGTAAAATCTTAGATTGGGTTCGATAATAATATCGAACCCAATTTTTTGTTTTTGAACATAGCAAAATTTTTTTTGTGTTGTATTAATAATAAAAACAGGAGAAATCATGATTAGAAATATATCTTTAGCCCAACCCCAATTTTCATATAGTACAGCTGGCAGACAAAACAGAAGCCAATCAAATGTGATAAATTTTCAAGGTCGAATTTGCAATGTTGAGAAATGTAAGGCAAATTGCTGTTACCATGTTCCTATTCCAAGAGATATATTAAGAAAATTTGCTGATAAGGTTGTTAATCCAATAATCGCAACAAAACCTATGGGATTTAATAAAAAATTTGGCGGAAGAAATGTTTTGCCATTTACTGACCTTAATCCTTACAAAAACAAATGTCCGTTTTTGACATTAACTAACAGGTGTAATATTTATGAAGACAGACCTGCTCTTTGTAAACTTTTTGGGTCATCAAAAAGGGCAGACTTAACATGCAGACATCAAGAAATAACTCCAGATGATATTGTAAGTTAGTTAGATATATTTAACTTTGGCTGTTTTAATACTATATGAACTAACTTCCGAAGTAGTTTGTCAAACCATCATGTAGTTTTTCATTTTTGCATAGCTTTTTAAGCTTAGATATTGCTCTGTTTTCAATTTGGCGAATTCGTTCTCTTGAAACACCGTATTGTGAACCGATTTCATCAAGTGTTTTCTTCACTCCGTTGTTATCCAATCCATAGCGAAGAATTAGTACATCACGTTCTTTTTGACTTAGTTGATTTAAAATTTGTCTTATATCTTCTAAAAGATTGTCGTGTGTAACTTTACCATCAGGTGTTATTGTAGAATTGTCGACAATAAAATCTGCAATTTTTGATGAATCTTCATCTGAAGTTGCCGGAGTATCCATGCTGACAGTTGATTGTGCTGATTTAATAATTGCAGTTAATTTTGAAACAGGAAGTCCCATACGGTATGCAATTTCTTGCTTTGTCGGCGGGTGTCCAAGCTCTGTAGTCAAATCAATTGTAGCTCTGCGGATTTTTCCTATTGAATCAATCATATGAATAGGAAGTCTTATAATACGTGCTTTATCTGCGATTGCACGTGTTATAGATTGTTGAATCCACCATGTTGCATATGTTGAAAATTTATAGCCTTTTTTGTAATCAAATCTGCCTGCAGCTTTAATAAGTCCGACATTTCCTTCTTGAATTAAATCTAAGAAAGATAATCCTCGTCCGATATATTTTTTTGCTATACTTACAACAAGTCTTAGGTTTGCATTAACTAAAACATCTTTTGCAAATTCGTCATGGCTTTCTTGTATTCTTTTAGATAATTCAAATTCTTCCTCTTGAGATAAAAGAGGAATTTTACCGATTTGCCTTAAATATATTTTTACGCTGTCATCAGAATTTACTGATAGCAGGCTTTCTTGTACCTTCGGGTCTTCAACAGATTTTAAGACATCTTCTCCGTCTTCATCTTCAGAATCATTAGCTTCAAGTTCTTGTAATTTTTTGAAATCAATATTTTCATCAGAAATATCGTCTGTTAGTATACCAAATTTTTCAAATTCTTTTTTCACAGTATGCTCCAATTCTAGTAATTATGATATAACAGAGAAATAAAATAGAGGTCATCTGATTGTATTATTTATTTGTGAGTTTTTGTCTCAGGGTTTCAAAAATAATTGCACTTAGTGCATTTGAAACATTAAGGGAGTTAAAATTATTTTGCATAGGTATTTTAACAACGAAATCAGAAGCTTTCAGTAATGATTTCGAAACTCCGGCATGTTCTGCCCCCATAATTATTGCAAAGTTCATATCATTATAATTTACATTATAATAATTATCTTTTGCGGATGCATCTGATGCAATTATCCACCAGTTGTTATCTTTTAGCCTTTGTACGGCGTTAATCAGGCTATTTACTTTTATAATAGGAATATGATTTATTGCGCCGGCACTGGTTTTTTCAACTGTAGAATTTACTTGAACATTACGTCTGGAAGGTATAATAATTCCGCTTACACCTGCACAAACACAGGTTCTTATTATTGCTCCGAGATTGTGTGAATCTTCAACACCATCAAGTATTACCAAAGATGAATTTGTATGATTTTTACTTTCTAAAAACTCATCTAAATCCATGTATTTTACAGGGGAAATTTGTGCAATAATTCCCTGATGGTTAAATTCTGCATATGGCTGGAACTTCTCTTTGGCAACAAATTGGAAAATAATTCCTTTTTCTTGAGCAAGCTCTTTTATTTTATTAATTTTTACGTCGCTGTGAATATTTTTTGATATAAGAATTTTATTGATTTCACGATTGCCTGCAATAAGGGCTTCCATTACCGAGTTTTTGCCAAAAATTATTTCTGAATTTTCCATAATTAAATTGATGCCTCCAGCATTCTGTTTATACATGTAATTGCTTTGCTTGCAATATTTTCATCTACAAAGATTTCATTATTCTCATTTTCTAATACGTTTAGAATATCTTCCAGTGATGTCATTTTCATATTTGGGCATACAATATTATTTTTTACAGGGATAAATTCTTTGTTTGGAAAATCTCTGTTAAGTCTGTCAATAACACCTTGTTCTGTTGCAATTATGAATGACTTATTTGTACTGTTTTTTGCATAATTCATAATTCCTGTGGTACTGCCGACATAATCTGCCATATCAGATACGGACATATGACATTCAGGATGTGCTAAAACAAGTGCATCTGGGTGTTGTTTTTTAACCTGTTCAATATCAGTTGGTCTTATTTGCAAATGAGTTGGGCAAAATCCGGGATATGTTATAATTTCAATATTTCCAAGTTGTTTTTCAACCCATTTCCCTAAGTATGTATCAGGGAGGAATAATATTTTATCAGCGTTCATGCTTTTGATAACTTTTACCGCATTGGAACTTGTACAGCACATATCGCATTCTGATTTGACTTCTGCTGTTGAGTTTACATAACATACGGTTGGAATTTTCGGATATTTTGATTTAAACTCAATCAGCTGTTTGTAATTTATCATGTCAGCCATTCTACAGCCTGCTTCAATTTGAGGTAGCAGAACTTTTTTGTTCGGAGATAAAATTTTTGCAGTTTGTGCCATGAAGTATACTCCGGCAAAAATTATAATATCTGCATCAGTTTTTGCGGCAACTTGACTTAAATAAAGTGAGTCGCCGACATAATCCGCAACCAAATCAATTTCTACCGGTTGATAGCAATGAGCCAGTATTATAGCCTTTTTCTCTTTTTTTAATTTATTTATACTCTCGACTAATTTATTCATATATAAATTGTAATCCTCCATATGGTGTAAATTTATGTTAAGATTTTCTTATTTACAAAATATATTGTATAATAAAAATAAGATAATAGTAAGAAGAGTAAAAAAAGGAAGATATGTTAAACAGTTTATTTGGTGGTGGAGGAAATGACGTATATATTACCGTTTCACCTTCATGTGGTTTAGAAATGATTGTTATGGATTCCCATAACAATATCAAGGCATATGCTCAATCAGATTTGGCATATAATGAAGCACAAAGAGAAATTGCTGATTATAATGAATTTAAAGCAGCTTTAGAATCATTATTTAAAGCAAGAAATGTGAATCCTGCAAAGGCTAAAATTCACTTAAGTATACCTACGGTATGGTATGGAACAAAAGAAGGTTTGCCTCTTTTATTGGATGATAGTGCCATTACAAATATTGTTTTGGGTGAACTTGAACAAACATATATTTTTAAAAGAAAAGAACCAATGCCGTTTTGGTTTGATGCTTTAGCTTCAACAAATTCTGATTCAAGAAATGTATTCTATACAGCTGTTCAAAAAGAAGCTATTGACCAAATTAAAGAAATTCTAACAGGCATGGGCGCAACACTTGTTAGTGTTGAATGTTCATTATTCGCAGACTTAAAAGCTTTAGCATATACAGGTATTGCCGCAGAGCAAATGCAAGATGGTGTATCTTGGAGCTTAATGATAATTAACAATAGTGGTTTTCAACTTATCGGTATGCAAGGAAAACGTATTCTTGAATACTATGAAGAACCGCTTCCTATCAAGTCTTATGAAGGTGAAGAAATTTATTCTGCAATCGAAAATGCTGCTCAAATTGCATTGATGAGTACACCTTCGAGCTCTTTGATTGTATTGTCTGAAACTGATTTGGTTTCTGCTGAAATTATGGCTTCTCGCTTACAGTTTGGCGGAACTACATTATTTGTTGAAGATAACCAATTTAAAAAAGAACCGTTGGCTGAATTGAGTTTAAATATCTTATCGGATGACCAAATTAAAGTTTCGCTTCATATGATTGGTTCAATTGTTCCTGCAGGTCTTCTGCCTGTTGATGTTAACTTTATTGCTGAAGGCGGAGGAAAGAAAGTTGTAGAAGAAGCTGTTATTCAAATTGGTTCATTTGAACTTACTCCGACCAAGGCTTCAATAATTATGGTTGTTTTAGCGGCATTGATTCTCGGTCCTGTCGGATTGGCTTATTTTGCATTTAATAATCAATTAAACCAAGCAACTCAAAAAAGCATGGAAATGGATGAGCAAATTACTCAATTGGATACAGAAATTAAAGCATATGAGTCAAAAGGCGGAGATACCGGATTTGATCCTGTTGCAGAGATTGAAAAAGTTCTTAAAAATAACAGAGTTAAAATTATGGCATATGCAGCTTTAGGTGAATCTATTCCTAAAGATTTATACCTGACATATTTCATGACAGGTGATAACGGCATGATAAATATTAAAGGATGTGCAGATTCTGTTGAAGATGTATATGTATTCTTCAAGAATTTGAAAGATTCTTTGGTTGAATCTAAGTTGCGTTTGAGCAAGTTGGATTTAAAATCAGGTTCTTTGGATAAAGTGATTACATCTACTGCTTCAACAGTTGATGATGCACCTTACATATTTGAAATTACAAATATGGATAAAGAACAATTACAATCCTTTATGGATAGACTTACAGGAAAAAATGCAGAGAAAAAAGATGAAAATTCTTCTGATTCTCAGCAAGAAAATAACTCAGAGCAACAAGCATCTGAAAATTAATTTTAAAAGTTAGTACATAATTATTTTAAGGAAAATATATATTATGGATAGTGAAAAATTAAAACAGTTTTTAGTCCCGATTATGTTAATCTTTTTAACGATAGCAGGTTTAGTATGGGGCGGCGGTCAGGTTTCTGAGGTAATCAATTCGCTGAATGGAACAAAAGCTGAGATTGAAATGAAAGAGCAATCTATTCAAGAAAAACAAGCTAAATTGAATGAATATAAAAGAAAAGAACAAGAAGAAGCTGCAAAAGAAAAAGATAGTGCAACTGCTCAAAAACCGTTCTACAAACCTATTGAATCAGGTATGGATACAGAAGCTGTTATTGCAGGTGAATTTGCTGAAATTTTACAACTAGTTAGAGCAAATAAGATTAAAGTTCGTTCAATCAAATATGATTATGATCCTAAAGATGACGCATTTGTACAAGGCGCAGGTGAAAAATATAACGTTGCAAGATTGACTATGGAAATGGTTACAAACTACTCAGATTATGATAATTTCCTTAAAGAAATGTATAAACATAAACATTTCTTAGATATTCAATCTGCTGAAATTGTACCTTATAAGAAAAACAAAAAAGTTCTTCTTATCAATTTCAAAGTTAAATTATACGCTAAAAAATAGTTAGATGAATTTTGAAAAATCAATAGAAAATAATTGTTTTTCAGATTTTATACAAGTATTACAGAAGCTCGTTTCAATCGAGCTTCTTTTACTATAATCAGCAAAAGAACTTCCGCATCTGCCTCTGTAATCATTCGCCAAAAATGGGCATGTATATATACCGGATGAAGTTAATGTTCTGCTATATTCACAATCCAATTTTTCCTGAGTCGGCGGAATTTTATCTTCAAATTGGGTATTTTTATCGTGGTATGGATTTACTTGTATATTAGTAGTATTTAAATCTAAATTATTTTTATTGAATATAATTTGAAAATTGTGGTAGATGTCATTTAACTCAAGATTATAAAAGTTTGTTACTGTTATAATTGGGTTAAAGTTGTATTTTACAAGGTGCTTAATTGCAAAAAGCGCTTGCCTGAATGCTCCACGGTATCTAATATTATCATTTTGAATTTCATCATAGTGGTCTATGCTAAGATTGAAAATGAGTTCATTATTTGATTCTTCTTCAACTTTTTTCAAAAATCTTGCTTTTTTTTCGTTTATAAAAGAGCCGTTTGTGCAGATACATACATTTGTTCTTTTCAGACAGAGTCTTAATATTGCGTTGAAATCAGGATGGGTCATTGGTTCTGCACCTGTGAGATAAATACATTCAATATCTTCTTGAGTAGTGTCGTTTAAAGCTTGTTTTATTATATCAATGCTGATATAATCTGTACATTTTTTATATTTTGGGAAATCAATATAACAGTGTTTGCAATGCTGATTACAACTTTTTGCTGTCATTTCAATAAACAAGTTATTTAAATTTTTCATTGTTATAATTTCTGATTGGAAAATATTGTTAGCCATAATTAAAAACTCCTCTCTAAGTCTAAAAACATGTTAATTCCGAATAATTTAAAATAAATTATCCTACTCGGTTATATAATTAAATTCAAAATAACTATTCTTATGATAAAATTTAATTATGGTTAAGATACTGGATTGTACAATACGTGATGGCGGACATGATACAAATTGGGAATTTTCGGATGAATTTGTATTAAAGCTTTTGGAATGCCAAAATAAATCCGGAATTGAGTATTGTGAAATCGGGTATAGAAACGCCTTGGATAATGTTGGAAAAGGGCGGTTTTATAATTGTACACCCGAACTGTTGAAAAAGTTTTATAAAGTCCGTGGCGATGTCAAAATCGGTATAATGACAGATACAAGTCGTTGTGATTTGGAGGCTTTTTCGGGAGCATTTGATGATTATGTTGATTTTGTAAGGGTTGCGGGAAAGCCGAATGAAATTCCTAAAGCTCTTATGCTTGCGGAAAATTTATCGGAAAAAGGATATAGAGTTTTTGTTCAGCTTATGGATGTATCAAATGTCGATGAAATTGGTTATATGACACTTATGAGCTGGCAGAAAAAAGATATTATTGAAAGCCTGTATTTTGCGGATAGCTATGGAAAGCTTTCTCCGGAGGATGTTGAGAATTATTTTAATAAATTGAAAATGCTTGGATATAAAAATTTAAGTTTTCATGCTCATAACAATATAAATTTGGCATTAGATAACACCCTAAAAGCGATTGAGCTTGGTGCGTATTCAGTAGATATAACCGCTTGTGCAGGAGAACGTTATGGCGGAAATCTAGAAGCTTCAGTTCTTTTAAATTCTTTAGATGCTTATAAGTCTGAATATTATGAAGCTTTATAAAAATACGAATTTAAATTATATATTTTTGCAGGATAAGTTTTTTTAATGCTTTTGCATGGATTGCGTTAGGCTCAATTTGTAACAGCTTTTCAAGATATTCAAGAGATTTATGGTAATCTTCAAGCTTTTTATAAGCTGCTGCCATTGCAAAAAGCGCATCAACAAATTTTTCATCTAACTCCAATGCTTTTTCTAAATCGGCAATTGCTTTTTTTACATCGGGATTTTCAATATCTTTTCTGGATAAGGCAATTTTTGCTTTGTTATAATATGCATCAGTCATTTTGGGATTAATTTGCAATGCCTTTGTATAATCAAGCATAGCTTCATCAAAATTTTCCAAAGCTTGATGTGCTACAGCTCTGTAAAAGTAAGAAATTTCCCAATTGTTATTAAGTTTGATTGATTTTGATATGTTTTCAATAGCTTTTTCAAATTCGCCGCTGCGGATATTGAAAATTCCTTCATCAATATATTTTTTATACTCGTCCATGACAAGATTATATAATACAAATAAATATTTTGTAACAATTAATTTGAAATTTATTATTGTTCATGGTAAATTCAACTTGTCAGACTGTCGGAATAAGCCTACATAAGTTAGGCAACCTTAATCCGATAAGTGGCGAGTACTTATAAAAAAAAGGAATATATTATGAACACAGATCCTATAGCAGATATGCTAACAAGAATCAGAAATGCTAACATGGTTTCACACCCAACAGTAGATGTACCTGCTTCTAAATTGAAAGTTGAATTAGCAAGACTTTTAAAAGAAGAAGGATTCATTGCTGATTATGAAGTGAAAGAAGCCGGAAAATTCAAAGTTATTTCAATTACTTTGAAATACGAAGCAAATGGCAAACCGGTTATCACAAAATTAGAAAGAATTTCAAAACCAGGTTTGAGACACTACTCAAAATCTAAAAACTTACAAAAAGTTTTAGGTGGTATGGGTGTAGCTATCGTTTCAACTCCAAAAGGATTATTAACAGATAGAAAAGCAAGAAAAGAAAACGTAGGCGGCGAAGTTCTTTGCTACGTTTATTAATCGATTTTGATTATAGCGTCGTGGCACATAGTGTCCAAAGCTAGACAAAGTTAAGGCTAGTCCTTGACTGTAAGTTTGGGTTCAATTGGTAGAAACGCCCAAAATTAGTAAGTAATATACCACAAGGAGAAATTAAAATGTCAAGAATTGGTAAAAAACCGATAGAAATTCCTCAAGGTGTTGAGGTTAAAATTGAAGGACAAGTTGTTACAGCTAAAGGACCTTTAGGTACAGAAGTTGTTAATGTTCGTCCTGAAATTGCAGTTAAAATTGAAGACAATCACGTTGTATTGTCAAAAGTGGGAACATCTCGTGAAACAGATGCTTTGTACGGTTTATCAAGAACTCTTGTTGCAAATGCTGTAACAGGTGTTAAAGATGGCTTTACTAAGAAATTGTTAATCAACGGTGTAGGTTACAGAGCACAAATGCAAGGTTCAACTTTGAATATGGCTTTAGGTTATTCTCACCCTGTTGATATTGTTCCGCCTGCAGGTATTACAATTACTGTAGAAAAAAATACAGAAATCACTGTTAAAGGTTCTAACAAACAAATGGTAGGCGATATCGCTGCATTAATCAGATCTAAACGTCCACCTGAAGTTTACAAAGGAAAAGGTGTTAAATACGAAGGCGAATACATCAGACGTAAAGCTGGTAAAGCCGGTAAAAAATAATGCGTAAGCCGATGTGAGCTCAGAGCTGGCTTGCGGTGAGCAAGACTGGCAGGAGCGAACATAATATAACCGCCGTAGTGAGCGAAACGATAGTGAAGTGAACGGACAAATCTTTGATTTGACAGGCGGGGCAAGCGTAAGCCGATGTGAGCTCGGTTAAATAAAGCGGTAAAACGTAGAATAAAAGCCCGAATAAACCCTTGAAGTGGTTTTTCAAGAAGGTTTGGGTTATATGAAAGGAAAATAAAATGATTAAACAACAAGCAAGAAAACCAATTGTTCAAAAAAGACACAGATCAATCAGAGTGAAATTAGCTGGTACTGCTGAATTCCCAAGATTAGCTGTATATAGAAGTACAAAACATATTTACGCTCAGTTAATTGATGACGAAAATCATGTAACATTAGCGTCTGCTTCTTCAAATGACAAAGAACTAAAAGAAAAATTAGCTCACGGTGGCAACATTGAAGCTGCTAAAGTCGTTGGTGAAGCGATTGCTAACAAAGCTAAAAAAGCTGGCGTTGAATGTGTTGTATTTGACCGTGGCGGTTTCTTATACCATGGTAGAGTTGCAGCATTAGCTGATGCTGCTAGAGAAGCTGGTTTGATGTTCTAATTTGAACAGTAATTTATGAAAAATGTAGAGCCGTTCAACCAATATGGTTGAACGGCTCTTTAATTGCTCTATAAACAGTACGGATATCAATTAAAAAGAGGATGGAAAAAGCATTTTTGTAAGTTAGAATGCTATTACAGCTTGGAAATTATTATGAAAAATATTTTAATTATACTTGGAATACTTATATTTATTAATATTTTAGTTATTTCTGTAAGCAAGGCTTTTGCAGGTAGTTTATAGATTTGGAGATTTTATGAAAAAGAAAATATTATTGCTTTTGGCTTTTTTAATGGTTGGGAATTGTGTGTTTGCAACGACTTGGACGTATGAAATGAAAAGAGCTTTTTATGATAATTTTTATGCCTCAATGTATGATTCAATGGCTCAAAGTCTGTTGCAACAAGGTTTCAACCCGGCATCAGTCAGTGTTTTTGTAGAGAAATCTAAGGCGAATTTTAATCAGACAGAACTTGAGAATAAAACTTTTGGATGTGTAAGTCAATATTCTCCTGAAGAAATTATTCAAAATCCTACTAAAATGCTGGATGCTTGTTTTACGAATTTTGCACAAGATTTTGTGAATAATAATTCTGATTTGGCAAAAACATATTTAAGAAAATAGGTTTCAGATTTAAATAAAAATCCCCTTACTTATAAAAGTAAAGGGATTTTTATTATATGTTTTTTATTATATATTTGCTAATTTTTTGTAGAAGTCGTTAGCTTGTTCAAATTTATGGGCGAAATTGAACAATTTAGCCTCTTGAAGTTGTGGAGCAAGTATTTGTAATCCAATTGGCATTCCGGTATTATCAAATCCCGCAGGGACGCTTATACCAGGAAGACCGGCTAAATTACAGCTGATTGTTGCAATATCAGTTAAGTACATTGCAAGAGGATCTGCTGATTTTGCGCCAAGTTCAAATGCAGTATTCGGGCAAGTTGGTGAAATTAGTACATCAACCTGTTTGAATGCTTCTTTGAATTCTTCTGTTACAAGAGCTCTCATTTGTTGAGCTTTTTTGTAATATGCATCGTAATAACCTGATGATAGTGCATATGTACCAAGCATTATACGGCGTTTAACTTCAGGACCAAAACCTTCAGCTCTTGTTTTTGTGTACATTTCCATAAGATTTGCTGGGTTTTTGGTTCTGTATCCGTATTTAACCCCGTCAAATCTTGCCAAGTTTGATGAACATTCTGCTGTTGCTAAAATGTAATATATTCCGATTGAATATTTTAATTTTGACAATGAAATTTCTACAATCTCACAACCTAACTTTTTGTATGTTTCTATTGCATTTTGAAGTGCTTGTTGAACTTCAGGCATTAAGCCTTCGCTCATTAATTCTTTGATAACGCCGACTTTTTTGCCTTTGATATCGTCGTTTAGATTTGCTGCAAAATGTTCTACAGGCAGGTTAAGTGAAGTTGAATCTTTAGGGTCATGACCTGAGATTACTTCTAATAAATTAGCTGCATCTTCAACAGTTCTTGCAAATGGTCCGATTTGGTCAAGAGATGATGCAAATGCAATTAATCCGTAACGAGAAACTCTGCCGTATGTCGGCTTCATACCGACAATACCGCAAAAACTTGCAGGAAGTCTGATTGAACCGCCTGTATCAGAGCCAAGTGCTAAAGTTGCTTCACAAGAAGAAACACTTGCTGCAGAACCGCCGGATGAACCTCCCGGAACTTTATTTAAATCCCAAGGATTATGAACTTTATTGAATGCTGAATTTTCATTTGAAGAACCCATTGCAAATTCGTCTAAATTTGCTTTTCCAACGATTGGAACAAGGTTTCCTAATAATTTTTCTGTAACAGTGGCATTGAATGGAGAAACAAAATTTTCCAATATTTTGCTGGAAGCGGTTGTTCTTGAACCAACAAGATTCATATTATCTTTTAGTGCAAGTGGGATACCTGCTAAAAGTGGTAATTCTTCCCCTTTTGCAATTTTTTCATCTACTTTTTTTGCAGTTTCAATTGCGGTGTCTTTTGTTAGTGAATTAAATGCACCAATCTTATCTTCAAGTTTATTTATTCTTTCAAAAGCTGCATTTGTTAATTCTACAGCCGAAATTTCTTTATTCTTTAATGCTTTGCTTTGCTCTGTGGCAGATTTTTTTAACAGCTCGTTCATAATTTCTCCTTAAAAGCTAATTCTCTTATAGATTGTATGACAAACATAACCTGTTAGCAAGTTTTACCGATATTAACCTATTAATTTCTTATAATTGTTTGAGTTGAAGAATTTTTAGGTGAGGAGAATATTTCGAAGAAATTATAATTAGAGATGTTCTTTTTGTATTTTTGGATAATTTCTTTTGCTGCTTTTTCTGCATCTTTTTCTAAAAGATTGTTCATATATTTTGGATTTTTACTCAAATCTTCGTTATCTTTAAGTCTTGGATAGTTGTCTCTTGCAATTGCATAATTATTTGCCTTGACGATGTTTTCATATCCGCCTAAAAATCCATATTTTTGTAATGCATCTGTTTCGTATGAGGTATGCCCTTTTCCTATTCTGCCTATTAAACTGTATTGATACGCATGTTCAATTTCGTGAGCAATTACCCCAATTGCTTTTTCTGAAGTTGTGGTTTGAAGGTTTGGACTATATTCAATACTGCGATTTTCAAGTGAAAATTGTCCGGATGAATTTTTTGAAACATTAAGAGAGTTTGGAAATATATTCAGTTTAAGTTTAGAAATTCCTTTTTTCTTTATTAAATCTTTTGAAATATATATTTGACCATCTTTTGTTCGAGGATCTAAAAATCTGTATAATAAAAATTCATCATCAAGGTCCAAATCTAAGTTATCGCTTTTTGAAACATTTGACAGGGTTACTGTATTATTGTTTTTTGTCAATGTGCCCTTTAAAATTTGTTTATTACTTTGCCTGAAAGGGACTCCTTTTGATGGAAAAATTGTGTAAGTCAGATTTTGGATTTGTTTATTCCCATCATTAAGGAATTCAATTTTTTTAGAATGTCCGATTATCGTGTTTTGTTTGTTTATGAAATTGAAAATTTTGTTAATTTCCATGATTTCGGTGGCTGTAGTTTTCCAAAAACCGTCATTATTTCTCAATGTTACCAGTGTATTTTTTATATTATTTGGGAGATTGTAGTTAGAAAAATTTTGAGTAGTAATTGTTCTGATTTTATCAAAATACTCAAATACTCTACGGCTGATATTTTCTCCGTTTTGGCGTAATCCGCTTTCAATAATTTTACCTGTTTTATCAAAAAACGATATAGTTTCTTTGATTATATTCTTATTAGAATTATGGACAACTTTTGCATAGCTGAATTCTGTGGCATCAGCAGGAATTTCCCAATCTGTAAGATGAAAATTTTTTACATCATTTCGGGTTATTTTACATTCCAAAGTGTAGCCGTTCGGTTTTTTTATTCCGGCTGATTCAAGTATTGAATTTCTGAATTTTGATATTATATTACTTGGCAACATATCAGTTGAATGTATTTTAGGCATATGGACTCCAATGCAAACTGATATTTTTATAATACAAAAACAAATATTTTTTTGCTAATTTCTTCCCATAGATTTTGAAATTTTTGCATGGATGATATTTGCTTGGTTCAAGTAATCAGTTAATTTTTCATAATTTTCAACTTTTTCACCATATGGAACATTCATTGCAGCAAGTTCATCAACACTTTTGCTTATTTGAGAAAGCTGTTCTAATGAATCACTTAAGGTAACAACGGATTTAACTTTTTTTGATACTCTTGCAAGTATTTCTCGAGAAATGAAAGCTTGAACTTTGTATAATATTGGCATTCTAACTTTGAAGTTGTCATGGGTTAGAGGGGTTTTCTCACCAAGAACCCTGCCACCGTATAATTCTTGTTTTCTTAAGGTGTCAAGTTCTTGCATAATTCTTTGTCTTTTTGCTTTCAATGAGAATGCTTCATTTTGCGTACCGTAATTTTCTACAGATTTAATTTTTGCATCTAAATCTTTAATGATTGCTTCTTTATCTTTAATTCTGTATTCTAGGCTCAAATCTTCGGTATCAGCACCTTCAAAGTTTGTTTGGTTTAGTATTGCAGAATCGTATCCGTTTAATCTTTTTATTGGATTAGTTGTTTTTTGTTTTGCAGGAGTTAAATTTTCTAAATTATTTAAATTTGCACTAAAAGGATTTGCATTAGTAAAATTACTTTGCTGTGCGAAAATATTATTAATTTTTCCATTTTCTCTGCTGTTTTCCATACTTACATTTTAAAACAGGAAAACAAATTTTTTGACCATTAAAAGTATGATTTTTAGCTTATTGTATAAACTTTTTTATAATATAAACATATGCCCCAAATTGTCAGAAGTATATTCGGAAGCCAAGCAGATATGAACGGATTAATTGAACCGGCTTCCCCGAAGGAAATAGATAGAGCTCTGATTACGTAGTATGCAAAAATAATCAGAATACTGAATAAAAATCCTCTGTTATATCTGACTCTTGGTGGTGTTATTGCAAGCGGTACTCCGACAAGTACGAATACAATAGTTGTTATTGGTAATGCTATTTTATCAAATAATTCAATTGAATAAATCTGTCTTATTTCTTGTGGCAAATCTGATTTTACCAGATATTTTAACAACTTATAAAAATTCATCTCTTTTGCGACATTTTTGTTTAATTCCTTTGACAAATCAAGTCCGAATTTTACATCTAAAGTCTCAAATAATGAGGTATTTAGTTCATTACCGATTGTGTATACTGCTCCTCGTTTAAAATGCCAGCCGTCAGGTGAAGTTTTACCTTCTCTTGCTTGTAATATTTGTATTGTTCCGGATTTTGAATTATCAAGTACGGTTACGTTGTGAAGTGTTTTTTTCTCACAAGAACCTACATAAAATAATCTTTTTAAAACCCCGTTGTCTGTCAATTCTTTAAATACAAAGTTTTGTTTTCCGTCAGGAATGTTTTTCTGTCCTAATGCCCATAATGCAAGGTCTTTTGATTGTTTTGCCATTACGGGAACAACGCTTTCGTTTATGAAAAAACTCGATAATGCCATTACTATTGCAAATGCAAAAATCGGTTTTGCAATTCTGTTTAAGCCGATACCACATGCTCTCATTACGGTGATTTCTGAGGACAGGCTTAATCTGTTTAATGTCATTACTGTTGATAATAATACACCCATAGGAATGGTTAGTACTATAACTGACGGGATATTTAACAAAATCATTATGAATGCTATTTTAAACGGAATCCCGAATTTTGCAATTTGTTTAATTAGGGTTGTGAATACGTCAGAGGCAAAAATGATTGTTGAAAAGACAAATACCCCCATTAAAAACATTTCAATTACTTGGCGCAAAATATATTTATCAAGAATTTTTGTATTATTGTACTTATCTTTCAAATAATTGAAAGCTTTTTTACTTTTTAAAAAAAACTTGCTCTCTAATATATTACCTATTACAAATTCCAAAGATTCTTTTAGCATAAACCAATTTTAATCTAAAAAAAAGTTTTAAGCAAATGAATTAATTAGACTCTTTTAATAATAAAATAGTTTGTTTGATTTCTGATTTTAGGTATTGCAGTTGTTGATTGATATTATTCGGGTTATAGATGTATTCAGAATTCCCTGATGCCAAAAACGGGTTATATTTTAGCGCTTCATTTCTTAAAAGTGCAATGGATTTGGCATGGGTGCTTAAACTGAGTAACTTTTTATAGGAAACAAATTCGCTTTCAGGTTTATTTTTATATTTGTCTCTGAGATAATCGGCATTTTTATTAAAATAATAAACTTTTGCGTTAAAAATTTGAATATTGCTATTGTCTTCAATTAAATCATCAAGTTTTTCCAGTATCGGAATGAACTCGTTTATATCGTTAACATATTGTGAGGTTTTATCGGATTTTAAAATTATATTAACAAATGCAGGATTTTCACGTGGAGCAGGTTTAATTTCGTTTTCTGAATTGAAGTCTTTTGCAGGATTTATGTCCGGTGTTGTTTGTTTTTCTTGTACAGGAACAAATCCACGGGTCAAATCAGGTAATGTGCCGACATAACCTTTTCCGGAAAAGCTGTCGGGACGATTTTCTGCAAGGCAAATGTTTCCCACCAAGATAAGTCCGCAAATAATTATGAAATTATAAAAATTTTTATACATTCTCATAATTTAATTATAATGATTATATTTGAAAAATCATCCTATGTTTAATGGGGGATTTGGGGTTTATTATTTCTTTATTATAATTAGATTTCTGGTAATGTTTTCTTCCAATGGTAGTGAATATTCAATAATATCAATGATTTCTGCATGATATTTTTTTAAAATATTTGTCGATTCTTCAATTTCTTCTGGGGCTTTTTTTGATTTATAAGCTACAAAATATCCGTGTTTTTTAAGTTTTGGAAGTGCATATTCACAAATTTTTGAAAGTTTTGAAACCGCACGTGAAGTTATGACATCATAATTCCCGTCGAGGTTTTCAATACGGGCGCAGACAGGTGTTATATTTTTTAATTCTAATTTATCTGCAATATTTTGGACAGCACGGATTTTTTTTGCAATACTGTCAACGGCTGTAACTTGGATTTGCGGATATGTCAGGGCAATCGGGATTGACGGGAATCCCCCGCCTGTTCCGATATCTAAAAGAGTTTTGGGTTCGGTATATTTTTTGAAAAAATTGTCTATTCCAAGAGAGTCAAAAATGTGTTTTTCCCAAAGAAATTTTTCATCGTTTTTTGAAATCAGATTTAATTTAGAGTTTTCTTCAAGGAAAATCTCCATATATTTTTTATAAAATTCTTTATTTTCCATATTTTTCCTGTAGTTTTTCAAATTCTTCCGGTTGAATTTTTGATTTAATATCGTTAATTCGGGAGGTGATTTTTTTAAGATTTTCTTTTGAGAATGAGTTTTTGGCAATTGCATATGCTTCTATAAAGTATTTATAGGCATTTTCATTATCTCGTCTCAATAAATAGAAATCTCCGAGTTCTAATGATGCTCCTGCAATATAAAACGGCTCATTTAATTTTCTTGCACAATCAAGGGCCTTTTTTATATATTCAACCGTTTTTTGATTGTCAATTGGTGCATAAATTTCTGCTAAATGTAATGAGGAAGAATAAATCCCGCTGTAATTGTTCATTGTTGTATCTATTTTTATACTTTCCAAGTAATATTTAATTGCCGGTTTAGACTGTCCTGCTTCATCATATAATTGTGCAAGATTAGATAATGACATGGACAGAAAGGCATTATTTTTCGGGTTTGGTTCTATTTCAATACATTTTCTGTAATAAGTTACGGCATTTCTGATATCTTCCATTTCATCACAGACTGCGCCGTATTTGTAATACAGTTCTGCAAGGGTAGATTTATTTGTTTGAGTATCAGTATATGAAAGAGCTTTTTTATAATAGTTATATTTTTTATCAATATTGTCTTCAATCTTTGCGCAGGTCATATTTACTTTAACTTTTAGCTCATCTTGCATATCATTAGCTTTTTCAAGTTCTGATAGTATAAATCTTGCATTATCGTGTTTGTACATACTGTAATACAGATTTGCAATCTCCAGTTTTATTTCGTGAACTTTGTCTGTATTTGAAGCATTATAATAAAAATCTTGTGCCTGAGTATAATATTCAAGTGCATTATATAAGTCAGATAAGTTTTGGTAATTTTGGGCAAGTTTTATATAAATTGACGGTAAAAATGTGTAAAAATCATCATCATTTGTTTTAGTTAAGGCATTTTGATAAAGCATAATTGCTCGTTTGTAATTATAATCGGCTTCTTCTTGTTTTGCATTATTTAGTATCTGTTTTAAATTCATTGAATTACTTTCTTTTTCTAATTTAGAGTCCTCAACAGATGTTACAACAAAGTCTTTTATAGAATCCGCAATATTATCAAGTACAACCTCATCTTCAATTATGAAACTGATTTTATTAATTTTTTCTTCTTTAGTTTCTTGAGAAATTTCTTCAATTTGTGGTTTTTCCGGTTCTGTTGTTTTACTTTCAAGTATTGTATTTGCGTTCGTTTCAATAGGAATTTGAATATCTTTTGTTTGATGTAGAACCGGTTTTTTCGGAATAAACATGCTATGATATTCAATTTCATTTCTCATCGTCTGACGAGAAAGTCTAAGGTCTCTTTCTAATGGTTTTAACGGCAGCTGGGTATTGTATAAATCCACACAAGCAGTGTGAAGTTTGGTAATTACGTTAGACGGAATTTGATTTTCTAAAATTTCTCTAAAATAATCTTTTAAGTATAAGTATTCACCTTCGGCAGAAAGGATTGAATTTTCAATAAAGAAATATATTCTTGCTTCATCATATAATCGTAGAGATTTTATAAGATTAATATGAATAGGAATTCTCATAATAGTAAGAAGTCTAAATAAATGTGCACTTATTGGGTCAACTAGAGTTAAAGCTTCTCTCAGTACAAATTCTTTAAATGGGACGAAACTTTTTGAAAATAGTTCCAAAAATTCAACCAAAGATAATCCTCTTGCGTTCATTATATTTACAGAAAGCTTTAATAAATTATAATATCCTTTTGACTGGTTATATAATTCATTTGATAAAACTCCGATTTGTTTAATTCCGTTTAATTTTAAGTACTTTTCAAATAGTTTTGGTGAAAATGCAAGCATTGTTGTCTGCTCGAATTCAATATCTTGAAAGTCATCGAGAATGAGCGATTTTGATATAAGAATCAGTTTGATATTTGGATATTTCAAAAGATGTTTGATAAAGTTTATAATATCAGATTTATTTTCTTTTAAAACTGTGTCAAATGAATCTAAAACTATCAAAATAGGCTTATCAATATTGTTAAAGTAGGAATTTATTTTTTGGGTAAAGTTTTCCACTTTTATTTTTGGTGGTGTAATTTGACCCATAACCGTGTATGTTTTAAATGTATCAAAGAAACTTAACAGCATATCATCAAGAATAGTTGTTTCAATACAAGAATATCCCAGAACAATCGTATTGTAATTTAGTGAGTAGTTCAGGGTAAATTTAACGACATCTGTTTTTCCGCTGCCTCTAAAACCGTTTACCATAAGAAGTTTACTATCATTTTGCAAAAAGTTGCAAATTTGTCCGATTTGTTGCTCGTTATTTTCAATAAGACAAATATCAACGGGATAGTCTTTAGGAATTTCTCTTATATTTATTGGTTTTTCGATGTATTGAAAATTCATAGCTTAATTAACTCTGTTTCTTCCGTTTTCTTTTGCATTATACAATCTTTTGTCTGCATTTTGAATTAATTCTTTTGGAGATTCTCCGTCTTGTCCGAAAGACGAAACTCCAAGACTGATTGTAACATTGCTTTCTCTGTTATTTGTTAATTTACATTTTTTTGAGGCAATAATTGAACATAGTTTATTTGCAATATTGATTGCCTCGTCATATTTTGTGTTAGGAAGAATAATACTTATTTCTTCTCCTCCGTATCTGCATACAATATCGGCAGAACGAACATTTTTCTTTAATTCCATTGAAACTTGTCTCAATACAGCATCTCCGGATTGGTGTCCGTAGGTGTCATTGAATTTTTTGAAATAATCTATATCAATGATTATAAGTGATAATGGTTGAGAATATCTTTTTGAGTATGAAACCTGATTTTGTAACTGTTCTTGGAAATATCTGTGGTTGTATAATTCTGTTAAACCATCGGTGGTTGCAAGTTTGTATTGGGTGTCAAAATCTCTTGATTTTATAAGATATTTGACGATTACGGCAGTAATAAATACGAATAATGTTATTGTCAGTGGTGATACAATTTCAAGCCATAAATTATAATACTTCATTGCATAATATGTAAGCATTATGTATCCTGCATAAATCGTAACGGACAACCCAAGTGCAATCGGCATTGAAGGAACTCGGATAACGCATAAAACAGTAATAAGAGCAAGAATTAATGTTATTGCTAAGTTTACACAGGTTTTAGCTTTATGAATAAGGCTTCCGTCAAGCAGATTATTAACATAAGTTGCTTGAACTTCAACTCCAGGGTATACCTTATCAACCGGAACTGTTTTTATATCAAACAAGCTTGAAGCAGTTGCTCCAAAATATATGATTTTATTTTTAAAATCAAATGTTTCGGAAGATTTCCCTTCTGCAGCTTTGATTACTTTATATAGCGGAATATTTTCGTAAGTTCCGGCAGGTCCGTACCAGTTTAATATTACCCCGCCGTCATTATCTACTTTTATTTTATTATCGTTCAATTGAAGATAAGATTTTTTATCAATTGAGAAATCTTTTTTATTTTTTAATCCCAAAGCATCGAGTGCAACTTTTAATCCTAATTGAGGATAATATTTGCCTTGATATTCCAAAACTAAAGGCATTTTCCTCAGTACTCCGTCATCCCCTCTTAAAACATTTATCATTCCGATATTGTCTGTTGAATTTATAATATCTTGAAGAATTGTTCGGCAATTAGAGTATTCCAGAGGTGAAAAATCAGTGTTTGATTTAATATTTAAGCTTAATTTTTCCGGAAGTTTCGCCGGAAGTCTCAAATCTTCAGGCTGGTTATCAAGGTTCATTGAAGTATAAATATTATCGTATTTTTTAAATATATTAATAAGGGCTTTGTCTGCATTTGCATCACTTTTCATTGAATGAACAAACATCAAATCAAAAGCAATGCTTTTTGGTGATTGTGTTTCTATGTATTCTGTAACTTTTGCATAAACATCTCGTTTTAACGGCCATTCTCCGTAATTGTCCAAAATATATTCATAACTTGCATCATCAATTGCAATGATTGCAATATCAGAAGATGGCTTTCTGACAGGAGACTTAATAATGGAACTTTGTCTTATATCAAAAGTCCTGTTTTCCATAGAATTTATAAAAGTTACAAGACTTCCGTTTTTTAAGCTGAGAATTCCAAATAAAAGCAGAATTAATATCCATAAAGTATACAAAAATTTCTTTAACATAAATCCAACCTTTGTTAATCTACGTTTTCAGTATAATTTAACAAAGCGCTGTTGGCAAGAAAATTTTTAACAAGGAATTTTTGCTCAAGAATTTGGTTATTTAACTTGAGAATTTCAGTAGTATATGACAATTCATCAGGGTACATAAGATATTTTAACAAACATTGTTCGTGTAGGTTCATAATTTCAAAATTCCTTCAGGGTGATTACATTTTTATTATTTCAAATTTGAACAAAAATTAAATCAACTTTTTAAAGAGTTTGTTTTGAAATTTCTCATACGGATATATTAAAATTCAAAAATTGCTAAAAAAAGAGTCCTGAAATATTTCAGAACCCTTTTTATATTAAATACATATTCTTATTTTTTTACAACAAAAGTTCCTTTTGTTAATTCTTGAGCAACTTCAATTGCTTTTTTTAATTGAACATCGTTTTTGTTTTTAATGTCGTCTTCGCTTAATTCTACAACGATATCAGGAGTGATACCTTTTTTGTGAATATCTGTTCCGCTTGGTGTTAAGTATTTTTGGATTGTAATATTGATACCTGAGCTGTTTGGTAATTTGTTAATTTCCTGTACCAAACCTTTGCCAAATGATTGAGTTCCAACTAATACTCCACGTTTGTTGTCCTTAATTGCACCTGAAAAGATTTCACTGGCTGAAGCTGAGCCTTTATTCAAAATTACAACCAACGGTTTTGTTGTCAGGACACCTTTTCCGGCTTTTGTTGTTTCTTTGTAACCGTCTCTGTCAACTGTGCTTACGATAGAACCTCCATCAAGAAACATATCGGATATATAAATTGCATTACTTAATAATCCGCCCGGATTAGAACGTAAATCTACTATAAATGCTTTTTTATCAGGAGAATTGTTTAATATACTTGCAAATTCTTTTGAAGCATTTCTGCTGATAAATGAACTTAATCTGATGTAACCGATTTCTTTAGGCATTGTGATGTTGTCAGGAACTTTTTGTGAAATAGATTTTATTTCAATTTCCGCTCTTGTTATTGTGTAAGATTTTGGTTCGGCATCTTTACGTTTGATAACTAGTGTTACTTGAGTGCCTTCTTCTCCTCTTATTTGGTCAGCGGCTTTATCAACGGTAATACCTTTTGTGCTTTTTCCATCAATAGAAAGGATTTCATCATCTGCCAGAAGTCCTGCTTTTTCTGCCGGAGTATCTTCAATTGGAGCTATAACCATTAATTTTCCGTCTTTTACTCCTATTTGGATACCGATACCTTTTAGTGAACCCTTGATAGAACCGGTTTCATCTGCGAATTCTTTTGGGTTTAAAAATTTTGTATATGGGTCATTAAGGCTGGCAACCATTGTATCAATTGCAACGTAAGCATCTTCATTTGTTTTTATGACATTATCATATTTATGACGCCATTTGCCCCAATCTTGTTCATTGTTTGTTTGGTCTACGTATTTTGTATTGATAAGCCTCCATACATTGTCATATAGTTCAATCGGAGTTGATGCTTGAACATTGGAACGGATGACCCAGCCAAACATAAAAATAAATACGCTTAGGAATATTATACTTTTTTTCATTAGTTTTCTCATTCTTATCTACACCTCCAATAATCCCTTCTTATATTCAGACGGAATTCTTAAAAAAAAGTTTCCATTTTGGGATTATTATGAGCTTATATTATCACATATAAAAAAAAATGTGAAATTTTAAATCCCACATTCATTTGAATATTGTATATATTATTTTTTGTTAAACTGTAAAAGTTTTAAACCTAATGTTTTTTGTTTTGCCTTGACATCAGGTAACTCATAACATTTGATGCATCTTGCTTCGTAAGTTTCGTCTCCGCCAATCATAATGAGCGGTGAATTTTTATCTGCAGGACGTCCGTCAATAAGTCGTTGAGTTCTTGTTGCGTGTTCGCAACCGCATTTCATACATACGGCATGTAGTTTATCAATTTTTGTTGCAATACACATCAATTGAGGCATTGAACCGAACGGCTCAGCTTTAAAATCAAGTTCTAAGCCAGTTCCGATAACTTTTTTCCCTTCGTTCATAAGCTGAGTAATAACTTTTACAATATTTGAGTCGAAAAATTGTAATTCATCAATTGCAACTACTTCCGCATCTTTTACTCTGCTTAGAATTTCTATAGAATGTTTAACCTTAATCGCATCAAGCCATAATCCGTTTCTTGATTCTATATAATCTCCTTTTGCTCTTGTGTCAACATCCGGAGAAATTACTTTGACTTTCTTTTTTGCAATAATGCAACGTCTGATTCGTCTTAGTAATTCTTCCGTTTTGCCACAGCTCATAGGACCTGTGATTATTTCAAAACTATATCCGTCCATTTCCCTTTTTTCTCCCAAAATACATGTTTTGTATGTATTAATTATAAATCTTAAAACTTTAATTTCAAAGTAAAAATTTGTAAATGTTAATGAATGTTATAATCTGTTTTTTTATCAAGAATTTTATCTTTTAGTTTTTTGAATCCTGCTCCGTAGAAATATCTTAATTGTTCAGGGAATTTTTCGTAAACATCAAGCAAATACATATCGTGGACGATGAATTCTTTTATTAAAAATGCGATTTCACTATTTTGTGTCCAAACGGTTGTGGATTGAATTTTCCCGAAAAAGGATTCGCTGTTGTCTGATAAAAGGTAAATCATACGGCTTTTGGTAATGTGTTCAATGTCTTTTGCACCTTGATGTTTATAAACAAGTCCAAATGCGCATTCAAAATTGTCATAACCAACGATTTTAATATCAACACCTTTGTGATAGACTTCCAGAATAGCGCTTTCCAGCCGTTTAAAATCTTCTGACCAAATTTCAAGATAGAGTGTATTTTTTGTATTTAAAATTATTTCTTTAATTTTTTCGATATTATTTTCGTAGCCAGAGATTGTATGTATTGGTTCATTGTAATCTTCTTTGACGTTTGGAAGTTTCTTTTCTAAAAAATCAATGGAAGAATTGAATTTGCGTTTAAATCTCATTGTTAATTCTTTTGGGGAAATCGGATTGTAGCGCTGTGGTTTTTCGTTTGTTGTAAATACAATGCTTTCTGCACAAAGTGATTTTAATGCATCATATGCCCTTGATTGGGGAATATCTGCAATTTGCGCTGTTTCGTATCCGGTTGCGGGGTATTTTTTTAGTAAAGCTAAATATACTTTAGCTTCATAGGAGTTCAATCCGAAGTCTTTAAGCTTTTCAATAAGATTATCCATAAAAGGAATTTTATCAAAATTTTCAACGTCGTGCAAGTTTTGAGGGTTGATGTCGTATTATTTTAAGTTTTGTAAAGCTTGCATGATTGAGTGTTTATAATGGTTTTGCTGAATGTTTAGGTGAAATTTATAAATCCGTAGTTAAAGTTTTTGGTAAAACATTCCGATATAGGAAATAAAAGCTTAAGGTATAATGAAAGGATTTGTAAAATGGGACAAAATGTTAGCGGAACAAGCCAAAGAACTATTCAAGATTTGCAGGCACAAATTCAACAATTAAGAAAAGAAGGTGTTGCGCAAAACAAGGACAAAATTTTAGAACTAAATCGTCAAATTTCTGAAGCCTTGACGGGCAAAAGTGTTAATGCGGGTATGACAGATATCGGTATTACACAAAATAGTGCAGGAGATTTGACAACAACCGGAGAAACAGATACTCATATTGCCGGTAATGAAATGATATCAAGAGTTTCACAGTATGAAGATAAAGACAAGGTTAGAAATGAATTTTGTACCCCTCCTCAAATGTCAGATGCTGAATATAAAGCGCTTGGTGAAGAACTCGACAGATTGGGTGATGAACGTAAACAATGCGAGAAAAAAACAAAAGATAAGAATGCATCTTTGGCTGAAATAAATACAGCAAAAGCAAGAATAAAAGAGATAGATGCAAGAATAAAAGAAATTACCGGTTCAGGATACGAAGTTGAAAAAGTACGCAGACGTGCTTATGAAAAAAATAAAGGTGTCGGCGGAATTCAAAAAGCTGCAAAACACGATAAAAAGAATATGACAAATGTTCTTGAGTTGGAAAATGTATTTCCATCAGGTGAAGCCGGTGATAGGCAAATGGCGGAATATATGGAAGCCCATCCGGGTGCAAAAGTAAAACAATTAAGTAAAACAGATCATAACATTTTGAAAAATTTATATCTAAATGCTCAAAGTGAATTTGAAGAAGCTCAACAACTGCTTGCTGAGGGTCAAATTTCACAAGCTCAGTTTGAACAAATAGATAGAGAAACTTCGCATTTTCGTAAGGTATTTAATACAGATGAAAATGGTAATGTTGATGAAAACTCAATTAATTTCCGAGAAGTTCAAGATGCATTAGTTGATTATTCAGGTTATGATGAAAACTTCAACCTTGATGAATCTGACCAATTGGCAGGTGAAGTCGGCAGAAAACGTAAAAATATTAACAGTTTAGTTAAGAAATTCGGTTTTGGTGTTGAAAATACATTCGGAAGAAAACTCGGTGCTGCTGCAATAGCTGCAGGTACTGCAGGTTTAGGTAACCTTATCAGTGGTGCTCTTAACTCAAAACACGCTCACTCCGAACAAAGAGTGTCAATTCCTGAACAAACACATGTCGTGTTTGATGGTGTGAATAAAGAAAAATTAGAGTACTTAAATGAATTTGGTCAAAAGGTTATTGATAGAAATGTCGAAGTCCTTACTCATACAACTACAACAGGAGGTTTTGATGTATCAGCGGTTGCAGATGCAGCAGTAAATTTACTGAGCGGTACTGGACTTGCCGGTCAATTCCTTGGCCCGTTAGCCGCAGGTTTAACGACATTCTTCCTGTATAATCCAAAAACTGAAGATGCTTTTAACGGAATGACTGTGGATGCAGCTTTAGCATCAAAAAATTTAGATAATATAAAAGGTGATGACAACAAGTTAATCATGGCAAATATTATCGATATGGATATAACAGGTAATCCTGAATTGGATTTAAGAATTAAATCATCTATTATTCAAGCAGGTATTGGTAAAGAAACTACAAACGCAAATACAGAGGAATTGCTGGCATGTTATGAAGCGATAAAAATGTTCAAAGAACAGTTAGGCAAGATTGAAGTGCCGGAACAGCCGACAGTACCAACAGTACCTACGATTGAAACTCATCCTACTGTACCTACTGAGACACCTCAACCTAGTGTTGTTGCCGGTGTTGGTTGGGCAAAAGATTATAAATTGCTTGATAGTCGAGGTGCAAGCAGGACTTCAAATGACCCTAATGCAAGAGCTCAGTATGTTGATGCAAATGAAGTCGGAGAACTGTCATTTACTGGTAAACCGGAAGCTCCTGACACTATAACAATGCGTGATAATACAAATGGCAAGGTAAATACCTACGAATATCGAAAACTTACCTTGGATGATATTGAACGTGGTTATGTTGAAGTCAATGGCAAGCGTGTTCCGATAAAACGTTCATCTTTAGGTTCGGCAGATTTAGATAAATGTTATATCCGTGTATCTGTAACCGACAGTGATGGTTCGTTGATATCTAATTCAAGTTTACTTGAGGTATATCAATTGCAAGATCCTGAACCGATAACTTCAGAAGATGGTAAAACTGTTACTTATAACTACTATCTTGAACAATTTGACGGAATGGCGGGCAGTGGTCGAAGCAGTATGCGATATAACCAGCGAGCTCGACGATAGATATAGAAAAGACCTCCTTAGGGAGGTCTTTTTTTGTGATTATGAATTGTTAACTTATATTAAATCTAAAAAGTGTTGATATTAGTGTGTTTTAGTCGTTTTTACAGGTAGGCTTCCATTGTGAGTTAAAGTTTTACTATAATAATGCCGATAATGCATGTGGTGAAGATTATTGCTTAAATTTGTAGAAAGGACGTTGTTTTGAAATACAAATCAAGAGGCCAGCCTTAGCCATAACAAATGCATTAGATTATTATCTGCTTAACAAATCTTAATGCGTAAAATATACACTATATCTGGATTTTATATATTAAGTATATAAGAAATAGATATTGTTTGTAAATTTTGGAGTACAAAATACGTTTATTATTACATAGTGAATTTTTCATGCAAGATAAGAAAAGAAAGGACAAAGAAAATGGGACAAAATGTGAGTGGTGCAACACAAAAAACTATTGAATCTTTGCAGCGTCAAATTCAAGAACTTCGTAAAGATGGACTTGAAAAAAACAAAGATAAGATTATGGAACTAAATCGTCAAATTTCTGAAGCTTTAGCCGGAGATAAAACTACTGGTGGAAAGATTGATGGCGGCAGAGTTGAAATTACAACAATTGGTACAACTGATGGTGATGTTGAAGTAAGAGATACTGATTCAAGGATTGCAACTCCTGCAGACATAGCAAGACAACAACAATATGTTGGTGAAGCAGGTAAAGCAAAGGTTAAAGAGGTATTTGGTACACCAACAATGACAGAAGCTGAATTTAAAGCATTAGGTGAAAAAGTTGATAAACTAAAAGATGAAGTAAAAGACTTGGAAAAAGCTCATAAAAAAGCTCCTGCTGCTGAACGTAAAGAAGCTCTAAGAAAGTTATCTGATAAACGAAAAGAACTAAAAGAAGCTGAACGCCTATATGAGCGAGAAAAAGTTCTTCAAAGAACAGCTGACGGTAAAGGTGTTGGCGGAATTCAAAAAGCTGCAAAACATAACGTAAAACAATGGAATAAAACATATAAATTGGATAAGGTTTTCTTACCTACAGAAAAACAACAATATGAAGAATACCTTGCAGCTCACCAAAATGATCCGGATATTAAAGACAAAGTAAAATTGTTAAATAACAACGATTTGACTGCATTAATTGATTTACAAAACTTGGCTGAATTGATTATTGAAGATGCTCAAGCTGGTGTTCCTGACAGATATACCCAAGCTCAAGCTGATGCAATTAAAGAACAGTATTCACACGCTGCAAATATATTTAAAAAAGGTGCAGATGGTGAAACTGATTTCACTCAAATTAATATAAGAGAAGTTCAAGATGCGTTAGTTGATTATTCAGGTTTTGACCAAACATTCAACTTTGATGAATCTAAACAGTTGGCAGCAGAAATTAACACTAAAAAAGGTAAAATCAACCATATGGTTAAGAATTTCGGATTCGGTGTCGAAAACGGTATCGGTAAGAAGTTCGCAGCTGCGGGTATTGCTGCAGGCTCAGCTTTACTGGGTAACTTTGTTGATAGATTAATCAATGGCAGAGCATCTGCATCACAACGCTCAGATGCACAAGTTGACGTTCCAAGAGAAGAATTTACTATTTTGGACGGTGTAAATAAAGAGAAATTAGATTACATAAATGAGTATGGACAACGAGTTATTGAGCAAAAAGCTGAAGTAATTTCTCATACAGGTTCATATGGCGGATTTAGTGTCTATGCACACGCAGCTGCTGATGCCGCTGTAGATATGTTGAAAGGTGCAGGTTTAGCCGGAATGTTCCTTGGGCCTGCAGCAGCAGGTTTAGCTGCATTCCTGTTAGCAAATCCAAAAACTGAAAATGCTTTCAATGGTATGACGGTGGATGCTGCATTATATGATACAACATTGAAAAATATTAGTGGTGATGATAACAAAGCAATTATGGCTCAAATTCAGTCTTTGGAAATTACCGGTAATAAAGCAATTGACTTAAGAATAAAATCAGCTGTAATTCAAGCAGCAATTGGTAAAATGACAACCAATGCAAATACGGAAGAATTGTTGGCAGCTTTTGAAGCATTAAAAGCAACTAAGGAAGCTATTTTGAAAATAGAAGTTCCGAGCGAACCAACAACTCCTACCGTTGAAACTCAGCCGACTATATCAACAGTAGTAACTACACCAACTGGTCCAACAGGTCCTACTGGTCCGACCGGTCCAACTTGTCCTACCGATGTAACTGAACCTACAGGTCCTTGTTACAATATTGAAGAAAAAGAACTCTATACGCAAATTCCAATTATCAGATACGGTGGTCCATGGCATTATACTCAGTTGTATGTATATGAAGATGGTACTGAATTATCTGCAGCTGATAGAAAAGCTTTAACAAAACTATTACAAAGCGGTGAAGACGGTATCAGAGACCATTACAATGATGCAGGAAAACGTGATGGACGTAACTTGAAAACAGAGATTACTCTTCCTAGCGGTAAAGTTGTAAAACTGGCAACGGATGCAGCTGAAAGAGCTAGAAAAATTCAAGGAAAACCTGGTGGACGTGATGTTAAATACAGCACAGAAACAAGAGGCTCAAGAATGAGAGCTGTTGATTGTAAAACAGGTCAACCTCTGACAGGCTGGATGACTCCTGAAGAATTTGATAAATGGGAAGACAGCATCCATAAATAGATAGAAATATCGTTAGAACAAATCCTTTCTTAGAGATAAGAAAGGATTTGTTTTTATATTACTTGAACTCCATACGGAATTGCTTTTAATCCGTTTTTAACCCAATATCCGTCTTCAGGTTTAAATGTTTCTTTTGTTGAAAAATAAGTAGAGCCAGAACCTGTCATTATTGATTTTGGGTATTTGCTTTTTATGTATTTTAATTGTTGGTAATTTTCGATTATTGCCCACTCTAAGTCATTTACAAAGTTATTGCGGGAAGTTATGTCTGATTTATTTATTTTTTGAGCAAATGAAGTATAAGCTTCTTTTGCAGAAATTCCAAGAGTTAAGGGTTTTATCAGATTTACGTTAAAATCGACAAATTCCATAGGTTCAATTATTTCTCCTCGACTTGTTGTTTTAAGTCTTCCGCCTTGTAGACAAACATTTAAATCAGAACCGAGTTTTGCGCATATATTATGTAATTCTTTATCCGAAAGTAAATTATCGAACAATTTGTTAAGTCCAAAGATTGTTCCTGCTGCGTTTGTACTGCCACCTGCAAGTCCTGCGGCTATAGGTATGTTTTTTTCAATATAAATATCTACTTTGAAATTTTGTAAATTAGCTGTTTCAAGATATAATTGTGCGGCTTTATAGACTAAATTCTTTTCATTATATGGAATTTCATTAGAATTTCCGCTTAAAGTTATTTCTGTTTTATTAGATTTTGATAATTTAATATCTAAATAATCAAAGAGATTTATGGTTTGCATTATACTTTCTATATTGTGAAACCCATCTTCTCTTTTATTTACAATTTTTAGTGTTAAGTTAATTTTTGCAGGACATTGTACTTTTGTATTTTTCATAAGATTTTATTCCTTAGTTGAGGAATTTTTGAGTAATTCTTCCGAAAGCTTACCAAAATTTTCAATTGATAGTTTTTCACCACGAATATTTTCATCTAAATTCAGATTCGATATAGATGTTGTAATGACTTCTTTTGAAAATCCTCCGCTTAACAGACAGTTTTTTAAATTTTTTCTGCGTTGAGCAAAAGCTGCTTTAATAGTTTTTCTGAAATGAGTATAGTCAGTCAGTTTTAATTTAGGTTCTTTTCTAACATCTAATTTTACCAATGCTGAATTAACTTTTGGTGCAGGATAAAAAGATTTTCTGCCGACAAGACGTAAGATTTCAACATCAGCCCAAAATTGAGAAAGAATTGTTAAAAGTCCGTATTGCTTATTCGAAGAATTTTCATTTGCTGTAATGCGTCTTGCAACTTCTTCTTGGACCATTAAAATTATACTTTTTATTTTATTACGATTTTTATTGTTTAAATCATCAATTTCACCTAACAAATGAGCAATAATTGGGCTCGTAATATAGTATGGAATATTTGCAACAACTTTGAATTCGCCATCTGTTAGTTCTGATAAGTCTGTTTTTAAGACATCGTTATGAATAATTTCTAAGTTAGGGGCATCAAGTTTTTTTAATTCCCTTATGGCTTCTTCATCAAGTTCTATTGCAATAACTCTTTTGGCATATTTTACAAGTTGTTCGGTTACAAAACCAACTCCCGGTCCGATTTCAATAATTGTATCTTCTGGGCTTATGTTTGCAAATTCTATAATATCTTGAATAACTTCTCCGTTGATAAGAAAGTTTTGTCCAAGACGTTTTTTTGTTCTAAAAAATTTTGCTCGTTCAAAGTAATTTGTCATAAATAAATAATACCACAAAGAATATGTAAATTTGTTTCTAGCCAATTTGAATATCCTCATGGGTAAATGTTTACATAATTTTATTTGATATTTTAAATAATGTTATAATATTATTTAGATGAAGGGGCAGGCATGTTTAAAGTTGATAACAAATTAGAAAAAGATGAAATTTTGAAATTGTATACAAAGGGTTTTAAAAATTCTGAGGATTTCAAAATCGGGATTGAGTATGAAAGACTCCCGATATGGTCATCATCTTATAGTGCTGTAGATTATTGGTGCGATTTTGGAATAAAAAATTTACTTGAAACTTTTGCTAAAGAAGAAACTTGGGATTATATAACTGATGATAAAAATATTATTGGTTTAAAGTGTAAACACGATACTTTGACATTAGAACCGGGATGTCAGCTTGAAATCAGTGCAAGACCTGAGAAAACAATATTTGAATTACGTGAAAAAATAAATAAAATTAATTCATCTTTGAAAATTTTAACTGATAAAATGGGTATAACTTTACTAAATTATGGTGTTTCTCCGTATTCAACATATAAAAGTATTAATTTAATTCCCAAAAAGCGTTACAAGATTATGGCAAGATATTTGTGGGGAATTTTATCAGACGTAATGATGAGAGAGACTGCCGGTATTCAGTGTTGCATTGACTTTGACTCAGAAGAAGATGCAATGCGAAAATTTAAGCTTGCAAATAAATTGTCTCCGTTTATGACTGCAATGTTTGCAAATTCTCCAATTCGAGGCGGAGTTGAAACAGGATATAAGTCATTCAGGGCTTTAAGCTGGTTAAATACTGATAATGACAGATGTGGTTTTTCCGGAAAAGTAAGTGAGGAATTTTCGTTTGAAGATTATATTGATTGTGTTTTGAAAACTCCAATGATTTATATTCAACGTGATAATCTTCAATTTGAAGTTAGTGGCGACATAACGTTTGCCGAATTTATGCAAAATGGCTGGGAGGGTACAAATCCAACACTTGAAGATTATGAACTCCAAGCAAACTTGTATTTCCCTGAAGTCAGAATGAGGAACTTTATAGAAATTCGTAACCACGACTGCGTGGGAGGAGATTTAAGGTATGCAATTTTGGCTATATATAAGGGCCTTATGTATTCAAAAACCGCAATGCAAGAGTGTGAAGAACTTTTTAAACACCTTCAATATAAGGATTTTGCGGAATTAAGATATAATGTTCCGAAAAATACCTTGCAAAGTAATGTCAAAAAGGCACAGGTTCTTGATTATGCAAAAGAAATTATTTCTATTGCCGAAAAATCTTTAAAAGAAATGGGCACGGGAGAAGATATTTTTATAGATGCAATCAAGGAATATACATATGACGGAATTACTCCGGCAGATGTTATAATCAAGAATTGGAATGGTTCTTGGAACAAAAGCATGAAAAAACTTATTCAATATTTGTCAAAATTTGAATAAATTTTTCTGTTTTCTAAAATGCATCAAAAGAAGCATCATTAATTGGGTTTTTGAATTTTGTAATATTGCCTTGGAATAACAATTTAATTGTTCCGACAGGTCCGTTTCTGTGTTTTGCTATAATAATTTCGGATAATCCTTTTGAAGATGCTTTTATATTTTCTTCTTCTTCGGATTCTCCTTTATTATAGTAATCTTCACGATATATGAACATAACGATATCGGCGTCTTGTTCGATTGAGCCTGATTCTCTTAAGTCAGACAACATCGGACGTTTATCTGTACGACCTTCAACAGCACGAGATAACTGAGATAATGTAATAATAGGAACATCAAGTTCTTTTGCTAAAATTTTCAAACCTCTTGAAATTGCTGAAATTTGTTGCAGACGGTCATCTTTTCCGCCGCCTTCCATCAATTGCAGGTAGTCTATTACGATTAAGCCCAAATCTTTTTGCTGAGTTTTTAGTCTTCTGCATTTTGTACGAATGTCAGTTAGTGTACAACCAGATGTATCATCAATATAAATTGGAGCTTGACTGAAATCATTCATTGCCATTGCCAATTTTTCCAAGTCTTGTTGGAGCATGTTACCTGTTTTCAGTCTTTGTGCATCAACTTCTGCATAAGAACACAGCATTCTTTGTACAAGTTGTGAGGCTGACATTTCAAGTGAAAATATACAAACAGGGACATTTTCTTTTATTGCAACATTTTGTGCAATATTGAGTGCGAATGCAGTTTTACCCATTGCAGGACGAGCTGCCAGAATGATTAAATCGGAACGGTGAAGTCCGCTCATCATTGCATCTAATTCGTTGAAATCTGTTCTTAATCCTGATAGTTCATCTTTATGATTGTAACGATATTCAATGCTGTCCCAAGTGTCTAATACAAGGTCTTTTACGTGTTTTAAATCAGCAGTTGCTTTACTTGAACCGATTTCAAAAATTAATTTTTCAGCTTGTTCTAACGAATGGTCGCTTGGTTCAAGGTCGTAGCCTTTGCTGACTATTTCAGAACCTGCATTTATTAGTGCCCTTTTTACGGCTTTTTCTTGAATAATTTTTGCATAGTATGCGATATTTGATGTCGTAATTGTGTTTTCAACTAAGTCATTAATATATGCTCTGCCACCTACAGCTTCAAGTTTTTGGTTATAATTTAGGACATCTGAAACTGATACGATGTCAATATTATCGTTGTTATTAAAAAGTTGAAGCATAGCTTCGTAAATATGTCTGTGCGCAGGTTTGTAAAAACTTGCGGAAGTAAGTGTGTCTGAAACTTTGGCTAAAGTTTCAGGATTTACTAAAATAGCGCCTAAGACAGCTTCTTCTGCTTCAATATTTTGTGGTATTAAATTCTCATCAATTTTTCTTTTTTGTGTAGTTTGCGGTGGCATAAATTTTCCTCTTTTTAATATCCTACTACATAATAGTTTGTATAGCTTCACATGTTAAAAATATTTTACTTAAATTTTAGAGATTTTAGTTAGAATGTTTTTGTGTTAGTTTGAGGGTTTCTGATATTAGCATATCTATATATTGAAGATGACGGGTATTTCCGCTTTGTTCAAATATTTGTTTTGCAGAATATAATCTTTGTAAAGCTTGTTCAGGGTGTTTTCTTTTAGTAAGTTTTGCAAGTTCTGTTTGGACAAATCCCAGCATTTGTTCGTATTGTTCTTTTTTTGCAGGAGATTTAATTATGTAATTTCCTGAAGTTCTAACTCTGTCATAATTTTGAATAATTTTTAAAAGGCAGGATTCTTGTTTCTTTAATACTTGGATATATTGGAAAACTTTGTCAGGTCTTCTGTAATAAACTTTTCGTAAATTATTAAGTCTTGCCATCATATGTACTAAATCACCTTTAGCTTCAGCAATTTTATAACCTTCTTTTGCAAATGTTTCAAGTTGTTCCGGAAAAAATTCTGTAATTTTGCATAGTGTACTATAAATTATACTTGCGAAATCAAGTTTATCTTTTCCAACCAAGTCTTTTGCGATGATATTTGCTTGTGCGCAAAATTCATCACGTCCTAGTTCTCTGATGGAAGACTTTTGAATATTAGTAACTTCTTTAGAAAATTGAGTTGGTGTAATATTATCAGCGTTTTCGGCAATGAATTTTGAAAAATTGTCAAATACCGGAGATAAATTTTTTACTTGAGATATAGCGATTGACATAATTCCACACTTTCTAAGCAGATAAAGTGCGCTGAAATTTAAAATTGCTTTAATGTGAACCTTTGTGAAGCTACTTAATTAAAATGGTAGAAGCTCAAAGACTTTCAATCCAATAAATCAAATAAAACATTAGCAGATACATATAGTATCTGCTAATGTTTATTATCTTAAAATAGTATTTTATTTTATCGCTTCCAAGCAGTCTTGGCAAATACCGTCTTCGTTTAGTGAACGATATTTCCAGCATCTTGTACATTTTTCACCTTGAGCTTTTGTTACCCAAACTGTGTAACCGTCTTCTTTATGTTCATTTAGAACTTCAGATGGTGTTGAATCTGCAAGTGTTGCTTGAGATACAATATAAATATCAGCTAAATCAGATTCATTTGCTTTTAATACAGTATTGTCTTCAGCTTTTATCCATACTGCAACTTCAAGTGAACTTCCGACTTTTTTATCGGCTCTCAACGGTTCAATTGCGCGAGAAACAACTTCACGTGATTTTAGAATTTTAGAAAATTCTTCTTCAAGTTCAGGAGCATTCCATTCTGTATGAACTTCAGGCCAATCTGCAAGTAGAATACTAGCCATTCCGTTACGTTGACATTCAGGAATGTTTTGCCAAATATCTTCTGCTTGGTGCGGCATAACCGGTGCAAGAACTCTTACAAGTGTCATTAAGTTTTCATACAAAACAGTTTGGCATGCTCTGCGAGATAAAGATTTTTTACCTGCAGTATATAATCTGTCTTTTACAATATCAAGATAGAATGAGCTTAAATCGTTTGCTGCAAAGTTTTGCAAACATTGGAAGTATTTATAAAATTCGTAATTTTCAAATGCTTCTGTTACTTCTGCAATAAGTTTGTTTAATTTGTGAAGTGCAAATTTATCAATATTTTTAAGTTCATCATATTTTACATAATCAACAGATGGGTCAAAATCAAATAAATTTCCACTCAAGAAACGAGCTGTATTTCTTGTTTTTTTGAAGATTTCTGTTAATTGACCGATAATATTATTTCCGATTTTAATATCGTTTCTATAGTCAACTGATGCAGCCCAAAGTCTTAAGATATCAGCTCCGTAGTTTTTGATAATATCATCAGGTCTGATGTAGTTACCTAAAGATTTTGACATTTTACGTCCGTCTTCGCCGAATACAAAACCGTGTGTCAAAACTTGCTTGTATGGAGCTTTGTCTTGTGTTCCGATTGATGTAAGAAGTGATGATTGAAACCACCCTCTATGTTGGTCTGAACCTTCCAAATACATATCTACAGGAGTATGTCCAAGCTCGTCAGCTCTTTTTTCTACTACGGTTCTCCAAGATACTCCTGAATCAAACCAAACATCCATAATATCTTTTTCTTTTCTAAAATGTGTTTTTCCGCATTTTGGGCAAACAAATCCTTGCGGTAACAATTCTTCTGCCGAATATTTAACCCACGCATCAGAACTTTCTTTTTCAAACATTTTTGCAACATTTTCAATAGTTTCATCAGTGCAGATTACTTCTGAGCAGTCATCACAGTAGAAAATAGGAATTGGAACACCCCAAGCACGTTGACGGGAAATACACCAATCAGTACGGCTTTCGACCATATTACCAATTCTGTTTTCTCCGCTTGCAGGAATCCATTTTACTCCGTGAATGGCTTCAAGTGCTTTATCTCTGAACTTATCAACTTTAACAAACCATTGTGGTGTAGCACGATAAATTACAGGTTTTTTACATCTCCAGCAGTGCGGGTAGCTGTGTTGGATGTCTTGTTGTTTTAGTAATGCTCCACAGTTTTGAAGCATTTCAATAACCATTGAATTTCCTTTATAATAAGGAACTCCTACAAGTTCGGAAATTCCGACTGACTCAGTCCAAATACCTTGTCCGTCAAGCGGAGAGAATACTTCAATATTGTATCTGCATCCTACTTCGTAGTCCTCAAGACCGTGTCCCGGAGCTGTGTGGACTGAACCTGTTCCGGCTTCAGCAGTTACGTGTTCCCCTAAAATTATAGGTGATTTTCTATCTACTAACGGATGTTTTGTGTTTAATAGTTCTAAGTCTTTACCGGAACAAGTGCCAAGAACTTTAATATCTGATTCTTCCCATTCAACATCTTTCAAGAAAGAATGTAGTAAATCTGTCGCAACAACATATATTCCGTCTTTATTTGCTGTTTCAAAGAATGTGTATTCAAATCTCGGATGCATAGAAATTGCCATATTTGAAGGAATTGTCCAAGGAGTTGTTGTCCAAATAATTGCATAAACATTTTTTCCTTCAATATCTGCAAAGTTTTTAATTGTGTTTAATGCTTCATCATCAAATTTAAATCTTACATAAATTGATGTTGAAGTGTGATCTGCATATTCAACTTCGGCTTCTGCTAATGCTGTTTCGCAAGATGCGCACCAGTATACAGGTTTCAATCCTTTTTCAATATAGCCTTTTTTATACATTTCGCCAAATACACGAACTTGTTCTGCTTCATAATCAGGGTTGATAGTTAAGTAAGGATCTTCCCAGTTTCCTAAAACGCCTAATCTTTTGAATTCGCTTTCTTGTCCTTTTAGGTTTTTGTGAGCAAATTCACGGCATTTTGCACGAAGTTCCACCTCTGTAATTGCGTGGCGTCCGCCTTTGATGTTTTTAACTACAGCGTTTTCAATAGGCAGTCCGTGTCCGTCATAACCCGGAACATACGGAGCATAAAACCCTTTCATTGATTTATATTTGATTAAAATATCTTTTAGAATTTTATTCAAAGCTGTTCCGACATGAATTTTTTCGGAACTCAAATAAGGAGGTCCGTCGTGTAAAACGAAAGAATTAGTTTTATCACGATTTTCTGTTATTTTGTTATAAATATCGTTTTCTTCCCAAAATTTTTGGATTTCAAGTTCTCTAACTGTTGCATTTGCTCTCATAGCAAGTGTTGTTTGAGGCAAATTTAAAGTGTTTTTGTACTCGGTTTTGGTAGTTTCTGCCATATTATTATCCTTCTGTTTCTATATTATTACATTTTTGAGTGTTCCAATTACTTTCGGCATTGGATTCGCTTATAAATAATTTCATTTTTTCATAATCAAATGCGTTTTCCCAACGTGCAATAACTACGGTTGCAACGCAGTTTCCTATAAGATTGACTGTTGTTCTTCCCATGTCAAGTATTTGGTCAATACCTAAAAGTATTGCAACACCGATTATTGGAATATTGAAGCTTGATAATGTTCCTGCAAGTACGATTAATGATACTCTTGGAACACCTGCAATCCCTTTACTTGTAAGCATTAATGCAAGCATCATTAATATCTGTTGATTTAAGTTCAAATCAATATTACAAATTTGCGATGAAAAAATTACAGCCATTGCAAGATATAATGTACTTCCGTCAAGATTAAACGTATAACCTGTCGGCATAACAAAACTCACAATATTTTGAGGCACTCCAAATCTTTCCATAATATTGATTGCTTTTGGAAATGCAGCTTCTGAACTTGCAGTTGAAAATGCTAAAATCGCAGGTTCTTGTATTGCTTTTAACAAACTTCGGAAAGAAATTCTTGCGTATTTGCAGGCAATAAAGAATACGATTAAAACAAATACTGCAAGTGCTGTGTATAGTGAGAATATTATTTTTGCATAATTTTTAAGTATTGATAACCCGTTCATTCCGACAGTTGATGCTATTGCACCAAAAATACCGAGCGGTGCGAAATACATAACATATTCGGTAAATTTAAACATAATTTGTGATACCGAATTAAGTAAATCCATGACAGGCTTTGCTTTTTGACCAACGGCACAAACTGCAATTGCCATAAATATTGAGAATACAACAATTTGCAATAAATTTCCGTCAGACATTGCTTGAACAATACTTGTCGGGAATACGTTTACAATCATCTCTGAAATAGATGTATGAGGAGTGGTTACAGCCATTAATCCTGCTTCTTTTAATAGTTCCGGATTGGCTACTGTTCCCGTTGCAAATCCTTTGCCCGGATTAAATATATTTCCCATGGTTAGACCGATAATAAGTGCCAGTGTTGTAACAACTTCAAAATAAATAATGGTTTTAATGCCTATTTTACCAAGTTGTTTTATATCACCGTGTCCTGCAATCCCCGTAACAAGTGTTGCAAATAACAAAGGTGCAATAATCATTTTTACCATACGTAAAAATATAAGTGCAAATGCTCTCATTTTTACTGCCATATGCGGGGCAAAATGACCAAACAAAACACCTAATACCAGCGCTAAAAATATCAATAATGTAAGTTTTGAATGTTTCAATTCTAACCTCTCAAAATAGATTATAAAACAAACATGTTAATCCTTGTACTACAAGTATAGATTTTGTAAAATTTGTTAAGGGTGGTGAAGATAACTATAGTTCCACATCAATATTTTTGCCGAGGGTATGCGTAAGTTCGTTTATTTTTACGATTTGTTCTTCTTTTGTTAATCCGATTAATCCTTTAATGATTTTTTGTAATTGTTCGTTTTTAGAAAATGCATTTTCTGCAATTTTAGAAGCTCGTTTATGGTATCCGATATTGCCCACTACTTTTGAACTTGTACTGAGGTAAAGTTCTTTTCCTTCATCATAAGTATGAATATTTAAAGCTGCTTTGAGTAAGGGTTTTGTCGGTACAAGTTGTCCAAAATTTATATTACTGTTCATTGATATATTCATAAATATTTAATTTTTTCCTCATATCTATTTTAAATCAAAACAAAATATTTTTTGCATCTGTAATTTTGAATTATTGTATTATATTTTATATTAAAATAATATAAAGGTTTTAGATTTTATGCGGATTTGTAATATAATTATAAACATGACGGATTAGTAAGAAAGAGGGTCAATAAATGATAGACAAAACAGCAATAATTCACCCATCGGCAAAAATTGCAGAAGATGCAATTATCGGGCCATATGTAGTTATAGGTGAAGGTGTTACAATTGGTAGCGGTACAAGAGTTATTTCAAATGCTCATATTGAACATGCTGAAATTGGTAAAAATTGTACAATTTCTCCGTTTGCAACAATCGGTTCTGAACCTCAAGACTTGGGTTATAAAGGTGAAGATACTAAAGTTGTAATCGGTGATGAAACAATAATAAAAGAAAATGTTACAATCCACAGGGGTGCAGCTTGTGGCGATTATACTACAAGAATCGGCAGCAAGTGTCTATTAATGGTTGGTTCTCATGTTGCTCACAATTGTGTGTTGGAAGACCAAGTTATTTTGGCTAATTTAGTAACTCTGGGCGGACATGTTCATGTCGGATTCGGAGCTTTTGTCGGTGGAATGAGCGTATTCCATCAGAATATTAGAATAGGTTCTATGGCGATTATCAGCGGTTTCTCTGCTTCTCGTCAAGATATTCTTCCATACTCTAAAGGCGAAGGCAGACCTCCTGTTCCTCGTGGAATTAACGTTATTGCACTAAAACGCAGAGGTGTTCCGTTAGAAGTCAGAACTGCCGTTAATGAAGCTTTTAAACTTTTGATTTCTGAAGATTATAATACTTCTCAAGCAATCGAAAAAATTCAAGCTGAAATTCCTACAAATGAATATATTGAAAAAATGATTGAATTTATTAAATCTTCAAAAAGAGGGGTGCTTCTAAAATCTCACAAATCAGGACATGAATCTTTGGAAGATTAATGTGTTGATCAGATATAATTTGAAAATGGCGGAGGTTCATACAATGAACCTCCGCCATATGTTTTATCGGAACAAATATTGGTGGTGGTATTTCTCCTTGCCATAACTTGCTCAATAGGTTTGGTATTAGTACAAGGATTGGCAACAATATTTACCCATATAATGGAACTTGGTATTAGTATAAGGGTTGGCAACAATATTTACCCCATATAATGGAACTTGGTATTAGTATAAGGGTTAGTAACAATATTTACCCCTAGCCTAAGTATTTTTGTAAAGTTTCTCGGTTGAATACTTCAACACTGTTTTGAGAATGAATAAATATCATGCTGCTGATAATTGATTTTAGTGTATCAAAATCTGAAAATGCCATTTTTGCACGCAAATCATCCATATTATTTGCAAGAAATTCCATAATAATTGTTTTATCTTTATATACAAGGCTTGAAAAATAATCAAAAGATTCTTTAGATTTAATCCCTTCAAGATAAATAATTTGCGGGTCTTGAAATTCAATAAATCTTGCAGCTTTATCCATATTAAATCCGACATTTTCGTTAAATTCACATTGATTAACGTTTTTGAGTTCGTATTTTGAAATACTTTCAAGTGTCATAATATTTTTTGATTTAGATTTTGCAGCTTCAAGCAGAAGGGAGTATATTACGTGGGTTTTTCCGCTCAGAGAAGAACCGCAAACCAAAATTATTCCGGGTTTTTCCAAGGCTTGTTTAACTTCTGATAACTCGGTTTTTGACGTTATAATTTTATCTATTTCTTTTGGCGGTTTATAAATTTTTAAGAAAATTCTTTCTCCCATAATTGTTGGGAATGTTGAAACGCTTGCTATTACAATTATTTCATCAACTTTGAAGCATAATTTCCCAAGTTGCGGAACTTCAGATACTGAGGGATCAAGTTCAGATAATGTTTTTAATTTTGCAGTAAATGATGAAACTAAAGCTGTTGGGATAATTCCTTTGTTATTAAGTTCTCCGTGTTTTTTAAAGTTAACGCCAAGTCCGTCTTCTTCGCCTTGGAAAGTAACTTCGTGAATACCTTCTAATATAGCTTGTTTCAAAATCGCACGGATAATTTTTTGGATATGTTCATCACTCAAATCCTCTTTGTGTAATTCATCTTGCCAATCATATCCGACAGATGTTTCAGTGGAAATATTCCCGACAGAAACATCAAATTTATAGTACTTATCAATTTTTTTTAATATGCTTTCTTCTGATGATAGTACAGGGTCAATTTCGCATTCTGCGGTCTCCATAATTTTATCAATTGCAAAAAGGTCTCTTGGGTCTGCCATTGCGACAGTTAAGGTGTTTTCAATTTTGAATAGCGGAATAATTCGATATCTTCTTGCATCTGAAAAGTTTATGTATTTCAAACATTTTGTGTCAAGTTCATAATCTTCTAAATTGACGTATGGTGTGTGAAGTTTTGATTCCAGAAATTTAATTAACTGTTCTTCTGTTAAAAATCCTGAATTTATTAATGCTTGTCCGATATTGATATTTTGTGCGTTAGCAATTTCTTCTGCTTGTTCCACAACTTCATATTGGACAAGTCCTTCTCTAACCAAATCATATTTTAATGTTTCAAGTGTTTTATTTGTAATAATATTCATCTTTAATTATCTTTTTCTAAATATTTTTGAACTGTTTTAACTACATCATCTAAATCAAATGGTTTTGTAATATATTCATCTGCTCCGGTTTCTTCCCCGATAAGCTTATCTTCTTCCTGAGTTCTTGCAGTAATCATTAAAATTGGAATGTTTTTATATTTTGCATCAAATTTAAGTAAACGGCTTATTTTAAATCCGTTTATTCTAGGCATCATAACATCAAGTATAATTAAATCCGGTGCGATTTCTCTTGCTAATTTTAAACCGTCTTCTCCGTTATATGCGCAATAGCAAGTGTAACCGCAGTTTTCAAGAACAAATTTTAGACTTTCGACAATATCTTGTTCATCATCTACAATAAGAATTTTTTTCATACACTCCCCTAATTCTTCAATAATATTGCTAGCTCCAGTATAGCATATATTTTTTTTTATGACAAATATTGCATTGAAAACTTAATTTATCAATTCTCTTGTTTTTATACGAATTTCTTTATCAATTTCAAAAATTTCATCAATTGTCGGAGTTTTGATTACTGCGTGCTTGGACATCATTTTTTCGGTGATTGTATAAATGTCGTATAATTTAACTTTTCCGTCCAAAAATGCAAAAACAGCTTCTTCATTTGCTGCATTCAAGCAAACAGTTGCGCTTCCGCCGATTTTTCCTGCGCTATAGGCAAGATTTAGGCTTGGAAATTTTTCATAGTCAGGTTTTTCAAAATCTAAACGAGCAATTTCAGAAAAACTGAAGCTTTTTGATTTTATACCCTCAAATCTTTGCGGATATGTTATTGCATATTGTATAGGTATGTGCATGCTTGGCAATCCTAATTGTGCAATTACACTACCATCAGCGTATTCGATTGCAGAATGTATAATGCTTTGAGGATGAACAACTACATCAATTTTATCGTAAGACATATTGAAAAGGTGATGTGCTTCAATAATTTCAAGTCCTTTGTTCATCAAAGTTGCGGAATCGACAGTGATTTTTCGTCCCATGTTCCATCTTGGGTGAGCCAGTGCTTGCTCAACAGTTGCGGATTTCATATCTTCAACCGATTTATGTAAAAATGGTCCGCCACTTGCTGTTATTATAAGTTTTTCAACTTGTGTTATATCTTTTATACATTGATGAATTGCGCAATGTTCACTATCTACGGGAATAATTTTAACACCTGCATCTTTAGCTTTTTTCATAACAATATCACCCGCCATAACAAGGGTTTCTTTGTTTGCAAGCGCTATATTTATTCCATTTTCTATGGCTTTGAGGGTTGGTCTTAAACCTACTTTACCGGATACTGCAACTAAAATAATATCATTTTCTTTGTTAGAACAGATTTCATCAAGTCCGTTTGAGCCATATAAAACTTTTACTCCATCAATATTAATTTTTTCATTAGAATCTTTGCCAATACAGATATATTTTGGTTTAAATTTTTGAGCTTGTTGTTTTAGCAGTTCAATATTGCTCCCCCCGGAAAGTGCAATTATTTCAAATTTATCTTGTATTTTTTCAATAACTTCGAGTGCTTGAGTTCCAATTGAACCTGTAGAACCTAATATGCTGATTTTTCTTTTTTTATTTTCCATAGTTTTATTATATTACAAAAGTTCTTTTTGAATGGTTTTTCCTTCAAGGGCTTCGGTACTTACAGGCAGAGCAAAGTAAAAGCTTGAACCTTTATTTTCTTCACTATCACACCAGATAGTACCTTTGTGTGCTTTTATCAATTGTTTTGCAATTGGTAAGCCCAGCCCTGTTCCGCCAACTTTTCTGGATAAAGAGTTTTCGATTTGGGTAAATTTGTCAAAAGCTTTTAATAGATTTTCTTCTTTTATTCCGATGCCTTCATCTTCAACGCTGACTACAATATAGTTGCCGTTGAGTTTCTTTAGTTCTTCTTCAAAGTATGGGTTTGTATTGATTTCATTTGCGTTTTTAAGTTCTGAATGAATAGTTATGGATTTACCCCTTGGGGTGAATTTTATGGCATTTGAAACAAGATTTGTCAAAACCTGTCCCAGACGTTGAGAATCTGCGTAAATGTCAGGAAGATTTTCCTGTTCTGTTGTAGTGAATGTGATTTCATGTTCTTTTGCAACACATTCAAAATTGGTTCTTACGTTTTCGATAACCGAATGAATATTCATTGATTTATAGTTGAAATCCATTTTTCCGGCTTCAATTTTATTGATATCTAAAATGTCATTTATTATATTTGTTAAATTTTCAACATTTCTTTTTGCCATATCAATAAATTTCATTGCATTTTCTTCTAAAACTCCGCAGCGTCCGCTTGATAGGATACTCAGGGCATTTTTTATCGGAGTTAACGGGGTTCTGAGTTCGTGTGAAACTATTGAGATAAATTCAGATTTAATTCGTTCTAATTTTTCGAGTTCTTCATTTTTGACAATGATTTCTTTGTATAGACCTGCACTTTTTAAAGGTAACGAAACCTGTTGAACTATGGTTTGGAAATATGCAGCATCATCTGTAGTGAAAGGTTTTTCCTTGAATATTTCAATACATCCGAAGAAATTATCACCCAAATCAATTGGTGCAAACATATTGTCATACTGAAATATTGTGAAAGTAAATTTGTTGTTTGGATTTTTAATGTTTTTAACGATTTTTAAATTTGTATCATCAATTTCAAACGGTACATTTGAATTTTCAAACAGTGATTTATAATTCAAGATGGCACGTAATTTTAGTGCACTCATAAGTTCTTCTGAGATATCGTATAAAGAATTGATTATTAGTACAGGTTCATTCTCAAATCCGAAAGATATGGTTGATGTTAAGTCAAAGCTTAATGATTTATCCAAACCTTCAATCATATATGTCAAAAGTTCTTTAGTGTTCAATGTTCCTGCGAATTGTGAACTTGTGGAATATAATACATTTAACTTGTATAAACTGTCCGCTAAATCCTTGTTTTTCCCTGAAAGAAAATCCATTTTTTCTTTTGTTTTCAGATTGGAATTAACATTTGAGATAATAAACTCGTCGGAGAAACTTTCTAAAATATAACTACTTATATATTTTGCTACATCTTCATTTAATATTGTATCATTCGCCAGTAATATAATTTGGATATTTTCTTCTTTATTTTTTATCTTTTTTGTTAAAATATTCAGATTAATTGAGGTTAATGCTTTATCAATAATTATTATATCGGGTGTTTCAACTTCAATTAAATCATATATGGATGTTTCGTTTGAACATGAGTTAAATATGTACGGCTTTCTGTTAAACAAATTTTTGTATTTGTTTAATATTTCATCATTTTCAGAAATTAGTAATATTTTCCCCATAATTTTATTGTAAATGGAGTAAAATTTTTGGCAAGTTATTACAAAAAACTTAAAAAATTTAGAAAATACCGAAAAATAATTTTCCATGCCCAAAATTAAATTTGCGATTTTAGCATGCTGAAAATACAAATTATGAGGCTGTTTTAACGGTTGTCAAGTCCGTATTTATACGTAAGTATTAATACGGACTATCTTTTTTGTGAAAAAGGTATATACTTGAAATGTAATCGGTTAAGGCTCACACCCTCGATGGTAAAGCTGTTTACCGCTCTCACACAATAAAAGGAATGAGTGTTTATGGGATATATTCATTGTTGTGCGGGACTGCATAAGACAAAGTCTTATGTAATTGTTCCCACGGAAAATTTTGCTGCGTGTGAATTAGACAAATTAGTAAAATGTCCTGTTTGCGGACATTATGTTATTCAGCTGACAAGAATTGATAAGGATAACAATATTACAACTGTAAGGTATACAAATAAAAAAGCAAAACAGTTTTGGGAAAAAATAAAATCAAAAATTCTTTATGAAAGGAGAATATATAATTCAAAAGCTGTTAAAGGTACATTTTATCTAAATTATAACGAATTTGGTGTTAAAAAAAGGTGTTATTCTAATTTTTCCAATCTTAAAATCGGACTTTCTTAAAACATCTATCCTCCCTATGGCTACATATGGGTACTATCTATAACTCCCGGAGGAGAATTTTCTCCTCCATATTTCTTTCAAACTTGAGATATTATTAAAATTTCTTGAAAAAGTTTAATGTAAGATATGTTAAAAGTAACCTCAAAGGACTATTGATGAAATTACCGCCGAAAAAATTAGAGATATTAACTTTACTGGCACTTGGTTTTACAGACAAGGAAATTGCTTTGAAGATGAATATTTCAAAACGTACAGTTGAAACACATATTTCTTCAATAATAGCAACCTTAAATGCGAGAAATCGAGTTAATGCCGTTGTAAAATACATAGCTTCCCATCCACGATGGAAAGTATTAAGAGGTGAATAAATTTATGGTTAAAAGAATTATTTTACACTGGAGTGCCGGAAGGTTTTACCCCAGTGATTTTGAAAAGCAATTTTATCATTATTTAGTAGATGTGGAAGGACACATATATCAGGGAAAATACAAACCTGAGGATAATAATGACTGCAATGACGGTAAATATGCTCAGCATACCGGCGGTGGAAATACCGGAAGTATAGGGGTTTGTATGTGTGGAATGTATGGTTTCATATCAAAAGAAAATGTCGGAAATTTCCCTATTTCAAAAATTCAATTTGAAGCTTGCATGAAATTATGTGCTCAATTATGTAAGCAATATAATATAGAAATTTCTCCGTCTACCGTGTTAACCCATTATGAATTTGGAAAAAATAACCCGAAATCAACAAGTTTTGGCAAGATTGATATTACTTATATACCGCCATATTCTTGGGTTTCCCGTAATGATGCGGGAAGTTTTATTCGTTCAAAAATTCGATGGTACAGAGAAAAAGTTTAAGAGGTTATTATGGATGTAAATTATTTTGACTTATCCGGTGGAATTAATCAGGCTTCCACCAAAACTGAGCTTGGTTTAAATACAAAAACAATTTTTTGGACTGATTCAAAAAATGTTGAAATTTATAATAATAAAGGTATTATTCGACAAAAAGGAAATTCTTTGTTGTTGAGTTTGCCGGAGCAAGATAGTGTTACCGGTTTGTGTGAAATTGAATCTGATGGGAACTACAAGCTTGTTATAACAACGCAATCAGGAAAAATCTATATTTATTCTGACGTGAACAAAAGCTTGAAACTGCTTGAAAAAACAATAACAGGTAAAAATCCTTTATTTGCAAAGTTTTTACGAGGAGTTGTTGTTTCAACCGAATCGGATGAAATGTTTTATATCAAAGATAATACTGATTTTGATATTGTCTCTTGTAATTTTAAAGATAAAGATGAAAACCCTTTGTATCCGAATTGTATAACTATTTATAAAGGCAGATTATGGTGTGGTGTCGGCTCTACCGTATATTATTCTGCGTTGGGAACTTATAATGATTTTGAAACGGAAGCTGATGCCGGTTATATACATGATTTCCATACCGATACTGCTGATATTATTTCAATGAATACGTATAAGGATTATCTTGCAATTTATAAAAAGGAAAGAGTTTATTTATTATCAGGTTCTAACCCTTCAGATTTTGCAATACTGCCGTTTGCGGATAAAGGGTCGATTGCAAGAGGTTCGGTTTTAAATGTTGATAATAAACAGTTTTTCTTGAGTAACGGAATATATGCTCTTGAACAGGTAGGAGAGCTAAATCAAATAAGATTAGGTTCAGAAATTTCGACCAAGATTAAAGATGAATTTAATAATTTTGATTACCAAAGAATTCAAAACTCTTTTGCAATTCATTATCAAAATTCACACCAGATGTGGTATTTCTTTCCATACATAAATAACAATTACTATAATATTATTTGGATTAATGATTATATAAACCACGCTTGGTATAAGAGGGTGTTACCTCAAAAGATTACAACTGCTGTTCTTTTTAATTCAAATGTGCTTACTGCGGATACAGAGGGAAATATTTATAAAGAGGATACGGGTTCTACGTTTAACGGTTTACCGATTGAGTTTATGTGGAAATCTCCGTTTTTATCTTTGGGAAATATTTTGCGCAGGAAAATTATTGATGAATTTTATTTTGTACTTGACGATTTATATGATAACAAATTTCAGCTTTCAATCTATAAAGATTTTGACAGCGAATATGAAGAAGATTCTGAATTGATATATTCAAAACCTTTGACACATTTGTTTTGGGCAGGAGAGGATACTCCTGATGCGGCTCAATATAACTGGTTTGATGATTCTGCGGGAATTCCTGTTTGGTCGATAAGTGCCAGCACTTTGGAAAAGGCAGAAATTTGCGGAAGTAATTATTCTGTTCAATTGTGTATCAGCGGTAGTGAAATTTCTGATAATTGTGCAATTATCGGCCTACAATTCAGAGAAATTTATAATGATGACTAAAAATATACTTTGACCACCACTCATAAAAGTTTATACAGTTTCAGTTAAAAAAGAAAGGGAAAAGAAATGACAGAAACAAAATCAAGTTATTCCGCATTTATTCCTCAATTATGGAGTAGCAAATTAAATCAAATGCTGGAAAAAAATTGTGTTATGATGCAATGTGTTAACAAAAACTGGGAAGGTGAAATTAAAAATCAGGGTGATACTGTCAAAATTATCACTCCTGCCAATGTTTCGGTTTCAACATTAACTTCTGATAATATTGCATATTCGGCATTAACACCTACATCACAAGATTTGGTAATTGACCAAAAGAAATTCTTTGCTTTTAAAATTGACGATGCTTCTCAGGTTCAAGCAAATGTTGATATTATGGAAGCTCATTTAGTAAATGCCAAAAAAGCGATTGAAGTTGTTCAGGATTCTTATTTGCTTGGTTTGCATACAGATGTTTTGGAATCTAATACTGTGGGTTCTGAAACTTCTCCAATTGCTCTGAATAAGTCTACTATTTATGAACATTTTGTAAAATTAGCATTAGCTCTTAAAAATTCTGATGCAGTGAGTGCAGGGGCAAAACCTTGGGTTGTAATTAATCCTGACATTGAAGCTTATTTATTACAAAGTCCTGAATTTATTAATGCTTATAAAGTTTCGGATGAAACATTAAGAGAAGGCTCTATTGGAAGAATTGCAGGCATGGATGTACTTGTCAGCACCAATTTAACAGAAGTTGACGGCAAGTTATATGTATTAGCAGGAACAAATGATGCTATTACATTTGCATCTCAATTAGCAAAAATTGAAAGTTTAAGAGATAAAGACAGTTTCTCTGATTTAGTTAGAGGGCTGTATTTGTATGGTGCTAAAACAGTTCAACCAAAAGCACTTGCAAAAATGATTATTACAACAAGTACTGATAATGTACCTGTTGAGGATGAAGACTCCGAAGAATAAACTAAGGTACGACATAAATGTACTCTCATTCCCAAGATAGTGTTTGAGAGTACATTTTAACCCTAAAGGAGAAATACATGTTTTCAAGTATAAAACAACAAATAAAAGATTTGGCAAAGAATGCGGTACTTGTTGCAGAAAAAGAATTGGGAAGCGGAAACGGTCAATTAAAGAAGAAAATGGCAATTGATTATATTGTGAAAAACCTTCCGTTTTCAAATTTTGTAAAAAATATTATTTCAATTTTATTATCAAGTTTCATTGATGATGTTGTTGAAATTTCTGTACAGTATATGAATTCTTTGTCAAAACGAGAAGGAGAATAATATATGCAAAATTATATCGCAGGGCAAGTCCCGCAGCCAAATCAAATTTCATCGTCTGCCGTACGTCCGCAGACTAATCCTCAATTAGGATATAAGGATATATTTTATCAATTGGAACAAGCGATTGGTGCTGATGTTTACAAAATTAAAGAGCTTGTACAAAAAGGTACTATTTCACAACAAGAAGGACAGTATTTGATGGCGCAATTGGCTCGAAAAGCGCAAGAAATTAACAGCTACAAGAACTCTATGGTTCAGCAACAATCGACAATTTCAGAACAATCTTCTCCTGTTCAACAGCCTGTTCCGAGTCCTATGGAATGTTTTAATCAAGAACGTCCGGGCTTTTTTGAAGGTGCGGGTAGAGTTGATGTATTGAACTATATTCAAGGATTAGATATGGACAAAGATGAAATTCTTCGTATATCTCAATTAGTTGAAAAGCTGGAAAATTCTGCTGTTGATAAATATATGAAGCAATCCGCTTACGAAAAATCATTGAATGACGAGAACGCACTCGCAAAAAGTAAATTGACTTCATATGCTCAAAATACTTCCGGCGAGAATACAATACCTAGGATTTTTACTCGTGAGGATATCGGCAACATGAGTGGTGAAGAATTCACCAGAAATGAAAAAGCTATATATGAACAAGTAAGAAAAGGCTTGATTAAGTAAATTTTGGTTAGAATTCTAAACTAAAGTTCGGGTAAGTGTCTATCTTATCCGAACTTTTTGAAAAAGGAGATAAAATGAAATTTTTAGAACTTATAAATAAATGTTTACTCGAACTTAACTATAGAGAAGTAAATTCTCTGTCCGAACTTGTAAAAAATGACCACAAAAGAATAGTTTCAATTTTGAATATTATAAACAAAGAAATTTGTAATATTGAGGGGTGGAATTTTTTGTTAAGAAGAACTTTTTTAACTCTTCCCGCAGGTTCGAAAGAAATAAAAAATTCTGTAAACGGAAGAATTTTATATTTATTCATTGACGGTATACGGTATGATTACAATACCGATGTAGAATCTTTTGTTTCAAATAAGCCGAAAGCAAGAACGTATTCAAGTTTTGCGCAGAATTTACTTTTTCCGAAATTTGATAAAGACAAAAAGGTTGACATTATTTACTACACCGATAATTGTGTAATTGATGGTGATGATAATGAAAAAAAAGAATTTGTAAATTCTGATGATAGATCTTTAATTCCCATGCCATTTGCAGAACAAATTTTGGTATATGGAACATGTTTAAGATTGAAAGCAAATCCCCAATATTATAAATTTTCATACTGGATGAGCATGTACAAAGAAGCTCTGGCAAACTTGAAATCAAAAGCGGAAGTGTCGGTTTTAAATTCCCCGATAATAAGTCTTTACAGGCGATAAGGGCAAAAAAAACAGGAAGTCCTTTTCATTCCCCCCTGTTAAGATTTACACTAGCCGAAATATAAATAGCATGTCTATTATACAAATTATTTGGTAAAAAGACAAATTATGATAAGAAATGTAACATGATGAAACAATTAACACAACAACAAAAAAGGTTTGTAAGCGAATATATAAGAACTCTTGATGGCGAATTATCAGCAAAAAATGCAGGCTATAAATGCAAGGATTTAAAGGGTTTTTCTTCAGAACTTTTGCAAAAAGATTACATAATCCATTCCATAAAGCAACACTTGAAGCTTCAGATTGAGTCTTTGAATGTTCAAAAAGGTTATGTTATACAAAAACTTTTGCAGATTGCGGAATTTTCTTTAGAAGAAGAACAAATTCTTGATAAAGAAGGTGCACCTACCGGAAAATGGAAATTAAGAGATGCCGGCGCAGGTTTAAAAGCATTGGAAGCTCTTTGCAAATATCTTGGGTTTTCTACTGCTGTTCATGGTGATAATGATTATCAAGAGGCAAAAATTATAACCATTGCAAATCTGGATGATGAAAAAATTTAATATAGAGAGGTATTTTTATGAAAGAAAATAAAGAAATAGAAAAAATACTTATGAATGATTATGCTTATGATAAAATTCTCAAATCAAAAATTGAAAAAGAGTTCATAAGCGATATAAATAATTCGAGTTTAAAAAAAGAATGCAAAGAGATTACAGATTTGAAAAAAGTTCCACGTGATAAAATTTTTTCAAAGAGTGCGGTATTTGAGATTTTAAACAAAAACAGTAAAACCAAATCTTACATAAATGGAGTTCAGGCAGAGGGTTTTCTCGGAACTCAATATTCTGATAGAGAAAAACTCTTAAATGGTGAAATTGAGTCTTTTGTGAGCGGTAACAATTTTATAAAATTCGTCAAAATAAAAGTTTAATATGTGCAAATTTAAACAACTTGCTGATTATAATAGTGTAATTAACAACTTGCACTATATTCCGTTGCTCAAGAGTTGTTATGAAAAATATGTCAAATTTTTTCAAGATGATTTCGCAAAGTCTAATAATGAAAACTTCATTACCTTTCTTTTCAACTTATCACCTTACTTTTGGATTATAACGGATTACAATGACCGGTTTAAGGGATTTGTTTTTTTGGATAATTTTACTGGTGATAGAACCTCCTTATATTCAGCGGAATTAACGACAGGTTTTGACAAATCGGCTTGGGGTAGTTTTACCCGATATAGTGCAAGAATTTTTTTAAAAAAATGTTTTGACGAATTAGGTTTATACAAAATTAAGGCTCAAATATATCCTGATAATTATAGGGGTAAAGCTCTTATAAAAAGATGTGGTTTTACTTACGAATCTACATTAATTAATGAAACATTAAGATTTGGCAAACCTCAAGATATTGAGGTCTATGCTTTGTACAGAGATTACTATTACAAAACGAGGTAATTATGAAAACAGATTTAATAACAACTATTGATTATATTGAAGAACAATATTTAGTGAGCAATATAATCGGGAAATATGACTATTATGAAAATGAAAGAAGCTCTCAATTAGCGGATAACAGGCTTGTAAAACATGCTATTTACAATTCGGATATTCCTCATACAAATGCTTGGGATTATAAAATTCAGTTGCCTGATATTTATGAGCTTGCTCAGACTTTAAAATCGCATATTGTTCAAAATTTATATTCTCATCCTGATGGAATGTTTGATGTTGAAGGAACGGATTTTGAAACTCAAAAATACGCAAATTTACAAAAAGCAATGCTTGTCAATACTTTTGAGGCTATGAATATTGAAAATACAATGGAGCAAATTATTGATTCTGTTGTTGAAACGGGAGAAGTAACATTGTTTGTCGGCTGGGAAACGAAAACCAGAAGTGTTCGCAGAGCATTAACATTACAGGAACAAATTACTCAAAATACATCGGAAACTTTTGTTATTGAGAACAAAATTGTATATGACAATGCAAAAGTGAAATTTATTAATTCTGAAGATTTTGTGTTTGACAAAACGGAAGTTGGTAATTGGGATAGCTGTCCAAAAATTTACAAAACATATCAATCATTTGAAGAAATTAAATCAAACAAATCGAATAATATGTTAAACCCTGAAAAGTTGGAAATATTGAAAGGAGTGGTGGCAGGTAAAAACAACAAAAATAAAAACAAATCAGTATCGGAAAGTAAGATTGAACTTTTTGAATACTGGGGTGATATAGAATTAGCAGATGGCAAAGTTTTGAAAAACAAGCTTATAGTAATTGCAGGAAGAAGTGTGCTTATACGTTTTGAGGATAATCCTTTTGTAATTAACCCGTTTATTCATGCAAATATAATCGAAAATCCTGCAACAGGCAGAGGAATTTCTCCGTTGAGGGTTGCACTTATCTTAAACAGTATTTCATCAACAATTTTGAATAAACAATTAGATGCGCTTGCTTTGATGATGAACCCTCCATATTTAGCGCCAAAAGGGTGCTTCAAAGGACATCAAGATATTCACCCGGGCAAAATTATAGAATATGATGCATCGTTAATGACATCTATTCCAACACCTATTTCTTTTGAAAAAGCTATGCAAGGCTGGGAATTTTTGAATTATTTTAAATCTACAATTGAAAGTGCTACAGGCATATTTAAAAACATGCAGGGGAATCTTCAATCAATGAACAAAACGGCAACAGAGATAAATTATTCCGTAAATGGGCAAGAAGCAAGATTAAACATGATGCTTGAAGCAATTAATAGAAAAATTATTGTTCCAATGGTAGAAAAAACAGCGGAAATTATTTCTAATTTCAAACTTGGTCAGGAATCTGTTTTAGCTAAAGAACATGGGAAAAGTGTGTTTGTAGATGTTGATGATAAAGTCAGAAATTCAAATTATATCTATCGATATGGTGATAGAAAAGCGACGTTTGAACGAAAAGCCAGATTAAAAGAATTGTTTACTTCAATCCAATCATTTATGCAAATTGGGGAGGTCTCAAGCAAAATCAATTGGCTGGAATGTTTCAAATTTGTATTAGAGCAGTATGGTGTTGAAAATGCGAATATCTTTTTAAAAGATGAACAGGGAGAAGATTCTCAAGAAAACCAAACAGCAGGGCAAACAGTAAATAAAACATAAAATGAAAATTTTCAAGGAGTAAAGCATGAAATATAAATTATTGAATGCTCAAAGAAAATTTTTAGAAATTCCGCATAATCATTCGCTGGATGTAGCGGTATATCAAGGCGGCTATGGCTCCGGCAAAACTTTTGCCGGAGCTTTATTAGGCATATTACTTGCCGTAAAATTTCCGGGAATTACGGGATTAGTTGGAGCTCAGACTTATACTTTAGTTCGGGATACCACACTAAAAACTTACTTTGAGCATTTAGACAGTATTGGATTTGTCGACAAAACGGATTACAAATGGGTAAGCTCAGAACAAAAACTTGTTTTTAAAAACGGTTCGCAAATACTTTTCAGGCATTTTGATGAACCTAACAAACTTAAATCATTGAATTTGGGCTTTGTTGAAATTGAAGAAATGTCGGATATTCCGTATGATACGTTTAAAATGTTACTTGCCAGAATGCGTCAGAAAAAGCGCTCCTGCTGGAAGAATTTCACTTACAGAATATTTGGGCATACCAATCCGGAAGTGCAAAAAGGCTGGATTTATAAAACATTTTTTAATAATCCGCCTGAAAATTACAGATTGATATGCGCTCCGACGACTCAGAATATACATTTGCCTGAGGGTTTTTGCGATGAATTGAAAAAACTTTATGATAAAAGTTACTATGATATTTTTGTGCTTGGAAAAACTGGAGATTATTCAACAAATCTTGTTGTAAAGGATTTTACTGACGAAAATATTCGGGATATTAAATATCATCCTGAACTTGATATTCATATAAGTTGTGATTTTAACGTCGACCCTATGGCGTGGGTTTTGGCACATAAAACTGATGATAAAGTTTTTTACTTTGATGAGCTTGTAATTGAAAACACTACAACGGGTAAGACTTGTGATGAATTTTGTTCAAGATATCCCAATCATAAAGCGAAAATTATAATAAATGGTGATGCTTCGGGTGATAACAGAAGTTGTACAAGTGAATATACAAATTATGTAATAATAAAGCGTAAATTGGAATCTTTTGGCTATGAAGTTGATATAAAAATAAAAGCGTTTAATCCGCCGATAAAAAATCGTGTTGCAGCGTTTAATGCAAAAGTTCGAAATGCAAAAGGTGAAATTGGTTTGTATATTTCCCCTAAATGCGAAAAACTTTTGTATAACATTTATAATTTGCGATATCTTGAAGGTTCGTCAAAAATTGATGTTCCGACATATACTCAAATAAAGCAAGCAAAGGAATTGAAATTTTTATCCCATCCGTTTGATGCTGCATCATATTTGGTTGATTTTTATTGGCCGATAGTATTGTAAAAATTGAAAGGAAAACTTATGGAAAATTATGTATATTATGCTCCGATAATAGTTGTGGTGCTTGTTTTTTTGATACAGGCAAGAGTTGTAGTAACACCTGAACAATTGGAGCGAAAACATCTTGAAATATTGAAAGATGTGGAAAATCGTTTTGCGACACTTGATAATTTTGAAGATTTAAAGGGTCAATTTTCAGAAATGAAAGACAAAATCGATAAGATTTATGACTGCTTAATACTTCAATAGAGTACAGAATTTTATTATTTTAAAAAGAAAGGAAATAAAAAATGGACAGAAGACAAAGAATATATGACGAATTACGTAAAAAGTTATCAAATCCGACATTGACTAAGGATGAAAAGGTTAACCTAATTCGGATGGCAGGAGAGGAATACAATAAAGAGGTTGATAAGGAATATAATCGCTATGTAACAAAACAAAGAATCGGTGCAGCATTAGAAATCGGTTCTGCTGCAATTCCTGTAGGTGGAGTAATTAATGTTGGAGCAAGAGCATCTGCTCCGTTGTTAAAAAAGGCAGCAACATCAAAACCTGTTCAAAGTGTAGTTGGTAAAGTAATAAATTCAGCAGCTCAAAAGCTTGAAAAAGGTATTCCAATGCCTGAAATATCTAAATCTATTACAGAACAATTTGGTAGAAAAATTCCACAAGATATAGTAAAAAGCGGAATTCATGGAGCAATAGAGGGTTCTGTTTTTGGAATAGGTAGGGGGCTCATGGAAGATAAAAATCCTGTTATTACCTCAATTCAGGATGGAGTATTGGGACTGGGCTTAGGTGCAGGAATTGGTGGTACTATGAGTAAACTTGAACAAAAAGTTTTAGGTAATAAATTGGGACAATATGGAAATATTGATATTTTATCTCCACAGGAAAGAAAACAGTATTATACAAATGGTAAAAAATATTATCAAAATTATATTCAAGGTATAAATATAAACAAAAATGAACCTATTAATTTTTCTGGTAGAGGATTAAAAGAAATTCTAACATGGAATCCAAACCAAGTTAAAAATTTCTCGACACTTGTAGAAGATATAAAAACAGCAAATCGATTACCGGATGCGCCAAACATAAAACCTGAACAAAAACCTAATGTTAGTCATTATGAAGTATATCAAGGAAATAATGGTTTACATAAAATAGAAGTGAGAAAAGATGGGACTCGAAGATATTATTTTACAAAGGATGATGCTCCCAAGGAGCTTATCCCTACTACAAGCAGGGGGCGCCAAGGAAGCATCAATAACAGTATAAATGATTATTTAACAAAAAACAATCCTCCCGAATGGCTAAATTCTCAGCTAACTGTTGGAGCTGAAAGTTTGTTTCATAATAACCCAGTAAAAAATCCTCAAACTTCCCCTGTACTACGCACTTTGGGAAATACTTCCTCGGCAGACAGGATTCCTCTGCCAAACTTGAGGATTAATAGCAGTATAAACGATTATTTAACAAAAAACAATCCTCCCGAATGGCTAAATCCTCAGCTAACTGTCGGAGCAGAAAGTTTGTTTCATAATAACCCAGTAAAAAATCCTCAAGTTGATCCTGTACGACTGACCTTAGACCATACTTCCTTGACAGACAGAGTTCCTCTGCCAAACTTGAGGATTAATGGTAGTATAAACGATTATTTAATAAAAAACAATCCTCCCGAACGGCTAAATCCTCAGCTAACGGTTGGAGCAGAAGAAGTATTCCATAAAACTCCTGAAATGTTAAACACGACATCAAATTTTATAACTTCACATTTATCAGCACCCACTCAATATAGAAATTTAAGTTTTGACAAATCTAAAGATGAATCTTCCGGAGTTTATAAAATTGGTATTTCATATAATGATATTCCAAATTCTCAAGACAAAATTTTTACTCCTGCTGAAATTGGAAATATGTCAACAGAGGAATTTACTAAAAATGAATCAAAGATATTTGAACAGGTGAAAAATGGTCAAATTCAACCTAATAAAATAGATTATTCAAAATTCTCAAATCCATATTCAAATAATCGAATATACACAGCGGAAGAATTTGGAGAAATGCCGTCAGATGAAATGGCAAAAAATAAAGAAGCTATAAATCATCAAATCGGTCAAATCGGCTTGCCTACAAATCAAGATATGGAAAATTCTGCCAAAAGCGGTGGCGTTGTGTATGTTGAAGGGTATACTCGAAGCGATGGTACAAAAGTTAAAGGATATTATAGAAGCAAATAAAAATAAGTTTCTCTTTTTATGATGTTAATTTTTGGTCTGACATATGTCGATTTTTGTGCAGTATATTTTTATACTGCACTTTTTTTGTCTGATTTTAACATGGTTTAAATAGTCGAAATCTTATCCTGCTTGCTTTTTTTTATCTATGATATTATAATTATTCTTGTAATTTTAGAGGAAAAATAAAAGGATGAGCGACTCAGGTCTGGGAATAATAATTTCCAATTGGTTGATAGTTTTTATATTATTACTGGTTAACGCTTTTTTTGTAGCTGCAGAGTTTGCAATTGTAAGGGCTAGGAGGGTTAAAATTGAACAACTTACCAAAGATGGGAATGTTGATGCAAAATTAGCATTGAAGGCTCTTGAGGATATGAACTTTTTTATTGCTGCCGTTCAGTTGGGTGTTACTATTGCCAGTATTGGTATAGGTTGGTTTGGTTCTCCTACAATTGAAATGATGTTAGAACCGCTTCTTGAAAAATTCCCGTCTGCACAAAGCTACATCGCACCTATAACTGCGGTTGTTGCGTTCCTGAGTGTAACTTTTTTACATGTTGTTATTGGGGAACAAGTTCCAAAGTGTATTGCGCTTCAATATCCTGAAAAAATTTCATTGTATGTTGCAAAACCTATGAATTTATTTATGACCATTTCAAGACCGTTTGTTTGGATTTTGAATGTTGCTTGCAACAGTATTTTAAGAATTTTCAGAATACCTATCAATTCAGCAAGAGTTGTTCATACTATTGAGGATTTAGATTTGCTTGTTGATACAAGTTATGATGAAGGTGTTCTTAACGAAACCGAAAAAGATATGATTCATAACGTATTTAAATTCTCTGATTTAACAGCTCGTGAAGTAATGATTCCTCGTACGGATATGGTTTGTGTGCCATTGGATATGCCGTTTGAAGAATTAAATAAATTAGCAGTTGAAAATCAATATACAAGATATCCGGTTTATGACACTGATATTGACCATATAACAGGTTTAATTCATGTTAAGGATTTGTATTCTTTATCATTAAAAGATGAAGTTGCTCCTGTTGAAAAAATTCAAAGAAATGTAATGCTTGTTCCTGAAACAATCACTATGGATAATTTGGTTAGAGAATTTAAGAAAAACAAAGGTCAGATGGCTATTGTTGTTGATGAGTTTGGTGGCACTTCCGGTATTATCACCTTGGAAGATGTTCTGGAAGAAATTTTCGGAGATGTTCAGGACGAATTTGATGAAGAAGCAGAATTTGACATTAAAGAAATAAAACCTAATCATTATCTTGCAAATGGTATGATGAGACTGGATGAGTTGGCAGAATTTTTTGATTTGCCTGATGAAAAACTTGAAGATGAAGATGTCGATACAATAGCAGGGCTTGTGGTAAAAGAGTTAGGTCGTTTGGCGCAGCTTGATGATATTGTGAAATATGGTGAATTTACTTTTACCGTTAAAGAAATTGATGGTGCAAGAATTACAAAATTGCTTTTGGTTCACGAAAATCCAGAACCTGCGAATGTAGAAGAATAATCATATAAATGTTTGGTTTACTTTTTTTGTAAATTCATTATTATAATAATATGAAAAAATTTCTCATATTATTGTTGATAGTATTGTTTTCAGTCGCACCTAAAGTAATGGCGAGTGATGTAGATTTACCTGCAAGCGGAGATTTGTGGGATAATTGGAATACTTCTCAAAATATGTATGGGCAGGATAAATCTGTAAGCGATGAGGAATTTGATAAAGTTATAGATAAATTAAAAGAAAAAAAGGATAAGTTAAAAAACAGATTTAAGAAAAATCCGATACCGAAGGGTGAAGAATTTAGCCAAAGTAATGAAACTGACGTGTTGACAGAACATGCTGAGAAAGATACTTCGTTACCGGTTCTTTGTGTTCCTGTTGATTTGGCGATTGGCGAAGGAATATTGCCGGTTGGACATTACCAAATAAAAGGCGAGAAAGAAGACAATGCTGTTACTTTGAATTTTTATCAAGCACAACATTTGATGGCAAAAGTTCCTGCAATAGAGACAACAGATGATTTTGGGGAAGATACGATAACCTTTGCCAGTTGGAAATTAGAGGGCGAAGATAAAATTAAAGTAATCTATGGTTCAATGGAATTTAATGCGTATACATTTTTAGATATAAATAAATAATTTCCCAAAAAGCCGATAAGGGGATTCGAACCCCTGACCTACTCATTACGAATGAGTTGCTCTACCAACTGAGCTATATCGGCATAATCTATATTACAATGATATAACTTTGAAAATATGTTGTCAATTTAAAAAATATTATCTTGTAATTCGGATTGTTAGTGAGTTTTCTTTTTCTCCGTAATGTGAGAATAGAATTTTTCCGTATTTGAATGTTTTTATAAACCCTATTACTTCTGTAGATTGGACTCTTGGTGGTCGGTATGAGTATTTATAAAATTTTCTGTCAGTATCGTTTACAAGCAGAATTGTTTTATATGCGAAAAAATTTTTTTGAGTTGAGTAGGTATCGTTGTTGAATTCTGAAATTTTAACTATTTCCGCATTATGAAAAATTTCTTTCATTTTAGTTTCAGATAATGGAATTTGGATAAATTTTCCATCTTTATATATTATTTCGTAGTATTTTAGTTTGGTGTTATCGATGGCAATGAGTTGTCCGTTGTGTATAAATTCATAATCTGAAGTTGTGGCAATGGCAGGATTTTTTTTGTCCATGAAAACGGTATAACTGCCTATTTTAGAGGTACGTTTTTTGGTTAAAGTAATTATATTATATTCTTCTTCAATTTCAATTTCTTCACCTGTTTCTTTATCAATTACGGTGGATGTTTTTGGTTTGTAATTGGTTGTCCAAATATTATTATCTAAATCGTATATTATGTTTTCATTGTTATAAATATCGTCATATTCGACAGGCTTTGCAAAACTTGTTTGAATTGTTGCAATCAGGCATATCAATATAGTTAATAATACTTTTTTCATTACTTCTCCCTAAATTAAAAAATAATAGTTTTATTGGAGTTATAACATAAAAGGCAGTTATGTACAAGAAATAAGTTTATTTATATTCGGACAAAATATTATGAATTTGGGCAAAAACATCACTCCAGCAGTTATTTTCTTCCACTTGAAGCGGCTGTGCCGATTTATACCAGCCTGTATCTTTACCGCTTAGCTTAAACCAACGGTAATTAGGGGATTTGTTAAACAGAGCAAGCGTTTTTGCCCCAAGTGCTCCTGCGAGATTTAGGATTACGTTATCAGTTGAAATTATAATATCCATATTCTTAATAGCGCAGGCTGTGTCAGTAAAATTTTTGAAAGTTTTGCCGAGGCTTACGATTCCTGTTTCTTCATCTCCATTAACTTGCAGTGAATAAAAATCAATATCTGGGATGTTTAAAATGTTTTTAAACCGAGCAAATTCAATATCTCGTTTTTTATAATTTGCGGCTTTGTTGCCTTGATATGAGATACCAATTTTGAGGTTTTTAGTTTTTTTTATGTATTTTTTTGCATATTCTTTTACTTTTTTATTATCGACTTCAATGTATCCTTTTGTGAACGGAATTGAAGCGGTATTGGTATTTAATACGTAAGGAGCATCTAAAAGTGCCATGTTGTAGTCGTAATCAAGTTTACTTATATCAACGGAATTGATTGAATGTAATTCAATTCCGTCGGATATTAGCTTTGAATTTTTGATTAGGTCGTATAGTTCGTCCTGAACAATAAAAATAACTTTTTTTGCAACAGATTTTAAAAATGGTACAAATCTACAGTACATAAATGTATCGCCAAATCCCTGTTCATACGATACCAACAATGTTTTATCAGACAAGTCTGTTATAAAATCCCATTTTTTATCAATTTCATTTTTAAGCGGATATTCAAAATTCATATCGTCAAGGTCAAAACGTCGAGTAAAGTATTTGTGTCCTTGTTGGAAATTTCCGCAGCTTATTAAAAATGCTCCGTAGTTGTAAAAATCAGTATCTGTCGGATTATTTTCCAATAACAGCTTGTAGAATTTGTCGGCATTGCTTTTATCACCCAATTTGTCGTAAGAAAAAGCTAATCCATGTAGAGCTAATCTATCATTAGGTTTTAGATTATAAACTTTTTCAAAATAGTAAATTTGATCTTTCAGACTCAATTCGCCGTATGTTTTAGCATATAGTCCTGCAAGAATAGAGTATACAACGGATTTCGTTTTATCGATTTTTACATAATTTTCATAATATTTTATTGCTTTTTTATAATCTTTCAATTGCAGATTGTAAAAGTTTGCCAAAGTTAAAAACATTAGCGGTTTATTAGTTTCAGAGTTTTCGTATAGGTGTATAAATTCGTTGCACAAATCAAGATTTTCTAATTTGAATAAGCATTCGGCAATATTGTAAAATTCTTCGGCAGTCAATACGGATTTAACTATTAAAAATCTGTACATAAACAGGGCATCTGCATATTGGTTATTTGAAATTTTTTCTTTTATGTAGTTAAGAATTACTGAAAACAGATGATTTTTCATATTTTCAGGGGCTTCTTGTTTCATTGAAACAAATTTTTTGTAAATACTGAAGGCTTCTTCAGTAATAACATTATACTGCTCAGAAATTGTCATTAAATATTCATCAAAGTTTTTTAAAATTTCCGCACTGATTTTATTAGCACTTAATGCTGATGTATCTTCAAAAAACAAATTTTTAATTTCTTCTTGCAACATAGATTTATCATATCATATTGGGTGTAAAATCTCTTAATCTAAAAATACGAGATTATTAAATATTTGTAACAAAAATAAAATAAAAATAGCAAATAAAAAAATTTACGTGTATTATACATGACAATAAATTTTAACCGAAATTAAAGGATATCTTCAGAAAGGGAAATATATGTTTTCTATAGGCAAAATTCAAGGTCCAAGAATTGTTCGTAATCCGCACATGCGTGAATATAATATTTTATTCCAAAACATGAATAAAAATACTCAAGCCCCATATGAGAATTTTAACGGAAAAAGGAGAATAACTCTATATAAAGGTAAAACAACCATGTCCAAGGTTACGGAAAGGTTATTTCCGGAAGGATTACGTTTAAGATTTACCAGATGTATGGAAAATATCGGAACAAAAAATGAACCGGAATTAAAAGATACGAAATACGTACTTGATACAAAGCATGGAACTATAACAATATGGCCAAAAGGAGCAAAAACAGAAATTAATGATCCTCCTCAAGATGTATATACGGTTAATATTGTAAGACATCCTATTTTGAGGCTAAATCCTCTTTGGGAAACTTTTAAAAGCTTTGATGATATCAGAAAAAATCCTAGAGTGCAGGATATGTTGGATTATTGCATGGGTAGAAAACCAAAAGAATTGTATGAACAATTAAATTGGCTTGATGATGTAATAGATGCAATTCTTGATTAATTGTTAGTTTAATTTTATTCTAACTTTTTCACTGTCAGAGAAGTCAGATGGTCTGGCTTTTTCAGTGTGATTTGAAAGTAACATTACTGCTGAAACTTTTGCATATTTTCGTCTTGAATTCGCAGGGAATACAGTAATTTCCTGCCCCTCATAGCTTTTAATAAGGGCATAAACTTTAGCTTTGTCTTCTTTTGACAAGAACATTGAAGTTATTTTGATATTGCTGATTTTTCCTTCATCGTTAACCTCAAATGAATAGTGAAACCAAGCTCCTTCTTGGTATTGGTCCAGTTCTCGTATTCTTAAGCTGTCATCAAGAATTTTATTTACAAAATTGCTTTTCCATGTAGCCCAGTCAATGTTTTTGTATAAATATCTGTTGGCAGGTGTCGGTTCAACAGTACGTGGACGTTTTTCACGAGCATTATTTATTAAGGTATCTAATTCCGAATCATCCAAGTTTTTATATGTGAGTTTGCCGTTATTGGATATTTGGGAATTTTGATTGTTGTAATTTGTTTCGTGTTCGTTTATGTCAATATCTTTGTTGCTTAAGTTACCATTGGAGGTTATATCAACATTCTTATTTGTGAATTTTGAATTTGAATTTGTTAAATTAACTTTGTCGTTAGTAAATTCAGTATTTTCGTGTCCGATTTCGACATTTCTGTTTGAAATTTTTACTCGTCCTTTTTGGCTAGTAGTGTCTAATGACAATACAAATGCAGTAACGAAAACAAAAATTATTAAAGAAATAATCCAACCGGTTTTGTTCATATTAATATTTTAATCCAAATTTGCTAAAAGTTCACTATAATTGTTAATTTTATACATAGTAGAACTTAACATATGAGTTTCTGCGATAAGCAGAGCGGTAGGAACAAGCGCAGTTACAAAACTTAAAAACATACCTTGAATATCTCCGCCGATTTCTGTTATGAAGTATGAAACGTTCATTGTAAATTCAATTAAAATAATAAAGCATGCAATAGCCATGGTAATATTTTTTTCACGTTCTAAACTTCTCATTGAATCTAAACCTAAAACGGTTACTCCGTGGCTTGTATAATCGTGAAACCCATCAAATTTTATGATTTCAGAACCTTTAATTTGTTTTCCTACAGAAAAAGCTCTTACAAATGAGAAGAATGCAAAAATAATCAAAAATGTTGCCAATACTAAAAATATCGGGCTAAATCTTAATCCTGAAATTCTTACCCAATTTGCAGCTTCCGGGAAGCATCCTGCAAGAGTGTTTGAAACACCATATGCAAGGAATGGTGCTGTCAAAATTCCCACAAATGTTTCAAGAACCATTTTTAATTGATTATTAACTAAGTTACTTTTAATGTTATTTATCTTGTTAACGCTTAATTTATTTACGTATTTGTTAATAAGTATTCTGTAATTTTTCATTACGGATTCAAAATCCGGACGGTATTCACAACTTTGTAACTGCTGTTTGTAATTTTTTATTTGGAATTTAAAATACCCGCTTGCAATAGTAACAGAAGCAAGAGCTCCTACAAATAGAATTGCTATGAAAAATGATGCCGGTCCAAATCCAGGAATATCTTTGTAATAAAATAAATTCATTACATAAACGATAAATAAAAATATAGACGAAACCCCTACAATAGATTTTTGTGCAATATCAGAATCACCAAGGCGTTTAGCTTGATTAAATTCAAGAATGGAATAAATACCTTGTTTAAGAATCATACTGTTTGCAACTAAAATAAGAGTAACGCAAATTAAGAATCCAAAGTTTGTTGTCAGGTTTAAAGTTTTTGTATTATTTTCGATACTAAAACCGAGCAGGAAATTTGTAATACCGAAAGAAGAAACAACTGACAGGATTAAAATTGCAGCATTCAGAATAAATGAAGTAATCCCTGCAGATTTTAAGTTTCCTTTCAAATCAAGAATTTTAAATCCGATTTCTTTTATGATTGAAATTCTTTGTTTTTCAATATCACTGTCAAAAACATCTCCTGTGGAAGAAACATTGTTTGGTATGTTGTTGTTATATTTGATGTTATTATTTTGCATTTGTTCGCCTCCTGCCGATTTTTCTGACATTATTGTGATTTCAATTTCGGATGATGAATTTATTTTTTTCAAAGAAAATTTTTGACTCACCAGTACCTTTGAAAAAGGTTTGTTGTTGAACAATAAATCTTTGCAATCTGAAGAATTTATCATCACATAATTGTTATATTTTTGAGAATATACAAGTTTTATTATACAATTTTTTAGCGTTTCGTCAAAAAAATCACAATCTGAACTATCTCCTATAAGGATTGTTTGAAGATTTTCAAAATCTTTTGTTCCACTAGCATTTGTAATACTGACTTTCATATAGAAATTACCTTCCTATAGCGTTTAAGAAACGTCTTAAAGATTTGTTGGTAGTTGCTTCATTCCCAAGGATTAAGTTGGTTTCTCCAAGAACAGGAGATAGTGTTTCCTTAACTAAATCCAATTTTTCCGGTGCAGCATATAGAAACATCATAGAAAAATTATCAGTTTGATTTTTTAGATTAGAAACATCTGAAGGTAAAGTTTCCCAATTAATCTGTTTTTCAATTGCGCCTTCATTTTCTAAATCTCCGATTACAATAACCGCAGGAATATAACCCTCTTTTTCCATGTTCATAGCGTGATTAAAAGCTTTTTTTAATGCCAGACCATATGCAGTTCCGTATTCTTTAGCGTTAAATTGAGTGAATTTTTCCATAGATTTACGGATTTCCGAACTTGATTGAGGTGAACCCTCATAGATTAAGTAAGCATCTTCTGAGACTCTTAAAATTTTAATATGGTCTTCAGGGTCAAGCATTGAGCAAAGTTGTCTGACAATCATTTTTTCTGCAGGAAGATTTTTGAGGTTAGATGCAGATGAATCAATTACAAAAATAACTGCCGCTTTATGAAAATCATCAACTTTTAAACGGGTTAATCCAAAAATACCCAGACATAATATTATAAAAAATGCTAACGCAAATATAATTATTTTAAACGTATTATTCATAAATAGAAAATACCATAAATTTACGATTTCTGAAATCATATGAATGTAGTAGAAACAGTGGACTCAATGAAATATATTATGGTATAACGGTTGTAATGGATAATTTAACAAAAAAAGAAATAATTGATATCCTAAAAGATGATACCAATAGTCAAAAATTATTTGACTATGCGGATAAAGTTCGCAGAGAAAACGTCGGTGATGCTGTTCATTTGAGAGGATTGATTGAATTTTCCAATATTTGTAAATGTAATTGTAACTATTGCGGTATAAGGTCGGGGAATACGAAAATCGAACGCTATCGCATGCAGGCAGAAGATATAATTTCTTATGCTAAAAATGCTGTTAAACTTGGGTATAAAACAGTTGTGTTGCAATCGGGTGAAGATAATTATTTTACCAAAGATGTAATGTGTAAAATAATTGAGGATATTAAATCTTTAGGTGTGGCACTTACTCTAAGTATTGGAGAAAGAAGCTATGAGGATTATAAGGCTTTTAAAGATAGCGGAGCTGACAGATACTTAATTCGAATAGAAACGACAGATTGTGAACTTTATGAACGAATGCATCCCCATATGGATTTTTCTAATAGAATAAGGTGCTTAAAAGATTTAAAAAAATTAGGGTATGAGGTTGGAACGGGGTGTCTTGTAGGACTTCCTGAACAAACTATTGAATCTTTAGCGCAAGATATTTTATTTTTTCAAGAAATTGATGCTGATATGATTGGTATTGGTCCTTTAATTTCTCATCCTCAAACGCCATTAAAAGATGTGTTGAATGGTGATTTTACATTGGCGCTTAAGGTTATGGCACTGACAAGGATTTTGCTTAAGGATATAAATATACCTGCAACAACGGCGATGGAAACCATAAATCCAAATGGGAGGATAATTGCACTTCAAAGTGGTGCAAATGTAGTAATGCCGAATGTTTCTGTTTTAGATACAAGGGGAAAATATGAAATTTATCCCGGAAAATCAGGTATAAATGATGCTCCGGAAGACAGTAAAAAGCAATTTGAGGAAAAAATTCTGTCAATAGGACGTAGTATATCAACGGATTACGGTTTTAGAAGAAAATAAGAAAAGGTGAATTTATGCAGAATTATATTGTGTATTTGATGTATTTAGAACGAAAATTGTCAAAATATTTTGAATCTCAATCACCATATATATTTTGCAAAAAAGGATGTTCAAAGTGTTGTGAGAAAGGGGATTATCCGTTTTCACAGATAGAAGTAGAGTATTTGTTGATGGGTTTTGATAAACTTCCAAATGATACAAAACAGGTAATTATTGATAAAATTCAAAAAATAAAACAAGAAAAACTTAATAACAAAGAAAATGAATATATGTATGAGTGTCCGTTTCTAATAAACCATGAATGCAGTGTATATGAAAATAGAGGTATAATCTGTCGTGCATTTGGTCTGATTTCGATAAGAGAAAATGCTAATTCCAAAATACCGTTTTGTGCATTTGATGGTTTAAATTATTCAAATGTTTTGGATGAGGAAAACAAAATTATATCTGAAGAAAAATTTTTAGCATTGAAAACTGATATAGAACCATTAGCGTATAATACGAGTTATAAAACCTTGACAGGTGAAAAAGTGGAAGAAACCTTTAATTTTAAATTTGGCGAGATGCGCTCACTGATTGACTGGTTTAGTGATTAGTTATTAAATGACAAATTAAATTATTTCCCTCTTGATTTTTTATATTTAGCATTTAATAATAAAATTGTTGAGAGGCTTCTCTTGATATGAAAACAAAATAACGCGGGATGGAGCAGTCTGGTAGCTCGTCGGGCTCATAACCCGAAGGTCGTTGGTTCAAATCCAGCTCCCGCAACCATTTATCAAAAGTGACTTTTAGATATTTTCTAGAAGTCACTTTTTTAATAAAAACAACACATTTAGCAACACAATAGAATTAAAAAGTTCAAAACTCATTCCCCGATTTGCTTTAAGATGAATAAGTAATGTAACAATTTTGAAAAACCACCCCATACTGCCCCTCTCATGTTTTTAAAAGGTTTCTTGGTTCCAGAAACAAATTTTCGGCTATGAGATTTTTCTCGGTTTGAAAAACCCTAACCAAAATAAATTCACATGACCGCCCTTATCGGTAAATGATGAAATGTTTTATGGCAGTGAGGTATAAAGTTATGGAATAATAACAAACTAATAATCTAAAGCCATTACAATTTTATATACGGTTTTTAGTAAATTAGGATTATTTTCGAGTCGTTTTGTAATTTCAATAAGTGCATTTTCTTCCACAATATCAGCATATTTGAAATCAAACAAAGTATTAGGCGTAATATCAAGAGCTGTACAAATATCTTCTAAAGTTTCAGCAGAAACAAAATTATTTCCTAACTCAATTTGGCTTAAACTTTTTGCCGACAAGTTTATTTTTTCAGCCAAAGCTTCCTGAGTTAATGAACGACTGATACGAATTTCACGGATACGATTACCTAAGTTTTTCTTAATGCTCATATTATTACCTTAATATATTTAGAATAGGAGTTACACACATTGACAACAGAGTTAATCTATTGTAAATTGAATAACAGAATTTATAATAGGAGTTGTGAATGAGTATTAAATCAGAAATTGAAGAATTTGTATCATCATTGAATTTTGAAGATGAGATTTCAACAAATGAGTTCAAAACAGAATTAAGCAAACAATACGGCAGACCTAAAAGTTGTTATGTCCCGTCTGATTACTGTTACAATCGTACAAATTATGGCATTAATTATGATACTCAACCGCATTATTTTATGTATATAAAACGTGGATTATATCAATATGTGGGAAAAGACTATTCTTTCAATGGAGAGATAGAACATAAACCAAGAAATAAAAAAGTCTTGTAATAATTTCTCGTTATGCAATAAATAAGTTATGAGGTTATATTTATGAATTTATTTGCAGAATTTGTCACTAAAATTTTGGGGGAAAATGCTAAATTAAAAGCTATTGATAAAAATAAAATGCTAGAACAAAATTTAGACATTTTAAAAATTTTAGCTGAGAAATATGTTAGTGAAACTATTACATTTGATAAACCTGAACTTGACCAAGATGATTACAAATATTTCTACGAATTATTAAAAGAAAATAACATTGAAGTTGAAAATGATTATGCAACAGAAGTGCCATATGAAGTTCGAACAGTTTTATATGAAGCATATATTAAAATATATAATGAATTGATAGAGCCAAATGAAATAGAAATCGTAAAGCAACAAGAAAAAGCTATACAAGCTGAAGAATTAAAGAAAATAGAAGAAACAAGAAAAATATTCAATAATTTTGCTAATACAATAAAACCATATACTACAAACTATATAAAAACTTTTTTATCAAAAGATACATTGCCGGCGGTGATAAATAAAAAATTTGAAGAAGATGAAATTTCAGCTTTTGCTTATTTAATTGAAAACGAATACAATATAGAAATTCCAGTATTGAAAGAAATTAGTTATGATACCTCATATTTATCTGAAAATATTTTACAATCCATAAGAAATATACCTGCAAAGTATTACATAACAAATAAGCAAGAAAACAAATTGTGTCTTATTGATATTATACTCAGTTATAATTATGCGTTAGAAATTTATAATATATTTGAAAAGAAATTGGCTACAGCCGGAACTGATTTAAAAAATCTTATACATATTTATATTTCTTTGTTTAATGAGAATTTAACGTATGTAGATTTATTATTGGAGTATTTACAAAAATATAATATTGAAATACCGCCGCCAAAGGAAGAAGATACCATAGAGATAGATAAGGTAATAAATGTATATAATGAATTCCTAAGAGATAATATTATAGTTAATTCAGCTATTAAAAATAAAGTAATTTATTTAGAAGATATTATGGATTGCTCAGATATAAATTGGAAATATATTTGTCTTTTGAGGTTAGTAATTAAAGAGTTAGAAATGTCGAATATAAAAACAAAAGCAAAAAGTATAGCAGTTAAGATATTGAATGAAAGCGTAAAAGATATATACAATAAATAATAAACTAATTACTATGTATAGGCTTCGTTAGATTAATATAAGAAACAATAAATTATATATTTCCCCCGATGAATATATTGAGCTCTGTGTAGTCATAAATTTAGAAGTACATTCAACCCCTAAAAATCAGGGGAGAAATCCTCCGATTTTTGTGGAGAAATCCAAAAATTTTGTAAAAATATTTGTGAAAATAAACTTCAAATCCTCTCCTGATAATCTTTTAAGCTGTTTTGACTACTCATTTTGTGTTGTTTGTAAAATTTTATTAATCTCTAGTTTATATCGAACACATCATGCCTAGTTGATTTTCAAATTATTTTCACAAATGACCTTCGGGGATTATACCTCTTGACGAATGTTTTATAACTTGTTAAGATGTGGCTACAAGTTGTAGATTGAAAACTGAATATTAGATTTTTGAGTGTTTCCCTTACTTAAATACTCCCCAGCAGTTTTGACTTCATGCTCGGTTATCAAACAGAGGTCACCTTGGATAGAGAGGTTTAAGTAATATAGAATATTGTACTCGCTAATATTTAGTCAATATGAAAAATAATTATCCTTTCTGTCTAAGTGTCAGTTATTACTATGGTACAAATAAGAGAGGAGAATTTTTATGCAAAACCGTATGCCCCCGAACCGTCTAAGGACATTGGAAACAATGGAAGACATTAGGCGAAACTGCAAAGGCAGAATATATGCCAATATGTTTACCGTAAAAGAGTTTGCAACGACTTTTAAAATAGGTATCAATACCGTTTACAAGTTATGCAAAACTAAAGATTTTCCGGTAATCCAAATCGGCGGTAAGAAATACATACTCGCAAACGACTTTAACGAATGGGTAATGAGAAATGTAGGAAAGGTAATAGAACTATGATGAATGGAAATTATTACCACAGAACACACAAAAATCATAAGCCCGATACACGAGGAAAAGTTGACCATGCAGATAACCCAGCTAATTTGTTCAGAATTCAAAACACAGATAAAGAAATCAAATGGGTATATTCAGCGGCAGTCACTAATGAAAGTCATATTGGTTATCATCAAGTTATTTATGCACTTGCTAATCATTTACTGATTTTTTCAGTTGTGAAACTTAAAGAATGGCTGAATAAGGATAAAACTTTTAACAGTTTGTTGAAAGAAGATAACCTGGGACGTAAATACATAATTTACAGTGATTACAAAAAGTGGGCGATTGCAAACAGTAACAAATTAAGATTAACAACCAGACAAATAAAGGAGATTAAAGAATGGATACTAAATTTATAAATGTAGAACACTCAATGAAATTTAAAACAATGAAAGATGCAGAAAAAGAAGCAAACCGTTTAAAAATGGTTATGGATAGATTTGCAAAGAAAGTAAAACTACCCTTTGCCTGCATATTTTGTATAAGCGATTTAAGTTTAAGGTTTGGCGAATATGTAATGTTCCATAATGGTAGAAAAGGACGACCAATCAGAAAGCCAGTTTCTAAACTGAAACTTTTTGAACTACCTGAAACTGTAATGCCGCATCTGCACATAATAATTGTTTATACCGGACAAGAAAAAAGAATATCGAACAAAATTGTTGAAAGCATAACTAAAAAATATGGTGCAGAATCATCACGAGCTTATGATATAACTAATACCAACCCAATAAATTTCTTACAATATGCGGTTAGGCAGTCTGCAACATTTCGGTTTGTAGATGATTACACCAATACAATTGATTTTGATTTAAAGAAAATGAGTAAAGTTTTAACCAAGCAAAAAGAAGGTCTTTATTTTCACAATAATAACAGGCATGATAGCCGTTTTAGACTTCCTGCCGCTTAGGTTTAAAGCAAATGTAAAAATACATGTGTAATTATTAATGGATAGAGTAAAAAGGATATGGGTAAGAATAAAATACCCGATATTGTTATTAGTTGATAATAAAAATATACAAAATTTGTATTTGACCAATGCCCATATCCAAGACCTCTATAATTCAATAATACTGGCGGTGAACAATAGATTTTAACGAGATTTTTTGCAAAATTTATAACGCATTTACAGCATTCAAAATTATCTTTAGTGTTATATCAGAGCCAACTGTATGGTTAATGACGAAAAGTTTTACCGCAAAGATGTATCATTCCATATAAAATAACAAACTTTCAAAATTTGTTCAGAAAATGCGTGTATAAAAATCATCAACTTAACAGAACTTGATTAAGAAATGTCTTTAAATAGGTTATGGTCTAAAACAACATTTTGAAAGTGTTTGAAATGTATTTGTTTAGGGTTGATTTTTTAATTTTCAAATAAATGTTTGCAGAAGTCTTTACAATCAAACATCAATATCCAATAATGCAAAAATCCAAAGGAGGTAAAAATGGATAAAGAAGAAACTAAAGTTCAAAATGTCGCTTATATTCGAGTAAGCACATTAGAACAAAGCACAGAAAGCCAATTTGAAATTTTAGAACCCTACAAAATTGACAAGTATTTTGAAGAAAAAGTTAGCGGTAAAAACACAGACCGCCCGAAACTTTTGGAAATGATTGATTATGTTAGAAAGGGCGATACTGTCTATATTAAAGATTTTTCAAGACTTGCTCGCAGTACAAAAGATTTACTTTGGATCATAGAAGAATTAGAGAAAAAAGAAGTTAAACTAATAAGCCACAAGGAAAATTTGGATACAAGTACGCCTGCAGGTAAATTAATGGTTACAATGCTTGGTGCAATTTATGAATTTGAACGTGCAAACCTTTTAGAACGACAAAAAGACGGTATCGCTGTTGCTAAAAAAGAGGGGAAATACAAAGGTAGAAAGAAAATCAAAAAGCCTGATAACTGGAATGCAGTTTACAGCGATTGGTCGTGTCGCAAAATTACAGCTAAAAAGGCTTGCGAATTATTAAAACTAAAAACAAACACTTTTTATAACTTTGTAAAAGAAGAAAGAGAGGTAGCATAATGGCAAAACGAAGAAGCAATGGCGAAGGTTGTATATATAAAGATTCTCGTAGCGGAAAATGGAAAGGAAAATTTGAAATCGGTTACGATGCAAAAGGTAACAGAAAATTCAAATCTTGTACAGGAAATTCAGAGCGAGAAGTAAGATTATTGCTTAAAGACTTAATGGAAAAACATCATGCCGGAATTGATGTTAGCTCAAAAAGTATAAAAGTTGGGGAGTATTTTGATAAGTGGTTTTATGATAATGCGATATATGGATTGAGAGAATCTACAAGTCAAAGTTATGAAATGATTATTCGCAGACATATTAAACCGCATATAGGGAATATTGTATTTGCAAATTTAAACGGTGATGACATTAGCGAATTTTATAGATTTTTATATAATCATGGCAAATTAAACGGCAAAGGCGGATTATCTTATAAAACTGTTGAAAATATCCATTTAGTTATAAGCAGTTGTATAAATTTTGCATTAAAGAGAGGGGAACTTATACGCAACCCGTTGTTGACTGTAAAATTAATGCGTGAAGGTAAAAAAGAAGTCGAAGTATTTACAAGAGATGAACAAGAAAAAATTATAGCAGAATG
>CAZUKK010000009.1:0-68303 GCA_964620875.1 uncultured Clostridium sp.
ATGAATGGACTGATAAAATTTGGGAATTGATGGATGCTTTAGATTCTTACTTCCCAGAACCAGAAAGAGAATTAGACAAACCATTCTTGATGCCAATCGAAGACATCTTCTCAATTACCGGTCGTGGTACTGTTGCAACTGGTAGAGTAGAACGTGGTATCGTTAAAGTTGGTGATGAAGTTGAATTAGTTGGTTTAGGCGAAACTAAGAAAACTACAGTTACCGGTGTTGAAATGTTCAGAAAATCTCTTGACCAAGGTCAAGCTGGTGATAACATTGGTGCTTTACTTCGTGGTGTTGATAAAACTGAAATCGAACGTGGTCAAGTTCTTGCTAAACCAGGTTCAATTCACCCACACACTAAATTCACAGCTAACGTTTACGTATTGACAAAAGAAGAAGGTGGACGTCATACTCCATTCTTCCCTGGTTACAGACCTCAGTTCTATATCAGAACAACTGACGTAACAGGTTCAATCAAATTCGATGGTCAAATGGTAATGCCTGGTGATAACGTAGTTATGGAAGTTGAACTTATCGCTCCTGTAGCTATCGAACAAGGTATGAGATTTGCTATCCGTGAAGGCGGTAGAACTGTTGGTGCTGGTGTTGTTGACACTATCATCGAATAGTTATTGATTTTTTAATCAAAAAAAGACTTGAGATTATTCTCAAGTCTTTTTTTTCTTCCTTACTTTCTAATTTTACCGAGATTTTTAACTTAAATCCATGAATGCTTCTTCTTTTCTTTTTTTTTTAAAATTCCTATGCTAACAAAGCTTCCAAAATCTTCGCATTGGTTTGGGCTCTGCGCTTTTTAAGCAAATATCTTTCAATGCTTGCTCTAATCTGACGAGCATCATTATCAAGATATTGAACTTCATTATCCAACATTTTTATATACTCATCAACTGTAATCATTTGATAATTACTATTTTTCATTTTCCCCGTCCATTCCGTTGATTATTGGTTCTTTAAATGCTATCCTAGTAAAGCATCTAAAATCTCAGCATTTGCTACTGCTTTTTTACCATTTCTTACCTGAGATCTGTACATATAAGTTCTAAGCGCTTCACGAATTAGTTCAGAACGTGTACGATTTTCAGAATCTGCAACTAAGTCGATTTCGTCTAAAAATTTCTCAGGCATTGAAATTAATACTCTTGCCATAATTTTCTCCTTTAATTTTTCCTATTGAATTCCCCTTACATTTATATAAAGTTTTTCATGGATTAAAAATTGCCTATTTTATACTTATAAAATATATATTCGTAATATATTGTTACAATTAAAAATATATTTTGTCCAAATTAGCCACGTGTAAACGTTTTGTAATACTTTGAGTTAAACTGGCAACTATTATATACCAATTTACTTATTAATCCTGTAGGTAAATTTCAATCATGGGAGGAGGTTTAATATCAAATTTAAGTATTAATAACAATATTATAATTCGTACACTTACAACCGAAATGCAACTAAAAAAGACTCACAATTAAATTATAAATCTCAAGTTGCATTTACAGGATTTGAAAGAGCTCTTAACAAAAAAATAAACTTGGAGAATTGGTAACCTCTTTAGTTGACAAATTAAAAAGAATTACCGAAAAAACAAAAATACTTGAACAAAAAGGAATTGAAGTAAATAATGCAGAAGCGGCTTTAAAAGCTAAAACTCAAGAAAGAATCCGCTTTGACAGCTTTCATTCGATAAATACGCCTAAATGTTTATATCCGGTAGAAATGCCGTTAAATAGGGGTAAAATAGGAAATACAAATGTAACAATAGCACATGGTAACATGACAGATATCTGCGCAGATGCATATTTAGTACCACAATTCAATAATAGCGCATCTTTTGGCGGAGTAGGAGGTTCTGTAGCAAGAAGCGGAGCAGAAAAAGGTATTGAGGCTTATAATAATATAGTTAAAAAACTGGGAACTCAAGAATTTGGTACAATCCATATTACAGAATCTCATGGCGGCAAATCATCACGACTTATACATGCAGTAACGGTCGGCTCTGGCAAAGAAAACGAATTTGAAATTGTTGAAAAAGCTGTATATAACGCATTAAAAAAAGCACAGGAACACGGGATTAAATCCGTTGTTATGCCGGAAATCGGAACAGGTATTATAGGTAATTTAACAGATGCCCAATCTGCAAATGCTATGATGAGGGGTATTCGTAAATTCAGTGCAGAAGGCGGAAAAATGGACATTTGTATAGATATATTCAGAAATCAACAAGGGTTTTCTGAATTTTCAAAAATTTTAAACAATGCAACTTATGATGTTCCTATCTCAAAAACCGGCGGTCGAAAATTTGATATTGGCAGATTTATTGACGAAATAAACATATAAAAAAATAATACACAATCAAAAGGGATTGGTTTTATTTAACTAAACCAATCCCTTAAACCTTTATATATTAAATTTATTAAGCTAATAATGCTTCAACAACTTTAGCATTAGTTTTTGCTCTTTGAACGCTTAATAAATATTTTTCTACGTTTGCAGCAATTTCTTTTTCTTCAACTGATAAATATTTAACTTCATCCATTGATTTGATATATTCGTTTACTGTTACCATTTCATATTTGTTATTCATAATTTTTTCCCTTTTGTTAAATCCCTTACATTTATATAAAGTATTTTATTATTTAAAAATTGCGTAAAAAGTATCTAAAAAGTATATATTTGTAACAAAACTTTACAATAGTTTTAAAGGGTATATTTGACAATGTTTTTCGGGTAAAATTATAAAAGAAACACATAATAAAGGAAATATAAATGTTAAAAACAGGAATAGTAGGATTACCAAACGTTGGAAAATCAACATTATTTAATGCACTAACAAACGCAAGAAATGCTCAAAGTGCCAATTACCCATTTTGTACAATAGAACCAAATATTGGGGTTGTAGATGTACCTGATGACAGATTACCGTTACTTGCTAAACTTTGTAAAACCGATGTTATCATACCAACAGCAATTCAATTTGTAGACATTGCAGGACTTGTTAAGGGGGCAAGCAAAGGTGAAGGTTTAGGAAATCAATTCCTACAAAATATTAGAGAAGTTGATGCTATTATTCAAGTTGTGAGATGTTTTGATGATGAAAACACTATTCACGTAGAAGGGAAAGTCGACCCTGTCAGTGATATTGAAACTATCAATACAGAACTGGCACTTGCAGACATGGCATCAATTGAACGCAGACAGGCAAGAATAGCAAAAGTTGTTAAGTCAGGCGACAAGGATGCCGTATTGGAAGATAAAGTTCTGAAAAAACTTGCAGAACTGCTATCTGATTGTACTTTCATTGACGTAAAAAAACATTTTGAAGAAGATGAACTTCCTGTTGTAAAAACACTTAACCTATTATCTACAAAACCTGTTATCTACTGTGCAAATGTTTCCGAATTTGACCTAAAAGAAGGAAACCACTATACAAAACAAGTTGAAGAATATGCTAATACTCATGACGCTGAAATGGTTATAATTACTGCAAAAATAGAAGAAGAATTAGCTGAACTCGGCACAGAGGAAGCAAAAGAATACCTTCAAGAACTTGGAATTGAAGATTCAGGAATTAATAGAATGATTAAATCAGTATATAAATTATTAAACCTAAGAACATTTATAACCGCAGGAGAAAAAGAAGTCAGAGCTTGGACTATAACTGCAGGTACAAAAGCTCCTCAAGCTGCAGGTGTAATCCACACGGATTTTGAAAAAGGTTTTATCCGAGCAGAAATCACACCTTACAAGGATTTTGCCGAGCTTGGTTCATATAATGCTTGCAAAGAAAAGGGTGTAACCCGTCTGGAAGGAAAAGACTACATCGTCCAAGACGGAGACCTTGTTCATTTTAGATTTGCGGTATAAGAACATAAATATTTAACAATATTAAAAAAGGCGGCGATGAATTTACAAATTCATCGCCGCCTTTAGTTTTTATACACATTATAACAAGTGCTATTTAGAAACAGCAATTGTATTTTGACTCAATTTTGGAACAGATTGATAAGCTTTTGCTACAAAATCTGTTGAAGGTTTAAGATTTAAACTTCCAAACGAGACTGATTTCTTATTATTACTATCTTTTTGAACATCATATAAAATTAAAGTAGAATCCTTAATTTGAGTCGGAACATCCTTATTTCCAAAAACTCTTGTTATATAATGTTTTCCTTGGTTATCAATTTTAACAAAATATCTGCCTTCATCATTGTCATCAACATTTTTAAATTCTGTATCATAAGGTAACCCAGGAATACCCAAATTTTCACCTTCAGGATCAAGATATATTCTATCTACATATATTTCAGCAGGATTATAATCACCTTTATGATCTGAATGCAAACCTATCGGGTTAAACAAGGTAACTGCCATTCTTCCTTCTGGACTTTGCCTAAATATTGCAGTAACATTTTCATTATGCTGAGTTTTTTGAAGTTTCAACGGGAAGATTGCACCGTCATTTAACGCCTGACAGTTAGGATTTTTTCTTACAGCCATAACGTTATCAAAATCCTTCTTGAAATCAGCTAAGAATTTCTTATAATGACCTAAATCTTTTTCATCCAGCCATTCATCATGAACCTTTTGACGTCCTTGAAGATGCATATTTTTAGTTTTTGTATCATAACCTGTAGCACCTGCATCATCACCATCAAACAAAGTCGGAATACCCGGAAGAGCTACTAAATATTTCATCATGCCCAAAAGTTTATGAGCAGCAGGGGTCATAATTGCTTCAAATACATCATCTTCAAATTGTTTATTACTAAATCTTGCAGGTAATCCAAATCCATAAACATCAGAAGCTTGTTTTAAAACAGCTTCAATTGCAACATCAATAGGTTTGCAACCAAATGCTTCCGGATTAAACTGCTTATCACCATAAACACCTTTAGTTAAATCGGCTAAAGCCTTGTGAATTGCAACATATGCCCTATCCCATTCCTCTTTTGAGAAGGTATTTCCTGCGGCATAATCTGTGAGAACTTTTACAAATACCGGTTGAAGTGCATCCGCCATTGCTACAGCTTTTGGAGAAATTGTATAGAACGGATAGTCCTTTAATGTTCCATCCGAAATTTCATCAAAATACTTATTCTCAACAATTTGATACGCTCTGCGTCTATAATCCCAATTATCATCAAATGATTTCAGGTAAAATAAGTTCATATCCATCGCACAACAATGAAGTGCACGAGGTTTGTCATGGTTTCCGATAAAATTATAAGAATAAATTAAAGAATCCAAAGAGCCTGAGCGTATAAACGGTATGTTATCATGCTTCCCGTTACCAATCAAAGTTGTATGCAATTTTGTTTGTGGATTTTCATCAATATTTCCGCCATGTTCAAAACTTTTTGTAAACATATTAGAAACTGTTGAAAAGAAATATGAATAATTTGCAATAGAAGAAATTCCCGTTTCTCTTAAGAATTTACTTACAATATCACGTACATTTGAGTATTTAGGGGACTTAGCACCAGAACCTTTTTCCCACAAATCACGCTCATCGGTAACCTCTGCAACAATATAAGAATTCGGATTTTTTTCTAATATACCTTGAGCAAAACGTCTCCAGAAATTAGTTATAGTCTGCCATGTTACATCAAATGAAGTGTTATAGTCCTTCAGAGCAATTACATCTGCAATATCTTTTGTTGCATCAATTCTCCAATCTAAACCTGATTGAGCTTTATCAATAATTAAATCTGCAAGTTTAAAACCTTCAAGGTTCGTATATCTCAATGTTTTGTATATACTATCAGCCATTTCTCCACGTTCAGAAGAATCCAAATTAATCATACCCTTTTGGATTTTATTTAAAAGCATTTTAGCTTCTGCTTTAGGAGATGCAGCATCTGAAATTCCCAACTTTTGGAGATATGTATTTTTCAAGGCTTCATAGTCATATGTCATTTCCCCTGTATTTGAATTAATTGCAATCGTAACATCAGGAACTAGAGATTTTGTTATTGCGTATCTTGCAATTTCAGGAGTTAACAACGGCAGAACATATTTACCGTATTCTGTTACTTTATCACCATCAAATAGTTTTTTATCTTCAGGAAGTTTTTCATTTACAACATCAAGAACTTTGGTTGCAAAATTCGCCATTTCACCAGAGTAAATGCTGTCCATTTTTTCATAAGTTTCTTTATATTCTTGTGGAAGATTTTTATTTCCGTTTTTATAAAGCTCGTAACGAGAAACACCAACTTCATCCTGTACTGAAGCTCTTTTACTTATTAATGGAGAAGCAAGTGCTGATACAATATTATCACCAAACTCAATAATATCCAACGGAGTATTCATCAAACCTTCAACAATTTGGGATTGTTTGTCTTCGGTTGATAAAATCCGTTTATTCTTATAAGTTCCCCAGACTACATTTTCAACTTCATCTTTTGAAATCTTATGAGCAATCTTTTTAGGGAAATTTTTATTATCTGCCAGAGCTATAATTCTATTATAAGCTTCATCGGTATTGTCTACATCAATACTTTTCAATGTTTGAGCAATATGCAATCTCAAAATATCATCTGTTTTCTGCGTCCAATACTTACCGGCATCAACAGAATAATCCTGAACTTGATAAGCCCCACGAAGCATTTCAGCCTGAATTCTGCCCCTGTCTTTTAACGGAACATTTTTTAACAATTTACTATCCGCATTAGAAAATGAAAAGTTTAATTTTGCGATATCCGGATTTGCATCCCAAGTATCAAATCCACCCTCAAATTTACCATCCACAACATAGAATGTTGATTTTGATAAAAGCCTTGCAGCAAGCGAACTATCCAAATTAACTTTTGGCTTAGCCTTTTGTCTGTGATTATAATCATTCAGCCAATCAATATTTTTTGAATAAATTTTAGGGTCTATCTCTAAAGAATACGGATAAATAGAATCTTCATGCGAATGAAGTTCATATTTATGATTAGCTACCATTTTAGAATACGATTTGATTAAATTTTGAGAATCTTCACGCTCAGTATTTGTAACAAAACGTTTGTCAAAGAATTGAATATATGTTGGTTTTGTTTTGTCATAATTTACATTTTCACGAGATTTTATAATTCCGCTCGCATCTTGGTAATATATTCTAGGATGGTTAACAAGTTTGTGTGAAATATAATCTTTATTTTTTGCAAAAATACCTAAAGATAACGGACCATCTTTTAGTGATTGAGCTTTGAACCAGTTTTTATATGGAGAAGCTTCACCCCATTTGATTAAGTTAGAGAAGTGAATGCCTTGCAAACCTTCATTAACAAACGCACCATCAGAAACTAAATTCAAACCATGAGCAAATAATTTCTTCTGTAATGAACTGTAATTATTAATATTACCGAGAGAACGAGAAATCTGAAAACAATTCTTATTCCAATACCCATGAGCCGTAAAATCATCATCCGTAAATAAGGGTAAAGAAAAGATTTCATCGTAGCTGTCAAATTCTCCGTTATCAATAGCATATTCAAAACCTGCAATATTTCCGCCAAACTTATTTGCTAAAGTTTTAATACCTTCTACACCTCTATCATAAACATTTTGGTCAAATTTATATTGGTTTTGAGAATCATATACATAACCGACTTTATGAGAATCGAGAATAACTAATTTTCCCGAACCGCCTTTTGAATAATTTGAACGGTCTCTCATTACAATATTAAAAATATTTCTATTTTGGTTATAACTGGAACGTTCATCAATGACATCTCCCGCATCAACTTTTACGCGAACATCAGTACCATGTTGTTTATCAACAATCATATAATGATATGCAAACGGCTGACTATCAGATATTCCAAAAGTTTTTGACAAGTCAATTTTGTTTGAGCCCGGATTTAATTGTAATTTATCCTTGCCATCTCTGGTATAAGCTCGATTAGCAGTATAATAATTGGCATTATCATCTTTATCCAGTTTATAAATTTCTAAATAACAATTATCCTTATCGCTATCAAAAGGACAAGATGTCTGAAATTCTTTAACACCTGTATCTGATTTAACAAAATTAAACCCTTTAAACGCTGGGGCATTTAAATTTTTATTTTTCCCGTATTCAATGTCATGACTTACTTTCAAAACCACACTCCTTGATGTCAATTATAACAATTATAAAGATTTTTTTTTGTTACCATCATGAATAATATTAAGAAATTTTTACATATAATATAATTTATTGGGAATAATTGATTTTTTATCTATAATAATACGTGTAGAAAATACAATAAATATTGTATAAACGCAAGGAGAAAATAATGCTAATGACAGAAATTAAATGTGATATCAAAGATATTAATTTGGCAGAACAAGGTAAAAAACAAATAGATTGGGCATTTAAAGATATGCCTGTACTAAAAACAATCAGAGAAAGATTTATTAAGGAACAACCGTTTAAGGGCCTAAAATTATCAGCTTGCGTTCACGTAACAAAAGAAACAGCAGCATTATGTACAGTTATGCAAGCCGGCGGAGCAGATGCAGTACTGGTTGCTTCAAATCCATTATCTACACAAGATGATGTAGCTGCTGCATTGGTAAAATTTTATAATATTCCTGTTTTTGCAATCGCAGGCGAAACAGTTGAACAATACAAATCTCATATACAAGAAGCTATAAATCATAAACCTGATATTATTATTGATGACGGATGCGATATGGTTTCAATGATTCACTCTCAATACCCTGAGTTAATAGAAAAAATCATCGGTTCTACAGAAGAAACAACAACAGGTATTATCAGACTTCAAGCTTTGGAAAAACAAGGAGCTCTCGGATTTCCTGCTGTCGGAGTTAATACCAGTTTAACAAAACACCTTTATGATAACCGTTACGGAACAGGTCAAAGTTCATTTGACGGAGTTTTGAGAGCTGCAAACATTCTTATTGCAGGTAAAACAGTAGTAGTTTCAGGTTATGGATGGTGCGGAAAAGGTGTTGCGTTAAGAGCAAAAGCTCTTGGTGCTAACGTTATTGTATGTGAAGTAGATCCGCTTAAAGCACTAGAAGCAGCTATGGAAGGTTACAGAGTTATGCCTATTGAAAAGGCAGCTAAAGAAGGAGATGTATTCTTAACTGTAACCGGAGATAAACACGTAATCGATGTTCAACATTTATTGGAAATGAAAGACGGAGCATTTGTTGGTAACGTTGGACACTTTGACTGGGAAGTCAATGTTAACGGACTAAAAAACCATACCTCAGAAATCAAACAAATCAGACCGGCCCTTGAAGAATATGTTCTTAATAACGGAAAATCTATATATGTTATCGCAGAAGGTCGCTTAGTTAACCTTGTAGCAGCTGAAGGACACCCTGCAAGCGTTATGGATATGAGTTTTGCTAATCAAGCTCTGGGAATTGAATTTCTTGTTAAAAATCACGGCAAATTAGAAAATAAACTTTACACTCTTCCATACGAAGTTGATGTTAAAATTGCAGAACTCAAACTTCAATCTATGGGAATTGAAATTGATTCTCTAACTGCTGAACAAGAAGAATATCTAAACAGTTGGAAAATCGACTAATAAAAATAACATCAAAAAAGACAAGGTTACAAAGCCTTGTCTTTTTTTTGCTTCTTTTAATCTATTCTATAACTTAACTTTGAGCAGACTCTGACTCAGAAGATTTTGCCATTTTTTTATTATGCAATATTGACGATATTAAAGCTGCAATAATAAATACCAACCCTATAAGTCCTGTTACTACTTCAGGAACTTCCTTAACCGTAGTAATAAGCATAATTATGGATAAAGCTCCAATCGCCCAGTGCGCTCCGTGTTCTAAATATAAAAACTGAGTTAAAGTTTTCTTTTCAACAAGCATTATTGTTAATGACCTTACAAACATTGCACCGATTGCAAGCCCAATTGTAATTATTAAAACATCTTTACTCAACGCAAAAGCACCCAAAACCCCATCCAAAGAGAATGAAGCATCAATCAATTCCAAATAAATAAAACTGATTAATCCCGCACATTTAACAGTATTAGCAACAGATTGAGCAGCCCTCATTTCCTCATGTTTTTCTAAGAAATGTGCAACACCGTCAATTGTTAAATAAGTTATAATACCTGCCATGCCGGCAATCAAAACGGATATTTTTGCCTCTACAGGAATAAATGTCTGCAAATAGATTAAAAGCAATAGAGAAATAACAATTTCAATTCCTTTAATATGATCTAAATGAGATAACTTTGATTCAATAGGTGCAATCCAGTGAATTGTTTTTTCATGATTAAAGAAGTAATTCAGGAACAACATAATCAAAAACATACCACCAAAAGTTACGATTGGAGCATGTGTTGCCTGCAAATAACTTGCATATGTATCAGCATCAGACAGAGCCATTCTCGTTACCGTCAACATATCCTTATGAGCAAAAATTGCAACAACTAAGACCGGAAATAAAAACCTCATACCGAATACCGCTATTGCAATCCCCCATGTAAGAAATCTATGACGCCAAACGGCGGACATTTTTTCCAGCTTCATTGCATTAACAACAGCATTGTCAAACGACAAACTTGTTTCCAATACTGCTAAAACCAGCACGATAAAAATACTGGCAAATCCTGAACCAGCTTGCACATGTTCGCCCCATAAATAAGCACATATAACACCTGCAATTGTTACAATATAAGAACCTAAAAAATAATTTAGCATAACATAATCACCTTTCTAAAATTATTTTATATTAAAATCCCTAACCTCAAATCATATAAACAATGTAACAAAAAAAGAACCCTCGAATATCAAGAGTTCTTTCTTTTAACAATTATTATACCTTAGTTCATATCACTAACACTTGGTACATAATATTGGAAACTTTCAGTGCCATCTTTGTCAGGGAATACAAGCAAGAATGGTTGGTTTTGTCTGATTAAACCGGTATAACCTTTGTATGCTGCAGGAAATTCTCTTTCAATAGGCAAACTTTCTTCATGATAGTTAACATAGCTTATAGGAACGAACAAAAAGCCGCCATTTGCTTGCGGAACTACACGACCTGTAACTTGAAATCCTTGGAACAACATCAAATCATAGGCTAATCTTGTGTTTGCATTCATCTGAACATGAATAACTTGTGGAGGATTTGCAGTATTAAAATCATCCAACGCAGTTACTTGAACAGTTTTAGCATTTGCACCTTGAACAATTGCCAATGACATAGCAAATGCAATTAATGTCATAAATAGTTTCTTCATATTATCTTACTCCTTTTCTATTATAAGTGAATAATTTTTTCCTTTTATTTCTTCCGAAGTTTTATCGTCAGAAGATTTCTTTGATTTCTTACATTTTACTTCAGGGAATTTCAAATAAAAAGCTTGTCCTTCCTTGATAGAAACTTCCTGTCCTTTTTCAACATATGAAAGAGGGGAAGATTTATAAACTGAAACAACTGCAGATTTTATTCTGTTGCCTTCTTCATTTTCCACAACACCTTCAACTGCAGCTACTCCTATTGAAAGACCTTTTACAAAATAATTACCGACACCGAGTGCAGCATTTTTCGCAAGTTCTTTTTTATCAATAGTTGTAGTATAAGAAGCTTTAATGTTCGATTGAAGCTTATGCTCTACTCCGTTCAAATCAGTATAAGATACCGGTTCAAAGGAAAATTTAGCATCTCGCTTAAGTCTTTTAGGACTTACAATATTTGTCAGCTTACCTGTGATTTTGTCTCCTTCAGATAATTCCAAATCCGAAGACAACTTTAAAGGAACTAACAGTTTTACAGATACGGACATTGGAGGATTAAGTGTAGAAAATTCATCTAACGAAGATACTACAATAGTCTGTGCACTAGCTTGTGCGAACATACCTGCTATTAATAATAGTAAAACCGAATATAAAATTTTTTGCTTAATCATAATATCCTTTTTCAAGAATATAATAGCAATTTTTTGAAAAAAAATCAAATATTCCAATATATCAAGAGTTTTTGAAATATCGAGCCAAATATTTTCCGGTATAAGAATCTTTACATTTTGCAACTTCCTCAGGAGTTCCCTGAGCTACAATTTGCCCGCCTGCAACTCCGCCTTCCGGTCCTAAATCTATTACATGGTCAGCAATTTTTATTAAATCAAGATTATGTTCAATCATTAAAATTGTATTACCTTGATCCGCCAAAGCATGCATGATTTTAGCGAGTTTATCCAAATCAGCCCAATGCAACCCGACAGACGGTTCATCAAGAAGATACAATGTTTTTCCGGTAGAACGTTTATTTAGCTCAGATGCAAGCTTTATACGCTGAGCTTCTCCACCTGACAATGTTGTTGCGCTTTGCCCAAGTTTCATATAATCAAGACCGACATCATTCAAGGTTTGAAGCTTATTTTTTATAGCAGGAATACTATCAAAAAATTCTAAAGCTTCCTTTACGCTCATATCAAGAACATCCGCAATGGTTTTCCCCTTATACTTAACCTCAAGAGTTTCTCTGTTATAACGTTTACCTTTACAAACATCACATTTTACATAAACATCAGACAAGAAATTCATTTCAATTTTAACAAGACCGTCGCCTTTACAAGCCTCACATCTACCGCCCTTTACATTAAAACTAAATCTTCCAGGTTTATATCCTCGAACTTTTGCTTCATTTGTTTTTGAATATAAATCTCTAATCGGAGTGAATACATCAGTGTATGTTGCAGGATTAGAACGAGGAGTTCTTCCAATTGGTGATTGATCAATATCAATAACTTTGTCAATATTTTCAAACCCTAAGATTTCATCTACACCTTGAGGTTTTGGTTTATTTTTTCTCAATTTATGAGCAGCATACTCATAAATCAGTTCTTGCATAAGAGTTGATTTACCTGAGCCGGAAACCCCTGTAAGCACAACAATTTTACCAAGCGGAATATCCAAATCTATATTTTTTAAGTTATTAAGATGTGCATTTTTAATTTGTAATAAATGACCGTTACCTTCTCTTAATTTTTCAGGTATAGGTATAAATTTTTCACCACTTAGGTATTTACCGGTAATAGAAGATTTTGCACTGACAATATCTTCAACAGAACCTTGTGCAATAATTTTACCACCCATTGCTCCTGCTTTTGGTCCGATATCAACAATATAATCAGCACTTCTTATTGTATCTTCATCGTGTTCAACAACAATAAGTGTATTTCCAAGGTTTCTCAATTTGAATAATGTTTTAATGAGCATATCATTATCTCTTTGATGTAACCCGATAGAAGGTTCATCCAAAACATACAAAACACCGCTCAAACCGCTGCCAATCTGAGAAGCAAGTCGAATCCTTTGAGATTCGCCCCCTGACAAAGTACCTGCCATTCGTGCCAAATCAAGATAATGCAATCCTACATCACATAAAAATTTTAACCTCGCTCTGATTTCATCCAAAATTTGTTTTGCAATTTTTAAATTATATTCAGAAAGTTCTAAATATAAATCCGTAATAAACTGTAATTCGGCATCAATAGACATCTTTGTAAATTCATAAATATTTTTATCTCTGATTTTCACAGCCAGCGGAAATTCTTTTAATCTTGCACCTCCACAAACAGGACAAGGTTTTGCTACCATAAACTTTTCAATTTCTTCACGCCAATAATCACCTGTAGCATCATTATATCGTTTTTCCAAATACGGAATAACTCCAACAAACGGCTGTATATGAGTTTGATAACGATGCGTACCAAATTGCTGTACCTTAATTTTTATAGCTTCATCAGAACCATAAAGAATGATTTTTTGTTCCGTATCAGACAAATCACCAAAAGGTACATCCATATTAATATCATAAGCATTACAAACAGAAGTCAGCAAATCATTATAATAAGTTGTTGCGCTACGAGTTGCCCAAGCATAAATTGCTCCTTCATTTATTGACTTTGTCTTATCCGGAACTACCAAATCCGCATCAACAATAAAATCAGCCCCCAAACCGGAGCATCTTTCACAAGCACCGTACGGAGCATTAAATGAAAATATACGTGGAGTTAATTCTTCAAAACTCAAATTACAATCAGGACATGCCAGTTTTTCACTGTAAACAATCTCTCTTGGCGACACTTCATCTTGATTTAGAGAAGATGAAACGACATCAACAATGACTATTCCGTCAGCTTTTTTCAGAGCTATTTGTACACTATCCGCAATTCTTGATATTGCAGACTCTTTTACAACAATTCTGTCAACAACAATATTTATATCGTGCTTTTTAGTTTTTGCTAATTCAATATCATCTTCATCCAGATTATATATTTCTCCATCAACTTTTACTCTGACAAAACCTTCCTGTCTTAATTCTTCAAACAATGAGGAGTATTCACCTTTTTTCCCTCTGACTACCGGAGCTAAAATCTGAATTTTAGTACCTTCACCCAACAAAACAATCTTATTAACAATTTCATCCAATGTTTGCGGTTTAATTTTTTTACCACACTTTGGACAATACGGAGTTCCTACTCTTGCGTACAAAAGTCTTAAATAATCATATATTTCGGTAATTGTACCAACCGTAGAACGAGGATTATTACTTTTAGATTTTTGGTCTATAGAAATAGCAGGAGATAACCCGTCAATATATTCAACATTAGGTTTATCAAGCTGACCCAAGAACTGTCTTGCATAAGTTGACAAGCTTTCGACATAACGTCTTTGACCTTCGGCAAATATAGTATCAAATGCCAAAGAGCTTTTGCCCGAACCTGATACTCCGGTAAATACTATAAGCTCATTCTTTGGAATTTCTAATGAAACATTTTTTAAATTATGTTCTTTTGCTCCGACTATTTTAATCATATCCGTCATACAAATATTATTATACGAGTATAAAAATTTTTCAAATTAAATAAATTACGCTTTACAATACGGTAAAAGAATGCTATAATAGGCATATTCGAGCCAATTACCATCAAATATTTTCCGCAAAGAAAGGAAAATATTATGGGAAAAAAATCTAAATACCCCGCATATTCATCAGGTAACGTTGAACTTAACGGAAATACCCTTGCTTCCGTTGTAAAAAAAGATGGAAATACAATAAGCAGCTCCTACAACATGGGAAATACCGAAAAAGATATTTATGACAAAGTACAAAGTGGATTATCAAATTCTTTATCGGGTTTGTTTGAGATTTCAGATGAAAAAATGAACGAATGGAACAAACAAATCGATGCCTATCGCCAAACAGGATTGGATGAAATCAATCAAACTTATACTCCGATGGAAACAAATCTAAAAAATGATATAGCTTCCAGATTTGGCAATTTTGATAATTCAGTTTTTATGGAAAACTTAAACGCAATTACTGATAAAAAAGCAAAAGCATATGCCGATTTGAGCAATAGTCTTTTAATGAGAGAAGATGAACTATATACACAAGAACTCACAAATAGAATAGGCTATATCTCGCTACTGACAGGTTTGAATGAATCAATTAATTCAAACATCATAAACTACATGAACGTAGCTCAAAATAACGCAAATTCCGGTAATACTTACAATAATCAAGCTTACAACGCCGGAGTTGCCGCAACAAACAGCTGGGTCAATACAGGATTAAACTTGCTTAATACCGCCAGCAGATTTGTATAATTAAATACTCCAAAGGCTTTATGCAAATAGCGAAAGTCTTTGGAGTTTTCAAATTTAACCCAAGATTTTTAAACCTTTAATACGATTATTTAAACTATTATAACAGTCTTTCCGAAACAACAATCAGAAAGGGAAAGATTATGGCAAAAATTATTGAAAGCGAAAGAAGAATAATAAAACTTTCAACAGATGATATTTTAAACATCGTAAGAGAATACCAGCAACTAACTCGAAACAGCTGTTGTTATGAGCATACGCGGGAAATATTAACAAAAAACAATTTCTATATTCCCGAAGATTAATGTAACAAAAACTTAACAAAAGTCTCTTTTTTGTAAATTATATACTTTAGATATACTTTATATATAAAAGAACAACTATAAGGAGAGACCATGTTTGGATGCGGTTTTAACAACAATAGTTTTGGAATCAACGGAATGATGCCGGGCGGACTAATGCCAGGCAGTACAGTAAAGATTTCACAAAGCAGAACCGGTGGAGGTGCATCTATATTTAGCAAGAATCAACCAACAACCACTACCAATATAACCGTTAATAACGGACCTACCGGATTTTGGGGGTTTGCCAGCGGATTGATGGGCGGATTAACCGGTAACAATATGGGCTTAGGCGGCTACGGCATGGGCGGCTATGGTATGGGAGGCTACGGTATGGGCGGTTACGGCGGAGCTTATGTTAACCCTCAAGAAGTTTCAATGCTAGGCAATTACATGTATTCATCCGCAATGGATGCAGTTAACGGAACAGGCACTGCAGGACTAGGCGGTATGGGTACTGGAACAGGATCTCCTGCTTTAAATAATTTGAAAGAACTTGCAAAAGGAATTGGCGGTACTGTAGTTGACAACGGTAACGGTAGCTTCACACTACAAGTTTCCGGTCATAAAGGTGTAGTCAACGGAAGTTTTGCAGATATACAAGCAAAAATTGAAGAATATTCCGAACAAGGAGTAAAAGCATCCAGTTCAAGTGCAGCCTCTGGAGCTGCTTCAGGAGCTGGCTCAGGTTCTGGCTCAGGCTCTGGTGGCGGTGCAGCATCAGTATAAATTGTAAAAAACTAAACACTATATTTATAAAGAACACCAAAATAGGTGTTCTTTTTTGTTCAAAATTTAACAAACAGGAATTGTAAACCTTTGTAACAAAAAGCTGTTATATACGCAATTATTTACTTTATATATACTTTATATATATAAGTAATACTAACAAGAGGACTACGCTATGGGCATTTATGGTATGGGCAAAGCCTTTAACCTAAGATATCAACAGACACAGGCTGCACCGAGACGAATGAACATGAACACCAGATTTCAAGCCGGACCACCATCATTAATGGGATACGGAGGTTTTGGCGGGCAATCCATAACTAACATTACTTATAACAATGGCCCTACAGGATTTTGGGGCTTTATGAGCGGATTTCTAAACAGCGGAGTACTTAACAACCTTGGTTCAGGAAGCTTATTTGGTAATCAAGGGGTACGACAACAACAGCCTCAAGGAAATACCCCTGCTGTTCAGCAGCAACAACAGCAACAGCAACCTGTTCAGGAACAGGAGCAACAACAGGAACAACAGCCAGTACAACAACAGGAGCAACAAGGAACACCAGCACCAAAGCTCAGAGGTACGGCGAAAGATAATGTTCTGCTGTCAGCACGTGGAGTAACAACCAACTCTGCAACAGGAGCAGCTCAATGGGTTGATGCAAAAGAAGGAAACCTTGAAATAACAGGAGATAAAGCCAAACCATCTACAATAACAATGAAAGACGATACTAACGGTCATACAAATACTTATACCTATACACTGTTAACAGATGATCAGGTAACGGCAAAAGGCTTAGATCCAGCTAAAGGACCTTATTACACATTATCATCAGCTACAAGAGGTACGACAGACCTTAAACTTGGACACGAAGAAATTTATAAACTGGATGCATCAACTGATAATACATATAACTTATATCAAGATTCTGACTTGACTAAATTTGGAGCAGGTCGAAGCAGTATCGATTATTCTCAAAAATAATAAATTTATAATAAAACCTCATCCAAATACAGATGGGGTTTTATATTTTGCGTAATTTTGATTTTTGGCATGTTCATAGTAAAATCGGTCTGTAAGGATTTATACTATGCAATTCATTGATAAAGCAAAAATTAAAATAAGTTCAGGAAAAGGTGGAAACGGCGTTGTTGCTTGGCGACGTGAAAAGTTTGTAGACAAAGGTGGTCCTGCAGGTGGCGACGGAGGTAAAGGCGGAAGTGTTTATCTAATTGCGGACGAAGGCTTATCTACTCTTTTAGACTTTACTTATCGTTCGGTTTTTAAAGCCGATAACGGGGAAAATGGTTTCAAAAAAAGTATGCACGGAAAAAGTGCAAAAGATTTATATATTAAAGTTCCAACGGGAACGATTGTAAAAGATTTAAAAAGCGGTAACATTATTGCTGATTTAACAACTCACGAACAAACAGTTCTTGTTGCAAAAGGCGGCAGAGGCGGACGAGGGAATACGCATTTTTGCACCCCGCAAAACAGAGCCCCTCAATACTGTGAACCCGGAGAACCCGGAATAGAAAGGGAACTTAGCCTAGAATTAAAACTCCTTGCCGATGTCGGACTTTTAGGACTTCCGAACGCCGGAAAATCAACTTTTATCAGCAAAGTTTCGGCTGCAAAACCAAAGATTGCAGATTACCCGTTTACAACAATTGTCCCTAATCTTGGAGTTGTCAGAAAGCATTCCGGAGACGGGTATGTAATCGCAGATATTCCAGGACTGATTGAAGGAGCATCAGACGGAGTCGGATTGGGACATGATTTTCTGAGACACGTTGAAAGATGCAGATTTTTGCTTCATATCGTCGACGGAACTGAAATTGACCCTATAAAAAATTATAACGTCATAAATAAAGAACTTGAAAAATACTCTGAACACTTAGCAAGCCTACATCAAGTAGTTGCAATAAACAAAATTGATGCAATTGATGAGGAAACCCTCAATCATCTGGTAGAAGAATTCAAAAAAATAGGGGTACAACCGTTCCTAATTTCAGCTTTCACAGGCAAAAATTTAGAAGATCTTAAAAACGAATTGGAACACAAAGTTGACACTATTGAAAAACCTGAATCCGAAGTTACAATAGAAGAAGATTTAGATGCTACAAACAATGACGACGGTTACTGGGATGTCCAAAAGATTAGCAAAGACACCTATATTGTAACCGGAGGAAGAATAATAAGAATTTCGCAAGTAACCGACTCTCGCAGTACAGAGCAAGTTATCAGATTTCAAAACATTATGATAAGTATGGGAATTATGGATAAACTTAAATCCATGGGAGTTCAAAACGGAGATACAATTATTGTCGGAAAACTTGAACTTGAATACTGGGATGATGAAGTCTACAAATAATAAAACAAAGTTTCAAAAAAATATATATAAAAACACTCAACGCAAGTAATAATTTAAAATTTAACACTTGCGCAAAAAATTTTTTCTCCTGTTTTAATACAAAAAAAAGGAGAAAATTCCAATGCAAATTCAATCAATTAAGACAACTAACCGAAAAAACACAAGTTTTGGTCTAAAACTCAGCAGTGAAGTAGCTGCAGGTATTATTGAAGAATACAAAAAATACGGAGCAAAAGACAGCGAAATTGCTTACTATTTAAGAACAATACAAAAATCTGCACCCGATACATTTACACTTGTGAAAAACAACACACAAACAAGTGTTGATTGCCACTATGACGGAGACAACAGAGTTATTAAAAGTGATATTAAAGTTCAGAAAAATGACGGGACTTTTATTGATGAAAAATCAAGAGATGTCTACCCATACAATGACCCGGAATCCCCTGATTTAGAAAATCCATACAATTACAATGCAGAAAACAAAGTGTTTTTTGCTGAGCATTTGGTAAAAACAGTAAAATCAGCCGTAGAAAAGCTACAAGTTGGAGAATATGACGGAATCTCAGATAAAAGTGCTAAAGAAAGTAATTTCGACCAATATAATTATCTGATTGAAATGTCAAAAAAATGGCCTCAAATACCAATGGACTAAAATTAATACAATATAAATAAAATAGGCGCAGATGAAAATTCATCTGCGCCTATTTTATTTTAAAACATACTTGCATTGAATTTTAATAAGTGATAAAATCAACTTGTACAGCGAAAGAGGAGCACAAATTATGGCAAGATTAATAAGACCTACATTAGCAATAAGATGCGTACAATCCGGATGCAAATGTTTATTTGAAGTTGCACAAGTAGAAGACGGAAAGCAGCAAGAAGTTGTATGTCCAAATTGCGGTGAGCACTATGTTTATCCGATTTATGACAATGATGAAAATGACAAATAATAATAGTCAGCATTAAACAATATGTTTTTCAATAATACAGATAAAAAATACAACCAATTCAGTGCATATTTAAAGAACAAATTCGGAGCAAAAGTTTATAAAATAACAATTGATGCCGGATTTTCATGTCCTAATCGAGATGGGACAATATCTACGGGTGGTTGTATTTTTTGTGATGATGGAGGAAGTTTTTCCCAAGCTCATTCAAACCTCTTATCAATAGAAGAACAGGTAAATATTGGAGCAAAAACATTACACGACAGATTTAAAGCTGAAAAGTTCATGTCCTACTTCCAAGCCTACACAAATACTTACAAACCTGTTAATGAACTTGAAAAAATATATAAATCCTCACTCAATCACCCTGATGTTATCGGACTTTCTATCGGCACACGTCCCGATTGCGTTGACGAGGATAAGTTAAACCTAATTTCTGATATTTCTAAAGATTACTACACTTGGCTGGAGTATGGACTTCAATCAATACATGACAAGACATTAGAAAAAATTAGCCGAGGACACAATTTTGATTGTTTTTTAAAAGCTTATGAAAAAACAAAAGAAAAAGGGATAAATGTATGCTGTCATGTAATTTTTGGACTATGGGAAACCCGTGATGAAATTTTACAAACTGCACAAAAACTTGCAGAACTTAAAGTTGATGGGGTTAAAATCCATATGCTGTGCGCATTAAAAGATACAAAACTTGCAAAATTACACGAGTCCGGAAAAATCGATTTTATGACAGAAGAAGAATATGTAAATCTTTGCTGCGATTTTCTGGAAATATTACCACCAAGCACAACCATACACAGACTTGCAGGCAACGGACTCAAGAAAAATTTAATTGCACCAAGATGGCTTGGAGCAAAACTTGACTGCCTAAATAAAATTGACAGAGAATTTATTAAAAGAAATTCATATCAAGGATTTAGATACTTTACAAACTAACCCGAATGTGAAATAATATATATGTTATTGTAACAATTTATTAAAAAGGTTTTAGTGTAATAGCAAAAAAAAGTTTTTCTGTTTTTTAAAACGGGTAAATAAATGTTTATAGGTAGTGAGGTAGTAAAATGTTAACAATCCAACCAAACTTTACAACAAAACAATATTCCCCGAAAGTGGTGCATTTTAAAGGTCAAAATGAAATTACGGAAGATTACGTTAACGAGCAAAAAGCTTTTTACCAAGAGCAAATAGACAAAGCTGATAAAATTATTGAAGATAAAAGAACTCCGTCATTTTTAAAGAAATTTATGAAAGTCTCTAAAATTATATCAGAAGGCTTTATTGACGGATGGGCTGTACTTTTTGGAGCATTAACAGGTGCTCAAGTTGTGAAAAAAGGTGCTCTTAAATCTGTAAACAGCAAAGCAGCAAAAAATATCGGTAGCGGATTTAAGAAAATCGGAACTGTTATTAGCAAAGGATTTAAGAAATTAGCAGATTCCGGAGTAGCTAAAAAAGCTGTTGATTTCGCATCTCAACTTGTTGAAAAATTGAACAATACAAAATACGGAAAATACATTGTTAAAGCAGGAAAAGCTGTTGTTAACTTTATAAAATCCGCAGTTGGAATTACTAAAAAAGGTGTAGACAAAATCACTAAACCGCTCAAAGAAAAAGGTGCAGAAGCAGTTTATGATAAAACATCAAAAGGCGTTGCAACAACATTAGGCGTAGGTTCAGGTGTTGCAGGAACATACAGCGCAGCAAAAAAAGCTGAGCAAGACGAACATCCTGAAAGATTTGCAAATATTGAAGGTGAAGACTTCTCAGATGAAGAATACGATGAAAAGGTGGGTGAATAATAATGACAAAAATAACACCTTTAACTCCGTATAATCAATCTCAAAGCAAAAGACAGCAAGCTACCGAAACAACAGAAAAAGTAGCGGCAGGGGTTGGTGGTGCTGCAGGTTTAACAAAAACCGCAACAAATATGGCAAGTAAAAGAGGCATCCTCGCTACAGAAAGAACTTTCCAAGGTATGATGAGCTCTCTTACAAACGGAGCAAGTACCATTACTGAAGGCAGCCAACAAGCACTTACTCTATGGGGTAAATTCAAAAACAATACAAAAGTCTTTACAGCAGATATTCTAAGACGCTTTAAAGCTCTTGAAAATTCTAAATTTATTGGTGCAATAATAAAAAGCCCTATTGCAAAAAAAGCTGCAGCAGTATTTGGTGGTGTCTTAGCATTCTTCGTTCTTGTTACAGGGGTTAACAAAGCGGTAAAAACAGGTATTGAAGCTGCAGGCGATGTTAAATCAAAACTCGAAACTTGGCATGCAGCAGCTTAATAAAAACTTTGTAAAAATAAAAAATCGTGCTAAACTTAGTTTATGCACGATTTTTTATTGAAAGAAATAACAAATACAAATATTGAATCCGAATTAAAAGAAATCGGATTTGATGCAACATACACAAATAAAGCAAAATCAAAATTTGAATATAAAAATTTTAAAATATATAACCTGACACCGGCTCAAGCCAATATAATTAAGCAGAGTGCAATATCTGTTGGCGCAGATTGCGGAACTCACCGCGAAGTTATTACAGGTAAAATCGAAATTTCTGACTGCATATTGGGCGGAAGCATTTCTCAACTTGAGAAAATAAGTCAAAAATTGCAACTTCAGCCGTTTGGATTAAAAAATTTAGGACAACTACTGCTAGATAAAATTCAAACAAAAATTACTCAACAAACAAAGATTATAGGAATTTTAAATATTACCCAAAATTCATTTTCTGATGGCGGAGAGTATTATAACTTTGAAGATTCTATAAACCAACTGCACACACTAATTGATGATGGTGCAGATATTATAGACATCGGAGCTGAATCAACAAAACCATATTCAGAACCTGTAAGTCCGAAACAGCAACTTGAAAAACTTTTACCGGTACTTAATTACATCAAAGAAAACAATATAAAAACACAAATCAGTATTGACACAAGAAGTGCAGAAGTTGCAAAAAAATGTATCGAGTTAGGAGCAAACATCATAAACGATGTGTCAGGATTTGATTATGACAAAGAAATGGTTAATATTATTGCTCAAAATCCGGATGTTAAAATCGTTATACAACATTCACAAGGAACACCCGAGACAATGCAAAATTCTCCGACATATAAAAATTTAATGGATGAAATTTATATAAATTTAGATAAAAAAATCAAATTTGCTATAGCAAACAAAATAAACAAAAAAAATATAATTATTGACCCCGGAATTGGTTTTGGTAAGACTAAAGAACACAATTTGGAAATACTTAAACGTTGGCAAGACTTAAAAACTCTGGATTGTCCAATCCTAATCGGGTTATCGAGAAAGAGTCTACTGGAGATGCCACAAGCTTCAAACTCAGACAAAGATATCTATACTCTAGCTTTTAACAGTATCCTAATAAGCAAAAATATAGATTATATACGAGTTCATAATGTTAAAATGCATAAAAACTTTTTAAATATTTATAACTAATCTTACTGAAGAATACACAAATTTTATAAATATTAAATAATAAATTTATGAACTTTCAGCCACTCAAGAATTTTTTATTATTAGTATTTATAGTAAGTATAGCAATCATCATATATATGTACTTAAACCATACCTATATTAAAGCAGAATTTAAAGATATGGATCCAATGCCCTCAAAAATGGGAGTATATTTTAATGGGTATAGAATTGGAAATTCTACAAAATTACGAATTTCAAAAGATTTTAAAACAACATACTTATATATAAGACTAAATCAACGAGGATTACACTTACCTAAGAATATTTCGGTAAAAATAAAAAATTATGATGAAGACACCAAATATGTAGATATAATTTATCCAAATTCACCAATGATAAAATATATCAAAACGGGTGATATAATAAAAGGTGAATGCACACATTATTTTGGTAATATATCTGACATCAATCAAGCACATTTGGATAATCTGTCTGATAAAGGAGAAACATTGTTAAGTTCTGCAGCAAAAACAACTGATTCTCTTACAGAGTTATTCAATTTAGTTACAGAAATTCTTTCTGAAAATAGAGAGAATCTATATGAATCTTCTACCAGTCTCAGAAATAGTATGACTAATCTTGAAACAACAACCTCAAATTTAAAAGATTTATCGCAAAAAGTAAACGATGAAATATCCAGAGAAACAATAAGGAAAAGTGCTCTTAATTTAGAAATGACAACATCAAATTTTGCGAATACATCAAAAGATTTCGTATCAATTTCAGGAAATTTCAACAAAACAAGCTCAGATTTTTCTGTACTAGTACCAAAACTCAGCGTACTAATAGATGCCGTACAACTTGTAGTATGTAACGTCAATGATATTATTGTCGGAGTAAAAAAGACACTTCAGCAACGTTTGGGCGGAGCAAAAATTTTCTTTGGTAAAGTAATTCAAGAATAATTATTTCCACGGATAATCACCGCAAATTTTAATACGATATTCTGAGTTTTTATATTTCTCCTTCTGAGACATAATTTAATTATATATTAGACAATACATCAATCATACAGTCTCTAGCAACATCCGTTACATAATCCATATCCACAGGTTCAATGATTAATGGAGGATTAAAATAAATCACATCACCAAGCGGACGGAGCAATACACCTTTTTTCAATGCCTTTTTATATATTTGATAGCCTAATCGCAAATTTGACGGATAGGCTTGTTTTGTCGTTTTATCTTTTACAATCTCAATAGCATTTATAAGTCCGATATGGCGAACCTCACCGACATATGGTAAATTCCCAAATTTCTCATTAATAATTCTGTTAAAATATTTAGCATTTTCAACAGCTTTTGAAATAACTTGCTCATCTTTTAATATATCTAAAACTTCAATTGCGGCAGAACAAGCAAGAGGATTACCGGCATAGGTATGAGAGTGCATAAAAGCTTTACCCTTGCCATAATCATCATAGAACGCATCATAAATAGCTTGAGTCGTTACACAAATCGACATTGGCATATAACCACCTGTCAAACCTTTTGATAAGCACATAATATCAGGAGAAACGCCAGTGTAGTCAAACGCAAACATTTTACCGGTTCTGCCATATCCTGTTGCTATTTCATCAGCAATCAAATGCACATTGTATTTATCACATAGTTTTCGCAATTTAGTTAAATATAAAGGAGGATAAACTTTCATTCCTGCAGAGCCTTGCAGTAAAGGTTCAACAAGCATCGCACAAGTTTCATCACCGTATTTTTCAAATACTTTTTCCGCATTTTCAAAACATTCACAGCTACAATTATCACGAGTTTTTCCATAAGGGCATCTGAAACAATCCGGCCCGTCAACTCTAACGACATCCATCAATATTGGTTTATAAATTTCAGAATACAAATCACAAGCCCCAACTGATAACGCCCCGATGGTTTCGCCATGGTATGCATCAGATAACGCCATAAAACGTTTTTTTTGAGAATTCCCTGTCTGTTGATGATACTGAAAACTCATCTTCATCGCCATTTCAATTGATGCTGAACCATTATCCGCAAAATTAAACTTACACAAACCCTTAGGCAAAACCTCCATCAACTTTTGACATAAAGTTATAGCAGTTTTATGGGTAAAATTTGCAAAAATAACATGTTCTAACCTATCCAATTGTTTTTTTATTGCTTTATTTATACGGGGATTACAATGCCCTAAAAGATTACACCACCACGAAGATACGATATCTTTATAACAATTACCTTCTGTATCATAAAGATTAATCCCACTGGCATGATCAATTACAATCGGCGGCAAAGTCTCATAATCCTTCATCTGCGAACACGGATGCCAAATATATTTTAAATCTTCTTCCTGCCAGTTCATAATCAAATCATGCTTTCTAATAATATCCCATTCCTTTTAATTATATCACGTGAAGATTTTATAACACAAAGGCGCAGGACAAAATATTTTGTCCTGCGCCTTTAGCAATATTTCAATACCTATTTTTCTACAGCTGAAGCAACCATATCATATTTTTGGTCGATACGACCTTTATTTTTGATATTATCATAAAGTAATTTAGCTCCAATTAATACTAAACCGGCAATACCTGCACCTTTAGCAAATGCTTTTGGAGACATTGTTGAAAGTTTGCCCAATGCACCACTGATATAAGCAGCAACACCCTTTGTTAATTTTACAACAGGCTTTGTTACAGTTTTCAGAATATTTGATTTACCAACAGACGGCGCAGAGTGTTTAAATACAACGTTTCCACAGCTATTTGCAATTTTACCTAAACCTTTTTGAATTAAGGAAACACCGGTTTTCAGATATTTACCCAATCCCAATTTGGTAACTACTTTCGGTGCAGCATAAGCAACACCTGCAACAGCAGCACCTTTTACTGCAGTTTTAAGGTTGTTTTGACAATGTTCTTTTTTTCGATAATCATATACAACCTGTAAATTCGGATTTAACGTAACACCAGTCTTCATACACACATCCTTTCGAGCACTAATATAACATCACACTTATAGGTTTATAAAAACATAAACAGTATTTTTTTTGCTTTTATCTACGAAGATATTAATTTATCGTTACATAAAAACAACGAATTTAGTTTATCTTTGGAAATTATCAAGTCTGTAGAATTCTTCTCAACACAAGCAACAACTTCGCATCCTGTTAAAATTTCTGTTTGTTTTTTATTATCAAGGTGCATGAAATTATTTTTATCAAAATTATTTAAAATAATTCCTCTTACATTTAATCCGTGATTTTTAGCATATTCAACTGTCAAAACCGTTGAATTTATTGTTCCTAATCCTCCATCTGCAACAATCAATATCGGTAAATCTAAAGCCTTTATAACATCAGGTAAAAGAATCCCCTTTTCTAAATTGAACGGACAAACAATTCCTCCTGCCCCTTCTACAACCATATAATCAAATTTTGCAGATAAAGTTTCATAATCATATTTAATTTTACTCAATTCAATACCAATACCAGAGCGATAGGCAGCCAAATGCGGAGATACAGCTTCTTCAAAACAATAAGAAAAACAATCTGAAGGATTTATATTAAGTCCTGATGTTTTGACAACAAAATCACAATCTCCTGCTAACAATGAACCATCTGCCTGTTTTATCGCCCCACTTAATGCAGGTTTATAATAACCGCAATTAAACCCATATTCACGCACTTTTTTTACCAAAAGTGCTGACACATACGTTTTACCAATATCCGTCCCTGTTGCTGTTATAAAAATTGATTTTATTGTCATTATATTCTCCAAAATAAAAGCGATGAGCTAATCTCACCGCTTTTATTATATATCAAAAATATTATAAATATTATAATGATGTAGCTGAACCATCTAACAAGTAATCATAATGTCTAATATCATCATAATTATTTTGTAAAGGTGGTAATGGCTGTGCCTGAACTTGCTGTTGTGGAGCAGGTTGAGGAGCTGGCTGAACCGGTTGAGCCTTAGTTGAACGTTTGCTTAACAAACCATCAAAATCAGGTTCAAGAGTCAATTCAAAGTGGAATCTACCCATATGTCTATGTTGCTCATAAGCATTATTAACTAACGGATAACCCCAATATAATCTTGCACTCAAATCACCAGGTAATTGAACACGAACACCCATACCGATTGAAGCTAAGAAATAACTTCCGTTATAATAATCTTCATCTACGTAAGGGAATATACCTGCAGTATCAGCAAATAAAGCACCTTTTACGTAATTACCGATAAAGTTGTGAACTTCCCCATCTTTACCAGTAACAGTTCTTGGCAACAATGGGAACATCAATTCACCACTGAAGAAGTAACCGCTTTTACCCATTAACACACCTTCCGAGTATCCTCTAACAGTTGCCAAACCACCTGTTTGGAATTGATCAAGATACGGAATATGTTTGCTGTTAGGAATAACTTGGTAACTTCCACGTAATTGACCGATAATACCATGTGAGAAGTCATGTAATCTCAACATACCACCGCTTAATTTGAAATAGCTTGACTCACTATCAAAAATAGGAATAGCCATAGCAGCACCTTGGTTAAAGTACCAAATACCATGTTTTGTATCTTTTCTTAAATTCAAACCAACATCGATACTCGTAACTTCATCCTTACCTGCAAACGGTGAAAATCCTGCAATTTCTTGCCATAAATTATCATATTTAGACCAAGTTCTTGCACGTTTGTAATTCAAAGATGCGAAAGTTTTTAATTCTAAGCCTCTTTTTCTTACAACAGGTTGATCATAGTACAAACTGTATACATATGAATTACTTTTCAAGCCCAAACCTGTTAAGTAAGCAGGCCCGTTTTTAACACGTGCAAAAGTTGAAGAATAAGAAAAACCTACTCTACCATCTTTTTTATTAACAGGAACGCTATAATCAAAGAATGGACTTACAGCACCTCTTGAGAAGTATGAACCCAAAGACATTTGATCTCTGTGGTGGAATAAACTATCTGCAACGATTGCAGGACCGCCTCTTAAAGAACCGGTACTTCTACGACCTGCATTATCCATCATACCAATCAAGTGGAAAGGGAAAGTTTCTTGAGCTGTTAATTCAATATCAGTAGTTCCCGGTCTTGTACCAGGTTTCAAATTAGCAGCAAGATTTACCCCGTCATGATATCTGTTAAAGTCCAAAACATCTTGTTCCAAACTTACGATATCAAATAACTGGTCTGATTTTTCAGGAATTCTATCCAAAATATATTTACTTGTTGTATATTTATTGTTAATTACAGTAACATCACCGATTCTACTTTCAATAAGTTCAATTCTGATATTACCATTAGCAACAGTTTGTTCCGGAAGATAAGCTTTTGCTGTTACAAAACCTTTTTCCGCATACAAATTATTAATCGCATTGATTGCATTTTGCAAATCTGACATAAAGATATTTCTACCAACATATTTACCGATAGCACTGTTAATTTCTTCTCTTGTCAGGATTTCAGATGGAGAAACCTCAATAGAGTTAACATAAACACCACTTGAAACAGACTCATCAATAACAGCCTTCATAGAATCAGAAGTTCCGTAGCCTGAATTTAACCCTTCTACTCCTGATACAGGTGAAGACCCATCACCATAATATCTTTGTTGTTCATACTGATAGTAATCATTCTCACTACGTCTTTGGTTTTTGTCATAGCGCATCATATCTCTATCATGAATTGAAGCTCCGCCAACCTCATGCATAACAGGCACAGAACCCGGAGCATAACCAGAACCAACATTTACCGGAGCACCTGCCATTGCGATTTCACCATACGCATAAGCCTGAGAACCGGCATTTGAAAGAGATAAAGCACAAAGCGCCGAAACTGTCATTACAGCTCCCAATAACCGATTGCTTTTAATAATCTTTTTCATTGTATTATTCACCTTCTATATTATATAATTGTATATCTAGTAATATATCTTCTAATATATTTTGTTACGCTGACAGTTAAATAAAAACCTTTTTTTAAATAATGTAACCAATTTGTTACAAAATTCAAATACATTATTTACCTACTAAGATATTATACAGGATTACGAAAATCATGTAAAGATGTTACAAAAAAAAATAAATCAAATGGATTACTAACTTTAAAAATTTATATTTTATGCTAATATAAAATGTGTAATAAGGAGAAGAATTATGAAGAAAAATTTTGGTTTAATTGCCCTAACTTTAGGTTTAGTTTCTGTGTTATCAAATGTTCCGGCTATGGCTCACGACGATATTGCAGTTGTTGACGTACCTAAAGTAGTTAGTGCTTCATCTCAAGTTCAAGCATTAAAGAAAGAACAACAGAATAAAGCAGAAGAACTTATTAAATTTATCGAAAAAGCTAGAAAAGATGTAGCAAGCATTACTGATGCTGATAAGAAAAAAGCTGCAGAAGAAAAATACACAAAAGAATTACAAGCAAAAAAAGAAAAAATGGATAAAGAATATAACGATAAACTAAAAGCTTTAGATACCTCTATTTCTCAAAAAATAGAAGCTCAAGCAAAAGCTCAAGGTTATAGCATAGTTCTTACAAAAGGAATAGTTCTATACGGCGGAAAAGATATTACAGCAGAGATTATTAAAGCTGTAAAATAAAAGTAAGTAAGTAAGTAAGTAAGTAAATACATAATAAAAAAAGACCTTTCAAATATTGAAAGGTCTTTTTTGTTATAAAGAATTAGATATCTTTGTAAGAACCTGCAAATTTATCTTTATAAACAGTATGTAATATTTCATGTGATTTATGAGAACCCGGATGTTCAAGATACTCTTGATACAACTTAGTAATTGATGAATTTAAGTGAGATTTACGAACAGGAAGCTCAGTATCCTCCTTATATAAACCTTCTGCTCTTTCACCTTTAATCGCAGAATTATCACAGCTGCGAGGTTGACCACCTCCATTTACACATCCGCCAGGACAAGCCATAACTTCCAACAATTGGAAATTAGCCTTACCTGACTTAATTTCTTGAATTGCAACTTCTGCTTCTTTCAAAGTTGAAACAACTCTTACTACAAGTTTTGTGCCTTTCAAGTCAAGTTCTACTGTTCTTGAACGGTTAGATGTTCCTCTCATTGATTTGATATCAACATCATTTAAAGGTTCACCTGTTGCTAACTCATATGCTGTACGAACAGCAGCTTCCGCAACACCGCCTGATGCACCAAATATTGTACCTGCACCTGAATATTCCCCAAACGGAGAATCATTTTCTTCCGGAGTAAGAGAATTAAAATCAATACCTGCAGTTCTAATCATCTTACCTAATTCCTGAGTCGTAATTACATAATCAGTATCAGCTCTGCCATCTCTTGCCAATTCAGGACGTTTGCATTCATATTTTTTAGCAGTACAAGGCATAACGGCAACTACCACCAAATTTTCTCGTTCTATATTGAAATATTTTGGAACTAAATCAACCAAAACAGGAGACAACATACTCATTGGAGATTTACAAGTTGATAAATGGTGAAGCATATCAGGATGCTGATCTTCTAAATACTTAACCCACGCAGGACAGCAAGAAGTAAACAACGGTAAGTCTTTACCTGATTTTAGCCTTTCTAAAAACTCAGTACCTTCTTCCATAATCGTTAAATCAGCAGAAAAATTAGTATCAAAAACGAGATTAAATCCGATTTTTCTTAATGCTGCATTCATTAATCCGATTGTATTTTCGCCCGGTTTTAAGCCGAACATTTCACCTAAAGCAACACGTGTTGCAGGCGCCATTTGTACAACAACTGTTTTGTTAGGATTAGTAATTTCATCCCATACTTTATCTGTTTCATTCTTAATTGTTAAAGCACCGGTAGGACAAACTGCAGCACATTGACCGCAATTAACACAATCAACCTGTCCTAAAGGTCTGCCGCTCATAGGTTGAACAACTGTTTTTGAACCACGATTTGCAAAGCCTAATACCGAATGACCTTGAAATTCAGAACAAGCTCTCACGCAAGCTCCGCACAAAATACATTTATTAGGGTCTCTAACAATTGAAGGACTGCTCTCATCAACAGGAAGATAATCCTCTAATTTTTTATCTGGGAATCTGATATCTTTTATACAATACTCTTCTGCATATTTTTGAAGTTCACAGTTTCCGCTTCTTTCACAAGTCAGACATTTTCTATCATGATTTGCAAGTAATAATTCCAAAACTGTTTTTCTTATTCTTCTTGTTTTTTCAGTATTTAAATGAATTTTTAATCCATTTTCAGGAGGCATTGTACAGGAAGATTGAATTCCTCGACCTTCAACTTCAACAACGCACATTCTGCAAGCACCAAACGAAGTTAAATCAGGTCTGTAACAAAATGTCGGTACGTTCATGCCTGCTTTTCTAATAACTTCCAACAAATTAGGTTCATTAGTAAATTCAACCTCTTTGCCATCTATAAATAATGTTTTTTTATCTGTCATAATTTTTTTCCTTTATATGTGTCGTTCTGAATTTATTTCAGAAGTTATACGTTATATAATATGCTGAAAACAAGTTCAGCATGACATTGTCATTATTCCAATACAATAGCCTTGAACGGACAATTTGTTAAACAAGCTTCACACTTGATACATTTTGTTTGATCAATATGGTGAGGTTGTTTTACAGTTCCCGAAATCGCTCCGACCGGACAAGTTCTTGCACATTTTGTACAACCCTTACACAACGATTCTTGAATAACTATTTTCTTCATTGCAGTACAAACACCTGCCGGACATTTTTTATCTTTAATGTGAGAAATATATTCATCTCTGAAATATTTCAAAGTTGATAAAACAGGGTTTGGAGCAGTTTTACCCAATCCGCACAACGAGCCGTCTTTAACAGATTGAGCAAGTTCTTCCAATAAGTCTAAATCGCTCATCTCGCCTTTTCCTGCAACAATTTTTTCCAGAATTGCAAGCATATTTTTTGTACCTTCACGACAAGGAACACATTTACCGCAGCTTTCGTGCTGAGTAAAATTCATAAAGAATCTTGCAACTTCAACTATACAGGTATCTTCAGCCATTACAACAAGACCGCCAGAACCTACCATTGCACCTGCTTTGATTAGATTATCATAATCCATTGGGATATCAAGATGTTCTTCTGTTAAACATCCGCCTGAAGGTCCGCCAATTTGAACAGCTTTGAATTTCTTACCATTTCTGATACCACCACCGATATCAAAAACTATTTCTCGTAAAGTTGTACCCATCGGAACTTCAATCAAACCTGTATTATTAACTTCACCTGTTAGAGCAAAAGTTTTTGTACCTTTTGAAGTTTCCGTACCCATTGAAGAAAACCAATCAGCACCTTTTAAGATAATTACAGGTACATTAGCCAAAGTTTCAACGTTATTGATTAATGTCGGTCTGCCAAATAAACCTTTATTTGCAGGGAACGGCGGTTTTGGTCTTGGCATACCACGTTCACCTTCAATTGATGCGATAAGAGCTGTTTCTTCACCACAAACAAATGCTCCCGCACCTTCTTTAATATGGATTTCAAGATTAAAATCCGAACCCATAATATTATTACCTAAGAAATGTCTTTCTTCAGCATCCTTAATTGCCTTTCTTAAACGAGTAATTGCAAGCGGATACTCTGCACGTACATAAATATAAGCTTCATCAGCCCCGATTGCAAAAGCAGCAATGGCAATACCTTCCAAAAGTTTGTGCGGATCACCTTCCATAACCGACCTGTCCATAAATGCTCCAGGATCGCCTTCATCACCATTACAAACAACATAAGATTTACCGCCTCTGTTCGCCGCTGTAAATCTCCATTTTCTACCTGTAGGGAAGCCTCCGCCACCACGACCTCTAAGTCCTGATTTTTCAATTTCTTCAATTACCGCATCCGGATTATTATCAGCAATAACCTTCGACAATGCTTCGTAACCTCGAACTGCAATTGCTTCGTCTATACATTCTGCATTAATATTTCCGCAATTTGCTAACGCTGTACGTGTCTGTTTTGCGTAGAAATTAATATGTTCATCATCCATAACATGTTCATGTGTTTTTGGATCAACATATAACAATCTTTCTACCGGTTGGTTATTTTTAATATGACTTTCGTAAATTTCATCAACGTCAGCCAGTTTTACTTTTACATAAGTTACATGTTTATCAGGAATCACAACAAGAACTCCCTGTTCACAGAAGCCATGACATCCTGTAGGAACAACGGTAATTTTGTCATAATCAGATAAAACAGATACATCTGCACCAAGTTCTTTAAATCTTTCTATAATTTCCAAAGAGCCATTGGCAACACAGCCTGTACCTGCACAAACAAGAACTCTCAAACCTTGTTTTGCAATTTCTTCTTGAGCCTTTAGCTGCTCATTTTTAATATCTATATTTAATGCTGTTTTTTCCATACTATCTTTCCTCATTTAAAAGGGTATCTAAAATAACTTTTATCGCATCAGAGGTCATCTGCGGATATACCTTGCCATTAATTACACAAACAGGAGCTAATCCGCATGCGCCAAGGCAACTTACAGTCTCCAAAGAGAACAAACCATCGGATGTATTCATTTGACCGTCTTTCAAACCCAAATGAGCTTTTATCGCATTCAAAACAGGCATCGAACCACGAACATGGCATGCTGTACCATCACATACTTTGATTTCATATTTTCCCTTAGGATCTAGTGAAAACTGTGCATAGAAAGTAGCAACACCGTATACGGTTGCCGGCGATAAACCTTCCATTTTTGTACCAATGTAAATTAAAGCATCTTCAGGTAAGTATCTGTATTCTTCCTGAACTTTTTGCAAAATCGCAATCAAGTTGGACTTTTTAGCACCACAAGCTTGTATTATAGAATCCAACTTAGCAGTGTCGATTTTGTGAGATTCATTCACACTCATCTACGAAACTCCTATATATTCAATTGTATTAACTCGCTTTGCCTGTACACTAAAAGCTGGCAATAACAATTATAGAATAGCATGTTTCGTATAAAAAAAGCAAGTCGTTTAAGATTTCTTCTTACTTAGTTTGTCAGTAAGAGAACTAATTGTTCTATAAATTGTTTTTAAAAAATTATCTTCGTATTCATGTGAAGTAATACGAACTTGTTCAAGCCCTTCTGATGGGTCATGAACAACTATATAATCAGGAACTTTATGAATTGTTATCGCTTTTGTATTCTTTGGCACAAAACCTGTCAGCGACTCTAAAATCTGAAATCCTTCTTTTTTTGAAGGTTTTTCTTGAGTTACAATAATGCTTAAATTGCCTTCAGAAGCACGTCTCATTTGACGTTCATCCACATCAAATTCAAAAGTTTCTTTTGCAAGTCTTTTTTCTGCATCCGCAATCTCAACAGTTACCCCTTTACTTTTAGCATAATTTGCTATTCCTTTTCTTGTCGGGTATAACTGTCTTAACACTTCAGAATCCATATTATCGTCTAAACGGCAATATTTATCTAAAAATTTACTTTCACGATGATATCTGTAATTACTAATTAGTCTTTTTATTGATGCAACTTTCATATAATTCTCCTTTATTGGGTTATAAATCCTGTAAAATTTTTTTTTTGCAGATTCTTATAAATAGTTATATTAATTTATCACAATATTCAGATACAGGACAGCTATCACAGATAGGTTTTATCGGTTTACACACATTTTGACCATGAGTTACCAAAAGAGTATTTATAGGAATCCAGCACTCAATTGGAAGTTTTTCCCTTAGTGCAAATTCCGTTTCTTCCGGATTTTTTGTTTTTATATATCCAAGACGGTTAAAAATCCTATGAACATGAACATCAACACAAATTGCAGGAACGCCAAACCCCAAAGTCATAACAAGATTTGCAGTTTTTCTTCCGACTCCCCTGAATTTACAAAGCTCATCTATACTATCAGGAACGTTTCCATTGTACTTTTCAACAATTTGACGTGATAATTCAATAATTTGTCCTGCTTTATTTCTATAGAATCCAACAGGATAAATAGCTTTTGCAAGAGCTTCCTCACTTACCTCCATCATTTCCTGCGGAGTTTTTGCAAGCTCGAGCATCCTTAAAGTTGCAGGATAAGTTGTTCTGTCATTAGTTCTTAAACTCAATATACACGCAATTAAAACCAGATAAGGATTTTTAAAACCATCCATAAGCTTTACAAAATCACTTTGAGGCTGTTTTGCATTTTCTAAGATATGAACAACTTGCTTGATATCTTTTTCCATAGATAAAAATTATCATAAACAAATTTTTAAATCTATTTTCAAGCTATTATTTTCTTAACAAATTTTCGACATCAATAACTGTTTTTAAACGCAGAGCATAAATATCATTTCTATCAAATCTGGCCAGTTTAACAGCATCCTTTTCTGTTGTAACAATACTTCCTGTGATATCAACAATATCAATAGGTGCATATTGATGGTGGTCATCAAAAGTAACTGTTTTTACAACCTGAAACCCGCTCAAAAAATCATAAAACTGCTGAGGTTGACCGATAGCACTCATCGCAGTAACCGCAATTCCTTCCATCAATCGTTGACCGCTTTTAATATTGTAAACATAATCAGGTTCGGTATAACAAATACTTGTCGGAATATTTAAGCGATTTTGCATAATTTTTGCAACTTTTTGAGCAATATCATGCTTTGTACTTTTACTTACCACTACAAATTTATCAATTCTGTCAAGCGCCTCAGAACCTTCTCTTAACGGACCGGCAGGCAACAAATGTTCATTTCCGAAACCTTTAACACTATCCATCAATACAATATCTAAATCTCTATGCAATTTACGATGCTGAAATCCGTCATCCAAAATTATTACTTGAATTCCAAACTTTTCAACCGCAAATTTTGAAGCCTGATACCTGTCTTTACAAGTAAACACATAGCATCCCGGAGTATTTTCACTGAGCCAATAAGGTTCGTCCCCCGCCTGAACAGCGTCATAAAAAATAGAAGTTCCGTCCGATATCATATTAATATTTTTATTGTTCAATCGGCCGCCATAACCTCTGGAAATAATTGCAACTTTTTGACCAATCCCAACCAGATATTTTGCAATTTCAGACACCACCGGAGTTTTTCCTACACCACCTGTTGTCATATTACCGACAGAAATAACAAAAGCATCCACCTTTTTCGGTTTTATAAGATTTTTATCATAACAAAAATTTTTCAATCGGCTTCCAAAGCCGTAAAAATACGAACAAAACTTCAGAAGGTCAAACAATAGTCCTTGAGGATTTTTTGTATAATGCAATTGTGTTATTTGTGTTTTTATATTTTTCATATTAGAACAATAGCCTGAATAATAAAAATCTCTTATTCAACTTTTCTGAGAATTTCTTCAAATTAGAAGTTGTAACAACAGTATCCGAAACAATTTGTTGCAAATCAGATGCCTGAGAAGGATTTGCAGGATTAACTTTGTTAACCGTATCCAAAGTAGTTGCAACTTCCGACATCGCACAATTTACATTTGTTATTGCTGTTGCAATTTGAGTTTTCAACTTGTCATCTTTAGTGATTGAATTAACACTTTCGCTGATTTGAGCCAAGTTTTCAGAAATAATTTTTAAATTTTTTCCTGTAACTTCAGCATCAGCAGCATCCATAACCTTGTTCAAGTTTTTAGATAACTTATCCACTGAATCAGCCGTAGACAACAAAGTATGTTTAAATTGTTTATCTCCGATAATATTATTAACATTTGCCGACAAACGATTAAAATCTTCTGTTGCTTGCTGAGTCATCGTCAACAACCTGTCAATATCAGATTTTGAAGAATCAAGCAAATCATCAACTTTTGCTAACGTAGAAGTTGATTTTGCCGTTAATTTATCTAAGTTAGCAATAGTCATTTTTAAATCTGCAATTGTATCATCCGTTAAGATTTCATTAACTTGCCTGTTTGTTTCAGTCAAAGTCTCAGCCGCTTTATACTGCCAATCCATAAAATCTGATAATCTCATCGGTTCAATAATTGTATATGGAGACTCTTGATTAGGATAAGCCACAGGAGTATCATCCAATGCTGCAATTCTAAGTTTGTGAGAATTATCCTTATCAACAACGGCAGAACCTTTCAGAAATTCAGGCATAATCAAACCAGGAAGATTTATAAAATATTCAATTTTATAAGCATAAGCCGTTTTAATCCTGCTTTTTTCGATAAACGGTATCGAATTTCTTGATATAACCTCTGCTGATTTTATAAGTCCGACATCATAATATTTATCACTTAACTTCATTTGAACGGCATCATTTTTGTATAGCAACAGCCTGTCATTCATTGGAATATAAATAGTTTTTGTTTTTGGAGGAGTAATTTCTAAAAATAATTCTCCGATTATACCACCTTGCTGGATAGAAAATGAAGACGCTCTTGGAATTTGAACATTAGGTTCGGTTACAACAAACTTCACTTTAACATAACTGTTTTCACCTTTTACAACAGGAGTAATTTCTTCAACCTGCCCAACTTTCAAACCCATAATTTGAACACCTGCACCAGGTCTTAAGCCATTAACATCTTTAAATTGAATTTCTATACGTTTAGCTGATGAAAAAGCACGTCCTTTTACTTTTAAAACAGTTCCCACCAGTAATACCAACGCAATAAGAGTCAATAATCCAACTTTAAAAGATGATGAAAATTTCATTATTTAACCTTCCTTATAATAATCCTATTTTATATTTTAGCAGAAACATAAATTGGTGCAAAATATTAACCGAAACATTGGACCTTCATCACAAGAATACACCATATATAGTATTTTTAAACGAAAAAATACATAAAACTTAATAAATCGAGTATAATTAAACTATATAATATTGACTTTTTATAAAAAATAATTATAACCCTGAAAAGGCAGAAAAATTGAAGGAGATAAACTATGGGCATGGCGGCATCGCAGGCAAGACTAATATCACTAACTGCAAGAAAATCAAACGTTGAATACGAAGGACAACAAATTAACCAAGCCAGAACAGCTTTAGCCAATAAGAGTTCGGAACTTTGGAATGAGCTTTACAAAATGGATGTACCGACTGCTCCTAGTACAAGCGATTATACAACAACAGTATACACCTTCCAAAGCGGGGACAACACAGAAACAATTTCTTCTATTCAAGAAGCAAACTACACAGACCCGACAGACCAGATTACATATAATTCATATGTTACTTACTATTCTAAAGTTTCTGAATATACCGGAATAAGAAACACTAAATCAAATCCGCAAGTACAATATGTTGCACCAACTCCGGGAAGTGAAACTGAAGGTTACTATATGGTTGGTACAAAAAAATTAACCTGTATGAACTCATTTGATACTGAAGAAAGAAGCGATACAAGTTCTACAAGTCCTTGGGGTACATACAGTGCAGGGTTAGATCAAATAGCAAAAGATTGGCCTGATACACAACTTGCAAAAGATTGGATGAGTTACAAAAACGCAACTGATCCTGCAAGAGCAGAAGAAGCATTATCAAATATTTATTTCTGGACTGATACAGGTTCTCAGGTAAATTTTGCTTCCGGAACTGCTCAAACAAATGATTGCCTTGAATCATGCAGAAATGATGCTACCTTGGCATTACATTCATACTATGCAGATTATCAATCTTCAAACAAAGAACTTTCAAAATACGGTGTAGTTGAATATGATCCGTCAGGCAGAGCAACCTCACTTCAATTAGAAGGCTCATCAATCGTTTACGATTTAAAAGCAACAAGCGTAACTGATGATAACGCATATTCTGATGCAATGAATCAATACAACTATGAAAAACAAGTTTATGAAAAGAAAGTTCAAGATATCAATGCTAAAACTGAACAAATTCAAACAGAAGACAGAACTCTTGAACTTAGATTAAAAGCATTAGATACAGAACAAAATGCTCTTCAAACAGAAGTTGAAGCAGTTAAAAAAGTTATCACAAAAAATATTGAATCAACATTCAAAACATTTGAAAGCTAATAAAGTAATAATTAAATATAAAAGAAAAACTACGAGGTTAATATGTCTTATAAAAACGACAGTAATTTAGTAATAGCAAACAGGTTTGGAGACGCAAGCAGCGCTGCAAAAGCCCAAATGTGGGAAACCTATGACAGATTAAGAGACCTTACCGTTTCAGGAAGCGGAACAGGCACAGGTTTTGAATCTGCAGGCGGACTCTTATATAATATTGCAAGCTTACTTGCACCATCATCTTTCGCGACTATATTTGGCAGTTCAGAAACAATGAACATTTCAGGAACGTCCTATTACTCAAAATCTAATGCAGGGAATGCCTATGGTGTTGATTCTTTATATAACTATTCAGGATTTCCGAGCGGAGCAGCTTCAATAAATTCAATCTACGGACTTGCAACAGGCGGAGCATCATCAATTCTAAACGGATGGGGAAGCAGCAGCCTGACAGGAGCGCCGACAGGTTACGCTTCAAGTGTCGGCGGATTAGCTGACGTTGCAAGTGCAGCCGCTTACGGAATAGGAACTGGCACAGGTCTTGGCAAAATTGCATCTAACGTAGTAATGCCGTTTGCAAGTTGCATCTCAGGATTTGGCGGAATTTTAACAGCAATTTCACCTTATTTGGGAGTATACGGAGCTGGAACAACCGTTCTTGGTAATTTGATGCAAGGTACAAGTTCAGCAGCTCTGGCAGCTTATCAAAACATTTCAGGAAACATCACAACTAACGCTGATGCAATACTTTCAACAAAAGTTCGCAACATTGAAACTGTATGCAAAATGCTTGATACTCAAGGCGACATTGCAAAGAAAATGCTTAAAGAAGGTATCGATAGCGACAGTAAAGCTATTCAAAACTTATAAAAACAAATAAGACTCCTTCCAATTTTGGAGTCTTATTATTTTATTAATTAATAAACCTATTAAAGTTTTTTAATTATATGACGTAAATTATTATGTATGTTAAGACTACAATATTAAGAAATATTAATTTATATATGCAAAAATAACAATTTTCTTAAAATTTGCGTTTTTTAGTATATGTAGTCTAAAGTTATAAGGACTAACATGTTTAAAGAAACTCTAGAACTATACGTCAAAAGGATTCTTGAATTTCTGGTATACACAAAGAATTACTTCATCAGAAATAACCCGTTACAAACAGCAATTGCATCAATAGTAATCGGAGTAAAAGACTTCCTGACGGTAAAAAAGAAACTAAAAATGGCACAATACAGACTTAATTATCACAAGCATCAACTGAACAAAATGGAACAATTGATAGCAGAAAACAGCCAACACAGTTTCTTAAAAGGGGCAAATCTCGACCAAAAAAGATAAGGCGGAAAAATGGGTTTATTTATCGCACTAGTTAGAAAACGAGAATTAATGAAGCAGAAACACTCTGCTGAATGGCGATTGACCGTACTTACCCAAGCAAAAGGGGTAGCCCAAAATGCCGCAAACGATTTAATGCAAACAGGAACAGACAGAGAAGCTGATTCTGAATTTGCCAAAAGACTCCAAAATCGTAAATACGAATTAAAAGTATACGAAGAAAAATTAGATGAAGAAAAAGCAGCTTTAGAAACACAATTGAAAGAAATAGACGCAGAAATGCAATCTTGTCAATCAATGATTGATTCAAATATTCAGGCTTCTTTCTCTTATCAAATTAAGTAATAACGTATTATCTGCCTGAAGCTTGAATGAACAGGTTAATAATATCATTCATTACTGCGGATTGTTTTTGATATTGCTGAGCTTTAGCCTCTAAGATAGCTATTTGCTTACGACATTCTATTATATTATTTTGACAATCTCTTGAATTATTAACAAATGTCTGCTGAACTTGTTTAGCTTCTTGCAAAACACTGGTCATTGAAATACCTAAAGCTTCCATTGTTTGCTTAATAATTAAAGCACCGGTTTGTTTTGAAACACCGGAAGGCAATTTTGCAATCAATTGTTTTAAAACCGCTACATTTGCAGGATAATCAAAATCATCCGTCATAGAAACAGAAGTTCCTAAAGTATTAGTAAGAGTTTGTTCAAAAGCTGAATCAATTGCTGATTGAGTCGGTTCAATTGAAGCAGATAAGACTCCGCTATTTATCTCAGATGACAAATCATTATTTATTCCGCCAAAAGACTCATCTCTTTCAATATCTTCATTTAAACTACTATCAGATAAAAAATCGTTTTCTATAGCTGCGCCATCTTGCATCTTTAAAGCTTCAACAATTTTTTTACCTACCCCTTCACTCATGTTATTTAACGCCATAATTCCTCTTTAACTATATTTATAAACAAGTTGATTATATTAAAGAAATATTATTTTATCAAGAAAAATTTAGAATATTTTGTCTTACTTTAAGATTTATTAACTTGATAGGACAAGTTCTTTGTGGTAATATCAAGTGGGTATGTGAGGGATATTATGGAAACAATAGAAATAAATAAATTTAACAGCTTGCCTTGCGGAGAAAATTTAAATCAAGCTGCAGCAATTTCACCGATTGAAAACGGAATTGAATATGAAATTATTAGCGAAAACGATAATCTGGAATATATTGATTATCTCAATTTAACAAAAGCAATTGAAGTCCTTGGGGAATTCTTTGACGTAAATGCAGTTTCACTGTCCAAAGAAAACTCTCTTTGCGCCGCTGCATTAGGGAATAATTTAGAAAACGCATTTGAAAAAATAGTGGAATGCGACCCGTTATCCATAACAGGTGGTACAATAGGTACAACAAAAGAAGTTTCTGCAGAATTAGCAAAAACATTGAGAACTATGAAAATCAGAAATATCATTGCTCCTAAATTTTCAAAAGAAGCAATTGAAGAATTTACAAAAGAATCGATTAACATAATAAGACTAAACAGTCCATTGCAAGAACTGCTAGGTTTTTGCGAAAAAGAAATTAAAACTACACCATTTGGTTATTTAGTCCAAGAACCTAACCACAGCAAACTTACAAAATCAACATTTAAAGCGGCAGGAAAAGTAAAACCTGCCCAAACTCAAGCAGAAGATGCTATTTTTGCTTGGAAAATAGCAAAATATACAAAAACATGTTCTGCAGTTATTGCAAAAGATTTATCAACAAAAGCCATTGTCCAAGGCTGTAAAGATTTAGAAACAGCATGCGAACTTGCAATGAATTACGCTTGCGAAAACTCAAAAGACGCAGTTTTAGCACTTGATAACGTAATAAACAACGAACAAGTTATAAATACTGCAATTCAAGGAAGAATAGGACTAATAATTGAAGCAGGAAACGGCGTTAACTCAAATAAAGTTTCCAAATTGACAGATAAATACAACATTGCACTTATTCAAACAGGAATGAGAAACAATAAATATTAATTATTAAGGGGTGTTAAATGGAAATCAAATCTTGGGATGAATATTTTTTAGATTTAGCAAAAACTTGTGCCAGTCGCTCAAACTGTATCAGAGCACAAGTTGGAGCTGTAATCGTCGGAGAAGATAAAAAAATTAAAGCAACCGGCTACAACGGAACACCCTCAAAAGTAACTTCTTGCGCAGAACGTGAAGAATGCTACAGAATAAAAAACAACATTGAATCCGGCACAAAATATGAAACCTGCCGTTCAATTCACGCTGAACAAAACGCAATAATCCAAGCAGGTCAAGACAGATGCAAAGATGCAACAATCTATATTTGGGGACACAACTTTATTTGCATCCTTTGTAAAAGATTTATCGTTCAATCCGGAATCAAAAACTGCGTACTAAAAAAAGATGAAAATTCCCCTATCATCAGAGTATCCGTTGATGATATAAGACAAGAACTTGAAAATCAAATATAAAACGCATAGAAACCCTTTCTAAAATATCAATATTTCACTCATATTTAATTGATTTTTTGCAAAATATTATTAAATATGAAGATAGAAAAATTTCCTAAAAAGCAGGCTTTATACTCCTTTTGGTTGATTTTTAGCTTAATGTATTGATATATTCAGCCAAAATGAAGTATTATTAGAAAGAGAGGTAGTATTTATGCATAGCAATATTCCAAAATATGACTTAGCTTCAAGAATTCAACACTCAAAATTTGAGTCAGGTTTTAATATGCCGAGCATGAGAATGGATAGAGTTGAAGCACAGGGTTCACCTGATTTCAAGCAAGTTTTTACAGGTCTTATGGAAGACTTGAATACGGAAATGAATGCTCCTGACAATATGCTAAAAGATGTTATGTCAGGAAACAGAAACGTTGATATTCACGACGTTATGGCTGCTATGGCAAAATCAGAAGTTACAATAAGCGTTGCAACCCAAATGGTTGGTAAAGTAATCAATGCTTATGATAGAATTTCTCAAATTTCAGTGTAAATATTACTAAATTAATTGGTACAAACAAAATTTACAGACGACGGGACTTTAAATGGATTTTAGTAAACTTACGGAAAATAAACCACTATTGTTTGGAATAATCGGCGGAGTTGCTTTGATTATAGTTATTGTAATCATTTCAATAGCACTGGCTGCAGGCGGAGGAAAAGAAAAGAAAGCAGAAGATGTTGGAGCAGAACCATTAAAAACAAATGTTGACCTGTTAACAACAGATAACCTTGGTAAAGCATTAGAAATCCAAGCATTGTTGGCAAAACAACACTTGACTGTAGAACGTCAGCTTGACGGTACAAAATCAAAACTTGTATTAAATGCTAAAAACTGCAACAGTAACACTAAAAAATGTACAATAACAGATAGAGATAATGCTCTTATCGCAATTGTTCAAAGCGGACTTGTTGACCAAAATGTAGGGTTAGAAATCTTTGATAAAGGTGATTTTACTTCAACCAAAGAAGATAAAAGAATAAGACTTGCCAGAGCCATGAATGGAGAATTAGCAAGACTTATTAAACAGATTAAACCGATACAAAATGCGACAGTTTTTATCTCAATTCCTGAAGGCAGCACAATGTTTGAAGAAAAGAAAGACAAAACTGCCACAGTACAAATAGTTATCCCATCAGGTGAAAAACTTGACCAATTAAAAGTAAAAGCAATTACAAACTTACTTGTCGGCAGTATTTCCGGACTTGATGCATCAAACATTGCAATTACAGATACTAACGGTAATGTTTATCACAGCGTAATGGATGCTGAAGATGAAATGCTTCAAAGACTTGAAGAAAACGACAAATATATGCAGCAAAAAATTTCAAAACAGTTAGACAGACTTGTCGGACCTGGAAATTATGTTGCTACGGTAAGTACATTTTTAAGACAAGCACCTATTGAAAAATTTTCAATAGAATATGATCCGAACAGAAAAGCTTCAGTTTCCGAACAATCATTCCAAGAAGGTTTGGGAGATCAAACAAAAGACCAAACCCAAGGGATTAACGCAGTAAGCACATACCTTCCTAACGGATTACCTGCAGGCGGAAGTGATTCCAGCCAAAACAGAAACTATTCAAGACAAGCTACTGAAACTCAATACGGAGTAACAAAAACTCAAACCAATGAATATATTAAACCGGGAGTTATTGAAGAAATATCAATTGCGGTTACAATTGACAGAAATAATTATCCTGCCGACACAACACCTGAAGAATTAAAAGAACTTATTGCAAGAGCAGCAAGTCCTAAAGTTACTGCAGATAACGTGTCTATTGCATACACAACTTCAAATGACCCATACTTAACTCCTGAAAGACAACAAAACCAACCAAAAGTCGACGAAAACGGAAATCCTTGGTGGTTAGCTCTTATTATCACAGGATTAGGTTTAATTATCGTATTCAAAGCTGTATCAGATAAAGTTAAACGAATAAAAGAAGAAAATCAACTTGAAGTGGAAACATTAAGACAAAAAGCTATTGAACAAGAACAACAGCTTAGTGATATAAATTCAAGAGCAAGCCAATTAACACAAAGACAATCAGAATTAGCTCAAGATTTGATAAATCAACAACAGCAAAGAGTTGCAATCCCTCAATTTGATGAAAGTCTTTTAATCAACTCTCTTGATGCAATATCAGGCGAAATAACCGAAGATGCGGCAGACAAAATAAAAAGTTGGATAGAAGAAGGTTCAGCTTCAGAAAGTTAATAAATTATGGCAGTAAACTTTGATTACGAAAACTTTGCTCAAAACCTTGCAGCACAAGCTCAAGAACTTGTTCCTGCAGATTTTAACGATGTACAAAAGCAGTATGTTATAAATACTCTTGGAAATTTTGCACTACTTTCAGGAAAAGCTATTGCAGAAGACCCTAACCTCAATTTTAACGAAGACCAAGCTGTTACAATAACTCAAATCATAGCGGAATGGTCATTCCACAAATCCGTAGACGTTATTCGTTCAGGAATCCCTCAACAATACTGGGATGGGGTTATGCAAAAAATTGCATATACCATTTTTGAAATTGCAAAACAAACGTTTTCACAAGGACTTCCTCATGACAAAATTTTGGAATTAATTGAGCACCACGTAAAAAAAAGTTACGTAGAAGCCCTAAATGAACTAAAAGACAAAGGTGCAATTGATGAAAGTTTATTAGAAGTAGCAGCATCTCAGTCAAATATGGACAAAATGGCAGAAGAAATGAAAGCTCAAAATGCAGCACAAATGCAACAAGATGGCATGCCTGCAGATATGCCTCCTGCTCAAAATGGTATGCCCCCAGCTCCACCGCAAAGTCCGAATGATTTTCCTAAAGTTGATTCAAAAGTTTTGAAACTTGCAACCGTTGCAATGTTATTTAAGAAAATGAATCAGGATAAAGTTCAAACTATATTGAATAAATTTGACCCTGAAGATGCTCAATCTGTTATTAAATATATGCAAGTTCCAAATCTGGCTGATAAAATCGGAGCAGAAAACGCACTCCGCTGTCTTCAGGAAATTAAAACCAATTTGCCGAAAGTTACAGATTTGAACCCTAACAGTGTTGTATATAGAATAAAAAAATCACTTTCAAAATATTCCGGTAAAGAAATTGATACAATATTGATAAAAGAAAGAGCAGGTGTAAAAAGGCTTGTATTTAGTGCCTTAGAGGGTGAATATTATGATAAAATGCCCCCTAAAGTTGCAAGTATTGTTGCCTCGCATCTATCTAATAGTGTATAATATTGTTGTATCATGATTATAAAAAAGAAAAATAAAAAACCAGCTGAGGGAGATTTGAAGCAGCCGGCTTCAAATGTAGAAGAACAAGTCGAAATTACCGTTGACAATATTTCGGAAGATATCGACTTATTTGACTTGGACAATATTGACTTTAAACAACGACAAGAAAGAAGGAAAGGCGACCGTCGTCGAGGTTTTAGAAGAATTGACGACAGAAACTTAATATCCCGAGCAAGAGAAGAAGCGAATGCAATAAAAGAAGCGGCAGCAAAAGAGGGTTACAATGAAGGACTTCAGGCTGCGCAGTATGATATTCAAAAAATTCAGGAATCACTTGCTGAATTTATCAATTCTAAACAGGAAGTTTATGATAGTATAGCACCTGACATTTTGGAAATAAGCATTGATATTGCAAAAAAAATAATTAAAAAAGAAATGACAGATGACCCTCAAGTTATACTTGAAAACATCAAAGACATAATGAGAGGTTTGTCAAAAGAGGAAACAAAAATTACTCTGAGAGTTAATCCTAATCAAGCAGCAATTTTGAAACAAGAAGTTCCGGAGTGCGCATCTTCATTAGGGCTTGAATCAAAAATAATCATCATATCAGATGAAAATATTATGGAAGGCGGCTGCATTTTAAACACAACAAACGGAGTAATTGATGCTACTGTAGAATCTCAACTGGCAATAATCAGTGAAGTTCTGAAGGGAGTATAATGGCAGCACCGGAGCAAAATAATAATTTCATAAGTGAATTTTTAATGGCAATCTTTGTATTGTTCCTTTTGATTATTTTGCTGTGCGAACTTCCAAACTGGGTTATTAATGTTTGTATATGTTTAAATATAACTCTTGGAATTGTATTATTGATGTTCGGTCTGTTTGTACAAAAAACATTAGAACTGTCTTCATTCCCGTCAATTATTCTTGTTGGTACAATGTTTAGACTTTGTTTGTCCATCGCCTCGACCCGTTTAATTTTATCAAAAGGAGAAGCAGGAGAAGTTATTCACGCATTCGGAGAATTCGTAACAGGCGGGAACATGATTGTCGGGGGTGTAATTTTCCTAATTATCACAGTCGTACAGTTCATGGTAATCACCAAAGGTGCGGAACGTATCGCCGAAGTTTCCGCCCGCTTTGCATTAGACGCAATGCCAGGTAAACAAATGCAGATTGACGGGGACTTTAACGCAGGATTAATTTCACCTGAAGAAGCTGCAAAAAAACGTGATGATTTGGGTAGAGAATCAAGTTTAATGGGTTCAATGGATGGTGCGATGAAGTTCGTAAAAGGGGATACCATCGCTGGTATTATCATTGTACTTATTAACATTATCGGCGGATTGTGTGTTGGATGTTTGATGAACCAAATGCAAATTGGCGATGCGGTTTCAAAATATACTGTATTAACAATCGGTGATGGTCTTGCATCACAAGTTCCGTCTCTTTTGATGTCAATTGCTGCCGGTATATTTATGACACGTGCATCTGCGGCAAGTCCTTCTCTTGGTGCTGACGTAACAGAACAAATTACAAGTAAACCTTTTGCACTATTTTATGCAGCAGGGTTCTTGTTCTTATTAGGTTTTACCGGACATACTCCATTTTGGGCTGGAACAGGCTTACCGCCGTTACCGTTTTTTGTATTTGGTATAGCATTATTTGTTGCAGGTTTCCAAGTTCTTATCAATGCCGATGTCCAATCTCAATTGGGCCAATTGGAAAATGTTCGACAAAATATGCAGGATTTAGTTAACCCTAACAGAATGTATGAACGTTTAGGGGTTGATATTTTAAGTTTACAGGTCGGTTCAAACCTGCTTGTTATCGCTGACCCAGATCAAGAGGGACAATTACTTGCAAAAATCGCAGCACTTCGTCAAAGGGTAACTGATGAACTCGGTTACATTTTACCAAATATAAGAATTATGGATTCATCGGCATTGGATGCTAATGAATACATGATTTCTATTCGTGGTAATACTGTTGCTACGGGTTACGTTTATCCTGGGAAATTAATGGTTATTGCAGACCAGTGGGATTCTATGAAAAAAGAAGTTCCGGAAGATGCAATTATCGGTATTGACCCGACATACCAAACACAAGCTTACTGGATAAGTCCTGAAGACACAAAATCTGCAAGACTTGTTACTGCTGTTGATGCGACAGACGTTATTGTTACTCACTTGCAAGAATGCGTAAGAAAACACGTTGATGAAGTTATGACAAAAACTGACGTTCTTAAACTTATGGAACTTGTGCGTTCTCAAGACCCGACACTTGTTAATGACCTTGTACCTACGATTATTTCAACAAGTGATTTGAGGAAAATTTTTGTTAACTTAATCAGAGAAAAAGTTTCAATAAAAGATATTATTTTTGTATTTGAAAGACTTTGTGATTATGCAAGATTTTCAAAAGAGCCTGATATATTATCAGAACGTTTAAGAGCCGCACTCGGACGACAAATATGTCTTTCAAACGTTCAGGATGATAAAGTTTTATATGCACTTACACTATCTCCTGAATGGGAAAAAATACTTGATGATAGCTGTCAAAGAACAGAGCTTGGAACAATGTTTTTGCTAAATCCTGTTCAGGTTCAAGAATTAATTGAAACCACGGCTACAACGTTATTAAGAGCACACCAAACATGTGGCAGACAGCCGGTTGTATTGTGTTCTCCTCGTATCAGATTACCACTTTATCAGCTACTTGAACGTCATATTCCAACAATTGTTGTAATTTCATATTCAGAACTTATCACAGACATAAAAGTTGAAGCTATTGATACCATTGGAGATGCATATATTACAGATTAGGGATAAGGAAGATTCGTGAAACAACTGGCATTATTTTTAATAAAAATATATCAATGGTTTTCAAAATTCACTCCAAAAGTTTGCAGATTTTACCCGACTTGTTCAGAATACACAAAACAAGCTATTGAAAAATATGGAATATTAAAAGGCGGGTGGCTGGGAATAAAACGCATTTGCCGTTGCCATCCCGGAAATCCAGGCGGATACGACCCTGTCCCATAGTGAAAATATGATTAAATTTATCAAATAACTTCCGTTAAAAAATGTAAAAAAAAGTATATAACAATAGTCAAAAAAAATCTTGATGTGTTTTCATGCTAAAGGGATTAAGAGATGATAAATCCAACTAATCAGTCAAATAACATAAAAACAAGCATTTTTTACATAAATGACTATCATGGTAAATCCATAAACATGGAACGTACCATCACTGCATCTAACCAATTTGACTTCCTTAATAAAAAAAAGCCTGACACTGATGTTTTGAAACTGTCATCAGGCGATATAATGATTGGTGAAGATTTTAAAACTAACGGTCTTGCGATTTTATTCCAAAAAGTTATAGGAATTACAGCATCTGCTCTTGGCAATCACGAATTTGATATGCAAAAGAATATAAAAACCGTACTACCACAAATAAACTATAATTTACTATCTTGCAATATAAAAACAGCTCCGCAAAACCCTTTGTCAAATACAGTAAAAAAATCAATTATTGAAGAGAAAAACGGGCATAAATACGGAATTATCGGCACAACCCCTATTGATTTATATAAACGTTCAAAACAAGGAATAATACAACAAGAAATTCAGGTTAGTAAAATAAAAGAAACAATTATAGATATTCAAAATGAAGTAAACAAATTACAAAAACAAGGAATTAATAAAATAATTTTATTATCTCACTTGGGTTTAAATTTTGACAAAATTATCGCAAATCAAACTCAAGGAATTGATGTAATCCTTGGCGGTCATTCGCATGAACTTGTACTTGATATTAAAGAAGGGACAAATTTATTCTACTCTAAAACCGGAGAACCTGTTGTTATAACCCAAGCTGGTCGAGATGGAAAAAATTTCGGAATACTTAATCTTGAATTTGATAAAAACGGAATAATCAAAAAAGTTCAAAATAATGTCGGATACACAAAAGATTTCAAGAGAAATGCCCCTGTAAAACATATTTTTGACAAAATTTTCGGAGACCGTGAAACATACGGTTACATAAAAGCCGCACCCGAACCACTGAAAAATGATTTGATTGAACCAAATCCGCATGCTTATTTTATTACAGATTGTATAAAAAAAGACCTAAATGCAGATATTGCAATTTTACCATCCGCTAATATCAGGGGATATTTTGAAGCTGGAAAAGTCGACACAAGAATTCTTGCAGACATTTTACCTTTCCAAAATAAATTATATAAAATAAAATATTCGGAAAAAGAAATCGTTGACGCAATAAAACTGGCAGGAAAATCTTTCACAAATGTAGCCAACAAACCGGGTATATTCTACACTTCAGGACTGGAATATTCAATAGACAAAAGCGGAAAAATTAAATCAATAAATTTCATTGATAAAAACGGCAAAAAACGCCCAATCGACATCAATAATCCAAGAGAAAATAAATACTACATAACGATATTGAACGATTACTGCGCCCAAGGTAATGATGGATTTAAAAACTTAAATAAACCTGATCAAATCATTGAAAAATATGACTTTGACGCAACAAAATGTATTCGAGAAGTTCTAAAACAATCAAAAGAGCCAATTGAAATAAAAGATGATGGCAGAATAAAAATACTAAACAACTAATTTTCTGTGTTCTTAAACCAAGATTTTACAATATTGCAAAGTCCAACCTGATAAATCAATACAAATATCATAATAATATATGCCATCAAACATATACTGCCAAGTTTTATCGGAAGATTTAAATATAAAAATTTTGCAGGAGTTGAATATGTTAGAATTTTAAATAAGACAAATGCAGGAAGTCCTGCAAAAATAAGCATCTGCACATCTAAAACAACTAATTTGAAAAATGATTTTACGATGACTTTTAGAAGTGTCAACGGATTAAAATACTCTACTTCATATTTTAATTTTTTAACAAACGCAGTTTGAATAATCCAAACAAACGGAAGCAAAATCAACTGAGCCAAACCAAAAAGAATTATCTGAAATTTATCACCCAAAATAGAATATATTAAATATCCAACAAGAAAAAAATAAATATTCCAACAAAAATATATTGGCATTATTTTTACAAAGTAATAAAACGGTTTTAAAGAAAATTCCGGAATAATTTCAACCCTATCATTCATTACATTACTTGCCAAATTTGATATATAGCCAATTATGTAAACCAATAAAAAAAGCATAACAAACAAATATACCCACAATTCGTATCCCGATGCAGGAACAGATATATAAAAATTATGATATAAAAGCAGATTTCCATACGAAGCCGTATATTTAATCAAAGACAAAACAAACAATCCAATTATCGAAAACAGGCAAACCTGCTTTGATAAAATTTTATTTGATGAATATAATAATTTTAAATAATTTAAAACCTGCATAAATTCTCTCTTTCTCAATAATTATATAACATAAACACAGATTGCAAGCAGGATTTTTTATTATACAATTGAATTATGGAAACTGAATTAAAACAAGAAATTAATATAATCAAACCAAAATTTGAAAAAATTAAGGAGTGTCTTTGACCCGAACTCAATAAAAAGCAGTTTGGAAAAACTTGAAAAAGAAATGGAAAATCCTGAAATATGGTCCGATACAAATAGAGCGACTATTCTTGGACATGAAATTAAAGACAAAAAAGAAAGTCTTGAAAATATAAAACGCTGGTCTGATACAATACTGGATGCAGAAACAGCATTGGAATTATCTGATAAAGATTTAATTGAAGATGCTCACTTAAAAATAACTGATTTAAATAAAGAGCTTGAAAAATTTGAACTGCAACAGATGTTGTCCGGAGAATACGATGAAGCTGATGCAATACTTACAATAAATTCCGGAGCAGGCGGAACAGATGCTCAAGACTGGGCAAGCATGTTATTGAGAATGTATTTGAGATGGACCGAAAAAAGAGGATGGCACAGCGAACTTTTAGACAAACTTGATGGTGAAGAAGCAGGAATAAAATCTGCAACCGTAAAAATTCAAGGTAAATATGCATTCGGATACTCAAAAGCAGAAAAAGGAGTCCATAGACTTGTCAGAATTTCTCCATTTAATGCAAACGGTAAAAGACAAACAAGTTTCGCTTCAGTTGAAATCTGTCCTATAATAGAAAATTTTGAAAAAACAATTACTATTCCGCCTGAAGATTTAGAAATAACCACAATGCGCTCAGGCGGTGCTGGCGGACAAAATGTTAATAAAGTTGAAACTGCAGTCAGAATTTTGCATAAACCGACAGGAATAGTCGTAAAATGCCAACAAGAACGTTCCCAACTTCAAAATAAAGAATACGCAATGCAAATCCTTGTATCAAAATTACTGGCAATAAAACAGACAGAATACGAAGAAAAAATGGCAAAAATAAAAGGACAAACCTCTGACATAAATTTCGGTTCTCAAATTCGATCATATGTATTCCACCCGTACAAAATGGTTAAAGATCACAGAACAGGCTGTGAAGCAGGAAACATTGATGCCGTTATGGATGGGGACTTGGATGAATTTGTAGAAAGCTATTTAAGACAAAATTTATAACAAAAAAGATGTAGAGTCTTCTACATCTTTTTTGTTATGAAGTTTATTTATTTAATAATACATCTTCAATAGATTTAGGTTTCGGTCGCACCGTATTTGGGTATAGCAACAAAACAAATCTGTCATGAATCATTTGAGTACCTTTACTTGTAACATAACTGAGCTTATTTTCACCTTTTTCAAAGCCATCAACATCTATTGTTAAAATTGCACAAGCAGTACTCTCATTATATTCTGTCGGAAATTCCTTACATGTATTATTCAATTTCTCATATTTAATTTCTGTTAAATCTGAAAGTTTTATACCGTTTTCAAAACTAGAAGCTATATTTAAATTTTCTTTAACACCTTTTTCCCAAAGTTCATCAAAATTATTATAATACTTATCATCTAAAGCATTCGACATTAATAAAGATTGACTCAAACTTGAGGTAGTCTTTAAAAACTTTGTTTTATTTTTTACCCTATCGGTATTGGTTAAAAGAGCAGGCATTGTCATTGCTATTGTAACCGCAACAGGAATAACAATAGAAAAGAACAATCCCAAAATTACTAAAACTACAATAACCCAAACAGGAAAACCACCACCCAATTTAGTACCGCACGCAGGACAATTCGACAATTTTTCGTTTTCAATATCAGTTCCGCATTTTTTACATTTACTCATCATAAATCTCCTAAATTAAAATAACTCTATAATAATATCATAATTTGTTCAATTGTCATAATCATGATATAATGATTAAAGTTTATTGAGGATAGAAGGGATATAGTTATGAGCGAGACAAAAGAATTACAAACAAAAGATATTCTTAAACACTATTTTGCATCAATTTTAATATACGGTGTAATCTTTTTAATAATATCATTTGCACCTATATACAATGACACAATCAAAGATGATATTTTTAATTATTCAACATTTTTTGCATTATATTATACGGCATATATCATAATAGCCCCTATTATATTTTTTACAGTAAAACCAAAATCTATTTTGAAATCTAAAAATGTAAAAATTATAAAATACATCGCCAAACAATTCAGAAGAACTAATTCTATCCAAGAATCTATTCAAAAACTTGAACCGACCGAATCTGAAAAGCAAGCAATGATGGCTCTGTTTATAAAAGTATTTTTCGGTGTAAACTGCGTTTCTTTGTTATGCAATGATTATTTGCCAAATCTTAGCTATAACCTTGATTTCTTAAAAGCACTTTTCGTAAACATAATGCAATATATTTCGGAAGGTTCGGGAATAATTAATGGAATAGCCCAATATTTAGTCGATACCGGAGACGTATGGATAAGAATAATTCTTACACTAATAACACTGGTTCTGGCATTTAGTTATCTGACAGATACAACTATTTTCAGAAACAAAATCAAATCTTCCGATACAACTCCTCTTGGTGTAATTTCTTGTATCGCATGCTATTATCCGTTATCTATTCTAACATCGAAATTAGCAGTCCGTTCACTGGATGAACTAATGCCGATAAATAATACTATGATACTTGGAACAATAAATCTTTTACTTATTGTGATTTATTTAGGAATATTGCTTTCAGTCCTAAGACTTGGACCAAAAGCAGGAAATTTGACAAACAGAGGAATTGTAACAGGATTTCCTTACAATATTGTAAGACACCCTGAATACTCTATGCAGATTCTCCATATGATAATTCTGACAATACCTCTGTGCTTGCACAACCAATACTCGGCATATACAAAAGTTATTATAACTTGCGGAGTTTTGGCTTGGACATATCTGTACTACCTGAGAGCTATAACAGAAGAACGACACTTGCTTAAAGATGAAAAATATCAGGATTATGTACAAAAAGTTAAATACAGATTTATTCCAAAACTATTTTAAATTAAAAAAAATTTGCTACTGATTTCAGTGGCAAATTTTTTTTTGTTCTATTTTTAAAAGTAAAAAGGAGAACTAGATGAAAATAATTGGTCCAAAAACGCAAAAACAATTATCACAATATCTTTATAAAAACACTAAACGAGCTAAATATAATAGGACAATGGATTTGTCGTGTGCTGCAGGTTTTCCTGCTATTGTTGAAATTTGCAGAATAGGACACTGGGGAGTTTTAGATTTCCCAATTACTGCCTGCCTTACACTTTTTTCAGCAGGAGTCGGACTAAAAGGGTTAAAACACCTAATTGAACTGCAACCATTAAGATGGCGTGCCATAAAAATTAAAAAAGCCGCAGCTAAATTAAACAAAAAAATGAATACAAAAGTTTAAAAATTATAAATTCTACAACCTAAAGTATTTACTATTTTTTAATTTAGAAGTAAATTAAAATTATAAAAGAAAGAGAGTATATGGTATGAATAGCTATATTGAAAAAGTTTTAGAAGAATCAAAAAAGAAAAATTATAATGAACCGGAATACATTCAGGCATTAGAAGAAGTTTTGACAACAATTGAACCTGTGGTTGAAAGACACCCGGAGTTTGAAAAAATGGCACTATTAGAAAGAATGATTGAACCTGAAAGGCTAATCTCTTTTAGAGTTCCTTATGTGAACGACGAAGGTCAAACTATCGTAAACAGAGGTTATAGAGTTCAATTCAGCAGTCTTATAGGACCATATAAAGGCGGTTTGAGATTTCACCCTAGTGTCAACCAAAGTATTATGAAGTTTTTAGGATTTGAACAAATTTTTAAAAACGCACTTACAGGACTACCGATAGGTGGCGGCAAGGGTGGTTCTGACTTTGACCCTAAAGGAAAATCAGATAACGAAATTATGAGATTTTGTCAAAGTTTTATGACAGAACTTCAAAGACATATAGGACAAGATGTTGATGTGCCGGCTGGAGATATCGGAGTTGGTGCAAGAGAAATCGGTTATCTTTTTGGTCAATATAAAAGAATTAGAAACGCATACGAAGGCGGAGTTTTGACAGGGAAAGGCTTATCTTACGGCGGCTCACTTGCAAGAACCGAAGCTACAGGTTACGGTTTAATTTATTTTATGCGTGAAATGCTTGCAGCCAATGCTCAAAACCTGCAAGGCAAAACAGTAACAATCTCAGGTTCTGGAAATGTTGCAATTTATGCCTGCGAAAAAGCACAAAAATACGGAGCATTCGTTGTTGCAATGAGTGATTCTAAGGGTTGCATTTACGACAAAAACGGAATTGATTTAAATATAATTAAACAAATTAAAGAAGTTGAGAGAGGAAGAATCAGTGAATACTGCAAATATCGTCCGGAGGCAGAATACTTTGAAAATAACAGCGAAGATTCGCCTATTTGGAACATTAAAACAGATATCGCACTTCCTTGCGCAACTCAAAATGAAGTAACTTTAAACTCAGCAAAGAAACTTGTAGAAAATGGCGTTTTGGCAATCGGAGAAGGTGCTAATATGCCTTGTACAAAAGATGCTACCGAATATTTCTTAGAAAAAGGAATACTTGTTGCACCTGCAAAAGCTGCAAATGCAGGTGGTGTTGCAACTTCTGCTATTGAAATGAGTCAAAACAGTATGAGATACTATATGACATTTGAAGAAGTTGATAAAAAACTTGATTCTATTATGGTTAATATTTTTAAAGCTTGTAAAGAATCAGCTGAAAAATATAATCTTGACAAAAATTACGTAGCCGGTGCAAACATTGCTGCATTTTCAAAACTATCGGAAGCAATGGTTGCTCAAGGAATTGTATAAAAGAATAATAAACTCTTAAATAAAAGAGGTTGGATATTAATCCAACCTCTTTTATTAGTTTCAATTAAATAATTATTTTTTCCTGTAATATGGAAGCCATTTACCATCAACAAGTTCTTCAACTATATCGTCAGGAATTTCTTCAATAATATTACTAACTTGTTTTGGTTCAACTTTAGGTTCTACATGTTTAACATTAGACCCTAAAAGTTCTCCAACTTTATTAAGAAAACTCCGTCCTTTCTTTCCTTTTGAAAACAAATAAACAGCCCCACCAACAAGTAATGTTCCAATACCAATAGCGGCATCAATTAACCCTATCTCATAATGGTTATCATTGTTATTAGTTTCCTGATTTGAAGTAAACGAAGTATAACTATTCTGAGAACGTCCCTTTGAAAAATCCGTTCTGTTATAATAACTTCTGCCATATACCATACTATTTGTAATAAAATCTATCATTTCACATTCCACCTTATATATCATTCCTAAACCATGAAAATATAAATTTTTGCTAGTAAAAAACGAACTTATTAAAAAATAAGTTCGTTTTCTATCATTATACATTTGATTTATATTTCAAATTCTTCTTCTGTCATTTCTTCGTATTCTTGTGCAGTTACGGTATTTGAAGCCTGAGCTTCAGGTTGAAGACCTTTGGAATATAATTCTACAATATTATTTTCCAACGAAGGAGATGCTATAACTAAATCTCGGCCTTTTTGCACTGAAATAGTTCTAATAGTAGCTTCTGTCGGAGAACCATCTTCACCTACTGCCTCCTGAATCATATAACTTGCCCAATCATCAGGCAATTTTTCTATTGTTGTATAATCCTTATTTGTTCCCAAGCGTTTATCTATTTCTCTTTTCAGAACTTTTGCAACATAGTTCTTCTGGGACATAAATCTGCATGGATAAATTATTTCAGATCCTATAACTTCTTCAGGTTCACGATTTTCATGTCTTTTAAATAATTCTGCAGCAACTCTTAAATGTCCGATTTCGTAATCTACAAACATTTCCCAAATTGGTTTTAACATGTCGTTTTCTTCATCTTCCATACAGTTATAATATGTACAAACTTCTGTAAATTCATGTAGCAAAAGTTTTTCATACCAAGACTCTGTCGGGTCGATTAATGATTCATACATAGTAACGTGTTCTTCTTCCACATCTTTAATTTCAGCATAAGTTTCACGCAAACATTCATTACCGTATTTCATACCGTTTTCAGCATAATAATTATGAGTTTGCTGCTCAGCTGAAACAAGCGTTAGAATATTAACTTTTGTTTGAACTGAAGCTGTTTCTTTATCGTAACTTTTACGAAGTCTCATCATATTACAATTATGATGGTTCTGAGTAGGTCTACCGAAAATCACATCCGTTTGACCCTGCAAAATTTTGTTTGGAGAAATACCATGTTCCATATATGCCCACTGACTATAACGATATAAATGGTCAAAATCCTCCAACAAACCAAAATCAAAGGTTTCTTTGACATAAGAATCCGGTTCATTCTGACTCAACCAAGCCGTTAAATCAACTGCAACCTGCTCATACCCCAATGTCGTTTCTAAAACAGATTGATCTGACGGTGTTAACCAATTTACCGTTGTTTGCTGCATATCTTCAATTTTTCTTGACATGGCAAGAAATCGTTTTGTTTCTTCATCATGAACATTTCTTGCCATATTATGCTTAAAATTCCACGCTTCAACTTCAATACCATTCATTAAAATTTGTCGGGTTCTGGAATAGCAATCGACCTCATTTTTATCAAAATGTCTATGTGCAATTTCATGCCAGGTTCTCAATTGTTTATCAGGACTAATTCCTTTTTCTTTTAACGGATTGAAACTCATTATTTTACTCCTTTCATTTACGACAAAAAGATAAACTAAAAGATAGCAACTTTAACTATCCATAAGCCTTAGACAATTGGGTATAATTCTTTTATTATATTGACAGAAGCATTGCTGTATACTATATTACAAATAAAAAAGGAGAAAATTATGAAAATAGCAATACCATCAAAAGAAAACAAATTATGTGCACATTTTGGAAATTGTGAATCCTTCACCTTTGTAGAAGTAAATGAAAATTCAAACGAAATCACAAATATTGAATCAATAATTCCTGAAGGTGGAGTCTCATGCCAATGTGCATCTTGGATAGCTGAACAAGGTACAGATATAGTATTAGCAGGAGGAATGGGCGGAAGACCAATGCAAATATTTGCCCAAAACGGAGTTAAAGTTATTGCAGGATGTCCTGAACTGCCAATAGAAGATATTACTAAAGCATATCTTTCAAATACCCTTACTGTCGGAGAAAATACCTGCTCCGGAGAGCATCACCACTGTAATCACCACCATCACGAATAAACTCAATAATTATAAAACATAAAAGAGGCGCAAGGCTTTTGCCTTGCGCCTCTTTTTATTCAGTTATTAAATGGTTTACTTGATATCGGCTGTACAATTTGGACACTTTACTGCACGAATATCTATTTTTGTAAAACAATAAGGACATTCTTTTGTTGTTTCTATAGCCTCAGCTTCACAGTCAGCTTTTTTATCAGCACTTAACTTATTTATAGCTTTTATCATAAGAAATACTGCAAATGCAACGATTAAAAAACTAATAACAGTATTTATAAACATACCGTAATTCACAGTAACCGCACCTGCAGCTTGTGCAGCTTCTAAAGACCGATATTTCACAAATTCTCCATCTAAATTAGGGAACACAAAATACAAATTGGAAAAATCGACTTTTCCCAAAACCCAACCTAATGGAGGCATAATAATATCTTTAACTAATGAATCAACAATTTTACCAAAAGCAGCACCGATAATTATACCGACAGCCATATCCATCACATTACCACGCATTGCAAACGTCTTAAATTCCGAACCATATCTTTTTAACCTGTCTAACATTCTTATCCCCCTATTTACATTATAATAAACAAGATAAAGTATTATAACCAAATAAAATTATTAAAGTCAAGCAACCTCATTTTTGAATTTAAAATTAAAAGACGGGCTATTAACCCGTCTTTATTGTGTAATTATAATTGTTTGATTGTACGTTTTTTAACCGATTTAGATTTTTTCACTTTATTTACAAAAGGGTTATACCAATCAAACAGATATTGAGCACCTAATTGGAATCCTATACCTGTTCTTCCACCGTTTCTAAATACGATTTGGAAGTATGAATTCATTCTATCTTTCCAAGTTTTAGTTACACCAACACCATATTGGAAGTATCCATGACGCATTTGAACATTGTGTAGAAGCACATTTCCAGCCTTACCTGTCAAATCTTCATTGATATTATACATATATTGGAATGTAGCATACATACTCCAAGTTTCTCTTGAGTAAATTAAGTTCATACCAGGCGCAACATTTATACCATTCAAGAATCCTGAATTCATGTACATATCACCAAAGTTAGAATGCCAACTTTGTTTTCCGAAGAAATTATAAGATACAAAGACATTCGGTTGAACAGTAAAGTGTTTTGTTGCGTGTATGTTGTATGCACCTTTAGCCGCAGTTCCGACAAAGAAGTTCATTGCATCTTCATTGTAACCGTTAAGTTTCATTTCATTGAAATAAGTACCGCCATAAACTAATGCAGAACCTACAAAGTCATCCTTCATAAATGTACCCATCAAGCCTAATTGAGCACCATTTTGGTACATACTTACACTATCAAAATGCTGATGAGCACCGTTATAACCAACATATGCGGTAGGAACTAATTTCCAACCTTGTTTCAAATCAACAACAGGCATATCAGCACCGATTAAAGTACCGTAGAAATTATTACCTACACGAAGATTTTGAGTCATTGACAGTTTTTCAAATGATGCAAAATTCTTCATCCAAAGACCGCCATCCTTCTGAGTATATTGGTAAGGTCCAACATAATGACCCTCACTTAACGCATATTTATTAGCATTCGGATTTAAGAATCTTTCGCTTTGCAATCCAACATGGTTTGTTAACATATCATCAACAAGCAATTGATTGTTATACATAGACAATGTAGCAACCTGACCTCTGAACACTTGAGGATTATATCTTGATAAAGAAGCTTGAATTACCCCCGGAACAGACTCAGCAATACCCAATTGTTTGTTCCATTTTTGATAATTTTCTAACTTATACCAACCGATTGGAGTAAAGATTTCTTTATCTGTTTGTGTAAATTTAATATTTGCAGCAGTAGCAGGATCGACTTTAGAAACATCAAACATGTTCATTATAATATTTCTGTCAATCGGAGCTTTATTTGTTCTGTTCCAATCATCTGCAAATTGCCAATCACTAATATGAATTTGACCACCATCCATATCTGTTATATCAGAAATAACAAATTTATCATGTTGCCAATCTCTACCGTTTACATCGACTGTAAAATCAGCATAACCTCTATCATAGATATCAAGATTTTTAATAGTGTTGCTGTTAATTTCACCGTTCATATCACGGATTATTGAATTTTCACCTTCTAAAATCAAATTATTGAAGTTAAAATTACCTGAAATAACATTCATGTTAGTTCCATTCAAAATAGCATCAGCCTTGAAGTTTGCACTATCACCTGATATTAAATTCATTGTAGAATTGACTATTGAAACTTTGCTATCAAAATTAGCAGTATTTCCTGTTGTCAAATTCAATGTTGAACCGGTAGAAGAAACATTACCTTTAAAATTAGAATTGTTATCAGATTTCAAATTCAATGTTGAATCAGTGATTGTAACATCCTTTTCAAAATTAGAATTATTACCTGCTTTGAAATCAATTACAGCTTTATTTGTAGCAGTAAGAGTATCAGCTAAGTTGTTATCAACACCAGCTGACAATTTCAAATCTGCACCGGATACATTGACTTTATTTCCAAGATGAATAGAACCATTACTTGTTGCTGTCATTGATACAGGGATAGTGCAATCATCAGCAGGATCTATATCAATATAACCACCGACAATAATATCATTATCACCTTTAGATTCTGCAATTAAAGAACCTTTTGTAATGGTAATACCTTTACCTTCTTCCATTGCCAGTTGTAAGTCAACATTATCGTGGAAAGTAGAATATTTCATCGTAATTTCTTTTGTAGTTTGATTCAAATCACGATCAATAATATCTGCCAAAATACCTATAACTGAACCATCTTTAACATCACCTACAACAAGGTTACCCATAAGTCCATGTTTAAAGGCTAAATCTCCACTTTCATTGATTGTAATGACACCTGAGTAATCAGTAAATTTACCATTAAAAGTTACATTACCTTTTCCGTTTTTATCAATAGGACCAGCACCAGCAAAATCTGCATTTAATACAAGCTCTCCTGTAGTATTCAAATTCACCAAACCATTTTTATCAATAGTAATAAGTTGACTAGATTCTCCGGATTTGAATTGCAAATTATTATATATATTTAAAGTACCGCCATTATTAACTGTAATATTACCAAGTACAGTATCTTGAGCATCACCTTCATTCACAGTACCTAAATAAACTGTACCATAGTTTCCAATAACCAAATCACCCTTGATATTAGCTTTGACATCAGAACCAATATAAGCAGGATTTTTATCCGTTGTCCCTACAACATTAAAAGTACTACCTTCTGCTGTATTCAAATTACCTTTTTTACCTTCAAATACACCATTCGATGTTAAATCTGCGTAGTTTAATGTACCTCCGTTTAGAGTAACTTTAGCATCTGATGCCCAACTGTCATAGCTACCGTCAGCATTTTTATTCAAGTTGAGTTCGCCACCTTCAATTGCAATAACATCACTGTTAATTTCGGTTACAACAGCACCCTTGACATAACTTCCTCTATTTAAAGTTAATGTACCGTCTGTAACGGTTAAATATCCACTTTCAGCAAGCAATTTACCGTTAGAACTCAAACTGTAATCAAGTGCTCCGCCGGATAATGTAACATCCCCTGTCCATGAATCTTTTGTTGAATCATCAAGAACTACGGAAACATTATCTTTTATTGTGATATTACCAGCAATAGTTGCATCTACTGCGGCTGCGATACCTGCATCAGTTACATTATCTGTATTTGTAAGTGTTAAATTACCACTTGCAATATTAACAGTTCCGTCTATAGCAACTAACGTACCGGTTGATGTTATATCGCTATAATTTAATACACCGTCTTCTTCAACTGTGATAACACCAGCAGTCCATGAATCTTTATTTGTATCAGATGTTTTATTCAAGTTTAGAGTACTTGCATTATCACCGATACCCTTAACAACAACATCACCTGTTACCGTTGTTTTTACAGCATTTGCGACAACACTGCCATTATCTAATGTCAATGTTCCGCCATTTACATTTAATGTACCGCTGTTTGCTGTTAGTTTACCGTTAGAATTCAAGCTGTAATCAAGTGTTCCACCAGCTAATGTAACATCCCCTGTCCATGAATCTTTTGTTGAATCTTCAAGAACCACGGAAACATTATCTTTTATTGTAACATTACCCGCAATACTTGCATCTACTGCGGCAGCAATACCTGCATCAGTACGTCCGCCTGAAGTAAGTGTTAAATCTCCGCTTGCAATATTAACAGTACCATCTTTTGCAACCAATGTACCGGTTGATGTTATATCACTATAATTTAATACACCATCTTCATCTACAGTAATAACTCCGCTAGTCCATGAATCTCCTGTATTCAAGTTTAATGTACTTGCGTCATCTCCTGTTCCTTTAACTATAACATTACTTGTTATAACTGTATTTACAGCTTCTGCTACAGAACTTGCATTATTTAATGTTAATGTTCCGCCACTAACATTTAAATTACCTGTGGTTGCCACTAATTTTCCATTGTTATCTAAGCTGTAGTCCAAACTTCCGCCGTCTAAGTTAATTTGACCGCTCCATTTATCAGATGTTGCTTTATCTAAAACTACACTAACGTTATCTTGAACTGTTAAATTACCATCAACAGTTGCTTTTACCGCTTGGGCTATCCCTGCATCAGTACGTCCGCCTGAGGTAAGCGTTAAATCACCGCTTGCAATATTAACCGTACCGTCTTTTGCAACTAATGTACCGGTTGATGTTATATCGTTATAATTAAATACACCACTCTTATTTACGGTAATAACACCGTCAGTCCATGAATCTCCTGTATTCAAGTTTAATGTACTGCTACCTGTACCGGTTGTACCTAGATTTACATCACCTGTAATGTTAACAGTTGCATCTTTTGCAATATTACTTCCGTTTGCTAAGGTTAATGTTCCGCTGTTAACGTTCAAATTACCTTTTACGGCATTAACGATACCAACAGATGTAATATCGTTGTAATTAAACACACCGTTTTCGTTTATTGTAACAATACCACTAGTCCATGAATCTCCTGTATTCAAAGTTAATACACTGTTACCTGTACCAGCTGTACCAAGATTAACATTACCTTTAATATCAACAATTGCACCATCTGCAACATTACTTCCGTTTGCTAATGTTAAAGTGCCGCTATTTAGGTTCAAATTACCGCCTGTTGCGTTAATTATACCTGTTGATGTTATATTATTATAATTAAATGTACCATCAGTACCAAGATTTATTCTACTGCCTGAGAATTTATCACCACTGTTTAGAGTAATCGTTCCACCTTTATTACCATCAGCATCAGTAGTTCCGCCATTAACATTCAAAGTAGAATTTTCAATTGTAACTTTTGAGTTGCCATCAATTCTGCTATTTCCTGTAATATCAACAGTGCTATTTGTAATTCCTAAATCTCCACTTGTAGAAATCAGAGTACCTTGACCTTTTGTCGTACTATTATAATCTTTAATTGTCAAACTACCACCTGATTGCTTAACTGTAGCAGTTGATTTCCAAGTATCATTATCGTTAATAGTAACTGCGCCATTGCCGGTGATATTAACATCATCATTTATTTCAGTTTTAACATCAGCTGAAATTTTGCTGTTATTACCAACAGTCAAATCACTATTGATTGTAAGATTACCTTTACTTGCATCTAATACACCATTAGAACCATTTTTTGTACCATTGAAAACTAACGTTGAAGTGTCTGTTGTCAATTGAACTTTACCAGTACCACTCCAAGTATCGTCAGTTGCAATAGTAATATTACCATTTTCTTTAATATTATAAATTATGTTATCAGTTATTGCTAACTCAACGGCATCTGCAATAGCTCCAGATACTCCTACAGTCCCTGATGTAACAACAACAGTACCACCTGTCATATTTGAACCATTAGCTAATGAAAATTCTCCACCGTCAACACGAACTGTACCGTTTGAAATAGTTTTTCCGTTCGCTAATTCAAACGAACCACCTGTGATAGCTAATGTACCACCATTTTGAGAGTAATCTTTACCTTTATATTCTCCGCCTGTAATATTTAACGTACCATCAGTATTTGTAACAGTTCCTGACCAAACATCATTTTCTTTTAAAGTAGCACTGCCATTTTCTGTAATATTAAGAGTTCCGCCACCTGCAATAGTAACAATTCCGCTTGTATTAACAGATGCTGTACCACTTGCAGTACCAACATTAAGAACACCACCATTATTGACATTCAATGCCAAAGACCCACCGATAGTATTAGTATTTGTAACAGTTCCGCTAACATCTAACTTTCCAGAACCATTAATTGTTCCTGAGTTAGTAAATTCAGCACCACTTGCAACAGTTGTAGTCGAATTTGTAATTGTTCCTGAGTTTGTTGAAGCATTATCTCCTGAACCTTTGATTGTTACTGTTGAACCTGTTACAGTTCCTTGGTTGTCAAACTTACCATCTGCAGTAATTGTTGTTCCGCTGATTGATTTACCATCTTTTGCAGTATTCGTGAAAGTTGAACCTGATTCAACGGTTACTGAAGATGTACCACTAGTAGTTTTATTAATATTACCGCTATTTGTGAACGAACCATTATTTGATACTTTAACTGTAGAATCTGTAATTGTTCCTGAGCTTGTTGAAGCTTTATCTCCTGAACCTTTGATTGTTACTGTTGAACCTGTTACAGTTCCTTGGTTGTCAAACTTACCATCTGCAGTAATTGTTGTTCCGCTGATTGATTTACCATCTTTTGCAGTATTCGTGAAAGTTGAACCTGATTCAACGGTTACTGAAGATGTACCACTAGTAGTTTTATTAATATTACCGCTATTTGTGAACGAACCATTATTTGATACTTTAACTGTAGAATCTGTAATTGTTCCTGAGCTTGTCGATGCATTATCTCCTGAACCATTAATTGTTACAGTTGAACCTGTTACAGTTCCTCTGTTATCAAATTTACCGTCTGCAACAACTGTTCCGCCACTAATTGTATGACCTGAAACATTTGTTAGAGAACCGCCAGCCTCAATCTTTGTATCTGAATTTGTAATATTCCCGTTATTGGTTACGCCTGCATTATTAGCAACCTTCAATGTTGTATTTGTAACAGCATTGTTATTAACAAGTGTACCGCCATTAACATTCACTGTAGTTGTTTTGCCTGCTGCACCCATTGTTCCTGCGTTTGTTCCCCCATTTGCAAGGTTTAACGTTCCGCCGGATATTTTTGAATTTGCGCCATTATTAGTAAAACTACCTGAAACATTAACTTCTGCGGAATTATTAAAATTTCCTGAGTTTGTTAAAGAACCGACAGTTGTATTAGCCTCATTGTTATAAGTTGCACCAGTTTCATTTGTAATTGAGTCATAACTTGAAGCAACCTTATTTGTAATAGTTTTATTAGCTTTATTCGTAATAGAACTTACATTTAATGTGCCACTTTCAATAGTCATTGTACCATTGTTTGTAATAGCAAGTTTTTTATCAGTTGAACCTAATGTTCCTTTATTGGTAAACGAATTATTATTAACAAGGCTGTTAGCAACTATAGAACCTGTAGTTGTATTTTGCACAGTGGCACTTGAACCAATCGTAAAGTTCTCAGTTGCAGTAATTGCAGAACCTACATCAAAAGTTCCGTTTGCCGTAACATTTTTTTGAGTGATTGAAGCACTTGATGAACCATTCGTAACCGTCAAAGCACCTGTTCCTGTGATAACACCATTGACATTTGAAAAATTACCGCTTGAGGTCAAGTCTTTATCGTTTTTGAAAGCTCCGCTGACTGTTACATTCTTTTGAGAAATTTTTCCTGAGTTTGTACCCCCACTTACCGTTAGATTACCATTACCTGTTAACTCTGCACTATCACCAGTGTTATTCAATGTCGTAACTACTAAATCTGAAGCGTTTGTAAATGTTTTAGTATTTTCGACAGTTGTTGCCGTTAATTTAGCAGAATTTGTAAAAGTACCCGCATTTGTTACCTTAGTAACTGTATTTTCAGCTTCATTTTTATAGGTTGCACCTGACTTGTTGTCTATTTCTTTTATTGAAGCACTTGCTTTTTTGTTAGTAAAAGTTCCTGCAGTATTGGTTATTTTATCTGTAGTTAAACTTCCGCTATTTGTAAATGAACCACTATTTGTGATATTTGTAGCACTAATAGTTGCATCATTTGTAAATGTTTTGGTATTTTCCAACAATGCTGTTTTTATTGTACCTGCATTATTTTTAAATATTCCATTATTTGTTAAACTTGTTTTTGCTTCGATATCAGAACTGTTAGTAAAAGTTTGGTCTGCACCTGTGAAATTAAGAATATTTTGAGTAATTGATGAACCAGCTCCGCTATTGCTTCCGCCTTTCAATATTGTCAAAGTACCGCCATCACCGGAAACGATACCTCTATTGGTTAAAGTATCAACTGTAACGTCATAGCTGGAATTTATTAATTCGCCGTCATTGCTGATATCACCAACAGTCCCCACGGAATTTGCATCCACAGTAAACGTATCCCCAGTCAAGATTTCATTTATACTCTCAGCCGCCCCTGTAATCTGTCCTTTAGTTATTATTTTTTGGTAACTTTTACCATTATAAAAAGTAGCAGAATTCGCATCAACTGCACATGCCATAGGTAAAACAAGTACAGACAAACATCCTGCAATACATAAAGAACGTTTAATTCTCAATTCCATTATACCCTCCAGTATACAACCCAATCTTATTAACATAATAAAAATACATCAAAAAGTTCTAAATTTCAACAAATATTTACAAAATAAAACAATTTGACTACCTCTGTAAAAAGCTCTCCATTTAAAGGTTTTTAACAGTTTTATTTTACAGCAAAACAACATAATAAAATTCTTAAAACAATACCTTAATGCATAAAAAAACTCTCGAAAGAGAGTTTTTAAAAATGGGGCGGATGATGGGATTGTCTTGAGTCGCTCGCATTAAACGTGTCTACGGTTG
>CAZUKK010000010.1:0-65805 GCA_964620875.1 uncultured Clostridium sp.
AACAGTATTTACTCTATCTTCAAAATTGTGAGTTGTACAAATTTTTTCGTGGTAAGCCTTTGATGTGTTTATATTGTGATTGTACCTTTCGACACCTGCATTTTTAATTTGCCTTACTTGATCTTCAGACAACAATCCTAAAGATGCACAACAATGAATACCTTCAATTGACGCAACTTCTTTTATCATTTCTAAAATTTTATTAAAATCATTATCACTTGGTTTTCTTCCTGATGTTACAATACAGAATCTTGTTGCACCATTTTCCTTTGCACTTAACGCAGCTAGTTTTACGGTTTCAACATCTAAAAGCGGATGACAGTCAATTTCAGCATGGTTGTGTTTACTTTGTGCACAGTATTTGCAGTTTTCTGAACATGCTCCAGTTTTAGCACTAATTATTGAACAAGCCTCGACCTCATTATTAAAATTATCGGCAGTAATTTTATTTGCAATTTCTAAAAGTTCAGCAAGAGGTCTATCATACAACTTTACAAAATCATCTTTTGTGTAATTATTAAAATTATTCATAATCTACTCCTTTATATATTTTATGGTATAGCGAATAAATTTATATTAACACAAACATGTTTTCGTAAATGGGTAAAAAATAAAAAAAGTCGGGATTGTCCCGACTTTTTGCAATAAAAAACTCACTTTAGTGGACGATTTCAGAACTTTTTTATTAAAAAGTGTTGCATAAAAACATATTAAAATAATGATATTTATTCTTTTTTGTGTTTCTATATTAACATTCAGATTTACGAAAATAGTTCATGAAATATTACTAATCAATATATTAAAGGATATATAAAAATGCAAGACTGGCAAAAATATGAGCAACAAATTTATGAAAAGTTTTCATCCAAATATGATGATTGTAAATTTGAAAAAAATTATCGCATTAAAGGCATCTATAGTAAATCAGATAGGCAAATTGATGTTGCTATTATAGGTGAAATTGCTGGTTTTACGCAATTGGGTATAATTGAGTGCAAATGTTATAATAGTAAAATTGATGTTAAAACAGTAGATAGCTTTATAGGTTTTATGCAAGATGTAAGTGCTAATTTTGGAGTTATAATAACAACTTTAGGTTTTTCTGAAGGTGCAAAAAATAGAGCACAAAATCAAAACATTCACTTAGACATTGTTGAATTAGATAAGCTTGAATACTACGAATTTACCCCAGATACAGATATTTGCCACATGTGTGATGATAAATACAGAAATATTGTACATTGGGATAGGCATGATGTTGAAAACGCTTTTGATATTGGACATTGTGCATATTGTAATGAAACTCATATAAGATGTAAAAATTGCGGAGGAATAACCTCAATATCTGAAACCAATCAAGATGGTATTATAGAATGTTTAGGTGGGTGTGGTTTAAAAATTAAACATTATTACGATGAATGCAATGAAGAATATTTTGAAATAATTGAAAAAAGTAATTATTAAATTACAATTTAACTAAAATTTTTTGATTAGTAATTTCCTTATCACCAATTTGAGCATTCATTTCATAAAATTCTTTTTTGCTTTGTGGGGGATGTGCAATATCTTTTAGTGAACCCAATTTAATAGTTATTGGCTCTATAATATTATTTTGCTTGATAGCCAATCTCCACTCATTTTGATATGAGAATTTATCAAACTTTTTGAAACAACCCATATCACCATAATGATTAAACTCATCAATATATTCAATAAAACCTAATTTAGCACCCCATTGATTTTCTTTCAACTTTTCAGTTAGTCGTATTATAAATTCATTTGAATTATGAATAATAACAACATAATCTTTGCCATCTGCAAAATTTCTTTCATCTAATAGTAAGTCATTTTCTAATGCCCATACTGTATCAATGGAAGTCATACTATATAAATGGGAGTATTCAGGACAATTTATATTCATTGCAACAGATAATGTTCCACCCTCTCTTGTTAAGGTAAATTGTTCATCATCAGTACCTAGTGTTATTGTAATATTTTCCAATCCTTTTCCGGCATAATATTCTTCAGTTGCTTCAAATCTATCAGCACGACCATCACCATTATCTTCAAGTTTTATAAAATAATCGAAAGTATTTAAATACAATAATCCATCATTGTATAGCATTTCCATATGTTCTTTTGTGCCAAATTTTAATAATCCAATATAGTTTTTACTTCCAATTTTCATTATATTATAACTGCCTCAATTCTTTTTCTTAGAGCCTCTTTAAATTCATCAAGTTTATTATAATCCCACAAAATTATATTTCTATGGTTTAGGTCAAAATGCACCTTCTCTAATTATATTGCCTTTATCGTCTTTTTGAGTATTTAGCCATTCTTGATTACAGGTGTAAATAACAGGTAATCCTAAGCCATACGCAAAACCAGCTTCAAAATACACACCGCCTCTATAGCCAGTTAAATCTGCTACGACAAACTTACTTTTTCTGATTTCTGCAATCATTTCATCATTAATATCATTACAATGTTCTTTACAGTCTATTCTCATAGCGGTGTATTTGTCTTTTGATGTCGAAATTGCAGGCTCAATAGCATTTTCATAAGTTTTTTGCATATCATATTTGCATTCTTTTATGTTTTCATCTCTATTAAACCACATAGCAACAAATGCTTGCTTAGATAGGTTTGATGAATTATGCTTTTCCATATATTCAATGCCTTTACTTGTCACTGCAACATGGTATTGAGGATATGATATGTATTCGCAATAGCAATCGTAAAAACTCTTGCCAACATTGAAATTATATTGATAATGTTTCTTATCATACCTACTACTTTGATTAGATGGCAAAACTTTCAATTCTACACTAGTACAAAATTTGTTTTCGCATAAAAACATCAATATATTATACAGTTCTGTATTATTTTTACAATAAAATAAAGGAAAAATTGAATTTATATCAATTTGAACTGTATCGCCAAAAAATCTTGTATTTTTGATTAAATACTCCAACACTATTTTAGTTTTATCTAAAAGACTTGGAATGTTGTATATATCATCAATTTCTTTTAATCTTATTTCAGTTAGATTTTCAAAACCTAATCTTTGATTATTTACCAAATTTTGTAAATATCTTTTCTTGACTACATATCTAACTTTTAAGCGTTGATTATCGTCAAACTCATCAGGACAATTTGTTAGCAAATCATTAGCTGCTGCATCACAAATGAAACTCCCACAAAAAGGACATTCTACAACACCTGCATTTCTTTTAACATTTTCCAAATTAAAACAAAGTGGACACATTTCTAATTGATTATCAACCATTTGCATATTCCTTATTTTGTATTTATCATAACCCAAATATTTCTTTCTAAAAATCTAGAAAGTGAAAAATTTTAAGTTTTCTTAAAAAAAATTTTTTGGCTAAAATCCAATAATATCTTAAAATTTAAAAAATATTTAAAAATATTTTCCCAAAAAGTGAAATGGTTACATAAAACATCCCTTATAATAGAATTAAGGACGTCCGCACATTGAAACTAAAAATTTAAAGAAAGAGGTATCAATCATGACTATTCCAAATGAAAGTATGATTAATGAAACTGTTGTGCATTTTAGCAAGTATAGGAAACTACCTATATCATCTAATGAAGCGATGAAAACAATTGTTAATTTTAATGGCTTTATACACTTATTACTTCGATTAGATAAAAAGAGAAGTATTATGAATACAGGAAGGGAACTAAAAAATGTCGGATAAAATAATGGAATTACCTGAAATGCCGGATATTTTCAGAAAAATGGTAATATTACTTATGAAAAGACATAGAAAAGCTAGTATAGGCATGATTTTAAATATGGTAATTTGTAAAACTGCTTTTGCACTATGCTCTAAAAGAATAAAATATCGTGAAATTAAAAATACAGGATTTCCAAATTGGTACACTATAATTTTTGCACCTTCAGGTTGTGGAAAAGATAGAATAAATGATGATTTAGATAAATATTTTTTCAAAAATTTTAGACTTTGGTTTGACCAAAAAGCAATGGATTGGTACAATGAACAAGTTAGAAAAATTGAAAGTATAGCTGAAGATTTATTTCAAGATACTAAATCACATAGTGAAGCCAAGAAGAAAGCTTTTATTAAAGATGCTAAAGAAAAGATAAGACCATTAGTATTTGAAGTTTATAATGGAACAGCAGAAGGTATATTTGAAGAAGCTAAAGTTCGTTCTAAAAGTGATATCGGTGCTATTTTAATTACAATTACCGAATTTTCAAAATATTTTCTTAATTCAAAAACCGAAGATAAACAATTCTTCTCGTTTTTACTTATTGCTTACGGTGGAAAATTTCCTTCAAAATGTACCAAAGGTGATAAAAGAGAAAATGATGTTATTGGAGTTCCTTTAAATTGTTTGTTAATGTGTGATTATAGCTTATTTGAACACCCAAAAGCAAAACAAGATTTAATGTTAGAATTACAAACAGGATTTGCTAGAAGGGCGATAATAACTTTTATACCGCATATTGTATTTGAAAATGATTTTGATGCAGAAACTTCTTTAAAAAATGACTATATATTTTTTGAACAAGCAAGTTTAATAAATGAGGAATTTATATCTATATTTAGTAGTATTCAAGACCATTTTGAATATAATATGCCAGATGATGTTTTACTCTTTTTAAAGAAGTATAAATACAAATTAGAACAAGAAGCTAATACTACTGAAAATGAGTTACTAAGAAAAGAAATTCTTGATAGAGAATTGAAAACGATTAAATTAGCAACCATCTTTGCACCGTTCAATCATTCTGAAAAAATAATTACATTAACAGATGTAAAACAAGCAATTTCAGTAATTGAATATTTAAGTAAAGATTTCAGAATGTTTGTAGGATATAAACCTAAACGTATGGATAAGTATGATGAACTATTTAATTTCTTTTTAGAAAATTTAGACAAGAAATTCAATAGAATGCACATTAGAGAAAAAGCAAAACAGTTTGGATTTACTCTCAAAAATTTTAAAGAAGATTTAAATAATGCTCTTGTTTTTGTAAAAGAACTTGCCAATGAGTCTGGTTATAACTTATTTGAAGAACCATATAACAATAATACCGGCATGTATTATTGGCTATCTAAAAAAGTAAATGATGATGAGTTAGGACATTGTTCTTTAAATAAACTCGTAAACAATAATCTAAAAAATCCACAAAATGTAGCATAGTTATTGGATTGTAAGATTTTTTCAAAATATAAAATCTGAAAATCCATAACAAGTAAAGATTATATGGATTTTTCAGATTTATAAAAGGCAGTGTAAAAATGAGTAAATTAACTTTAGAAAACGTAATTACATATTTGGGGCAACCACACAAAAAATGCAATCATGAACTTATTTGGCAATGCCCTATTTGTAAAGATAGAGGTAAAGATAATTTAAAATACAACATAGATAAAAATGTTTTATATTGTTTTGCAAATTCAGACCACTCAAAAACAATTTTAAAAGAAATAAATATAAATAACGGTAGATTTTATATAAAAGACGAAACCAGTCTAATAAATAAGCCTGTAGAACCTGCAAATTTAACTTTAGAACAAACTTTAAAATATGAAGATTATATGTACCAATGTAATGAAATTTTGCTTCGTGATAAAAACTTGCTGAAATTTCTATATGATAAAAGAGGAATAACTCCTAATACTGTTTCGATGACTAAATTAGGCTATGATAAGAGAAAACAAATATGGACTATTCCAACAATTAAATATAGTTGTAATTCAAACCACGTTATAGGATTTGAATTTAGACCTCATAATTTATCTAAAATCGGTTTATATCGTACAAAAGGCTCTCCAAGTTGTTTAGCTATGATAAACGATTATTATACTGGTATTGATACACTATGCGTTATAGAAGGATATTTTGATGGTTATGCACTATTACAATATCTTTCAGAATGCAAAGAAGATAAATATTATCATATAGTTACGCCTTCAAATGGCGTTCAATCATTAATGAAATTCATGCCGGATATTAATTACAACAAATACAAAAAGTATTATCTTTTTATTGATAATGATGAAGTTTCAAACAAAATTAAATCACAAATTGTTGAAAAATATCCACAATTTGAGACAATAAATATGATTTGTGATTGCAAGGATTTCAATGAACATTATCTAAAATGTATAAAAGGGAGGAAGTAATGCCAAAAGCAGATGGATACAAAAATTTAATTCCAGCTAATAAGCGAAGCAAGGAAGAAGCTAGGATGTTAGGACAAAAAGGCGGTATAAAATCTGGAGAAGCTCGCAGAATGCGTAAAACACTAAAGGAACATTTATTACTATTACTTGAAGAAAATGATTTGCAAGAAAACCTTTGTTTAGCACTTATAGATAAAGCTTTAGAAGGCGACACAAAAGCATTTCAAATAATAAGAGATACTATTGGAGAAAAGCCGATTGATAAAGTTTGCATGACTACTGCTAATGTAAACTTGCAACAATCCTACAATGAAGTTAAAGCATTAATTGAGGCTCAAAAACAAAAACTTATTGAAGAAAACCGACGCGAGGTACTTCAAATCGAAGAACGGGAATATTAACCCTCCCCCTACCCCTCAAAAAGTAGTAAAAATAAGCCTATAAACATGGATAGTACCCCTAGAAAAATTTTTCAAATTTCAAGGGTTATTCATATTTGCTTAATGTTTCAAGCATATCATAACCCAATTCGGTTAATACGATACAAATGTCCCCACTATCATGAAACACCTTGATAAGATTTAATTGTTTTAACAAATCCAAACTTGTCTCATCGCATATATTATTATCAAAAATATATAATCTGTTATAAATATTTACATTTTCAGGATAAGGTACATTAATATGTATTTCAGGAATTGAATTTGACCTTATCATCTCATATTGTCCATCATACTCTACAACATCACCAACTTCTAAATTTCCTGAAATTTCATCAGCAGTATCAGCAATTAAACATTTATTATTATAATTCTCTAATTCATCAGATATATCATTAACTAAATATTTTTTACCTTTCTGAAAATCAAAAACAGCTTTTAGAAGTCTCGCTTCTTGTCCACCAATTTTAGATAAAATTTCTGCATATTGAATTTTTATTGGTGTATATTTAGAAGAAGTATCCAGTAACAATTTTGCCCATAAAGCAAACATAATTTCTTCATGTTCTACTGACAATTTTTCAAATAATGGTATTGCAGCTTTTGGTGGAATTGGATTTACTTCAATATTATATTTGTTTTTCAACTCTTGAGCCTTTTGAGCAATCAGTAATGTTGTTTCGGCTCTATATCTTTCAACTTGTGCATTTCTAACAGATGGAAAAAATAATGCTACTAAATTTTCTAAACCACTAAAAACTTTTTCAAAACTTACTAATGTATTATTTGAAAAATTATCACTTGCGATATTATTATCAGAAAGCATACTATTTGAAACATTATTGTTGTCTATCAAATTATTCTCCTTAAATTTTCAAATCTAATCGTCATAATAGAATATATCTATTTCATCATCTCTAATTTCCGCATCAAGATTACTTAATTCCTGATAATTAATAATTGGAGTGGTGTTTACTATATTTTTTAATCCATTGCTAACCCAATCTATGTTCCATACTGGAGGTAATGTTTTATCCATAACTAGATTACAAATACTTGAATTATAATTCTGGAAGAAGTCATCCTTATATATTATTCTTTGTAACCATATTTCCATATATTCCGTATTTGGTTTTTCTTCAAGTTTTGTTTTTATTTTTTGTACAATATCAAATCTTTTATCAAAATCTGAAATATATGATAATGATTTTCCTATTATTGCTGCTATTGTTGGGTAAACTCTAGGATTAGAGCAAGCAATAGTAAAAGCAATACTAATAACAGGAACTATATTTTTATCATCTTTTTTGAATTTTAAGTTCTTATTATATTCAGATAATAAAGCTTGTAAGCTCCCAGAATTAGGAAATTTTTTAGAAAAATCATAAATTCGTATAATTTGTTTTTGCAAATTTCCTTTATTAGGACAGAATTTATTTAAATCCTCCAAGTGCGATATTCTATATAATTTATCTTTTTTTAATGAACCCTCAATAATATCTTCTGTTTTTTGTGTTTTTGTCGCATTAAGTTTAAAACCTAATTCAATCATAACTTCTGTTAAAAATTTAACTATTTGACTTCCTGTTTGCGAATTATTAACAAAAATACGATAATCATCTCTATATCTAATAATTTTATAATTGTCAACTTTTGCATCATCTAATTTTTTAGACAATAATAAATCAGCGTAGCCTAAAACAATTTCAGCTATAAAATCCATTAAAACTGAACCCTGAGGTATGCCATTCGTTTGATTATATGTCATACAACGAATTAAATCGTCAATGTCATTTCCCTCTAATTTAATTGTTTTATCTTTGATTGATTTTTTTGCATTATCTTTTCCATGCAACGCCCATGCGATAGTATGAGTGTAAATTGAACCATAGCAATCAGTTATATCTGTTGAAAATAAATATGAATACTCCAATGCTTGTTCTATTGATAATTGCTCAACTTCATTCCACCAATTCGCGACTTGACTAGCTTGTTGCCTTTGTTTAGGTGATTGTAATACAGGGATGGCTTGACTCAAAATATTTTTATTATTTTGAAATTCTTTAAATCTTTTTTTTATTAAATCCCAAACGCTATTCTGAGTTATATAATTTACTAAAGCTACATATATTATAGGATTTAATAGTTGGAAAGGTCGCCAAGCATAACACCCATCTTTATTATTATAAATAACATAATTTACATCATCATAACTTGATGGAGGGATTTTATTGTTTACATAAAAAGTTTTTAATTCTTTGTTCTGCAACTTTTTATCTAATTTATCTAATAATTTCTGGAAGCTAAAATAAGTAGGCAATAAAATATTAGAATAATTTTCTTCTTTTAGAAAATAATTTTTTGCTTTACTTGCCGATAGACTTAAAACATTTTTTGCAGCCAAATTTCATTCCTATATTGATTAAATTGATGTTGTAATAATAGCACAAAAATCAGGACTTTAGATATTTTAAAGCTTCAACAACTTTATATAAATACATCAATTCACTATCTGATGCATTGTTTATTGAGTTGTTGAGCAATTTTATCAATTCCTCTCTGCTTTTAATATGTCCAAAACTAAATAATTCTTTTTCTTCAACTTCCAAAGCATTAGCTAATTTTTCTAATGTTTCAGCTGTCATAAATCTTTTACCGCATTCAATATTACTTAAATTTGGTTTATCCATATCAATTTTTTCAGCAAGCACTTCTTGAGTTAAATTCTTACTCTTTCTTATTTCTTGTATTCTTGCACCTAATTTTTGTTTCAACGATTTCATCATAAACCCTCCTACACATGATATATGTAGGATTTGTAAAAAAGAACTTGCTTATTTGCTATCAAACGTATAATTTAGTAGCTGTTTATGCTATTATAATTTTGTAAAAATAACATTTTATACTATTTTTATCATTAAAAGTTAGTAAAATGGCATTCAAAAAAGGAGTAAAAATGAAAACGATTTTAAAAATTATTCCAATACTCTTAATCTGTGGCATAGCATTTGTAGCATTTATGTGCGTAAAAGCAGAAAGAAATTATGATACTAGACAAAAGCAGATTTTATATGGCGAAAAACGAGGCAAAGACATGCAATATTGCAATACAAGAGCAAGTATTGGTATAGAAGATTATACAAGCTGCATGCATAGAATGAGTGAAAATTATAGATAAATTTATAGAGGGTAAATTATGAAAAAGATTATTATTACAATGTTTTTGTTATCACTAACAGTTAGTGCCTGTTATGCAGATAGCTTAGATAATGCATTAAATGCCCAATCAAGAGCTTTAAATGCCGGAACAATATATAGTGGAGTTAATACTGCCGCCGGAGTTGCCAATACTGTATCTAATGTTCAAACCAATACAAGCATAAGACGTAGAATTGATGCTGAAACTGCATTAATAAAAAAACAAGCAGCATTAGAAGGAATTGATTTAAGAGATGCCAAAGATATACAAAACGAACACATGGCACTTTATTTTAAATCTCGTTATTTTTTAATAAGAACTAAAAAACAAGCAAAATATGAAAAAGATGAAGAAATGCTTAAATTAATTAAAAAATATTGGAAACCATGGACAACCGAAGATGCTATTTATGCTGCTGAAAAAGTTATTGAATTACAAGAAAAACGTAAAAAAGAATCTTCAAAATTATAATAAAAAGTGAAATGGTGGCTGAAAAATATGCTATAATAGATACATAAACTTAAGTTTAGACCAAATTATAGTATTAGATTAAATTACATGCTTTCATATATTAGAAAGTCCTTATTTGGAAAGGCTTAGGTGTTATTATGACCAAAACTAATGTGTTAAAAGTTGTATTGTATGCTAGAGTATCAAGTAAAGAACAGGAAAGAGAAGGTTATTCTATTCCTGCTCAACTTGAACTATTAAGGAATTATGCCGACAAAAACAATATGATGATAGTCAAAGAATTTGAAGATGTTGAAACCGCAAAATGTACTGGGAGAACTAATTTTAATGAAATGCTCAAATTTATTAAATCTTCAAAAGATTGTAAAACTATTTTAGTAGAAAAAACAGATAGATTATATCGAAATCTACCGGATTATGTAACAGTTGATAATTTAAATCTTAATATTCATTTTGTAAAAGAGGGGTGTATTTTATCTGAAAATTCTCACTCTAGCGAAAAATTTATACATGGAATAAAAGTCTTACAAGCCAGACAGTATATTCAGAATTTAGGCGAAGAAGTTAAAAAGGGACTTACTCAAAAGGCTAAAGAGGGATATGTAACAGGAAAACCTCCTTATGGATACAAAAAAATTGATAAAAAGCAAAGTGTTATTGATGAAGAAAAATCTTCTTTTGTTCTTAGAGCGTTTGAACTATATTCTAAAGGTAATTTATCATTATCAAAACTTGCATGCCAGTTATATAAAGAAGGCTATATCTTTAAAGATAATTGTCCTAAAGCATATAAATCTCAATTAGAAAATATTTTAAAAAATCCATTTTACTATGGGATGATTGTATTTAAAGGTACGTTATATGAAGGTAAACATGAAGCGTTGATTACAAAAGAATTGTTTGACCTTACTCAATTGGCATTTCGCAAAGACAATAAACCTAAACATATAGTTGCAAAAGAATTTTTATTTTCCGGCATGGTAAAATGTGCGAATTGTGGCTGTAATTTATCTGGCGAAATTAAAAAAGGTAAATATATTTATTATTCTTGTACTGGAGGCAAAGGTGAATGCCCCCAACAACATATTTACATACCTGAAATAAAACTTGAAGATAAAATACTAGAAGCTTTAGGGCAAATATATATTACAGATGAACATAAAACTTGGATTTTAAAAGCTTTGAAAGAAAGTTTTAAAGATGAACAAAAATATATGCTAGAACAATTAAATAGTTTAAATGCTAAGAAACAAAAATTAAGAGCAAGAATAGATGGTTTATATCTTGATAAAATTGATGGTAAAATTTCAGAAGAATTTTGGCAAGAGAGACATAATAATTGGACACAATCATTAATAACTATTCAGAATAATATAAATGCTTATGAAATGGCAAATATAGACTTTATTAGCAAAGGTTCAAGATTTTTAAAAATCTGCAGAGAAATTAAAGAACTATACTTATATGGAAATAACAAAGAAAGAAAAGAATTAATCAATTATGTACTTCAGAACTTTTCTATGGATGGCGAAAACCTAAGCTATGAGTACAAAAAACCCTTTGACATATTCGTCAAAGGATTAAATCGTAATAAAAAACTCCCCAGGCTGGACTCGAACCAGCAACCCTTCGATTAACAGTCGAATGCTCCGCCATTGAGCTACTGAGGATTATGCCTTTAGTTTATAACAAAAAAAAATTATTGTAAAGTACTTTTTTAAAATTTTTCATTCAGGCAATTGAGATTTCTCGTTTATATGCTATTATATCATTGTTTTAGTTGATATTTTGAAAGGAGTTTTATATGTCTAATCCTGCTTTAAATGAAAAAATATTAAAATCAGCTTTTGATTTAAACCTTGGAAATAATTCCATGACAATAAACGGCACAATCCTAAAAACATGTTTTTTAGGTTTGCTTATGGCAATTACTTTTGCCTATAATTGGAGTTTAATACTTTCAGGATTCGCTGATAAAGCTATTCTACTATCAAAATTCGGATTGGTTGGGGGAATTATACTCATTCTTTTTATCTGCTTTGCACCTAAAAACAAATCACTAATCTTAACAACTCCGCTTTATGCAATGTGCGAAGGTTTAGTTCTGGGATTTATCTCAGCCATTGCTAATACTGCCTACCCGGGAGTGGCATCCCAAGCCGCAATTGGAACATTTTTTGCACTGTTTGGAATGTTTATTCTATACAAAACTAACCTCGTTAGAGCAACTCAAAAATTCAAAATGATTGTTTTTAATTCAACTTTTGCTATTTTTGGAATTTATTTACTACAATTTATATTGCAATTCTTCCATATCCAAATTCCGGCAATATTTTCAAATAGCCCGATTGGAATTGGATTTAGCGCAGTCGTTGTTGCAATTGCAACATTCAACTTAATTATTGATTTTGATAATATTGAGAGATTTTCAGGACAAGCCGATAAAAATTATGAATGGTACTTCGGATTTTCTCTTATGGTTACAATAATCTGGATGTACATAGAAATCCTTAATCTTTTAATGAAATTACAAAGTCGAAATAATTAAATTTTCAATACATATTGAAAAGACCTGCAAATTTTGCAGGTCTTTTTTTATATTTATCCAAATTTCTAATACAAATATATGAGATTTTAGCTCATGTATTAAAGTTGAGAGATTTACCCACGACATGACATGTAAATCTATATATTTTATTGGAGCTTCAAAATGTCAGAACAAGTTTTAATGCCAATGATAGGCACAGACAATATTGAAAATAAGGAAAAGGCAAGAACATCACTTGAAAAAGCAAGACTTGCTCACGAAAAATACCTTCTTGGGCAACGCAACATTGACCTTGAAGAAGCAGTAGAACACTATGTCGATGCTGTAAAATATGATCCTACAATACCTGAAACATACTACAGGCTGGCATCATTGATGTGGGAGCAGGGACAAATCAGCATTGATACAGCTATTGAACAATGTAAAACTGCAGTAAGCTTATCCCCGAACAATAAAGATGCTCGTCTTTATACCGGATATTTTATGCAACTCGCACAAGATTACAATTCTGCAGAAAAAGAATTCAAATCCGCAATATCTATGAATCCGTTTACATCTGGCAGACCTAGAATGATTCTATCTCAATCTCTGCTTCAAAAAATCAATTCTCAAAACGGAACATACAAAGACTACATTGGATTTTTATATTATTTCTTAACAGGAAGTATCATGCTTGCATGGGACAGACCTACAATGAAAATGTTTTATAAAAACATGAAAAATGATGTTTCAATATTCTCGTACAACACTGTTGGGAAATTCTATGAAAAATTCAAAATGTACGATTCTGCTCGTGATTTGTATACACAAGCAATTAACCAAACAACTCACAGCGAATATTTCTACAACAAAATCGGAGACTTAGCTCTTAGGAATAAAGATATTGAAACAACAGCAAACTGCTACAGAAAAGTCCTTGAAGCTAACCCTTATAATCGTGAAATTTTAGTTAAACTTGCTACTATTTTACAAACATATTTCCCTGATAACTCAGAAGAAGCAATTGACTGTTATGAAAAGCTTCTTGAATTTAATATTGATACTGCTCAAATTTATTATGAACTCGGACATCTTTATATGGCAAAAGAAGATAAATTAAATTCAATAAGTGCATTTAAACTTGCAGTTGATAAAGACCCTGAAAATCCGTTCTTCAACAATTCTTTGGGCTACGCATTTGCCAAAGCAGAATTATACGATGATGCAATTGAGCATTATCAAAAAGCAATTTCATTAAATCCGGATTCTGAATGGACTTCAATTGTATGTCAGGCTTTAGGTTCAATTTATGCTGAACACAAAGGTAATATTGAAGCGGCAGTATCAACATATCAAGCCGGAATAATACTTGACCCTAAAAATTACGATTTATATATCGCACTTGGTGATATTTATATGGCTGATTACGATTTAGATAAAGCTATCAGAGCATACTGCGATGCAATAACCCTTAATCCTGAAGAATATCAAGCATACTCGAAAGTCGGAATTGCTCTATGGGAAAAAGATTATCTTGAAGAAGCTTTAGTAGCATACCATAAAGCAGTAGAACTCAAACCGGAAAATGAATATGCACAAAACAATTTAGGCATTTTGTATCTAGATGGTTTGATGAATGCAGAAGAAGCTCTCGAATATTTTGAAGAAGCTATTGCACTAAATCCAAACTATACTCTTGCATACTTTAATGCAGGACGTGCAAGTCAGGAAATGGGCTTTACAAACGATGCCGCAAACTATTACCAAATGGCAATCGACTTAAACAGATTAACAGATGAACTTGATGAAGAAGATATTCAAGCAAGACTTCACAGTTTATTTGAAATATAAGGATATATTTATACATTATATTAAAGAGGTAATTATGCTTGATATTTTCAAGCATTTTTTTTGAAATAAATATACCAACAAAATTTACGGATTATAATTTTCTACATCATAGGCGGCATACCCATATTCATCGTAGCCATATTATTTATAGCCATTTGATTCATATGGTCATTTACCATCTGCATATGCATCTGTTGATCTCTTAGCACTTGATCGTTAAACAAACGATTTTGTTCTTGCACCATAAAATCTTGTTGCATTTGATTTTGAAGATTATTTAATGCAAAAACATTTTGACTTCTACGATTTGATGCCTGTAGCGCAAACATTTTTAAAGTATCAATAAATCCCATTAAACACTAACCTTTCAATGCTTATAAAACTGTACTAATAATAAAACACATTATTAAATATTATTGCTACATTAAGGTTGAGATTTATTATAAAATTTACATTAATTAAAGATTTTCAATAACTTTAGACGTAAAATCCGTTGTTGATAAATTTCCGCCTAAATCGGCTGTTTTATCGCCATTTGCAAGAGTTTTAAACAATGCTTTTTCGATTTTATCAGCATGTGAAACCTCTCCGATATACTTCAACATTTCAACAGCAGAAAGTAACAATGCAGTTGGGTTTGCTTTATTTTGCCCCTTAATATCCGGAGCTGAACCATGAACAGGTTCAAATACGGCATAATCAATTCCTATATTTGCCCCCTGAGCAACACCTAAACCACCAATTAAACCTGCAGTTAAGTCTGATACAATATCACCGTACAAATTAGGTAAAACTAATACATCAAATCTTGATGGATCTTGAACAAGTTGCATACAAAGGTTATCCACCAAAATTTCACGAGTTTTTACTTGCGGAAACTCTTTTGCTACCGTCCTGAAAGCTTCTAAAAACAGCCCGTCTGACAGTTTCATAATATTTGCTTTTGATACAGCACAAACTTCATGCCTGTTATTTTTTAAAGCATACTCAAATGCAAAACGACAAATTCGCTCAGAGGCTTTCCTTGTAATAATTTTAATACTATGAGCTGTATCCGCATCAATTTGTTCTTCGACACCGGCATATAAGTCTTCGGTATTTTCTCTAACAACTATTAAATCGACATTATCAAATCGAGTTTCGACCCCGGGAAGATTTTTACAAGGGCGAATATTTGCATACAAGTCCAAATCTTTTCTCAATTGAACATTAACAGACCTAAATCCCTTACCAATCGGAGTTGTAACCGGAGCTTTCAATGCAATTTTATTTTTCTTTACCGATTCTAATACTCTATTTGGCAACGGAGATCCTTCAGTTTCTATCACATCAGCACCTGCAGTTTGGATATCCCAATCTATTTCAAGCCCGCTTGCTTTTATTATTTCCATTACACTGTTTGAAATCTCAGGTCCAATCCCATCACCATTTATTAACGTAATTTTTTGCATAAAAAAAACCTCCAGTCGATAGAAAAATTATACTATAAATTGGAGGGGTTGTAAAAATGTTAGGGGAAATATAAATCTTATGAATTAAATGTTTTAAATGATCTGCCTATATTCTTTTCCATTGCAGCTTTTACAGAATTGTACTGTTCTTGCAATGCTTGATGTTCTATATCTAATTTTTTAATTTTATTTTGATATTTTTGGTCTTTTGCACTAATTTCAGCATTTTTTCTTTCATATTCAGCTTCAGCTTTTGCAATAGCAGCATCTGCATCTACCGATATGAAATCTGAACTTGATGAATATATTTTCTTATCCCATGAAATGCCTGTAAGCTTAAGACTCAAGGTATCTGAAATTTGTTCAATTTGATTTTCTAAAACCACACCCGCATCATCAACAGAGGCAAGTTCAAGAGAAATAATTCCTTGCTTTAATGAATCTTGAATCCATTGATTGCTTGAGGCAAGTTTATTATCAATAACTGCATAATTTGAAGCTTTTTCACCTTGTGAAGTCTTATTAGAGCTGTCTCCGTTCAATCTGTACCACAAATTTGTATACCATTGAGCTTTTGTAGTATCAGAATAAGTATATGTATCAGTTAATGTTGTGTAATCCAAATCTTGAGCTTCCATTTGGAATTCTTCAACCCGCTCGTAGTATTCTGTAATTGCATCCGATAACAAAGGTAACGTATTTACTTTTGCACTATCATAACCTTCCTTATCAGGAGTTATCCATTGTCCGTCTTCATAATACGAAAGCTTCGCAGTTTCCATAGCTTTTGCATTACACCAGTTTTGATAAGTTGAACAATCCATCAATTTTTGGTTCGCAGTGTTAAAAGCATCAGCATATTCTTCAAGAATACCCGCATCAGTACTAGGATCAGCAAGTGCATTTTTATAATTTATATCTGCCATATTGTACTCTAAGTATGTACCGTATGCTTCGTATTCAAAAGCTTGTGTAGAACTTACATTACTATAAGATGCTTTTATCGGGGTGTTTTTATTATATTCTATGGTATATTCACCACTAAAATCATTACGCTGTTTTACATTGTTAACCAAGCCTTCCCAACTGTTATATACAGCTCTGTATTCATCTGATGCAATAGCATCGTAATTTTTTTGAAGGGTCTCTGTTTTATAAACTTTTTTAACCCCGTATTTTGCTAAAAATTCATCTAAATTCTTAGAAGTTTCAAAATTTCTCGCATCCACAGAGCTAATCAACATTTGACCTGAATTATTAACAATAGCATATTGATTTTTCATATCAGAATACTGATATAAAACATTTGCTGTTAATTGAGTATTTATAGCATCACCTTGAGCATCAAAAGCTCTGAACATCAATTGAGAAGCATTTAATGCTGCCAAATAATTTGAGCTTGCTTCTTCTGATTGAGTAGAAAGTCTCATTTTTGCATTAGAAATCTGTTGAGACTCATATTCATTTGATGTAAGTCTTGCGGTTATTGACAACAATCTCGCTTGTGATGCCGATATTCCCATTAAAACATTCCTTTCATAAGATTTCTATTACTATAATATTCGGCATACAAATCAAATTTCTTTAACAAAACAGTATGAATATTAAGTAATGTAACAGAAAATATATAAATTGAATATAAAAAGTCAATATTTTTTTACTCGATGTTTTTATATATATGTAAGAGATAAATAAAGAAAAAGATTTTAAAAAGTTTAATTAAGAGATAAGAGAGGATAACATTATGGCTACAGTGCTATTATTTTCTGATGCAGTTTCAAGCACATATAAAAATACTTCAAAAGCAATTCAAGAAGTTGAATTAGGTAATAAAAAAGTCGTGAAAAAGACATTAACTCAAATGATGAAACAATCATTTTTTCACGGAGCAAACAGATTTGGAACTAATTTTATAGCATAAAAACAATAAGCTCGTTGGAATATAGGAATAACATAAGGAAAGAATTTTATTTAAGGAATTAGGAATAAAAAAAAGACCGTTAACCGGTCTTTTTTCTTGTTTTGAAGCTTTATTATGATTGTAAATCAATTAACCTGGTCATCAAATACATATCAAGCTCTGCTTTACTCATATTATCGGCTTCTAAAAAAATCTCTTTTATTGTTTTTTCCGCTCCTGATGGCAGTTGATATTTGTCTGCAATTTCATATGCTATTTGGTCAATAGATTTTCCTGTTCCACCATCGATATATTCAGGATGGCGTGAAACTATTTGCGATTTTATATCCTTTAAAATCGACTTAGTAAGACCAAATTCTTCTTTTAAAGAATCACTTATAACATCATCTGCAATACCGCCATAAAACGCATCAGTTGCAGGATGTTTAGGCAAATTTAAAGCTGCACGACTGGCATCATCAGCATACTGAGCCAAGTCAATAGTTAAATTTGTTCGGACTTCGGAATTCTCTATTGATTCTAAAATTTTATTCACTTCTGAATTTTTAAAATCAGGATTTTTGTGGAAACATTCAAAAATATTTTCATATCCGGAAGCCTTAGCTTCATCCTTCATCGCTAAAAACAAACTTCTTTTTACAGAATCGTCCAATTTAAATTTATCACATGCATAATGAAAAGCATCCACCCCAAAATCCAATTTAGAAATCATTGGCGTGTAATGCCTTGTTTCACTAAATATCCAATTAGCCAGTTCCATACACAAAAAATCACTTTCGGTATCTGTTAAACCTAAATCATCAGATATTCTTTCAAACAATACAGCCTGTAAATTAAGACCCTCATCATCTTGTAGGTCATGCAAAGATTTCAGATTATTTTCTTCTAAAATTTCAGAAATTCTTTTTTCAACTTTTTGTACTGATTCCTCAGGAAGGTCAAACAAATCAGTAACGGTATTAACAAATTTTTTATCACCTGAATTTTCAGCTGCTGACTTAATCATACCTACTAAGAAATCATACTCTTTAGAAAATTCAACTTTTGTCTGCGGAATATAAGCTTCACCCAAATCACATCTGTTAACAATCTCTGAAGCTAAAAATTCATCGTCCACATCTTTAAATTCAATATTTGAGTGTTTTTCAATAAAATTTCTTATCAAGGATTGAATTCCGACTTGTGCTTCCAAATCTTCTTCACCATTGATTTCTCCAAGGGATTTCACCTTACATTCTTTTAAATAGTTAACAACAGATTCCTGCAAATTTCTCAGTTTATCTTTCGGCAATTTAAATTCTTCAGCAAGATTTTCTAAAAGTTTCATATCTAATTTATCAATAAAAGGTATTCTGCCTTGGAAACTAACCATACTTCTACCAATAACTTCTCTTTGATCAGCCACCATATCTGAATTAACTGCATTCGATTGCTTTACAGCAGTTTTAACAGAAGCCTTGCTATTGTTATTTATAACATTCTGCTGCTGAAACGGGGTAAAATTCACTAAATTCATAAACACTACCTTTATCAAATTATACTAAACTATATTATTATTTAATATATACAAAACATTTATTTAAAAATTTTTGCCATTATCTCATTAAATAAATTATAAAAAATAAGTTCTTATTACCTAAAACTCAATAATATTATAAAAAAATTGAAATTTTTAACATTTTTTAACAATAAGGCAATTTTGAACCTTCACTTATTTTATATTTGCAGATAGAAAAAGGAGTACCCCAATGAACCTTCAAATTTTGAACAATAATACATACTCAAAAAATAATCAAAACAAGAATGTAAAAATTTCGCAAATGAATAAATTTAAACAAAATGTATCGTTCAATGGCGGTACTCACCAGTTATTGCAGGATGTATTAACAATTACGGGAACTCAAACTAAGGCTAAAATTTTTACAAATAATATTAACTATCAAACACTTGGTCAAATAAAAACAATATGTTCACACCCTGTATTTGCTGATGTTCCTATTAGAATTATGCCTGATACTCATGCAGGAAAAACAGCCGTTGTCGGATTTACTGCACCAATTTCAAAATCCGGAGCGATTATTCCTAACTTAATTAACGGAGATATCGGATGCGGTATGTTATGTGTAAAATTTGATACTCTGGGAAAAGAAATTGATTTTGACAAGCTAGATGAATTTATCCGTTCATATATATCAACTTCACGCACAGAAAAGCTCCCTAACATAAAAAAATATTTACAACCAATAGAATCAAAAATTAGAGATTTATGCAAATACAAATATAAGCAACCGGAAGAAAAAGTAACATCCTCTATTGGAACAATCGGAGGGGGAAACCATTTTATAGAAATTGATACTTCTGCTAATGGAGAAACTTATCTTGTTATCCACACAGGCTCAAGACATTTTGGAAAAGAAGTTCATAATCACTTTGAAAAAATAGCAACCCAACAAAACCCATATAGAATTAAAGATTTATCATATTTAACAGGGGAAGAAGCAAAAGAATATTTGGAAGATTTAAAAATAGCAGCACAATACTCTCAAATAAACAGAAAAATCATTGCAGACGCCATACTAAAAGATATGGGATGGAAAGAAATCGAATCCTTTGAAAGTATTCATAACTATGTTGGAAGTGATAATATTATAAGAAAAGGCGCTATAAGTGCTAAAGACGGTGAACGAGTAATAATACCTCTTAATATGAGAGATGGTGCAATTATCGCAAAAGGAAAAGGAAATCCTGATTGGAATTTCAGTGCTCCACACGGTGCAGGCAGACAATTCTCTCGTTCGGAAGCTTCTGAACTGATATCACTGGAAGAATACAAACAATCAATGAAAAACATTTACTCTAATTCAATATCTCAAGCAACAGTTGATGAATCCCCTCAAGCCTATAAAGATGCAAATGAAATAATACAAAACATCACAGATACAGCAGAAATCGAAACAATAATAAAACCTGCTTACAATTTTAAAGATTAAGAAAGGATTTTTCAAATGCTAATTAACAGTAATATAAATTATTATAATAACTACTCACTAAAACCTCGACAAGAGGATACTTATTATGGTAGAATGAGTAACATAAGCTATCTGGGCAAAGGCAAAATTATGAATGAAGTTGAAAAAAAATATTCACAATACCATAAAGAATTCAATATTGATAAAGCCATTAAACACCTTAGAGATGAAATTCAATATCTTCCTAATTTAATGGATTCTATTTTTGGAGATTCTGTCATTTATTTGTCAAAAAATTGTGAAGTAAAAGACTTTGTTACTGGCTATAAAAGTAAAGTGTTAGACTTAATCCATAAAATTACAAGTACAGAATCCCAATCATACAACATTCAATTTGCTAAAGAATTAACGATGATAAAAAACATTTACAGTGCTTGCCTTGACCTTGAAAAAAATTCTATTGATAAAAGAACTTTTGACTCCATTGTTGAAAAATCAATCCATAAATACTGTAAAACTAAAGAAAAAAGTTCAATCAATATCGACAGACTTAACGAAAATTAATCACCCACAATTGTTACCAGAGTAATCTTACCTTTATTATTCTCAACTTTACATTTAACATTTTTATTATTAATTATTATATTTACTTCAAATTGTCCCGTTTTATTTGTTGCTACAGCTTTTTCATAAACCGAGTTAATAATTGTATTCATATCTGCCGGAATAATTTCATTACCATTAGTTATAAAACCTGAAGTCATGTTTCTATCAATCATTCTCATATAAAAATGGTCATCCACTTTACATTGTTTGTTTGTTGTTGAATTTCTCATTTGTTGAACCAAAGACATTGCCTGTTTTGCTTGGGCTTGAACTGCACTATTTTTTGATAGTAGTCCAATTTCCGTTATTGAAAGAGTTTTAGATAATAACTCTGTAATTTTATGAATTTCTTGAGTATTTAAACTTCCGAAATCAGTTTTTGCTTTTTGCAACAAGTCTCTGTATGTATAAGCCGTGCCATCAGGTTTTATATATTTTATACCTTCACTTAAAACTTGCCCCTCAGCCGTTCCAACTTTTAAATTCGAAACTTCCAAATCCAGCATATTTTTTATTGTAGGAAAACTGTCAACATCGTTCAAAATAGCCTCTACAGCTTCTTTTGTTACCATATTACTCTTCAGTACAGTTTCAAATGTATTGCCCTCAACTTTTTTATTATAACTTCCTTTTCCTGCACCATAAACTCTTGTAATCTGTCCATTAATATTATATTCTGTATAACCGCTAATTGTAGAATTATAAGATAGTTTTTCAGATTTACTGCGTAGTATAGCAATATTATTCTGACTCCATAAACTTTCCATATTAACGTTTCTATCTGCTAATTCAAAATTTCTATCCAATAGAACATCGCCAATAGCATTGGCATCACAAGATTTTAAAGCCTTATATATTTTAGCTTTCTCTGCAAATGATAAATTAAATAATTCAAATCTTCCGTCAAGCTTCAATGTTTCATTAATTTTATAAACTTCAGTCAAAACATCATTGGCACTGAACCGTTCAAACCTTTTATCCGAGAAATATTCATTAAATTCGGAAACAGAAATATTATATTTACGCATCATATAATTCAACTCGGATTCGAAATTTGGAGATGTTTCTTTTAGATTTTTAATAAAATCAGGCTGTACTAAATTTAAATCTCTTAACTCTGAAACAAGTTGATCCGGAGATTTTCCTTCAACTTTAATATCTTTAATTTTTGCTCTAAATTCATTTAACTCTTTTGGATTATTAACATCAATCCCAAGTCCCATAGCCAATTTAGTCATAGTATCGGTTACATTCTTGAATTTAGCATGCTGAACATTAATTTTTGCCGATTTAAATAAAGGATCAATAACCCCTCTCCAAGTTGCAATCACAGCAGGGGAAAAAGGTTCGACAAAACTATATACATTAACAGATTCTTGTGTTTTTAAACGACTAAATTCATCAATAGATTTACCAAACTGTTGTTTTAAATTAGATTTTTTAACACTACCTGTTTCGACAAAATTACCATTTTTATCAAATTTATAGAATGTATAATCACCTAAATTTGCAATATTTCTATGAACTATTAAAATCTTATTTCCGTTAGCATCAGTGGTTTCTTTTGCTGAATTTGAGGATTCTAACTCAGCTCTTACACTCTCAAATTTTGGAGCATTTACTATGGTTGCAGCTTCAACGCTCATACCAACCTCACAAAATTTTACAGCATCAGCTACAGAATTTATCTTAATATTACCTCTCGGGGTTTTTGCAACAATGACATCCTTTCCATTGATTTTAGTGTACTTAAACTCGACATTTTTTAACGTTTCAAAACCTGACAATCTTTCCTGCGTCGTTACAGCATTAACATTTTTCTTACTGCAAAATGCCATAATGATTTTTGTTAAACCTTGACAAGTCAATAAGCCTTGAAATTGGTTTCCAAGTTCTGTCATTATTTTTTCGCCCAAACTTTTTTCATCATCGTATTCTGATTTAAGAGTTCCATCTTTATTAAATAAACTAGCAGCAAGTTTTTCAGCAAGTTTTGCAGCAATAGGACCAGTAGAAATTGAATATAAGGAAAAAGCAATTATTTCTGTCGCAAATTCGATACCTTTACCTACAAAATTAGCACCAGATTTTGACAAATATGTTGACATAAGTTCTGTACCACTGACAGTTTTTCCACTTTCAAGAGCTTTTGTAACAGACTCAAGTTTTGATACATTCGGAGCTTTGAATAATTTTGGACAAATACGTGCTGCACCGGATGATACACTTGAACAGACTTTTGAAAATACAGGAGACATACCCCCTGCAAAAACACCAAAACCTGTTGAAACCATAACACTTTGAGCATAATTCGAAATATCTTGTGAACTAATAGAAGCATCTTTAACAACCAAATCAATACCCTCAACCGCTGCAGTCGTAAGTCCCATAGTTACACCATTGGCTACTGCAGTAGCACCTAAAGAACCGCCTAAACCTTTTGATACAAAACCGGTCAGCCCCCTACCTACAGGGGAAAGCATCAAACAGACTTGTGTAGATAAATTAGCCAAATTTATAAAAAATGACTTTTGTTCGCAATATGTCGAAATTTCATCAAACAATTTTGAACCAAATGCTTTTTTAAACGCATCTTGATATTCTTTACTTTTAGGATCTGAGCCACTGGTAGCCAAAGTTAAAAAACTTTGGATATTGTCTTTAGATTGGTTATAATCTAACCCTGTCATTTGCTTAAAAATGTCATTAAATTGTTCAGGGCAATTCGAATATACTTTTATACTATCAAAATAACCGGAAACTGCGTCTTTGTCATTTTGTAGTTGGGTAATATAACTTTCAATACTTGAACCATTATTAAATGCTTTACAAAGCCCCTCTGAAAGTTGCCCAAATAAACCTTGATTATCTCTATAATCTGTTAAATTACTCATTCCTGATTCATAGATACAAAGTAAACATGCCAAAGTATCTTTTCTCAACCTAAATTCTGATATATCAGCTAAACTACTATTAAATTGTTCACCATCAGAAGAAAATCCCTCAAAATAACCAAACTTAACTTCATCTTCTGATAGTAATGGACATCCTTGTTCTTCAAACGCCATGAACACTTGATCTAATGTTATATTATTTGGATCACCTAGTTTTTTCAATTCATTATAAACTTTACCTAAATCAATTTTATCAAGATAATCTTGAGGTAAATATGGAAATCTTTTAGTTATTACATACCCAAACATTGGCATATGCATATCCATACCATAAGTTTCAGCAATAAACTCAACAGGTACTTTTTTACCGTTATTCATAACAGTTTTGCCTGAATCAAATACAGAAATTCCTGTTTTCTCAAAAACCCGTTTTTTAATTTCTGTTAAATTAGTTATATTTTGTTTTTTACATGCCTGAATTTCCTCTATAACTTTAGCCCTATCCTCTTTTGATAACCCGTTAAGAATCTGATAAAATGCGTTATTCGCTTGAGTAGGGACAAATCCCGCAGATTTTGCAATATCTCTTGCATTGTTATCACCTTCAATAGCTATTTTTATCTTTTGATTTGGTTTTAAATTATTTATAATGTCAGGATTTAACATTTGAATTCTCAATGCTAATGTCCTGATTTGTTCTTTTGAGCCATTTGGAAGAATTTCTTTAGCTAAACTTTCTACTGAAGTGTGTTTCTTTTTAATAGTATATTCTGAAAGTGAACAGGCAAATAAATTATCACGTTCATGCTTTACACTCCAATTAAAAAATGCTTGCTTAGCTTCAACTGAAGATTTTCTATCCCTTACAGATATATCATCAGCAGCAATCTCTCCGGGAACACGAACGATTCCACCAACCTGCATTTTATTGTAATCAAAATTCTTATCATTTAAGTTATCTAATTCTTTTCTTGGTACATGAAAATTGTCTTTTAACCTTTCAAAACTATCACCATTCTGCAAAACTACATAAGAATTACCCTCTCCATCATATCTAATCTCATACACCTTATCAGGAGTTTCAATCCGTTGATATAGCTTATGCACCTCTTGATTATCATACTCCGATATACTTGCAGTATTATAAAAATTTGTTGTAATTTTATCATCTTTAATTATTACTTCTTGAATTGCACCATTTAAAGAGGGTTCGGTAGAAACATAAATCTTTGTACCATCAGGTTTTGTAATAGTTTTTGATATAAAATCTGAATCTTCCACATCTCCGGTTTCTGGGTTGACATTTAATGCGGTTGAGGTAATTTTTGTACCATCAGAGAGCCTAGTTTCAAGAACAACATACGCAATTCCTTCTTCATTTTTAAGATAAGTATAAATTGTTTCTTCTTTATTATCCCTCGATTTTCTTGATTTTATTCTCTCATTATCATATTTAAATACATATTCATCTGTAACATCAAGATTACTATTGACAATATCAGCTTCAACAGAATGTTCCACAGAAAGCCCCATATTATCATTAGCAAGCGAAAAACCAGTACCAAAAGTAGAATTTTGACAAGCCTGCTCGTATTCTGCACGTGAAATGACACCACCATCTACCATTGCAGACAAAACAACCCGTTCAGGCTTGCCTTTCAACTCTGTGTGAGAATTCACAAAACTATTCATCTTTTCTTGAATATACCAGTTATCCATATTCTACCGTTATTTAAACATGATTAAACCAGTATATTCTATCGGCATTTTTTAAATATTTCTTTAATTTATATTAAATTTTATTAAAACAAGTTACCAGTTGAATGGATTCAATTTGCTAAGAGCTTTACCAACAGCCTTACCTGCACTTGCAACAGCTTTTCCAACCGCTTTGCCCGCTTTTGCAACAGTCTTAACTGCTGCTCCTGCAGCTTTGCCGACTGCTTTACCGACAGTTTTTACTGCTTTACCAACGGCTTTTCCTGCCTTAGCAACAGTCTTAACTGCAGCTCCTGCAGCTTTACCAACCGCTTTCGCAGCTTTGCCGACTGTCTTAACCGCAGTGCCCACAGCTTTTCCAACGGCTTTCGCAGCTTTACCGACTGTCTTAACTGCAGTTCCCACAGCTTTCCCTACGGCTTTCGTAGCTTTACCAACTGTCTTAACCGCAGTGCCCACAGCTTTTCCTACGGTTTTTACAGCATTGCCGACACCTTTTACCAGCTTAGCTCCATTATCTCTAATATAATTATATGCTTTTACACAGCCTTTACCAACAGCCTCACAAATCATTCCACCGTATTTACTACCGAGGATAGCACCACCAACAGCACCTATAGCGCCACCAATTGCAGTACCTATCCCTGGACAAATCATTGTACCAATAGCAGCCCCTGCCCAAGCTCCGGCTTTACCTCCCGCCCAAGCTCCAGCAACAGAACCCGCAGATTTACAAATTTGTACTGCACCTTTTTTTGCTTGAGTATCAATTCCCTCTGCTCGTTCTTTAGATGTAACGGGTTCAGAAAATGCCCTCCCAACGTTAAAACCTTCTATTGCTGCAGTAACAAATACAGTTGCTCTTCCAAGACCTTTCATAAATTTTGAATTAGTAAACTTACCCACATTATTCATAACTTTGTCAAACTTACTAACCCGAACTTCTTTAGTGGTTCTTGCAATAGACGAAGCAGAGGCTGCATTACCTGATGGCTTAATGAGTTCATCCAAGAAATTTTTAGTATTATCTATAGTATCATTAACATTACTGGCAATCTCAACTCCCTGATTCACAGCATCTAACATATTTTTACCGGAATTTGCGACATGAGAAGATGCACCCGAACCTCGTACTAACAGAGCAGCTCCACCAAATGCCGTTGCATATTTCGATGTTTTCGAAATATTAGCCCCAGTTGAACTACCTTGGGATTGAGTTCCTTGGGTCGGAGTATGTGTTACCGTATTATTACGTGATTTAGTTTTTGGTTTACTTTTTGGCTTATTTGCCGTTGAAGTATAAAAATCTCGTTTTGTATCAGGTTTGTCCCTTAAATTTTCAACAAGTTCTTGAAAGTTTTGCATTGTCGAAGTAGTCTCAGGTTGAGATTTGTCAGAAGGATTATGAACAGGATTTTGCTCAGGTAATCTCTCTGTCTGCACCTCTGGAGTATTTTGCTTCGGTTGAGATACTGTTGGCTCATGACTTATTTGCACGCCTGGGAAACCAATATTCTCAGACTTTGTTTCTTGGGCTGCACCAAAGTTATTTTTCATAGCCTCAGCAATATTATTAGTATTTTGCAATACAGTCTTTCTTGTTTGGGCGTTTGGAGCGTTCTTTCTAATAAAAGTTTGGGACGTATTTATCCCAGCATTTAAACCTGGAATACTCATGTTTAATACTCTCTCTATACTATACTCTTGTATATATTAAGTACATATAGAGAGAGGATATTGCCCCATAAAGAAAAATATTTACAAATATTCACAATAACCCGTAAAGTCTACGAGGAACACAAACTTGCTAAATAAAATCACATACAAAATTCTTGCACCCCAAAAAAGTCTCTTGTAAAAAAGAAGTGTTTTAAATGGCGGGGCTGACACTCACAGGTTCGAACTTTTAGTTCAGAATTATTATAAGCATGTCAACTCAGATTGCACCCATAAGATATGTAATCTTATATCTTTGGTAAGCAATTATAAAAAATATGATTAAAACAATTATTATTCCATAAGCTATAAAGTATTCTTGTAGTTCAGAATTTATAAAATCCAATTCATATCCTGATTTGTCTGAAGGATTAATTTTCAAGATTTTCTTTATTATTGAGCGTTTTTTTATATATAAAAACACCAGCTCATTCTTGTCCCTTCTTGTATACATATCGATAAGTTTACCATACATTTGAAGTTGTATTTTCAGAAATTTAATGTTATTTTTATCGAATTTGAGTTTTTGCTCACATAATTTAATAACTTTACGTGCAGTTTTTCTACCTTGACTGTCTCTATTCAAATGGTCTAATATATGAATTTTTTTCAAATAAAGATTGTAATTTTCAGGTTCTAAGATTAATTTATCATCTATGATTTTTAAAACTTTTTGAGCAATCTCTTTTGCATGTGCTATATCAACTGCATGTTTATATTCACAAAATAATTTATCAATATCTTTTTCTTGCATAATATTAAAATTCCTAATAAAAAAGACCCTATAAAGGGTCTTTTTAAATGGCGGGAACGACGAGGCTCGAACTCGCGACCTCATGCGTGACAGGCATGCGCTCTAACCAAACTGAGCTACGCTCCCATTTATCTTGGCTATGTTTTTATTATATTTGCTAAAAATTAAAATGCAACATTTTTTTCAAAATATATGAAAATTATTATTTTTATATATTATTTGAAAAAGTCTCGGTTATAAAACCGAGACTTTCTGCATAAAACTTATTCCTAGTAATACCAAAAATTATTATAATATGGTCTAGATCTAAGATATTTGTCAGTACATACAAACATAAATGATTCATATGCTCTTGAACCCGGATTATCAATATTATACCAGTGCTTTCCTATATTTTTTCCGGTATTAACAACTCGACCTTTTGCATCATATGCAGTATATGAAAGTGTTTTTGCATAATTAGAAGCACAATTCATATATGACGTAGTATTGATAGTTGCAACAGCTTTTCCGTTAACCACTTCTAATGATCTGCCAGGTTCTGCAACATATTTAGTAACATATGTAAATGCACCATAATCTCTTGTTGGTTGAAGACTATGAGCATCAATATAATGCCCTGGTCCAATACCAATCCACTCTTGAGCAAACGAAGGTATTATAGTACCTGAAAGTACAAATAATCCTAACATTGCTTTCACTAAAATCTTTTTCACCATTCAACCCTCTCTTAATTTATCTAAATTTGTACCACAAGACAAATATATCAAAATTTTAATAACCTGTCAAAATACTAATAAAAATAAAAAGCCTCAGTTCAAAAACCAAGGCTTATAAAATGAATTGTAAAAATTATATTAAAATTGTTATTCCGTCAATCTTTAATCGGCATACAACGGTGCTAATTTTTTAGATTGCTGAGGAATTACACCTTCTTCAATTGACATATAAACTCGATAATCAATTTCTGCAAAACAATTATCAATACTTTCAATCTTTTGAAGCTCAACTTCATTGATATTACCACTTTCAATCATATCTGCGATAAATTCAAATCGGTCTACATGTTCTCTAAATCTGTCGGTTGCATAATCTTTAGCCTGCCATGTTGTAATCAAAAACGGCCAATCTGAACTTTGCAACAACAAATTTTCTCTAGCCAATTGATTTAGAGCTCTGTGCAATAATTTATCTTCCGGAATATCTTGATATTTATCAGCAATTGACGTAATTCTTTTTTCACAAGAGTGAATAATTGGCCACATCCATTCTGTTAAATGGTTGTTCCAAACATAGAAGTGTCCACCTTGCCCCCAAGAAGATTCAGGAATTTGAATAGCTTCCACAGGAGGATGTGCATGCAAGTATTCACCTGCTGTCATTCTTTCAACTTGCGGAACATAATTATGGAACTTTTTAATTACTTGTTTAATAAATTCAATACCTTCAAACCACCAGTGTCCGAACAACTCTGTATCAAAGGATACCATTATTAAACCTTCTTTTCCGTTTGCATTTTTATAATCATTCAACAAGTGATAAAGCATTGTTGTGTAATGATCAGAATTTTCATTAATTTTATTCAAAGCCAACACCGGATCATAAAGCATTTTATCACCCAAATCAGTTTTAGAAGAAGTAATTCTCCAATAATTCATACCTGATTTATCGTCTTTTTTGTGGAATTCTCTAAACACGCCATCCCCAGGATAACCGTCTGCTGCTGACCAAACCTGATAACCTGCTCTGTCATTTCTTCCCATAACAGCAACTTGAGCATCAGGAAGCCAGTATGCAGAATATGTATCATATCCTGTAGGCTCTCTATCAGGAAGAGGAATGTATTCGATATTTCCGTATACACCAACAACACGTCTGCATCCGATAGAATTTCCACCTTCAATTACATGCGATTCAGTAAAGAAGTATTCGATATCATTATTTTGCAAAGTCAATTCAATAGCAGGTCTCCAGTGTTTTTGACCGTCTTTTCCAACATATTCGTAACCTTGACGATATGCACATTCAGGTAGCCAACAACCCTTTGCTTTTTTTCCAAAAAATCTTTTTGTAGTATCTGAACCAACTTTGAACTGGGCATTCAAATTATTATCAGTTGCCAAAAGCGGAGAAAATCCGTGAGTAGCACCTGATGTTGTAATTTCAATACATCCTAAATCTTGATATTTTTTGAAAGCACTGATTAAATCCATTCCGTATTTATTAACAAAAGATGATTTAATATTATTAAACCAATCAAAATAATATTTAGCTAAGTATTTTAAGTGTTGAGAATGAGGAACTTCAGGATCAGGATATCTTTCCAAATCTTCAGAAACACTTTTAATTCTTGAATCTAAATACTCTACAAACCCATGTTTTAAGTGCTCATCATTTAATTGTTCAGCCAAAATCGGAGTAATACCGACAGTTAACTTAGCTTTAATACCTTCATCATACAATTCTGAAATTGCATTAAGAAGTGGAACATATGTTTCTGCCATACATTCATAAAGGTTTTCTTCACCGAACGGCCACATCCCTGCTTTTCTGTAGTAAGGAAGATGACTATGTAACATAAATACGAATTGTCCTACTGCCATTTTTGCCTCCAATCTGCTGAACTATACTTTAATATAATCCACTTATGTATAAATTATATATACCACAAACGGGTAAAAAATATAATCCTTTTTAACTAGTTCTTATGAATAACGTTACAAATATTAACAGGAAGCTGCGTACAGTTAAACCAAAAGTTCCATACTATTATTGAATCCCACTCATTTTAAACTCGCATTTACAATCTGTTACAGTAAAAAAGGTACAAATCAAATTATTGATTTGTACCTTTTTTTATTTTCATAACCAAAAACTAAATCGCAACTGATTGAGATTTAACCTCGACTTCCATCGGAATTTCTTTTATAACTTCCGCATTAAGCTTTCTTGCCTGCTCAATCTTAGCCATAGGCGGATTGCCAGATGTTTGTGCCAAAACCTTTGCTCCGGATACTGATGTCGGAACTCCGTTTTTCGCAGCAACCATTGCAGGATCAGGATGAGCTTTATAATGATTATAGTCAGTCATAATCTTAGCAACAAATCTCTTTGTTTCACTAAACGGAGGTACTGCTCTATATTTTTTTACATTACCAGGACCTGCGTTATATGCTGCAAGCGCTAATTCTACTGAACCAAACATTTTATACATAGATTTGTAATACATAATTCCACCCTTGATATTATCATCAAGAGAATATGCATTTAAGCCCATTCTTCTTGCAGTTGAAGGCATTAACTGAAACACACCTACTGCACCATGAGCACTTCTCGCTTCCTGTCTGAATCCTGATTCTGTTTTTGCAATACTCAATGCTATTGCCGGGTCTACTCCCATTTCGATAGAATGTTTTACTATCGCCGCCTTAATTGTATTGACGTTGGCTGCCTGCACAGGTGCAACACACATGCACACAAATGCAATTGTGAATAGTAATAATTTTTTCAAAATGTAATCCTCTAGTTGTAAATTGAAAATTCTCCAAAGACTACTTTTTTTCTCCTACTTTTTTATAAGATTTCGTCTTTTTTGAATGTGATTATGTAACTATAATATTGCAAAAATTTAAAATTTCAACCCCCAACGAGGATAATCCTAAAATTTCAACCGCCACAATCCGCTCATAGAGCCAACTTTACATTCTTAACAATTAGTGTAAAAAATACGATAATTTTGTCAAGTTTTTTATTTTTAAGCAGAAATTTTAGTTTGAATTTAAGATATTTTTAATTTCATATTTTTTTATTTGGGGTTCATAAGAATAAATTTTATATTTATTACCATCAGTAGAAATTTTTATGGAATTTAAGATATCAGTTCTTAGAATTTCTGTATTACGTAATATATCAAGCGTTCCCTTATTTGGATGACCGTAATAATTTATACCCGTTGAAATCAACGAAACTTTATTTCCCAAATAATTTATCATATTTTCATCCACAACATGCGGTCCGCCATGATGCCCAACTTTCAACACCTCAATATTTTTTGGGACATTACTTTTAAGTCTGTTAAAGGTTTCAACACCTGCATCACCCATAAAAAGCATGTCAAAATCTTTGTATGAAACCAAAGTAATAACAGATGAAGCATTATCAGAATCTTTCCCTCCGACACTTGCTATATATGTTTTTATTCTAAAATCAGGTTCTTCATATATTGCATAATTATTTTTGACTAACTCAGTATGTTGATGTTTTTTATGCACAGTCTTCCAAATATTATACGAAGTTTGAGTATCAGCTTTTTTAGAATTCACATAGAGGGTTTTAACTTTTGAACCTGTTATAACATCAACAGTTCCGCCAGAATGATCATTATCAAAATGCGTAACAATAACACCTTCAAGATTTTTTATACCTCTGTCTTTCATATATTTAAGCATTATAATTTTAGCTTGCGAGTTGCCACTCTCAAATGGGGCTTTTCCGGTATCTATCATAAAATACTTATTCTGTGGAGTTTTTATTAAAAACGAATCCGCATTCTGAACATCAAACGCTATAATCTCCAAATTATTTGAAACAGGTTTTACATTAGAAATAAGAAGAACTATTGATATTAAGCCAATCGTAAGAGCCATTTCTTTATATTTACTGAATTTCAAAAAGCAACTTGATACAATCAACATAATGTAATACAAAATTAACTGAATTATATCAGGATGAGTCGTCTGCAAAAGACAGTACTTCAAATTTGAGAAAAAATCTGAAATATACACCAGAAAATTCAATAAATAATTCAAAAAGAAATCAAAAATTCTGCAAGTAACATCAGCAACCGGAGGAAATATCGAGATTACGGAACTGACAAATCCGCAAAAACTTATTACACTTAATAAACTCACGGTTGCAATATTAGCTAACACCGAATAAAGACTAAAAGTATTAAAATAAAACATCTGAATAGGTGCAACCCAAAGCTGAGCAACCACAGGAATTAAAACAGGTATTTTAATCCAGTTTGGAATTTTTTCTAATTTTTGTGCCAAGATATTGGCTGTTGTAAGAAGTCCAAAAGTAACTAAAAATGATAACTGAAAACTTACATCATTTATATATGCAGGATTATAAATAAGCATAATCACTGCAACCAAAGACAATAGAGAAACACTATGAGTATCTCTGTCAATCAACTTTCCGGCAAGAACAAACAACAGCATTAAAGCCGCACGGATTACAGAAGGACCTAAACCTGTCATAAGAGTGTACAAAATTACGACAAGCATGCCTGAAAATACACGAGGCTTAAACGGAACACCAAGAAATCTTAAAATAAAAAACCAAAAAGTATAAATAAAAGCCACATTCATGCCGGATGCTGCCAAAATATGTAACAATCCAGAATTTATAAACGAATTCTTAATATAATCCGGAGTTGCAACAGCATCATCTCCAAAAACAATTCCACCCAATATTTCCAAATTAGGAGATTTTAAATATTTTGAATGTACCTTTAGAATTCTGAGTCTTGTATCGTTTAGAGACTGCATAAATCTCCACTTAAACCCTAATTTATCATGAAAAACTTCAACATTTTCAATATCTGAATATACAACAGTAAACACATTAAAATTTTTCAAATAAGCGCTGTAATCAAACTGCGAAGGATTTGTCGATGAAAAAGGTCTTCTGATTTTTCCATCAATTGAAATTTTATCGCCTACATTTAAAGTTTTTAACTTACTATTTGCCCCAGAAACCGATACAAAAGTTTTAGCATTAACATGTTCCTCATCTAATTTTTCAACTTTCACAAAAAACTTAGCTTTATTAACTGCAGAAATATCCGGTATTGTAATAATTCTACCCTCAATTTTTGCCTCCGACGGAGCATTTTCAAACAATTCATCAGAATTCTTTATCTTAAAAAATGTTAAGAAAAATCCACAATAAAAAATCAAACATAAAATTAAAATCTTTTTTATCTCAAGCAACCTTAATCCCAAAAGAATCGCAAGAAAAATTGTAAGCAATGCAGAATAAATCAAAGCATGCCCGTAAAAACAAGCCATAATACCGAGCATAAAAAACATTGACAACAAAAACATCATCAAATTTTTATTTTGAAAAATATCCCTAAACTTTTCTTTTGTAATCATAATTCCAACAATATCATCATAACATATGAAAATAGTTGTGCAAAATAAAAAAAAATGTTATAATACTGTAGGAATAAGAGGAATTATGGGCAGTAACGATTTTTACATAGAAGATTTTTTAAGACAGGCAGTATCAGTAGGGGCTTCAGACGCTCACATTTGTGAAGGTGAAAGACCTGCAATAAGAGTTTCCGGACAAATCATGAGAATTAATCTTCCGCCTTTAACAAGCGAAGATATTGAATTCGTCATCAGGACGGTAGCTCCGACACACTTAAAAGACCGGATTACGAGATTTTTTGATATAGACTTTTCTTACGAAATCCCCGGTTGCTCAAGATTTCGTATCAACATGAGTCGTCAACTCGGGAAAACTGCAATGGTTATTCGTGCAATTCCTTATTATATCAAAAATTTTGAAGAATTAGGTTTACCTAGTACGCTGGAAGAATTTGCAACATGGAACAACGGATTAGTTCTGGTTACAGGTCCGACAGGTTCGGGTAAATCTACAACCATCGCATCTTTGATTGATTATATCAATGCTACAACATCAAAACACATTGTTACAATTGAAGATCCGGTTGAGTTCATTTTTACAAACAAAAAATCTATCGTTTCACAACGTCAATTATTAATTGATACACCGTCATTTTCAGATGGGGTTAAATATGCATTAAGACAAGACCCTGATGTTATATTCATCGGTGAAATCAGAGACAGAGAAACTATTGAATCTGCACTAAAAGCTGCAGAAACAGGACACCTTGTTGTATCAACAATCCACACAAACGATTCCGTACAAACAGTTGCCAGAATTATCAACTTGTTTGAACCGGGAGAACGTCCGTTTATCAGAAGCCAGATTGCAAATACGTTGCGTGGTACTATTTCCCAAAAACTTGTACCGGCAGCAGAAGGCGGTTCTAGATTCCCGGCTGCGGAAATTCTTGTTGTTACTCCAACTGTTAAAGACTTTATTCAAAAAGATGAACTTGAACAAATTTATGAACTTGTTAAAAAAGGTTCGTTCAACAACATGACAACTATGAATATGTCTATTTACAAATTGTATAAAGAAGGCAAAATTTCTCAAGAAACTGCTATCACATACTCTGATAATAAATCTGAACTTGAACAGTTAATGAGAGGTATTTACCACGGTACAACCGCACAAAACAGTTAACCATGCAAAACACTTTTGTAACAGATGCAATTAATTTAAAATCCTACAATCTTAGCGAAGCAGACAAAATTATTGTAATGTATTCAAAAGAAAAAGGATTAATCAGGGGGGTAGCTAAAGGGGTTAAAAAACCTAAGAGTAAGCTGGGCGCTCGTATGGATTTGCTTGTGGCAAACACTCTTATGTTGCACAAGGGCAAAAATCTTGATACGATTTGTCAGGCTGAAGTCGTAAATACATTCTACAAAACCCGACAAGACATGGATAAAATTTTCTACTCAATGTATGTAACAGAAGTCGTACATAATTTTGGAATAGAAGAAGACCCATGCTCAGAAACAATTTATAACCTTTTATACAAAACCCTGACTGCAATTTCCACAGCTCAAAACAAAGTTGAAATACTTATTGCAGTTATCAAGTTCCAATTAAAAATGATGATAGAATCGGGTTTTGCTATAGAATTTGACAAGTGTCTGTGTTGTCATAAAACAGTAAAACAAGAAACCATGTACCTTGTTCCAATACTTGGCGGAATTATTTGTGAGGATTGCGCTGCCAAAATTTACCACAACAAAAAACAAATTCCGCACAGACTAAGAGACTTTTTCAAACAAATGACAATAAATGATTTTGAAGAAAAAGGAGAATTTGAACTTAAAGCAAACGAGAAAGTATGCAGTGTTACATTTGAAGTATTAAAAGAATACATAACACTAAAATCCCCAAAAAAGTTTAAATCCACTGAACTTTTACAAGAGATACCAAGTTAAACATGCTAAAACATATTCCCCTATAGACTTATCCATTTTCATAATATTTAATATATAATTATAAAAAAGAGGGTATTATGAAAAAATATATATTAATAGCAGCAATCTTAATTTGCGCAAATACAGCATTTGCATCAGATGCTAAAATGTTCAAACTTAATAACGGTCAAACCGTTGTAATTCAAGAAGTAAAAAGTAATCCTATAGTTACAATTGATACTTGGATTAAAACAGGTTCTATAGATGAAGATGACACCAATAATGGTGTTGCGCATTTTCTTGAACATTTGTTTTTTAAAGGAACTCAAAACCACGAACCCGGAGAATTTGATAAAATTTTAGAAACAAAAGGAGCAATAACAAATGCTGCAACAAGTAAAGATTTTACCCATTATTACGTAACTATTCCGTCAAAAGATTTTGATTTGGCTATGGAATTACATGCCGATATGATGATGCACCCTCTTATTCCAAGAAACGAAATGGAAAAAGAACGAAAGGTTGTTTTAGAAGAAATAAATAAAGATTTGAAATCACCTAAAAAAATTCTGCACGAAAATCTTAACTCCATGATGTATACGGAACATCCTTACAAAAGGAAAGTTATAGGTAAAAGTGAAATCATTGAAACCATTACCAGAGACCAAATATTGAACTTCTATAATGAGCACTACTCTCCTGCAAATATGATTACCATTGTAATAGGAGATGTTGATACAAACCATGTTTTGGAAAGAATTAAAGAAACATTTAACTCTGAACCTAAAAAACAAATGAAAAATATTTACCCAAAAGAACTTCCGCTTTCAAAACAACTAAAAAAAGTTGAATACCTCCAAACAAACAGCGGATACATGCTCGTAGGATTTCGAGGAGTATCAATTGATGATAAAGATGCTTACGCACTTGACGTGCTTGCAACAATTCTTGGAGAAGGTCGTTCATCTGTTTTAAACCAAGTTCTTAAAGAAAAGAAAAGACTTGCTTATTCAATTGATGCTGGAAATTCAACATCAAAAGATGACGGGATTTTTTATATAAGCGCAAATTTTGAACCTGATAAATGCAAACAAGTTCAAACAGCAATTTTTGACGAAATTCAAAAAATCCAAAAAGATGGAGTAACAGAGGAACAACTGACTTTAGCAAAAAATATTATTGAGCGCAGTACATATTACTCAAGAGAGTCAATAACAAATATCGCAACGGAAATCGGCTATACCATAGCTCTGACAAATGATATAAAATTCTATGATAACTATTTAAACAACATAAAATGTGTAACAAAAGACTCCGTAAAAAGAGTTGCGAACAAGTATTTAGGACTTGAAAAAAGTGCACTATCAATAATCATGCCGGAAGCTTCAAAAGATATTCCTGTTACAAATATTACCCAAAACTCAAATTCAGCAGAACTTATCAGCGAGCAAAACGGTACTAAAAAATACCAATTAACAAATGGTGCAACACTTTTATATACCCAAAACACAACCAACGATATAATTGCAATGAGTATCAACGCAAAAGGCGGACAGTTATTAGACAAAATCCCGGGAACTGCAAACCTTACAGCCTCAACAATTATGAAAGGTACACAAAACTATACCTCTCTTGAACTTTCGCAAATTCTGGAAGATAACGGAATTAAAATAACTCCGTCAAGCGGAGCTGATGCGTTTTCAATATCAGTCCTGACAACAAAAGATGAATATAACAAAACATTAGAACTTCTTAATGAAGTTGTAAATAACGCAACTTTTGAAGAATATGAAATCCAAAAAGTTAAATCCGATAAATTAAGTTCAATCAAACAGCAAAAAGATATTGCACTTCAACAAGCAGTTGAAGAATATCGAGATTTAATTTACAAAGATACACCATACTCAATCTCATCAAAAGTTTTAGAAAAAAATATTCCGAACATAAAAAAAGAAGACATAACAGAATACTATAACTCAATATTTACTCCTGAAAATATCGTTATTTCCATCAATGGAAATGTTGATATTGATAAAACAATTCAGGAATTAAATAAAATATTTACAAGCAAAGGAAACTGCCAAATTTTTGATTATAATAACAATTCATCAAGAATTACAACAATTTCTTCACCAAGAACAAATACAATAAAAATGCCGACCGAAACAGCATGGATACTTCTTGGCTGGCAGGTAAACGGAGTATTAAATCAAAAAGATTACGCAACTTTGCAAGTTATAGATTCAATACTTGGAACAGGTATGAGTTCCAGACTTTTTAAAGATTTGAGAGAACAAGAAGGATTAGCATATCAACTTGGCTCAGGATATTCTCCAAATATTTTAAAAGGAAGTTTTATGCTTTACATCGGAACAAATCCTAATACATTAGATAAAGCAAAACAAGGTTTATTTAACGAAATTAAAAGATTAAAAACAGAATACGTCGGAGATAAAGAATTAAAAGATGCAAAAGAAAAATTACTCGGAAATCATATAATAGGACTTGAAACAAACCTTGATAAAGCAATCAATGTAGGCTGGTACGAAACAACCGGCAGAGGTTATGAATTCAAAGATAAATACGAGGAATTAATAAACAGCGTAACAGATGCAGACATTATCGATGTCGCAAACAAATATTTTACAGGTAATTACATTTTATCAGTTGTTACAAAATAATAGAATTTGAGGTTGGGCAAGTATGCCCAACCTGCAAAACGTGTACGTCATCTTAAATTTGGTTATTTAATTTCCTTAAAAAATTCATTTGAAATAAGTTGAGAATATCGGTCTTTTTCATTCACAGAAACCAGAACTTTATCGTTACCTTTTTCGTCTTTTACAACAGAAATTATTCCTGAAATTTCACCAATAGGAACTTTTTTCAATCTGGCTCTAAATTTCGCATATGGAATATCTTTGCCGTAAGAATGCATTGAACCCTTTTCGATTACGTGAAATTCCTCAACCGCAGCAGATTGGTATTTGATTTTTTTAATTACCGACAAAATTCTATCTTCAGTATCTGAAGCTATTATATCTTCTTGAGTTAGGAGAACTTTTTTACCGGAATCTACAACAAGCATCTTTTGTCCCGAAGCTTTATGTTCAGCTAAAACTGCACTATAACCCAAAACTGCAGCCGCTTTTTCTATTTCAAACTCCTTATTTATTTTAGAAAAATCACCTATTTTTTGAGCTCGTTCGATTACAACATCTTTACTAGGGTTTAAATAGTCTTTAACCTTATTCCACAGCATATCCTTACCACCAAGGGCAATAAAACCTGCAATCAATACGGTCAAAAACACAGCTCTTGTAACATTTTTTAAACAACCCATGTTGAAATCCTCACACTTTTGATATAAAAATATTATAATATGAGCAAATCTGAAATCAAATATATAAACAGTTGGGAAGTTAATCCGGAAGATACAACGCCCGTTATGCGTCAGTATCTTAATATAAAAAAAGAAAATCCTAATACTCTTTTATGGTACAGGCTTGGCGACTTTTACGAAACATTCTTTGAAGATGCTATTGTTATGTCTAAAGAATTAGAATTAACTCTCACAGGAAGGGATGCCGGTTCAGCAATAGGCAGAGTACCTTTAGCCGGAATTCCTGCTAAGGCTGCCGATAATTATTTAGAAAAACTTGTTCAAAAGAACTACAAGGTTGCAATATGCGACCAATTGGAAGACCCGAAATTAACCAAAGACCTTGTAAAAAGAGGTGTAACAAGGGTTATTACCGCAGGAACACTAACAGAAAGTAATCTGCTTAATCAAAATTCAAACAACTATATTTGTGCAATTTATAAAGATGAAAAAAGTGATACATTTGGATTTTCATACACAGATATTTCGACAGGAGAATTCAAAACAACTCAAGCTAATTTGAATATGATTTTGGCAGAACTTGCAAGATTAAATCCATCTGAAATTGTTGCACCAAGCATCAGACAAGAAATTAAACCTTTTCAAATTGTACCTGATGAAATAATAGACTTACCGGACGTAATCGTTCAAAAATATAATTGTTCAAAAATTCCTATGTCTGTTTTTGAACCTAATTTTGCTGAAACAAATTTAAAAGCAGTATTCAAAACAAAAAGTTTGGAAAGTTTCGGATATTCAAAATATAGGCTTGGATTTAGGGCTGCAGGAGCACTGCTTGCTTATGTATGGGAAACCCTGAAAGGTAACATGCCTGAATTTGACAGGATTGAACCTTATGAATTATCAGAATACATGATTCTTGATGCTTCAACCAGAAAAAATCTTGAATTAACAGAAACATTAAGAGAAAAGAACAAATATGGTTCTTTGCTATGGGCAATTGATCAAACCAAAACAAACATGGGGGCAAGACTTCTAAAAAATTGGATTTGCCAACCGTTAAAAAATGTTGAAGATATTACTTCAAGACAAGATTCCGTATCCGAACTTGTACAAAAAGAAAACATTCGATATGCATTAACAGAAACTCTTGAAAAAATTTATGATATTCAAAGACTTGCAACTCGTATGAGCAACGGTTCTGCAAGTCCGAAAGACTTTATCGGTTTGAAGATTTCACTTTCAATTTTACCTGAATTGCTTGATATAACAGAAACCCTTGACCACGATATGTTTGCAAAAATCAGACAATATAGTGAAGAAATTTCCGATTATACTAAACTTATTGAAAATACCATAGTTGATAACCCGCCAATACAGATAAAAGAAGGCGGAATCATTAAAGAAGGTGTTAGCGGAGAACTTGATTATTTCAGAGAACTTCTGACTGGTGGTGAAAATTGGATAAATGAATTTGAAGAACGAGAAAAAGAAACTACCGGAATCAGAAATTTAAAAGTCGGATACAACAAAGTTTTCGGGTACTTTATTGAGGTTACAAATTCAAACACAAACCTTGTTCCTCAGCATTATATCAGACGACAAACTCTTGTAAATGCGGAAAGATTTATCACCCCTGAACTCAAAAAACATGAAGATGATGTTTTATCTGCAAAATTCAAATCAACAGAACTTGAATACAAAATGTTCAGTGATTTCAGAGAATACTCAAAAGAATTTGTTATAAAAATAAGAGAAATTGCTGACTGCATTGCACAAGCAGATGTTATAAATTCTTTGGCAGTTATTGCGGTTGAAAATCATTACTGCAAACCGGAAATTGATAATTCTGACGACTTTATAATCAAGAACGGACGTCATGCTGTTTTAGAAAAGATTTTACCTCTTGGTGAATATGTTGCAAATGATTTGGAACTAAAATCTAACTCAATTGACACTACTCAATTTATGATACTTACAGGTCCAAACATGGCAGGTAAATCAACATATATGAGACAAAATGCATTAATTGCAATCTTAGCTCAAATTGGTTCTTGGGTACCTGCGGATTATGCAAAAATCGGTCTTGTCGATAAAGTATTCACAAGAGTCGGAGCTAGCGATGATTTAACACTTGGTCAGTCAACATTTATGGTTGAAATGATTGAGACTTCGTATATCTTGAACTCTGCAACCGACAGAAGTTTCATCCTTCTTGATGAAATTGGCAGAGGAACAAGCACATATGACGGTGTTGCAATAGCTTGGTCCGTTGCAGAATATATCGCAACAAAATTAAAAACCAGATGTATTTTTGCAACCCACTATCACGAACTAAACGTAATGACAAAAACATATCCGCAAATTAAAAATTACAGAATTACGGTTGCCGAACAAAACGGCGAAATTGAATTCTTGAGAAAAATTGTACAAGGCGGAACAAGTAAAAGTTACGGTATTCAAGTAGCTAAAATGGCAGGTTTACCAAAATCTGTTATCAGGCGTTCTGAAGATTTAATGTTAAAAATGCAGAAAGATTTTTCAAATAACCTTGCATCTCGAAAGAAAATGGTAAATAATAATAATGATGAAGGTAATGTTCCGCAATTGTCGTTATTCGGAATGTAAAGATTTATGTACTCTATGGCAAAAAAACTCAGATTAAGTTTTTTATAAATAATAAGGAGTGTGTCATGATGGTAGGAATAGAACAAGTTAATTCAAATACTAATTTAATACAAGCAGCAGTTCAAAGAAATGCGGCAAAACCTCAACAGAGCTTTTCTGCAAGCACTGCACCTGTGATTGAAGAAAACAAACAACCAAACGTTGACACATTTGAATCTTCATCAAAAGCTCCCAAACAAGGAGAGAAAAAGTCCAGATCAATAAAAGGTGGAATTGCTAACATTTGGAAATTCTTCACTACTACAGGACAAATGATTGGAGCAACCGCTAAAGGTATAGTATATGGAGCAGCGACAGGAGTTTCTTTACTTGCAGGCTCTTGGTTATTTAAATCATTACCAAAAGCATTCACTAAAGAAGGTCCAACTCTTTGGAACACAATTCGCCATCCGTTAATGAATATGAGTAAATCCGGAAAAATTATTGCAGGGGTCGGCAGTGCAATTGTTTTAGCTTATCACCTAATTAAAGGTAAACTTGAAGCAAACCACAAAACAGCCGATATTGACCATAGATTAAAAACCGGACATAGAGATAAGTAACAAAAACTATTGATACAATTTAAATGCAATATCAATGCCTTTTTGTATTAAGCTTTTAACTGAATCATATTCAGCATTCAGTGCTGCAATTTCTGCATCCAAATTCTTAGATTTAATATCGATTGAATCTTCTTTATAAGTCAATTCAGCTTTTTTTGCAGTAAATTCAGCCTCTGCTCTTGCAATAGCGTCTGTATCTGTAACTTCAACCAGATATTTAACCTGGTTATAACGAGTTTGGTAATAATAACCGTCTTCATTTAACGAGCTTAATGAATATCTGCCATCTTTTAATGCACTTTCAAGATATTCGCTATCAGTGATTGAAACATCTTCTCTCCAACCGTGAGCAAGGATATTATTATATAATTGGTCGTAGAAATCAGCATTTCTGTCAACGTTAGTAATTTTTGCTAAATCTTCATCGTCTTGAGCAATATAATAATAATCAGGATTTTGAGTTACAAATATAGATTCCTCAACAGATTTAACAACCAAATAAGAGGAATTCAATCCGCTCAAATAGTTATCATAATAGGTTAAGAATGAAGATAACATATTAGATAAGTTAACTGCAGCATATTTTCCGTCAGTATCTGTACAAATTGTATTATATTGACTTGAATATAAGAACGCACTATTTGAAGTTAAAGATTTATCTGTGTTTGAACCTAAGCTTGTAACTTTAGAAAACTGTCTTATTGTCATATAATAAGCAAAGTTCAACGCTTCTTTTGAAGCCTCGTCAAGATTTAAACCACGACCTGACAAATCTTCATCTGGAGAATATCCGAAAACTTTTGCAATTGTTTTGAATATGTCTTCTATATTTTTCGCAAAAGCTTTTGTATCTTCTACATCACCCTTGTTACAAACAAGAGTAATATCCTGAGCAAGTAAATCACCTATGGTAAGTTCTTTTAAATTACCTGCAGATGAAACTTTAAGGTCATTCACCATGATATTATAATTTGATTCAATTTTAGTACCACTGGTGTTAAACAAACTTGCTACAATAAAATCTTTATGTTTATTGCTGTATTCATTTTTATATTTTTCTCTATCAAAAATAATTTGCTCTGAAATCTTTTTTGCATAGTCATCAGCTGTAGCACCGTCAGGCAACACCCCATTACGAGCATATGAAATCAAAGCTTGAAATTCTGTAACTTTATCTTTGTATTCTTGCTTGTCTTTATTTGCTTGATTTGCATTTTCATAATTTCTTAAATCTGACTGCAATTGACCTACAACGTAGGTATTACCAACAATATTATTTTTAGCAACAGAAGAAATTAAATTATTTAATCTTTTCAATTCATTTTCATATTCCATTGTAGAGATAGTACCAGCCGGAATTTTTTCATTGTCGGCTTTACCATTATTATAATTTTCTATATCTTTATCAGTAACAAGAGCATTCCAATCAATTTGCATTTGACCAAAATTTTCACTCATGATTAAATCAGTTAATTGCATAGCATTAACTGTTGATTTATCCATTGGTTCACCGCCGACACCTGCAAACGGATTCCAAGTTTTTACACCTGTAGGACCGTTAACACCTGTTCCAAGCTCGATAGCACCATTTACATATTTAACATTATCATAATCTGTCTGCGTAATAGCTTGAGCTGTTTCTTTTGTTATTACTCCTGCACCTGATAATGCTGCTATAAATTTATCTCTTTGTTCTTGAGAACCGAAACCGCCACATTTTGAGATTCCTGCAGCTTTAGCTGCTGCTGCGTATTCGTTATTCAAAACAACTGATCCTGATTTAGTTGTAATTAAATAAGGGTTATAATCATTAGCCGCAGAAGGCATCATAAGCAAGTTATAATTCATATCAATATCTGCAACAGTTTCATTTGACCAAATTAGTTTTGTTGCATTCATAGCATTAGAATAGTCATTAGAAATAGCCGCCAACTGATTTGTAATATTCAGCTTTTGCTGAGCCAAATCTGTTGATTTGTATTCACAGTTAGCTTTTCTAGCTGTTAATCCTAAAAATCTAGCTTGTGAAGCTGCCAATCCCATAAGTTTTCGTAATCCTTTCGACTTTAGTCATTCCTTGCTTTACTCATGATTACGACATTTTTCTTTAATTCTTTAGGATTTTAAAAGAAATATTAAGTTTTTGTTACAATAATTTTTACTTTAAATTACCGAATTAAGTATTAACAATTTATCCTAATATGAAATTTATGTTATGATAGTATCAAAGGTAGGAAAATGAGTATTATAGCAGATGATAATGATTTTAACTCAATAACTCCGGTTCAGAAAAAAAATCCTGTAGTAAAACCGGAAGCTATTGAATTGGATAAAAACTTTGAAAACTGTATCCGACCAAAATCATTTGATACATATATCGGACAATCTGCCCTAAAAGATACTTTAAAAATAACCATTCAAGCAGCAAAGAAAAGAGAATTACCGCTTGACCATTTATTATTCTACGGTCCGCCGGGACTTGGAAAAACCACATTGGCAGGTGTAATTGCGCAGGAAATGGGTGTTGATATAAAAATTACCTCTGCTCCTGCACTTGAAAGACCTCGTGATATCATCGGAATTTTGATGTCATTACAAGGAGGCGAAATTCTTTTTATTGATGAAATTCACAGACTCAACAAGGTTGCTGAAGAAATTTTGTATCCGGCAATGGAAGATTTTTACCTTGATATGACAACTGGAAAAAGCCAAACTGTTAAAACTTTACGAGTACCATTACCGAAATTTACATTAATTGGTGCAACAACCAAAGCCGGAGAACTTTCAGGTCCTTTAAGAGACAGATTTGGAATTATTCACAGACTTGAATTTTATACCAATTCAGAACTTTCTCAAGTTATCAAACGAACAGCGAATATTTTAGATATTGATATTGACGAAGCAGGTGCATACGCAATTGCACAACGTTCCAGAGGAACTCCTCGTATTGCCAACAGACTTATCAAAAGAGTCAGCGATTACGCCATCGTTAAACATAACGGAAAAATTAATGAAAGAATTGCAAATGAGTCTCTTGATATTCTAAAAATTGATGAATTCGGACTGGATACAACAGACAGAAATCTTTTACAATTAATCATAGAAAAATACGACGGAGGTCCGGTCGGAATTGAAACAATAGCCGCAGCGATAGGAGAAGATTCAAGAACTTTGGAAGATGTTTGCGAACCGTTTTTATTACAAGCAGGCTTGTTACAAAGAACACCTCGAGGCAGAAAGGTTTCACCTGAGGGCTATAGACATCTTGGATACAAAACCCAAAATTCTTCACAACAATCTTTATTTTAAATTTTTATACACTAGCAAAAAATATTTTATTTCTTTTTCTAATAAATAGTAAAACTTCACAGGTAAAATTTATATGGAAATCAGAAATAATATCTCAAACAACCGCACTGCATTTGGTGCGAAATTTGTACACACAGAAGACTTAAAACAAATCGTTGACTATGCTGTCGCTCATGACAAATTTGAAAAACTAAATACAGCAAGAAAAAATATTGATAGTTCATACTTAAAAGTAAGACTTAAGGTTGAACTCACAACAAATGAAAAAGGGTTTCCTACTCTAAAAATCACCAGATATGTACCAAAACATGATCTTGTTGCCAGAACATTTGATGATTATGAAGCAGCAAAAGTCATAGAATATCGAGCTGAAAAACGAACCAATCCACTAAAATTTGCATTAGAAAGAATTATAAAACTCGGCAATAGTGCACCTCATGGCAATATGTATAAAAGGGTAGTTGCAAAACCTAACTAATTACTCTTTTACAAGAACCACATCGCCTCTTTTAACCTGTGAAGCTAATTCTACAATAACCTCGTTATCCATACGAATACAACCGCCTGAAGCATGAGTTCCTAAGCTTGAAGGTTTGTTATTTCCGTGAATAAATTCTCCGTTAGACCAAGTTTCTCCGGTTTTTGTATTAAGCATTTCAAGCATAATTATTTTCGGACCATAATCTTTCGGATGTTTTCGTCTTTTTGTTGAAGCAGGAGCACTTCGATAAGGATAAGTTTCAACATGTGTTACAACCCTTGCGCCAAGAGTTGTCGGAGTTGAAGCCTTACCGCTTGCAACAGAATATGCAATTTCCGCTTCGCCATCCTTATTATATTTGTACAAAATATTATTAGTAATATCTACAACAATAACAGCTTTTCGTTTTTTCCCCTGAACAACAACTTCAGGACTTGGAGCGTTTGCTAATACCGCTTCATCAACTGTTCCCTTTGGTGAAACCTTTTGTGTTTGTTGAGTTTGAGTATATTCAAAAGTATCACCCTGAACAGAATTACTGTTAGATGCCAAAAGCGGAGCAGCCGCAATTGAACTGCCTGCAACAAGTGCAAGCGTAAAATTTCTTGTTATTCGAGGTAAATTCATTATTTTTCCAATACTCACATTTCTATAAAACCACAGACAAATTATTTTTTGATATTTTTTGAGAATAAATTTACCTAAATTTACTAAAATACCACTTTATGATAAACTTTTATGGGGAGAAACAAGCTTAAATATGGTTGACAATCTTGATAAAATAAAAGCCGCAATAGATATTGAAATTAAATACCGCTATATTGACATCCATGGGAAAACTCAAAAATTTTCAAGCTTTATCAAAAATGAGGCAAAAAAAAACTATAAAAATTCAAACAAAAATCCTCGCTGGGCAGTAGTAATGGAAGCGTTCGAGGTTTATCCATATTCATCTGTTCCTGACAGACGTAAAGCCATTGAACACCTGATTAAAGTAATAAAAGCCGATTTACAACAAGAACGTAATGCAAAACAAGAAGAAGAAACAATGCAACTTCAAAGACTCAAACATCCATCTGAAGTTGATGTAATGTATATAAAAGGTGTCGGTCCAAAAGTTGCATATAAATTTAACAAACTCGGAATATTTACTGCTCAGGATTTAATGATGTATTTCCCCAAAAAACATATTGATTACTCCTCAAGAACACTGATTAAAAATTTAAAAGAAGGACAAACTACAACCGTTTTCGGCTACATAAAATCCGTTTCAACATTTAATACCAGAAATAATCTTGCAGTTACAAAAGTTGTAATTGCCGATGAAAGCGGGAAATTTGAACTGAGTTTTTTTAATGCAAAAGGAAATAAATATGTCCTGCAGCGAATGAAATCACAATTTCCGCAAAATGCAGGAATTATAGTCTCAGGTGTTGTAAAATATAACTCTTACGACAATAAGTTAACCATGGATAAACCGACATATTCAATTATGAGCGGGGAATTTTTGGAAGAAAAACAAAACAACTTAAATCTTGCAAGAATTGTCCCAATTTATACGGTTTGCGAAGGTTTAAGTATTAAAACTCTGAGAAAAGCTATCTTCAATGCAATTGAACTTTACAAAAATGATATTAAAAATATCATCCCTGATAACATTCGTGAACGGCTCGGAATAATGGATAAAAAAACTGCAGTTGAACAAATCCATTTCCCGAAATCTATCAATAATCTTGAGCATGCAAGATTTTCATTAATCTTTGAAGAATTATTTTTAGTACAATTAAAACTTGTCCGCCTCAGAGAAAATACAGCAAAAAACACCTCCTCTTATGCACTAAAAGTTCATAAAGACGGACTTGTACAAAAATTTATAAAAAGTCTGCCTTTTGAATTGACAACAGGACAGAAAAACGCAATTAACGAAATCTTAAACGACATGAATTCAGAAACCCCAATGCAAAGACTCCTGCAAGGAGATGTCGGAAGCGGAAAAACTGTCGTTGCAACAATCATGCTTCTTGCCGGCATTGAAAATGGTTACCAAGGTGCACTTATGTCGCCAACCGAAATTCTTGCCCAGCAACATTATAACAATTTAGTCCAATGGTTAACTCCGATGGGACTTAGTGTCGGATTATTTTTGGGAAGCCACGGGAAAAAAGTTCGTCAAAAATTTGAAACCGATTTGAAAAACGGACAAACTCATATTGCTGTCGGTACACATGCACTTATTCAGGAAAACGTTGAATTTAACAATCTTGGAGCAATTGTTGTAGATGAACAACACAGATTTGGGGTAAAACAAAGAAATGTTCTCAAAAAGAAATCCCATAATCCCCAAATACTCACAATGACAGCAACACCAATACCACGAACATTAGCCATGACAGTCCACGGAGATTTGGATTTAACAATAATAGATGAACTACCAAAAGGCAGAAAGCCTATAATTACAACACTGACAGGCTCTCATAAACAAGTTTGGGATTTAATACGTCAAGAAGTTAACCAAGGAAGACAAGCCTACATTGTATATCCACTAATTGATGAAAGCGAAACTCTGTCTGCAAAAGCCGCAACTCAAGAAGCTGAACGACTTCAAAATGAAGTATTTCCGGAATATAAAATAGGACTGCTACATGGTAAACTCAAAAACGACGAAAAAGATAAAGTAATGAAAGAATTTAAAGACGGGAAATACAATATTTTGGTCTCAACAACAGTTGTAGAAGTCGGGGTTGATGTTCCAAATGCAACAGTTATGGTAATTGAGAATGCCGAAAGATTTGGGCTTTCGCAACTACACCAATTAAGAGGTCGTGTCGGCAGAAATTCACTACAATCATACTGCATATTGATAACATCTTCCAAAACTCAAGAAACCCGTGAACGTTTGAGTATTATGACCCAAACTAACGACGGATTTGTCATAGCTGAAAAAGATCTTCAATTAAGAGGTCCTGGAGAATTTCTTGGAACTCGCCAAAGCGGATTACCTGATTTAATAATCTCAGACATTGTTCGAGATGCAAAAATCCTTGAAATTGCAAGAAATGAAGCCCTTGATTTTGTAAAAAATAACAATATAGAAGATTTTCCACTTCTGCAAAACGTAACTTCTCTTGAAATGTTCACAGGACTGGACATTTAGTGTGTGGTGGGGGTAAATATTTATCACTAACCCTTAAATCTGCCTGTATCATCCTGAACATGTTTCAGACTATTTATTGGGCTGAAAGCCCAACCTCCCCCCTGATTCCGAAACAAGTTCGGAATGACATTAATTAATAAATTATTTGAACATTAACTTTTCTTGCTCTTGCCTTGTTATCAAAATCAACAAGAACAACCTGCTGCCATTGCCCAAGCTGTAAAACTCCGTCAATCAAAGGAACATGAGTTGAGTTTCCGACAATAGAAGCCCTAACGTGTGCATATCCGTTACCGTCATGCCACATCTCATCATGGTGATAATTTTTATCAACAGGTGCAATTCTTTCTAATGCTTCGGGCAAATCTACCAACAATCCAGGTTCAAATTCAATATTTGTAACAGAAACCGTACTTCCTTGAGCATAAACAAATACCACGGCATTTTGCAGTCCATGATTGTACACAACATTTCTAATTTGCGGCGTAATATCTATTATATCGGTATTCCCCTTTGTATGAACAGTAAAAATATCATTTATTATAGTCATAATTAAACATATACCCCTTTTTATGCAATTGTAGAAAGAACAACCTAAGATTGCAAGCATATTTAAATATTATTAAATAAAAAAAGCCCCGCTTTTGCGGGGAAAAATCTTTTTAGGAATTAGGAATAGGAAATTGTCTCTCTTTATTTAAACGGTATTAAAAATCTCTCTCTTAGTATCTCTCGTGTTTATTTAATGTTTACATATATATAAAGTATATAATAAAGTATATATTTCAATAGCTTGATTTTTTGTTACATTTCGTAATGTTTATGTTGCAGTTCGTCTCATCCAAGATGCAAATTTATCAATTCCATTCGCCGTAGCATCCTCTGCCAAGAACTTATCTGCACCATTAAATCCAAGAGCATTAGCTCCTGCGGAAAGTGATTCATCAACTGCAGTTTCAGAAAGCTGCTCACCCGCAGCATTAACAGTTGAAGTAGTAACTCTACCTGCAGTTTGATTTCCGGTAAACTTAGTTACCCGACTACCGATAGAATTTGCAGCTGAATTATATCCACCAGTAACCTTTCCAACACCTCTAATCATTGGAGCACCTTTGACTACACCAAAAGTTAATCCGGCAACTGCACCGTCAACTGCATTTTCACCCATAATTCCTTTAAATTCATCCATACTCAAACCATTTTTACTAGATGCTCTGTCTGAAGCATCAACCGCAGTTCCCACAAGAAATGTCGTACCTCCGGTAACAGCCATACCGGTAAGAATTGCCGCTGCGCCTGTTCCACCGGTACAAGCCCCAACCGCAATCGCAGCACCAACTTTCACTGTTGTTTTAACAACTGCAGCACCTGTTTCTTGAGATTGATTATATTTTGCAACTCGAGTACCAATATCATTTTTAGTACCAAATGCTTTTTTATAATTTGCAGGTGTCGGATTTTTATAATATAGTGCTATAGCCTGTTGATTGTACTCTACACCATATATTTCTTTGAACTTAGCTTTAAATTGAGCTTCACCTTGACTTGCAGCTGTTTTTAGAGCATTTATATTTTGACGATATGCTTTTAAATCCTCTCTGACACGACTTGCGGTATTTCCTGTACTTATACCTAAAGCGTCTCCAATAGGATTATTCCATATTTTTGAAACTCCATCTGCAGTATCTCCAGCCCAACCATCTCTAGCCATTTGCGCATCAAAAGCTGCCTGCGCACTGTTCAACTCATTTTCAATCAAGGCTACGGTAGTTGTTTGAGCCATTTTAACATCAGTTGAAATTGCATAATATTCTTGATCAATACAAACACCATTTTTAGATAAAATATGAGTTTTACCTTTGCTATCTATAACAGAAGAAGAACCATCCGGCAAATCACCTACTTTTACAAACTTCCAAGTTTCAGTTTTTAAAGAACCGTCAGGTTGTCGAACGTTTATTTTACCATTTATTTTTTCACCATTATCATATAAATTAGTTAAGGAAACATATTCTTGTTTTAAAACATGACCATCATGAGAAATAGTAACAATTTCACCATTTGCTGATTTTGCAAGTTGTCGTTCTCTGCCGCATTGTCCTATTACAGTGTAAGTATTACCGTCAGATGCCGTAATTTTTGTACCTCTGCCTTGAGTATTTACCATACCCATAGCTTTATATTGAGCTTCTCTAGCTGTTGCTTCGGCATATTTTTGCTGTTCTTCTAAAGCAGAACCTCTTTTTATCAAGTTTTTATTATCTGCTTCAAGATGTTTTCCAGGAACAGTAATTTCTTCACCTACCAAAAAGTACTGATTAGGTGCTTTACCTTTAACTTTATCTGAATTCGCTGCAAGCAAATCTTGAACCGAACATCCGAATTTTTGAGCAATCGCTGCCGGAGCTTCATTATTTTGGACAATAACTTTTGTACCATCACCATCATATTCTACTGAATATTCTTTACCATTAATAGTTTTTACCTGTGCTAAAGGTGTACCGTCATTTGAATATAGATTTTGAACTTCATTACCGTTAGCATCAGTTGTTTTATCTAAATATCCGTTTTCATAATATTGACGGTGAATTGCAGGTTTACCATCCTCTTGAATTTCTTCTGACATCGGCACACCGCCAGAACTCAAAGTTCTAACGGTAGTTTTACCATTCTCTGTTATTGTTTGAGTAATCGTGCCACTTTCATTATATGTAAATTCGGATTTTTTCTCTTTTGCAGGTATACCTTCATTTTCAACTTGTGATTTTAGAACCGGTTGACCATTTTCGTCGTATTCAAAATGTTGACTTACAATACCTTTTTTAGTATCCATTGCAACTTGATTACCGCTTTCGTCATAAGTTATGGTTGCTGTACTATTATCCGTTGTATCTGTAATAACAGTTTTTACAGGCGTACTTCCATCAGAACCAAATTCCGTAACCGAATTTTGATTTCCGACAGTCTCAGTCATTTTTGCCGGAGTTTTTCCATCTGCGGCAAACTCAATAGTTGCTGAACGTTCCTCAGATTTAAAACTCGAAGAAACAAGTGTACCATCACTTGTTTTTACTTCCGTTTCTGCAACACCCTCGGCATCCGTTTTTGTTGTTGTAACATTACCTGTTTTTGAATCAACAGCAACAGATTCTGTTGTATTATCTTTATATTTTACCGTTACAGTTTTTACACCATTTTCTTCTGTTGTTTCAGAAGATGCTATATTTTCTGTATTTGCACCATATTCTTGTAAAAACTGCAACATCTCAGCTTGGTTTTGTTTTTTATCAACTTTTCCACCATTTGGATTGAAAAATGACGACATTTTTTCAAAATATTTATCTACTTCTTTTTTCTCTACGCTACCATCCCCATTCTCATCCAAATTCTTTTGGAATGCTTCTAATTCGGATTTGTCTAACACTCCATTTTTATCGGAGTCAATTGAATCAAAAATAGATTTTTGCGCATCAGTTTTTAATGCATCACGCTTCAAGCCTGCACCAAAACTATTAAAATCTATTTGCGATTTTTTACCAAAATTAATCCCGTTTGTTGACATTCTTACTCCGAATTAAATATTTTTCGCTATATCTTCTTTCGGAATATTTTTTATTAATCTTTAGTATAATTTCTTCTTATTTAAGGATAAATATCCTTAAATAACTGGCTATAAGTGATTTTTAACCATTTAAATTTGAGTTTACATTTTGTTACAACCAATATATTGCACACTCACAACAAAAAATGCTTTTGCAAAATTGCAAAAGCATTTTCTTTATATTAGTTTTAAAAATTTATTTCAACGCAAAAATCATATCAGCTTCTACGCAAACTTTACCGTCAACTCTGCCGATACCGTGAGCTTTGCAGATAGGGCCTTTTATTTTTGTCATTTCAATTTCCATTTCAAATCTATCACCCGGTCTTACAATATTTTTAAATCTAACACCGTCAACACCTGCATATAAAGCCAATTTACCTTTGTATTCAGGCATTGTCATAATGATAGGTGCAGAACATTGTGCCATAGCTTCTAATTGTAATACCCCAGGCATAATAGGATTATTAGGGAAATGACCTTGGAAAAATCCTTCATTCATAGTCATATTTTTATAACCTTTAGCCATTTTTCCCGGAACGCATTCTGTAATTCTATCAACAAGTAAAAACGGATATCTGTGAGGAATCATATTCATAATATCCATAATATCAAAACTTAAAACTTCTGTATTTAATTCTTCTGACATTTTTCTCTCCTTATATTTCTATCAACTTATCTTTTAACATCTTTGCAGTTTTAACATGAACAGCATGTCCTGCTTCTTTTGCAAGAATCTGACATCTTAGGTTAAGCGGATTTACACCTGTTAAATATAAATCACCAATCAAATCCAATATTTTATGTTTAATTTGCTCATTTTCAGAACGAAGATTTGTAGTATAACCGCCATCATCAGTTAAACCAACTGTATTTTCTTGAGTTACACCTTGCGCAAACCCAAGCATCTGATATTTTTTCAAATCTCTGAAAAATCCAAATGTTCTTGCTTCAATAATTTCATATTTGTTTTTTGGATTATAATTGACAAATTTTCTTGTCAAATCCGGATGGTCGTAATTCACTGCATATGAAATAAACAGCTTATCACTTGGCAAAATTACAAGACTTGTTTTACCATTCAAATAATAAACCGGCTCTGATACGGTATAATATTTTTCTTTCGTGAAGAAAGGTCTGTTTATACCAGCTTCTTTTATCGCTTCAACCCACGCTAAAGAACTACCGTCCAAAATCGGAACTTCTTCTTCTGTCATACAGATATCAACAGAATCAATATGACAAAATGCCAAAGCCGCAGATAAATGCTCAGTTAACATTGCACGAGCCCTATTTGTTCCCATAACAACACAATGGTCGGTTGACACAACATGATCAACATCTGCAACAAAAGAATCTTTGTCTTTCACAAAATATCTTATCTTTCCGGACTTTGAAGGAAACAAAGTAATATCGCACGGTTTATTTTTCATTAAACCGTTACCTGAAAGTCTAACCTCTTTTTTTAATGTAACCATTAATTAACTCCGGCCTCTTCTTGATGAGCTTCCTCGAATGCTTTTAACATCGGTTCAAACTTTCTAAATCTTGCAAAAATATCTTGAGCATCTTTCATTATTTTCAATTGTTTAATAAATTCTTTTCTTGGAACAGCCGGAGCACCAACAACAATTGATTTTGCAGGGAAGCTTTTTGTAACACCTGATTGAGCAGCAATAAGTGAATCTTCACCAATTGAAATATGGTCAGCTAAACCTGCTTGACCTGCAATTACAACTCTATCTCCGATTACACAACTGCCGGCAATACCAACTTGTGAAACAATTAAACATCCTTTTCCAATTCTACAATTATGTCCAATCATTACAAGGTCATCTATTTTAGTATTATCTCCAACTATAGTATTCTCAATTGTACCTCTGTCAATTGCAGTATTTGCACCAATTTCGACATTATTACCGATTACAACAGAACCGATTGAAGGAATTTTGAAAATAACTTGTTCAACATCATTTTCTTTAACTTCACCATCTTGTCTTGCTTTTTCAATATTGTTCGGATTTTCTGTAACAAAGCTGAATCCGTCAGCTCCAAGAGATACTCCATGATGCAAAATTACATCATTTCCAACCTGTACTCTATCACCAATATTTACAGATGGGTGGAAGAAACAGTTATTACCGATTTTTGCACCGCCACCAATATAAGAATTAGCTAAAATTTTTGTATTATCACCGATTACAACATCTTGTGAAATAACAACATTTGGTCCGATGCAAACATTTTGACCAAGTTTTGCACTAGGGTCAACCACTGCTGTAGGGTGAATATCTTTATTCACAACAGGCGGAACATAAAATAAGTTCAAAAGTTTCATCATTGCAAGACGAGGTCTTTCAACTTCTATAGTAGTAAATCCGTCAATTTGAACTCCAAGCGGAACTAAAGCTGCTTTTGCTTTTGAATTTGCCAAATTAGCAATTTCTTCTTCACCCAAAGCTAAAGCCAATGTATTTTCATCACTCAACAAAGGTGGTGCTATACGTGTAATTTCAGGGCTTTGAACCTTTGTTAACATTCCGCCTACAATTTGCGTAATTTCATCTACTGTAAAAGATTTCATTTTATACTCCTTATATTCCCTACTCATCTCTTATGCACATTCTATCAAAAAAACTCGGTTTTGTCGTGTTGTTTTAACAAAAAGTAATACTATAGCAATAAATTTTGAACCTAATTATGATTGTTTCATTTTTTCTATAGTATTTGTGGTAGATTTACCTTCAACAAAAGTTATAAATTCAACTTTTGTACCATTTTTTTTCATAATATCAGCTTCGGGTAATGTTTCCATTGTATAATCCGCACCTTTTGTATAAACATCCGGCTTAATTTCATCCAGCAAATCCCTCGGTGAATCTTCATCAAACAAAACGACATAATCAACACAGGACAAAGCACAAAGGACCTCAGCTCTATCTAACTCCGTATTCACTGGGCGAGTCGGACCTTTGATTGAACGTACAGATTTATCAGAATTTAATAACACAACGCTATAATCCCCGAAAGACTTAGTTTTTTGTAAATACCTGACATGTCCGACATGTAAAATATCAAAACATCCGTTTGTTGTTACCACGGTTTTGCCGCTTTTTTGCAGATTGCGAACAAACTCTGCTATGTTTTCTCTCCTTAAAATTTGACCCATAAATATCCCCTTTTTCTCAATTATATAATAAATAAAAAATATTCCTAACATTCTAAAAAACCGCAGACAAAATCCACGGTTTTTATACGTAAATTTGAAAAATTATACACCAAAAAAAGTATCCAAGTAATCAAGCTGAAGTAAGAAACTTTCCTCATCAAAAGTATGATACTCTTTAGCATACTTGTTCAAAAATTCGTTCACTGTACTAACATCAGCAAATTCCATAATAGATTCCTCCGACACATTATTTGTTATTAAATCATTAATTTCTAATTGGGGCATATTCATTGTATTTCTCCTTTTTCCGAAGATATAAAGATACCTCAAAAAAATAATTGCCTGAATCTATCTATTTTTTAAGTTTTATTAAGCTTTATTTTTGCGAAATAAAATTATCTGCTTAAAGGGTCTAAACATAGGATTCCAAGGCGCAAAAACCTTATATTTGGCAGACGATAAATCATTTCTGTATTCTGAAATAATCCTGTCTGCACTCTTTTCTCCAACACCGGAATTAACTCTATATGAACTGTTTAAATTAGAATTTGCCTTGCAGTATTTCGTATATTTAATTTCTTTTTTTAATTTATGTGTAGTATTCCACCATTCAGGATTTTTAAATTTCTTTTTTCCAACCTGAATAGAACTTATCAAATTTCCAATTTTTGCCACAGATACCTCTTGATTAATACAATCCCATCTCAATAACTTTTTGGCAAATTCTTACAGTATTCAATGCTGCACCAATTCTTAAATTATCAGCAACGCACCATAATGAAATTCCGTTTTCAAACGCTAAATTTTTTCTAATTCTACCGACAAATACAGGGTCAACACCCGAAGCATCATATGTTGTCGGATATTCAAAATTATCCGGATTATCTATAACTTTTAACCCGAATGAATCTTTTAAAATTTCACGAACTTCATCAGGAGTTACCGCTTTTTCAAACTCAATATCAACAGCTTCTGAGTGTCCGTTATAAACAGGAACTCTCGCTGCAGTACAAGATATAGGTAAATTTTGCGGAAGATGCAGAATTTTTTTTGTTTCATTAACAACTTTCATTTCTTCCTTTGTATAACCGTTTTCACAGAAAACATCAATCTGCGGTAATACATTGAAAGCAATAGGTTTTTTGAATGCATCAGGAGTATAATCTTCACCTGATAATTTTGCTTTTGTATTTTCAGTCAATTCGTTAATAGCTTTCAATCCTGCACCTGAAACAGCTTGGTAGGTTGAAACAATAAGTTTTTTAATCCCAAATTTTTCATGTAACGGTTTCAAAACAAGCATCAACTGAGAAGTAGAACAATTCGGGTTAGCAATAATACCTTTATGTTTTCTCAAATCTTCATCATTAACATAAGCAATAACAAGAGGAACATCTTCTTCCATTCTAAAAGCAGAAGAATTATCAATCAAAACTCCGCCACGTTTCACAATTTCAGGCGCAAATTTTTGAGAAGTAGACCCACCCGCAGAAGCTAAAACAATATTTACACCGTCAAAACTTTCCGGTGTTGCTTCTTCTACAGTGTATTCACGACCTTGAAATTCAAGTTTTGTACCGGCACTTTTAGCACTTGATAAAAATTTTATAGAATTAAATTCAACATTTAATTCATCAACAATTTTAGTAATTTCTCGTCCTACAACACCTGTAGCCCCTAATATTGCTATATTTGCTTTAGCTTTTGACATATTTTCTCTCCTTTTGCTGTGTAAAATAAATTATACTACAACGTTAACATTAATTGTATTCATTACAATTAAAAATTAATAACTGTTTACAATCAACAACTATTTGTAGAGCTAAAAATCCGCAAAAATTCATATAAGAAAAAGCTTCTGTATTAAACAGAAGCTTTTTACTTATTGTATTTATCTATTAAAAGAATGATTTTGTACCTTTACCACCTGCATTCCAATAAGAATTACCTTGACTTCTTTGTTTTGTTTGTATTCTTACTCTCGGTTGACGTTTTGCAGGAACTGGTTTTCCTTCTGCTGCAGCATTCTGAGGTATCATATTTTCGCCTAACACCGGAGTGTACACAGCATTGGTAACTCCACTATTATTATTTACATAAACTTGAGTTCCGTTTTGAGCCGGTGCAACTGTATATGTATACGCTTGACCTGATGGTGTTGTTGATAATACATACGGGCTCAACGGTTCTAATAATAACGGTTCTGTCGCATTTGCAGCTACTATCGAAAATGATATCATTGTTAATAGTAATAATGTTTTTTTCATTTAAATTACTCCTGTTATTTTCTGTTCATAATATACTTATATAACGTAATTACATAAAAAGCAAACATGAAAAAATTTGTTATATAATAATAAAACAAAAGAAAGAAAGAAAATGCGCGAAAGATTACCCGAATTTTTAAAAAGACCGATAATTGATACTGATAAAACAAGAACAGTAAGAAAAATCCTTAAAACAAACTGTCTTAACACCGTTTGCGAAAATGCAAGATGCCCTAACAAAAATGAATGTTATACAAAAAATACCGCAACTTTTCTTATTATGGGAAGTATATGTACAAGAAATTGCAGATATTGCAACATAACCTGCCAAAAGCCAGAACCACTTGATATAAATGAACCTAAACACATTGCAAATGCTGTAAAAGATTTAGGACTAAAATATGCTGTTATAACATCCGTTACAAGAGATGACCTGCCTGATGGCGGAGCTGAACATTTTGCAAACTGTATTTATCAAATTAGAGAACTTTGCCCTGACACAAAAATTGAAATTCTAACCCCTGATTTTAAAAACAATAAAAAATCACTTGATACTATCATTAAAGCCCATCCTGATGTATTTAACCATAATATTGAAACTGTAAGAGCAGTATTTAAAACAGCCCGTCCGCAAGGAAATTATGACAACTCACTAAAGGTTTTAAAATACATAAAGGAAAACAGCGATATTATAACAAAGTCAGGGATGATGATAGGATTAGGCGAAACTTACGAACAAATTCAAGAAACGTTATCTGATTTACACGATGTTGACTGTAATATGGTTACAATAGGACAATATATCCAGCCATCTAAAGAACATCTTCCTGTCATAAAATATTACAAACCCGAAGAATATGAAACATTAAAAGAACTTGCTGCATCAATCGGAATAACCCGTTATCAAATAGGACCACTTGTCAGAAGTTCATACAATGCAGCAAGCCTTGTTTAATATATTATTTCATTTTTTGCACAATATTTTCTGTAATATCATCCCCGCCGGAAATTACCATGCCTGTGGGTAGCACAAGATTGTAATTAGATTTTTTTGCTTCTTTGGAAATAATAACCTTAATATCATCATTAATTTTTGCAATTTTTGAAGAATATTCTTTATCTATGCTTTCTCTTTTAGCAGAAATTTCTTTGCGATATTGAGCCTCTTTTTGCAATAATTTTGACCTGTCGTGTTCATTTAATAATTCATTTTGTGCCTTGGAAATAAGAGTATTCAATTCCGTTAACTCTTTTTCCTGATTACGTTTTAAAGTTTGAACTTCTTCGGAATGTGCCAAAACTTCCGGAACATCAATCACTGCAACTTTGTATTTTGGCAAAGATACCGCCGCATCATTCATATGATACCCTGCAAAAAACACTAATACACACGCTACCACAAACCAAAAATTATTCTTCATTTAATCCTCACTTTTCTTTTTATTTATTCATAATCTATGCTAAAACTATTTTTCAAATTTATATATAAGCCAAGAGTCTATATTTACGGAGTAATAACAAAATAGAATGCCTCAGAATTACAACAAAAATTAAAACATTATTTTTCCCCTCCAAAAAAAATTTACCCCAATAAAAAATCTCCCGAAGGAGATAAATTAAATAATAGGTAAGTAAACATAAGGAAAATTATAAAAATTTGAGAAATCTAATATTTAACTAAAAATACTTCTTAAAGAGTCATTCTCTTGTGGATTTTCTTTTTTTGATTTGCCACCATTTAATAACTCGCCATTATAAAACGGATTTGAGCCTTCTTTATCTTTTGCAGTAGCTGCTGTAAAAATTTGGACAAACTGTGAAGCTGAATTAGTTTCACGAGTTTTTTGAGATTCTGTAACAACTTCATTAACAGCAGGCATATATTTACCGTCAACCCTTTGAGTTATAGCGGCTTGAGAATTTAAATATTGAATTGATGCTAAAGTTGTTTGATTAAAATTAAATTGCAAAGAATTATTAATCGCAATCTGTCTTTGAACATTTGATTCAATTTTCCCTTGATATAAATCAATACCAAGTTCTACTGGTTTTGCAATTGAATTAACTTGTTGAACAGATGCTGAATTAACATATTGGGAATTCTTTTGAGCCGCACGGCGTAAAATTTCATTAGATACATCTTTTAAAATTGAGGTATCAATGCCGTTTTTGTATAATGAATTGTAATTTACATTAAGACTCATTAGATTTGTATCCCTTTAGTTTCCTTACAAATATATATTCGGCATATATTTCTAAAACTTTAGAAAAACAAAAGGATTTATTAACATATTGTTACAAACATAATATATGTTATTTGGTTGATAATGTCTTTTTATTAATTTGCGGTAAAATTTCGACCTCCACGAAATGAGCAATAAATGTTATGCGAAACAGCAACAGAAACAAACTTGTTTGAGCGGACAAATATTTAGATTCTGAATCAAGTTCAGAATGACAGTTTAGCGAGTTGTTTGTTTTGAGTTGAGCATTACAATTTATTAGCGAATGAAGTGATGGGAGAGAGTTTCTTTCTGACCGCTTTCTTTGCGGTCAAAGAAAGCGGTCTATTAGAAGTCAAACAAATTCAACCACTTGTTTGGCAAGTGTAATCTTACATTATCAACCAAATAACATATATTATGTAACTACACCATTGATGCAATTTTTAGAGCTTGTTTTAAAATTTCTTCTGCTGATGCATCTGATGAAATTTTTGACAAAGCTTTTGTTACCGCATCATTTACTTCATCTTTACCATATCCCAAGGACAGCATTACAAGCTGAGCATCTTCTATATTTTGAGAATTTGCTCCGCTACTAACTCTTGCAGAAGAAACCGGAGCAGAACCTTGATAGTTTGTTAATTTATCTTTTAATTCTAAAATAATCTTCTGAGCAAGCTTTGGTCCGACTCCTTTTGCCCTTGTAAGTTCCTTATAATCACCATCCAAAACAAATCCCACTAAATCAGATACTTCAAATGAATTCAAAAGAGTTAACGCCATCTTTGAACCAACTCCGGAAACAGACGTTAATATATTAAAAATATCTCTATCTTCACGTCTCAAAAATCCACACAAACTCATTTTGTCTTCTCTGTGCAAAAGTACTGAATACATTTTAATTTCCGAATTCAATTCTGGCAAACTTGCAAAATCTCTGTCCATAATCTCAAATCTGTAGCCTACACCACCAGCTTCTACCGTTGCAAAAAGCCCTTTTGCCCCTGATGTTTTGTAAGAAAAAATCCCTTTTATATAATCGTACATAATTAACCTTTCAAATTCGATTTAATATCATTAAGTTCGTTTGCCAAATTTGTATCAGTTTTAACCTTATTAGAAACCATATCACATGAATACATAATAGTTGTGTGTTTTTTATCAAAAAATTCACCAATTGCCTCATAACTCATTCCCAAAACTTCACGTGATAAATAAATTGCAACATGCCTTGCGTGAGCTATTTTTTGTTGACGTGCTGTGCTTTTCAATTCTTTTACAGTTAAGTCATAATAATCTGCAGTAACTTGAGCAATCTTATCAACCGTAATATCTTTTTTACGGACCTCGCAATTCAAAGCTTTGCATGCCAAATCAAAAGTTACTCCCAGTCCTGAAAATTCTGCATACGCACTAACCTTATTAAATGCACCTTTCAGTTCTCTAACATTATTTACAAAATTATCCGCAATATATTCAAACACCTCGTCTTCAGCTTCGACTTCCAATTCTTTTGCATAAGCCTTTACAATTTCAAATCTTGTTTCAAAATCCGGCGGAACAATATCAACAACAAGCCCCATTTCAAAACGAGTTCGCAAACGATTATCCAAAGTCGGAATATCTTTTGGTAATCTGTCTGATGCTATTACAATCTGCTTGTTGTTTGTATATAAAGCTTCAAATGTGGAGAAAAAATCCTCCATCGTTTTCATTTTAGATTCAATAAATTGAATATCGTCCATCAACAAAACATCAACATTTTGAAATTTTTGGTGAAATTTACGCATCAATGTATTATTACAAGTCTGCTTTTTCTTTGCATTAGGAGAATCATTATATTGAAAACATTTGACCCATTCGTTAAAATATTCTTCCATTCTGATATAACGAACTTTTAAATTAGGCTTGTTAAAAATTATATAATGCCCGATTGCCTGCATCAAGTGAGTTTTACCAAGTCCTGATGCACCATATATAAATAACGGATTAAATTTTTTAGACGGATTATTCGCAACAGAAAATGCTGCATTATAAGCAAATTTTGAATTTTCTCCAACTACAAAATTCTCAAATTTCAAATTTAAATTCAAATTAGCATTGGACTGCATTTGAGCAAGCGACAATTTTGCATCTTGTTCTTTTTTTTCTTCTTCTGTTTGTCCGGCAATTTGTTTTGCCATCTCTTTTTTTCGGGCTTTAATGTATTTACCTGCGTAATCAGAATCAAAGCTTAACGAATATGTAGCATCCTCACCCAAGATTGTTTTTACTGCAGATTTGATAGAATCTGCCCAACCTTTTTTTAAAATATCAACTGCCATTGGGTGAGGAGATAAAATAACTAAAGTATTATTTTCAAAATCCACCGCTTCTAACGGTGTTATCCATGTCTGAAAAACATGTTCTGGAACATTAACCTCTAACTCGTCTTTAACCCTATTCCATAATACATTAACTTCCGCAATATCCATATTAAAAGTCTACAATAAAAACATTACTAAAAAAAGTTTAGCTAAGCTTTCGTAAAAATTTCTTAAAATATTCATTGAATTTAGCAATTTATATTTTGACAACATTTAAAGAAGAAAAAGGAAAATCGATATGCAAATTCAACAACATAGAAACACCCCGAACTTTGGAGCTCTGCACATTGCAAACGCTGGAGATTTAAAGTTATATAAACTTACTGAACACATTGATAAGGGTTATATAAAAAATCTTCCGTCAGAAATCAAAATTGATGAACTTCTGCCAAATCTTACTCCAGATGGGGCAAAAAGATGGCAAGAAATGCTTGAATATGCAGTATTTATGGCACAAGAACCTGAAAATATAACATTATTAGAAACAATTGGCAACAAGCCTTGTGGAATTATTACATATGAACTTGGCAAAAATTCAAGTCTTGATTGTATCTGCACATGGCCCATTGAAACAGGTAAAAAAGTCTACCTCGCAGGTAAAACTCTATTTTACAATTTATTTGAGGATTTTTTAGCAAATAAAGGAAATAAAATAAAACTGGAAGCAGTTACAGATGGTGCGGTTGATACAATTAAAAAATATTCGGAATTAGGATTTAAGAAAACATCTGATGCTTTCACCAGAAAAACCATAATGGAAGCAAACAGCTTCTCAGTTAAAGCCGCACTTGAAAGATTAAAACAGTTAATCGATTTTCAATACGTTGAACCCGAAAAAATAAAACTTGCAGATGAATTATATTTTTAAATAATGCTTATTTTTACAATTTTTACTTATAATATAATCTTTTATATATAGAGTTATAATAAAAAAGATGACGGGTAAATTACCCGTCATCTTAACGATATATCTAAATCAAACTATTTTGATTTTTTAGCTGTCGGGTAATAATCCCTTACAACACCTTCAAATGCATCGATATAAATTTGTTTCATATCAGACATAATCGGATATGCAGGGTTAGCACCTGTACATTGGTCATCGAATGCCAATTCAACCATTTCATCCAATTTTTCATAGAAATCTTTTTCTGTGATACCGAAATCTTTGATTGAATTAGGAAGATTGATAGCTTTCATAAGTTTATCAACTGCTTCAATTAACAATTCAACTTTTTCATCGTCATTTTTACCGCCCAAACCAAGTTCATCAGCGATTTGACCATATTTAGCTTTTGCACATGGGAACTTGTATTGAGGGAATGTTGCTTGTTTTTTCGGAGCATCAACAGCGTTATACTTAATAACCTGTCTGATTAATAATGCGTTAGCAACACCGTGCGGTACGTGGAACATAGCACCAAGTTTGTGTGCCATAGAGTGGCATAATCCTAAGAAAGAGTTTGCAAATGCCATACCTGCAATTGTTGCAGCATAGTGCATTTTTTCTCTTGCAAGAGGATCATTAGCACCTTCAGACCATGATCTTTCAAGGTATCTGAATACTAATTTTGTTGCTTCCAAAGCATTTGAATTTGTAAAGTTTGTAGCCATACAAGAAACATAAGCTTCAATAGCGTGAACTAAAGCGTCAATACCTGATGCTGCAGTCAAACCTTTTGGCATACCATCAACAAAATTAGGGTCAACAATAGCCATATTAGGAGTTAAAGCATAATCAGCAATTGCATATTTTACACCTGTTTCATCATCAGTAATGATTGCAAACGGAGTAACTTCAGAACCTGTACCTGAAGTTGTAGGGATAGCAACCATTGTAGCTTTTTTACCC
>CAZUKK010000011.1:0-63309 GCA_964620875.1 uncultured Clostridium sp.
ACTGGGGGATAAAAGCTTTGCAGGCTTCTGCCTTACCACTTGGCCATGTCGCCACTTATCTTTCGTATATTTAATATACGCAAGAAATAGTTCATTGTCAAGGTTAGTTCAAAACCTTTCTATATACTATTGAGCTTAGTATTTTGTTACTGACAAAGTACTTATTTGGAACTTAACATTTCTGTCATTACATTTTTTGCTTTTTCAAGTTGAACATCATTTCGTTGAATAATATCAAGTCTGTTTAAAGGCATTTCGATATCAGGTTTTATTCCTCGTTTGTTGATATCATTTCCGTTTGGGGTAAGATATTTTGCAATGGTCAAATTTATACCTGTTTCATTTGGCATCGGAATAATTTTTTGAACCATACCTTTTCCAAAAGTTTGTGTTCCGACAAGTTTAGCTTTGTGATAATCTTTCATTGCACCTGAAAAAATCTCGCTTGCGCTTGCACTTGCACTGTCAACAAGTAATACAACAGGTTTGTCAACATTATAATTTTTGTCTTCTGCCATTACATCGTAATGAAATCCGTTTCGTCCTACAATACTGACAATTTTACCTTTTTGAATAAATAAATTTGCAATAAATACCGCATTAGGTAATAATCCTCCGGTGTTTCCACGCAAATCAATAATTAAACCCTTGGTATCGGTTGTGTTTTCTAAAGCTTCCAAAAATTCGTTTGGTGTTGAATTACTGATAAAACTTAGAATTTGAATATAACCGATTTCTTTATCAACAGAACTTTTTACTGTTTTTATAGTAATTTCTTTTCTGATAATACGTTTTTTAATTATTTGATTGTCTCGCAATACGTCAATATTTACAAAAGTATTGATAGGACCTTTTACAAGGTTTGCAACTTCCGCCAATGACATACCGCTGACTTTTTTGCCGTCAATGGAAAGTATTGTATCGCTAACTTTTAGGTCTGCAAATTGAGCAGGGGTGCTTTCCATTACGTTTATAATTTTAATTTTTCCGGCATCATTGATTATATTAACTCCGATACCTGAAAGTTTTGATGTAATAGAACTGTTTTGTTCTGCATATTCTTCTTTTGTAAGGAATCTTGAATAGGGGTCATCAAGACTTGCAAGCATTGTTTCTATGGCAATTTTTGCATCATCTTCGGTTTTAATTTTTCCTTTGTATCTGTTTTTCCACCGAACCCAGTATTGTTGATTGAAATTAGGATCATAATATTCATTTTTTACCACCTGCCAAGTGTAATCATACAACTTTTGAGGTGAAAGTTGAGTCGTATTGACACTTTTTTGATCGGTGTTTAAAATTGGGTTATGGTTGCTTAAATAGAAGGAATTTAGCGCAAATAGCGTTATTATTGCTCCTACAAAAAATATTGATGCTTTTACCCTTCTTTTCATAATTTTATTTAACATCAAGGATTTTTTATAATCAATATACTTTTCTATTAAGTTTGGTATTTATTCAAAAATCTTTATAAATTATCAAATCCCGGTGAATATGACGGAAGATTTTTGTATCCGGCATTTTGCATAACTGCTTTTTTAATATATTTATTTGTATAATTTCCTTTTTCAAGAAGTTTTTTCAATGTATTTTCACGTTTAACAAGAGCGTGTTCTTCTTGATTACTTTCAGGGTATATTTTTAAAATGTCATCCCATACAAAGGCTTCCATAGTCCAAGCGTAAGTTTCCTCAGCCAGAGAGTTAAATTCATCTTGGTGTAATGCTTCATGTGATAACAACGCTGCTATTGCACCTGCAGGTGCTTTTTTATGCTTGTTATTGATATAGATGAATAAATTTTTACCTTTTTTCCAGCCTAATGCATCAAAAGTTGCATATTCTTGTCTGATTTGTCCAAGGTCTCTGAATTCAATTTTTACGGGTTTTTGCGATAAGTTATTCCCTAAAATTGCATTTCTTGAAAACATACCTTCTGTATCTTTCAACATATCTAAAGCTACATAAAATACTTCATCTTTTCCCACATCTTTATATGTCGGTGTAATTTGTTTTATATATTCCGGAGTATATTTTGCCGGATATTGGTGCGGAACAGTTGTTTCAGGGTCTTTTGCCGCAAAAGCGCAAGTTGTTGCCATCACAAATCCTAAACTTAATCCAACTATATTCTTTATAAATCTTTTCTCTCTCATATATCTTCCTTTTATTATCCCTGTAGTATATTATGTAGTTTATTCATGTTTTTTATAAAATCAAATTTTTACAATGGATAACTTATTATTTCTTAATTTTTCTACTTTGTTTTACAAGTTCTGAATAAAGTATCTTGTATTCATTTGAACTGTCAAGGGTTTGAGCTTCTGACATATAATCCAGAGCTGTTTTATAATCTTCTTTTTTCTTATAAAAATCGCTCATTTTTTTATAGTATTCAGCATTGTTCAAATCATATAAAATAGCACGTTTCATACATTCAATTGCTTCTTCTGTGTCGCCTGTTTCTTCTCTTACAATTGCAAGATAATAATACCCTGAAGCACAATTGATATCGAGTGAAATTGCATCTGTTGCATAGTCTTTCGCCAATTCAAAATCTTTTTTTAAGATTGCGGTTTTTGCTCCAAGAATATCTCCTAATATATAATTTGGATTAATTTGAAGGATTTTATCAGCTAATTCAATTGCTTTATCATAATTTTTTTCTTTGATATAAATTTCTGCTAAATCACTTAAATAATTAAGGTTTTCAGGATTTTTTGAAATGATTTCATTTACAATATCTTCAGCTTTTCTGAAGATATTTAGTTCCATATAAATTTTGCTTAATGAAATTTTTGTAAAATCATCGTCAAAACCTTTTTGGATATTATCTTCTAAAATATTTCTTGCACCTAAAAAATCTTTATCATTTGCCAAAAGCAATGCTTTCAAAACTCTTGCTTGCGGATGTTCAGGAGAATTTGATAATATGGCATCTAATTCTCTTTTTGCTTTGGTGAAATCTTTCATATCGTAGTACAAATATGCTAAAGAATATCTGTAATCAAGATTGTCAGGACAGATATAAAGAGCTTTGGAATAAGCTTTTTGAGCTTCTTCAATCCAACCGTTATAAAAATAAGCATTTGCCAAATTGTAGTAATATTTTGCATTTGATTTATCAATATTTGCAGCTTTTGAAAAGTTTTTTATTGCATCTATAAAATTCATATTTTCTAAATCAAACAAACCTAAATAATTTAGAATTTCAGGATTTTGCGAATTTTTACCTATTTTTGAAAAAATTTCTTTAGAAGTTTCTAAATCACCTTCATCAAATTTTATTTTGCCGACAAGAAACATGACTTCTTCATTTTCGCTGTTACATTGTTCAATAAACTCTCCGGCTTCTTGTGTTTGACCATTTTCATAAAGACTTTTTGCACATTGGATTTTTACATCTTCGCTAAAAAATTCATTTAATTTGTATTTATCAATTTCGCAAAACAACTTTAATTTGATAAGTATTTTCATCAAATCTTTTAGATTTTCTTCACAAGGATTATTTTCGAATAAATTTTGAGAAATTTCCAAAACATCATTAAAATTTCCCTGACGTTCTTTGATTGTTCTTGTTAGTTTAAGACTGGCAATGTGTGTAGGGTTTATAACAAGAACCTTTTCAAAATACTGTAAAGCTCTTGAATAATTGTTCATTAAAAAATACAATTCTCCGATTTGAGAAAGGATTTCGATGTTATCGGTTTCTATTTCAAGTGCCTTGTAAAGCATTTCTATTGCTTGTTTATATGAATTTAATTCCTTAAGTTCAAATGCTTTTTTAACGTAATCTATACTCTGAATATTTTCCATAAGTTTTTCCTATTTTATTCTTCAACAACTTCTTGTGGTATATAAATATTTCCGGTTGGAATTTCTGATTCTTTTTCTTTTTTATCAGGGAAAATTTTAAAATTCCATTTTTTCTTTTTCTTTTTAGGTTCTTCAACTTTTTTGTTAATTATAATCAAAACTTCGTCTTCTCCTGCCATTTTGAGGTTATTTCTGGCAATTCCTTCAAGGCTGTTATCTGAGGTGATAACTTTTTTTTCTGTTTTTAAATCTTCATTACGCAATTGAGCTTGTTTTAAGAGATTTTTAAGAGTTATTATTTTGCCTTGATAAGAAATTATTTTAGAAATATTTAATATTGCACCATAACCGATTTGAATAAGACAAAATATCAACACAACAGTGAAAAAAGAATAATAAAACTCTGTTTTGCGAGACATTTTTTTTCTTTTTTCTTCAGCTTTTCTATTTTTTTTGTCAAAATCACTCTGTTCAAGTGTCAAGCTTATAATCCCCCTTATACCAATTATAAACAAAACTAAATTAACATTCAAAATTATGTTTATAAATTTACAATTTAATATTTGTAGAAAATTTAAATTGACTTTTTATGACGGTATTGGTATCGTCAAAAGTTGTGCTAGTGCCAAAATTGAAACGAAGCCTATCAACATCTTTTTTTCCAAAAGGGTTGATTGATACAACAAATTCAGCTTTTCTTCGGTTTCTTGTAATATCTGCGGATAAAATTTCTTTTAATGTGAAATATTGATTGAGTTTCAATTCCGGTGAAAAGTAGAAATTATCGTTATAGTTGTTATTTGTGCTGTTAACCGTTTTAGCATAAGCAGTGGAAATAGCGAAATATTTATTTTCATATCTTGAAAAAATTCCGGTAGATTGTTCTAATTCAGCATAATCAATTCCTTGGTCAAACATAGTTCCTGCAGAAAAACCGCCTATAGACCTAAAATTCTTACTGGATAAAGGTTTTATGCTGTATTCCATATTGCTGTATTTTGAAAACTCATTATAATTGTTAATTTGTGCTCTTTTTAAATCGTTAAATTTTACAGCGCCGATTTTTTTCGGGGTGCGGATATGAAGTTCTTTGAAATCTTTTATGTCATCTTCCAAAGATATGGTATCTTCATCTTCAAAAGAAGCATATCCGTACAATACATCTGAATACATATCATCTATTTCGTAGTCATCTTCAGAATTAGCAATTTCATCTAGACTATTTTCGCCTGATGTATCTGCGGTGATGTCATCACTTGTAATACTTTCAACATCTTCGGACTCGGTATTTTCATTCTGAACACGAGCAAATTCGTCATCAGAGATATGATAAATGAACACTTTTGGTTGTTCTGTATTATCTTCCGGAGTAGATTTTGCAATACAGGGTAAAAAGCTCAACAATATAATCAAAATGCTCAAGCCAAATTTTTTCATAATTGTATTTTACACCATATTTGTCAATACATCAATAACTAAATGAAGTAAAAAATGTTATAAAGATTACAAGACTTGACAATGGAAATTTTATATGTTAATATACAGGTGGGGTAAATGTATATTTATAAGTCTTATCATTCGATGAGACTTTCTTTTTTGTTCTATGGCAATACAAGTGATAATACTCCGGTCAATTGATTAACTATAAGATAGAATTGTATTTGGAATGTTTAAACTTTATAATAAATAAATTATGAAAGAAAAAATATTCAAAATTTTAGATATATGTAAGAAAATATTTTTTTATGTATATGCTATTTTTCTAGGTATATGTTTTTTTATTACTTTTATAGTTGAAATACTTGTAATTTTAGAAGAATGTTATTATATGATATCAAATGGTTTTTATGATTATATCATGTTATTTACTATAATAATGTGTATTATTTACTTTAATTACTATTTATATTGTGTAGGAAAACATATGTATAATATTATAAATAATGAAAATACAATATTTAAAGATTATTTTATGATTTTTTCTGTTATTCCCATATATTTTGGAGTATGTATTATATTATTCATTATAACATTTAGTGGAAGATAAATTTATAAAATAGGGTAATAATATATTTATTACCCTATTTTAGTTATTATTTTAACCATTTTTCCCAGATTTTTTGACAACTGTTAGAAAAATTTTAGACTAATACTTTAGCCATGTGGGTAGTAGAAATACAGAATTGTATTTATAATATTAAAATTTTATAATAAATAAACTATGAAAAAGTTCAAAAATTTTTTTATGATTTTGTATATTATTTTTATAATTATTTTCTTTTTAGTAATTTATAATTTTCAAATAAATATATTTTGTGAACTTTTTTTAACATATGAATGGAGTCAAGATAATTTTTGTTTTGCATATATCCTATGTATTTTGTATATAGTAATATATGTTATTTATTTTATTTTAGTAATGATATATTCTATTCGTATAATTATTAAAAAACAACTTGAATTTAAAGACTTAGGCATAGTTCTTTCTTTTATTCCAAGTTGTTTCTTTGCATTATTATTATATATTATTATTTTTATTATGTGTACGATATCCTCTTTTGGCAGGTATGATTTTGTAAATTAAATTATTACTTTAACCATTTTTCCCAGATTTTTTGACAACTGTTAGAAAAATTAGACTAATACTTTAGCCAAATGGGTAGTAGAAATACAGAATTGTATTTGGAATGTTTAAACTTTATAATATATAAATTATGAAAGAAAATCTATTCAAATTTTTAAATATATGTAAGAAAGTATTTTTTTATGCATATGCTATTTTTCTATATGGATGTTTTTGTGGAATTCTTATAGCTGAGCTCTTAGGATTAATAGTAGGATGCTATTATGTAATTATAAATAGATTATATTATTTTTATATATTTGAATTTATTCTTTTTATAATATGTATAATTTATTTTAATTACTATTTATATTGTGTTGGAAAACATATGTATAATATATTAAATTGTGAAAATACAGTATTTAAAGATTATTTTATTTCATTTTCTTTTATTATTTTTTTATTATCTTTTTATATTTTTATTATTAATATATTTATTTTTAGTTTAGGAATTACATAAAAAGATAAAACATATTATATTTGTTTTTTTATGTTAGAGCTTATTATTTGCTTTAGCCCCCTTCCAAAAACCTTTTTGATAACTGTTAGTGAATTTAGACCAATGTTCTAGCCAAATGGTTAATAGAATTACAGAATTGTGTTTGGAGTGTTAAAATTTTATAATATATAAATTATGAAAGAAAATCTATTCAAATTTTTAAATATATGTAAGAAAATATTTTTTTATACTTATGCAATTTTTCTGTTTATATGTTTTTGTGGCATTTTTATTGCAGAAATAGTAGGGCTATTATTTGGATGTTATTATATAATAATATTAAACAATTTGTGTTGTTTTTTTATATTAGATTTTATTTTTTTTACAATTTGTATAATTTATTTTAATTATTATTTATATTGTGTAGGAAAACATATGTATAATATTATTAATAATGAAAATGCAATATTTAAAGATTATTTTATGGTTTTTTCTGTTATTCCTGTGTTTTTTGGTATGTATACCATATTATCTTTTTTGTTGTAACATTCAGTAGAAGATAAATTTATATTAATAGGGTAATAATATGTTTATTACCCTATTTAAGTTATTATTTTAACCATTTTTCCCAGATTTTTTTAGGAGTTTTGACAACTGTTAGGGAATAGTAGTTCCGTATAACTTTTTTTTCTTGAGCACTTCTTCCAAGTTTTACTAAAATATTACTTTCAGATGGATTAAAATCATAAGTATCAAAAACTAAATTTACCAAATCTCCATTTTTATCGATATAGCTGTATGGGATATCGCATCTTTTTATTGCACCATATAAATTTAAGTTATTTTCTTTAGTAAAAATAGTACCACCATCTTTAACTAATTTTCCATTCAATAAATCATCTTTATTTTTTTGAAAATAGTTTTTTATTTCAGGTGATGTTGACATTTGCTTGGACATATTACTTTTTGAGTTATATATCATGCCCATTGTATCATTTTGGCTAACTTGTTGATTTAGTTTTTTGCTTACTAATCCTTTTAAGTTATCATCAGGAATATCGTTTACACTATAAATCAATGCACCGTTTTTATTAACATAATTTTCATTATTTTTAAAATCATGTGAGGATATTTCCCACATTTTTGCAGCATCGTTTGTTTTATTTAAGAAAGTTACATTTCCTATAGGTATAGCAATATCAAGAGCTCTTTTTTCCCAAGTATCTTTTATATCACTAGGAACTCTATAAAGATTATATACGGCTTTTTTTATTGCTCTATATAATGTATTTTTCTCAGGTGGTTGCAAAGGTCGTTCTTGGGAGTTGCGTTCGACAAGTTCTTTGTAATTACTTTTATAATTGTTTAGTTTTTCAACGACATCTTCATAGTTATTATTTGAGGTTGAATATTGAAGTTGGTTTAATAGGTCTTTGTTTTTCTCGTTAAGGTTTTTTTGAATTATGTATTTGTTATAGAGATTCTTATATTCTTGTTTGGATTTTGTGTTTGTCAATTTGTCTAACAAATTTTCTTCCAAATTACGAGAAGCTAAAAGAGTTTGTTCGGCTTTTTGAATTTGGGAGTGAATTGCTTGTTTTAGCGATGACGATATTCGACCTGTTAATTTTAGTTCATTTTTTGTTTTTTGCACAATATCATCTATGGCAGATGAAATCTGTGAAAAAGAAAATTTATTTTGATTATCTGTAGTAATTCCAATGTTATCATTTATATTATCAGGGATTTTTAATCCTGATGTTGCATCAAACAAATTCCTGAGTATTTCTTGGTCTGAAGTTGGATTATCCGCCAGATGTGATGTTTCAATATGACCTTGAAGTGGTTGAGTTTTAGGTTTATATTCAAAAAGTTGTTCATTTTCTTTTGGGGTATTTTGAGAGTTATCTTCTGAAGAATTATCAAAGCCTCCAAATAGTCCGGAATTATCATCCGGCAAACCTATTTGGGAAGTTCCTCCCCGATAGTGTTCTTTAACTACTGTTCCGTCTTTTCTTTTATATGTGTTAACGTGTATTGGTTCTGACATTTTTTATCCTTTCTTTTTGTCAGAACTGTATTTGTTGGTTCAACAGGCTCGAGAATTTATTATATCATATGATTTCAATTTCGTAAATCCGGCCAAGCAGCTAAAAAGGCAGGTAATCACCATACCTGCCCTGTTTTATTTAATTTGGTTTTTAGTGTCTTAGCCAATTACAGGCGGATTAAAAACTCTTGTTGCCAATTCCTTATCTAGCATAAATAATGCTTTTTTATCATCTCCGATAAGTTTTAAATTAGCTAATACACCGCCAACACTGGATTCTTCTTCTACTTGTTCTTTCAAGTACCAATCTAAAAATGATAGTGCAGCTCTGTCTTTAACTTCTTCTGCTGTATCCATCAATGCGTTAATTCTTGAGGTTACAAATTCTTCATGTTCTAAAACTTGTTCAAAAATTTCTAATGGAGTTGAACCTTTTATTTCAGGTTTGTCAATTGCTGCAAGTTCAACCTTTCCATTACGTTCAAATACGTAGTCAAACATACCCATTGCATGAGCTCTTTCTTCTTGAACTTGAACATCAAACCAGTTTACAAATCCCGGTAAGTTTAAATCAGCAAAAATAGCTTTCATGCCTAAATACAAATATTCTGAATAAAGTTCTTTGTTTATTTGATCATTAAAAGCAGCTTCTAATTTTTTGTCTAGCATAATATTCTCCTTTCATACTTTTAATTTACTATTTTTATGGAAAATTATTTCCATATTTATGATAAACCTTTCATAAATAAATGCAATAGGGTATGTTTAAAATATTATGCTAGAATAAATACCTAAAATTATAAATAACATTTGCGTTCTTGACCTGCAACTCCTGCATATAATTCTACAAATTGTTTTGCAGGACTTGCGTCAATTTTTTGAAGCAAAACTTCTTCTATTTGGAAAAACCCAACATCTCCGGACATTTCAATGTCAATTTTGATAGGTTTTCTTTCGCCTTTGTGGATTGAAATTCTATTGATAGCATTAGCAGAATACTTATGAATATCTCCGACTCTAGGGGTTTTATTGATAGACATAGGAATTCTTGCTCTGCCTTTTGTCATATCGCAACCATCTGCAATTAGCAAAATCCCTGCTTCAATTGAATGAATTTTTCTGGATGACATATGTCCGATGATTGCTTCTGTTGCAACCGCTTTGATAACTACCCGTTTATGTAAATCATTTGGAAATATATGCATCAGGGTTCTATCTATAATAGGCTGTGCTAAAAGTGAGGACATTTCTTCATGTCCTTGTCTGCCTATTGCCATGCCTAAATCATGCATCAAACCTGCCAAGATAATTGCGCACATACTGTCTTCAAAAGTTCCGATTTCTTCTTGTTCTAAGGAAGTCTTAATCTCAAATTCATGCAAAATATTTAACATTTTAATAGCATTACCAACGACCTGTCTCATATGAACAGGACCATGGTCATTAAATCCCAATCTTCGAATAGAAACATTATTTGCATATTCTTGCATTTCTTGAAGTTCTTCATCTGCAAACAAATACTTTACCATTTCCAAACATACAGGATTATTTTTTAATTTATCTTGAATTTTCGATTCTGTTGCTACTTCTTTGACTGATTTCATAATTTCCTTACTTCTTTTTGTCTGATTGTCTCTTATTAATATAATAACTCATATTCATGAAAAAGTTAACCCCTGATAAAGCTAAAAAGTATAGGTATTTCCTATACTTTTTATTTATCCAAATTATTATATTTAAATTTATTAGCAAATACCTTCACGAAGTCTCACTACAGCAGCACCCCATGTCATACCTGCTCCAAATCCGCAAAGAATTGCGGTTGAATCAAGTTTAATTTTGCCTTTTTCAACTCCTTCAACCAAAGCAATTGGAATTGATGCAGCTGATGTATTTCCATAGTATTTTATATTTGAAATAACTTTTTCATCAGAATATCCTAGTCTGTTTTGCAGTGCTTCAATAATTCTTTGATTTGCTTGGTGTGGTATCAAATAGTTAATGTCTTCAGCTTTCATTCCTGCATCTTCAATACTTTTATCAATATATTGCGGAAGTGTTGAAACTACAAATTTATAAACATCACGTCCTGACATTTTAATATGCGCATCAACAGGTTCAAATGGTTCAACCAACGGACAATTTGCCCCAGGCATGTTCATATAAATATACTGACCTATTTCGCCGTCAGCGTAAATATTTAATGATAAAATATCGTCAATACCGTCTTGCGCTTCTGTAACAACAAAAGCTCCCGCACCATCACCAAACAGAATGGATGTTCCTCTATCTGTCCAGTCAACAAGTCTGGAATTGTTATCTGATGCAATTAATAAAATATTTTTGTAAAGTCCGCAACCAATAAGACTTCTTGCAACTTGTAAAGCGTAAATCAAACCTGTACAAGCCGCAGTTAAATCAAATGCCGGAACATGATTAGGAATTCCAAGTCTTGCTTGAATATTACAAGCTAATGACGGGTACAATTGTGGTGGAGCTGAAGCGGCAGCAATTACACAATCAATATCTTCAGGTTTAAATCCTGAATTTTTTATAGCCATTTTACTTGCTTCAAAACCTAAATCTACAGCGTTTTGATTACCGGATACAACTCGTCGTTCTTTAATTCCTGTACGTGTATAAATCCACTCATCAGAGGTATCATATAACTTTGTTAAATCATCATTTGTGATAACTGTTTCAGGTACACTATATCCGACACCTGCAAATCTAAGCGGTTTAACATTTTTATTCATAATTTATTTTCCTATTGATTTATGCTTTGTGCAATTGTAGAATTAATATCTTTGTTTAAGCCTCGAACAGCTGCTCTTACTGCATTTTTCATAGCATATGAAGAACTGCGTCCGTGTGCAATAACAGAAATTCCGTTAACACCTAATAAAAGCATGCCGCCAAACCCTTCCCAATTTATTCTTTTTAAAATACGTCTTAAAAATGGTTTAGCTAAAAGTCCGATTATACATCCTAAAATATCTGATTTGAACTCTCTTGATATCATTTTCAAAAGCATAGATGCTGTGCCTTCTGTAACTTTTAATGCAACATTACCGGCAAAGCCGTCAGCAACAACAACATCACATTTGTTTATGAAAAGTTCTTTTCCTTCGATATTTCCGACAAAATTTATTTTACCTTGTTCGCTCATTTCTTTTAAAAGCGGATAAGTTTCTTTAACAAGAGTATTACCTTTACCTTCTTCTTCTCCGATACTCAAAATACCGACTTTTGGTTTTTCAATTCCGACAATATGTTCAGAATAAACACTACCCATTTGAGCGAATTGAGCAAGCATCTCAGGGGTACAATCACTGTTTGCTCCTCCGTCAATTAAAACAATTGGGTCTGTCATTGTAGGTAAAGTAACTGCGATAGCAGGTCTTGTAACACCATGAATTCTTCCCAGTCCGAACAGGCTGGCAGCCATTGCTGCACCTGTTGATCCTGCAGAAACAACTGCTTCACATCTGCCGTCAGCAACAGCTTTTACTGAAGCTACGATTGAAGAATCTTTTTTCTTTCTGATTGATTGTCCTACAGCTTCTCCCATGCCAATAATTTCTGAAGCATGAGTGATTGTATAATCAATTTTGTCCAAATCGATTTTAATTTTTCTTTTATGTCCGCTAGTTCCACAATCAGAAAGGATATAACCTCTTTTTCTTATAATTTCGAGTTCTGCATTTATCTCGTCTTCTTTACCAACAAGCTCTAAACCGACGCCGTATTCTTGTGCCGCCCATACAGAACCTTCTACGATTGCTCTCGGAGCATAATCTCCACCCATTGCATCTATTGCTATTCTTGACATATAATTATCTCTCTCCAGGTTTGGTAATAAAATCAGAAGCGCTAAATGCGCCTCTGATTTATAAGTTTAATTATTCTTCAGTTTTTGCTTCTTCAGTTGCTTCTTCTACAACTTCTTCAGCTTTAACTTCTTCAGCCTTAGTTTCTTCTACTTTTTCTTCAACTTTAGCTGCTTTTTTAGTAGATTTTTTTGCTGCTTTTTTAGCCGGTGCAACAGCTGCAGCAGCAGCTTTATCAGCTAATTTTACAGGTTGTCCTTTATATGTACCGCATGCTGTACATACTGTATGTGTTAAAACTGTTTCTCCGCAATTAGGACATTTAGTTGTTTCAGGCTTTGTTGCCTTCCAGTTAGAGCGTCTGCTTCCTTGAGCAGAATGTCCTGTTCTTTTCTTAGGTACTGCCATTTTGTTTTTCCTTTTTTATTCTTTTGTACTTACTAACTAATTTTTTGGGTTAATTTGGATGTTGTTAAAGACTTCCAGTCTTGGGTCAGGTATATTTTCTTCAGACAGAAATTCCTTCCCTTTACAATTAATACCACAAACTTTTTTATTTGGAATATTTAATATTACAGATTGATACAATAAGTCATAAATATCTATCTCATTACTGCCGTTTAAATCGGTTACGAATTGTCCGTCTGTTATTTCAAATTCCTGTCCGGATTCTTCGTATTCGCCTAATAGAGAGTTTTTTGAGTAAACTTCATCAATATCAAAATCGAGGTTATGTTCAAATTTTTCCAAGCATAAATCACATTCAAGCATAATTTTTCCGTCTATATGACCTGAAATTTGAATAAAATCGCCCAGAGATTTTGCACAAAGCTTTGCTTTTATTGGCGTAACGCAATCCACACCTTCGATTTTTTCATCAAAAGTTAAGAAAAGTGTTTTATTTTCGGCATTTTCCAAATCTTCTATTGTTAAAATTCGTTCCATAATTTTTATTGAATAATTTGTTCTTCTTGAATTGCAATTGCTGCAATTTGATTAGACATAAAGCAAACTTTTTTCAATGGACCTTCGGTTTCTTTTTCAATCAAAGATGCTGAAGGAGTTTGCATTTTTGCTATTAATTCTTCATACACAACTTGTGGTTCTTTCACATATAAAACCAACGGAGCTGTTGAACCTTTTATAAAAACTAAAACTGCATAGCGCTTTTTTATATTCTGAGTATTCATACCCTGAGGGTTGTATTGTTGAGCCATAAGTTTCTCCTTTTGATTGATATTTTAGCGAAAAAATGATGTAAATGCAAGAGCAAAACTTTTTTAGCAGGGTTGTTTTTTCAGTAGTTTCTTTGTGGTATATTGATGATGTTCGAGGGTTTTAAACAATGTGGGATAAATTAAAAGAACAATTAAATTATCTGAAACTTTCCAAAAAGAAGCTTTGTCTTGTTACGAATTCTGAAAAATTTCAATCGAAAGAAGATTTTTTGGATGCAATAGCTTCGTCTTTGAATGGCGGATTGGATATGATTTTGTTTAGTGAGAATTCCATTCCTGATGGTGTAATTGTAGAATTGGGACAAAAAATAAGAATTTTGTGTGATGAATTTGATGCTTGCTTAATTGTTGATAAACGGGTTGATATTGCGAAAATTATAGATGCAGACGGGGTGCATTTAGATGAAAATGATATTTCTCCTGAGGATGCAAGGTTAGTTTTAGGAAAGAATGCAATTATTGGTAAGTCGGTTTCTTCAAAAAATGATATTGAAATTGCGCAGGAGCAAAAAGCTGATTTTCTTCTTATAAAACCTGATAATTACAATAAAAAAACTAAAATGCAAAACCTTGAAAAGTTAAAATGGATTAATGAAAATGTTGAAATACCTGCTTTTGCATTTGATAATATTCCGGCAAAGGATATTGAAATTATTGTCCAAACCGGAATAAAAAGAGTTGCGGTTTCTGATGCGATAATTTATTCAAAAAATCCTGAAGCTACAGTCAAAGAATTTTTGAAACATTTACCGTAAGAAATTTTTATAGTATAATTTACCCAAGGGATAAGATTTAAATAAGGAGCAAAAATGTTTGGAGTTATTTTAGCAGGCGGTTCGGGAAGCAGACTTTGGCCTTTATCAAGGGAGTTGTATCCAAAACAACTTTTGAATTTATATGCTGAAAAAAGTCTTTTACAATCAACTTTCAAAAGATTAAATGAAATAATTCCGGCTAAAAATATTATAAGTATTACAAATACAAAACATCAGGCAAATGTAAGAATGCAATTAGGAGAATTAAGTGAGGATTCTATTATTTTGTCTGAACCGGTTTCAAAAAATACTGCTCCTGCTATTGCTTTAAGTGTTAAATATCTTATGGATACAAACAAATCTGAAGAAATTCTTTTGGTTGTCCCTTCAGATTTGTTGATTGAAAATGATAAAGCTTTTATTGAAACAATAAAAGAAGCCGAAAAGTTTGCTAAAGACGGTCATATTGTAACATTTGGTATAAAACCTACTTATGCGGAAACAGGTTTTGGGTATATTAAGGCTGATGGAAATAAGGTTCTTAATTTTACCGAAAAACCGGATGTCCAAACTGCCGGTGAATATTTGCAGGATAAGAATTATTACTGGAATAGCGGAATATTTATGTTTAAGGCTTCCGTAATGATGAAAGAATTTGAACAGCACTTTCCTGATATTTCAGAAATAATTAAAAATATTGATTGTTCAAATAAAACAATTCCATTCAATGATTTTGATAAAATGCCAAATATTTCATTGGATTACGCAATTATGGAAAAAAGCCAAAATATTGCGATGATTGAACTGAAATCCGATTGGAAAGATTTAGGTTCTTGGCAGTCTGTTTATGAAGTTAGTCAAAAAGACGAAAATAATAATGTTTTTGTAGGTCATGTTTTGGATAAAGATTCAAAAAATTCTTTTGTGTATTCATCTTCAAAACTTGTTGCAACAATAGGTTTGGAAGATACAGTAGTTGTTGAAACAGAAGATGCAATTCTTGCTTGTAAAAAGGACAAGACTCAAGAAGTTAAGCAAATATATGAAACTTTGAAAAAACAGCACGACGGAACTCAAATGGTTCATAAAACGGTATACCGTCCTTGGGGATTTTATACGGTAATTGCGGAAGGTAAAGGCTTCCAAACAAAACTCATTCATGTAAACACTGGACAAAAATTATCTGTTCAATCTCATAATCACAGAAGTGAGCATTGGGTTGTGTTATCAGGTATGGCAAAAGTGGTTTTGGAAGGTAAGGATCATATTTTATCTCCTGGTCATAGCATAGATATCGGGCTTAAAGCTATACATTCATTGCAAAATCCGTACGAGGAAGATTTAGAAATTATTGAGGTGCAAAAAGGTGATATCTTATCGGAAGACGATATAATTCGTTATGAAGATATGTACGGACGAGTTTAATTTTTGCAAATTAAAACAGGAGGATTATTATGAAACTGCTTCATACAATGATAAGAGTTAAAAATGCGCAAGAAAGTGTCAAGTTTTATACAGAACTTTTGAATATGAAACTTGATAAGAAAAAGAGATTAGAGGATTGTTGGTTATATTTTTTAACTGATGAAGACGGAACAACCCAATTAGAACTAACTGTGAATGATGAAACTCCTGAGGAGGGTTATAATTTAGGTTCTGGGTTCGGACATCTTGCTTTTTCCGTAGAATCTTTGGATAATTTTACGGAAAAGTTAAATAACTTGGGGTATCAATACTTATATGAACCGTTTGATTTGAATGGGAAAGGTACTAAAATTGCATTTGTAAAAGACCCTGACGGTTACGAAATTGAATTGATTGAAAAAGTTGTTTGGTAATCAATTAAAAAATCATACAAATGCTTTATTATATATTTAAGTTACTTTGATATAATTGTTTTATGTTTGATATATCATCGCCAACTACATATATTCCGACAATATTTCTTACATTGGTAGCAGTTTTTGTGTCTATTCTTTATAAAGATGCAAAAAGGTATCCGTTTAGAAAAAGTACCAAAGATTTGCCGTATTATGTTGAGATATCGAATTCTATGGGCTATATAAACAGATGTATTTTACCTGATGGCAGATTTCAGTATCGTAAAAATATTGATTCTGATATTAAATATGAGAATACAACATATAATTCTTTGCGTCATGCAGGAACGTTATATTCAATGTACATGTACGAAAAATACGGATATGTCGAAAAATATTATGATGAACGTGTGAAATCTTCAAAATATTTTGTGGAAAGATATATTAAAACCGTTGATGACAATAAAAAAGCAGTTATTTCATTGCCTGAAGAAGAAAAAATAAAATTCCCGATAGCAAAAACCGGTGCAACAGGCGTTGCTCTTTGTGCATTGTCTAATTTAGTAGGCTCAAAAGATATTGATATTGAAGTTTTAAGAGGTTTAGGCGAATTTTTGTTATCAATGTGTGATGAAGAAGGTAATGTTTTTGCATATTACAATCTTGAGGACAAAGAAATAAATAAAGAAGCACAAGCGCTTTATTACCCAGGAGAAGCCGCATCAGGACTTATTTATTTATATGAAGTTGATCCACAACAAAAATGGTTGGATGGTGCTAAAAAAATTCTCACATCACTTGTAAAAGCAAGAAAGAAAATGGATTTTGAAATTCCGTTTGACCATTGGTCAGTTTTGGCTATAGAAAAACTTTTTGAAAATGATTTGGTAACTCCGGAAGAAAAAAATCTTTATGAAAGTTATGCAGAACAAATGGTAATTCCAATGCTAAGCAATCAGATAACTAATTCAAATAACAGTTATTTTGGTGCTTTTAAAGATAATATTATGCCATGCAGTCTTGGTACAATAATGGAAGGTTTAGCTTCGGTTTATTCTTGCACAAGCAGTAAAGAATTACAAAAAATTATATTTAAATCATTGTCAATCGGCTGTATGTTTTTGAGTAAAGTGCAGGTAAAAACAGGTGAACAGGCGGGTGGATTACCGAATTCCGCAAACTGGGTTAAACCCGGAGTTACTCCAAATGCAAGTGTTATAAGAATTGATAATGTTCAACATGTTGCAACTGCGTGGTTAAAATTCCAAAAAATATTGGCGCTTACAGGTGATTACTAAGGATATATTTATTTCTGCCTGTATTTTTAGCCTCATATAAAGCTTTATCGGTTAATTCTAAAAATTCTTCTTTGGAGTTTATTTTGTTATTATACTGGCATGCTCCAATACTTACTGTTACTTGTATTTTTTGATTTTGGTATGTTAAATCAAGAGTTTCTACAGTTTTTCTAAATCTTTCTATCGGAATTATTGATTTTTCAATGTCCGTTTCTGTCAGAATAACAACAAATTCTTCACCGCCATAACGGAAAACGGTATCTGTTTTACGAAAAGTTTGTAATGCCGCATTAGCGATTTGTTTTAGTACAAAATCTCCACACTGATGACCGTATGTATCATTAATATTTTTGAAAAAATCTACATCAATCATTGCTAATGTGAGGTTATTTTCATATCTTTCCGTTCTCAAATATTCTTTTTCAAAATTTGATTCAAAACTTCTTCTGTTTAACAAGCCTGTTAATTCATCAGTCATAGAAAGGTATTTTGTGCGGGTATAAATATAATTAATTTGCTTTATGACTTCCAGTTTATTTTCTTCCGGAACATCAAAATCATTAATAATATTTTGAATATTATTTTGAATTTCATCAAGAATACTATCAGGGATATCAAATGACATATCTTGCATATTTATTGACATAAAGCTCCTTCTTTTTTATATTAGCACAAATTACTTCTTAACACATTTAAAATTTCACAAATTCTTTGTCGGCAAGAGAAGTGTTAATCTTTAAGGTTTATAGTTTTTGTTTACAAATCTAAATATATATAAAAATTTAGGCAATTTAAATTTAAATTTTTTTTTTAAATACATGTAGGTAATATATAGGTAGTCTATTGTGCAGAATAATGTTTATCATTATGACAAAAATAATTTGGGAAAAGTTCGCTATAATCCGCATGTAGATTATGCCAACCAAAATAATGCTGTCATAACAACTCCTATTACTAAAGTTGAAAATGCTCCTGAGAAATTGTGGTCCTCATTAGATATTATGTCTAATATCAACCGTCCGTTTCTTGGTAAATATACATTGAGATTAGAAAATGCGGATGGGTATATTGGAGATTTCAAACAAGGTGGAATTGGTGATTGTTGGATGTTATCCGGATTGAAAGCTATGGCTTGTACCCCTGGGGGTATTGCAGCTATTAAGCAAGCAATAACAAAAAATGCAGATGGTTCGATAACAGTAAACTTTAAAGGTGTAAACGGTTCTTATAAAATAACCAAAGAAGAATTTAACAAAGCATTAAATGATGTTACTATCAGTCCTGATGGAGTGAAAGAATATCGATATTCAACAGGAGATGCCGATGCTCTGATTTTTGAACTTGCTGTTGAAAAATATAGAAAAGATTTACTTGCTGACAAGTACAAAGATGCAAATATTCCTAATTATGCAAAGATAGTTATGGATAAACAAAGTCCTTTGGATGGCGGTGTCAGCAGTCAATTGTTTTATATGTTGACAGGTAAAGAAGCATGTACAATAACTTTTAATGATATAACTTCGCCTGATGGTAAAAATGTAATCTTGAAAAATAACCAAAGTCAATTTGAAGAATTTTTTGATAAATATTCTATAAATCCTAAAAAATATGCGGTTGGAACTCATGTTAAAAAGGGTGAAGATGTTTCTGTATTTGATGTAACGGGGAAAATAATTAAATTAACACCTGAACATCAATATGCAATTGAAGGAGTTCTTTCAAATAATTTTATTCTTTCAAATCCTCATGATTCTGCAAAGAAAATTATTTTATCAAAAGATGAATTTATGAAAGCATTTAGCGGAGTTGAATATGTAAATTTGAAAGACGATTATGATATTTTTGATGCAGGTTTAAAACAGTATTCAAAACAATCCACTGAAGCTAATGAATATGTAAATAAAAATTATTAGAACTGGTAAGATGTGTTGAATTTGTTTAGAATTTCATATCATTTAAAACAAAAGACCGAATTTTTATTCGGTCTTGAAATTTGCTTTTATTATGTTTTCTCATTATTTTTTTATGTCATCTTTTATAACAATTAAATTATTCATAATTTTCATAGCACATGTTGGAAGAACAACATGTTCCAAACCATCAGCAATACCGATGATTTTTCCTGCTCCCAAAACTACTTCTTCACCTTTGTACATGAATTTGTAATCTGAGTCCCTGTCTGAACGAATAGTGATTTTTTCTGCCATTTTATTTCCTCTTAAAATATCGGTTACAGTAAGGTATTATACTACATATTTAATAATAAATCAAGCTGTTATATACCTTTTTTCTTATATTTTAATATATTTATTTTACCAAATAAGTATACGAATTCGGATTTTGTACTTTCTTTTATTGAAAAGATTGTTTTGCCAAATAATTTGAAGTTTGATTTTTCTGCTTTGTATAACCCGTCAGGAACATTGATATTGTTTTCTTTGATAAAATTTAAAACCTGTTGGCGAACAAGAACATAATGTTCATCTTTTTTTGAATTTCCGCCGCCTTTGCAAATTGATTTAGGGTTTACAAAGTAGTCGTAGTAAGTGTTTGGAACTGTTACTAATTTATCCGAATAGAATAAAGAACGAGCTGTAAAATCTCTGTCTTCATAATACATTCCCGGAACAAATTTTAAATCAATTCTTTTTAGAAATTCTGTTCTGTAGATTTTATTCCAAACACAGCCTTCTCTGTATGTTTTGCAAGCCAAAAACTTATCTTCAGGGGTTGTGAAAACTTTTTCTTCTGTGATATTTAATCTTATTTTATCTTTATTCGGGTGTTTTCTTTTAAAATCTGCTACTGCGATATCACAATCATTTCTTTTGGCTGCATTGTATAGTTTTTCATAAAAATCCAAGTCTACCCAATCATCGGAATCTACATAACCGATATATTCACCTTTTACATAGTTCATTCCGGTGTTTCTTGCAACGGATAATCCTGCATTTTCTTGGCTGACAACGAAAATTCGACTGTCTTTTTGGGAGTATTCTTCAAGTATGTCTAAAGAGTTATCTTTAGAACCATCGTTTACGCAAATAATTTCGATTTCTTTTAAAGTTTGGTTGATAAGTTGGTCTAAGCACCTTTTCAAATATTTTTCCACATTATAAACAGGAACTATAACACTCACTTTAATATCTTTTTCCACAACAGGTTTCCTTTATTTTTTCAATTTCCAAACAAAATATTTAAGTCGCTGTTTATTTAATTTGTAGAAAAATAATACTTTATTTTTTAAAGACTTGATTGGTGGCAAAAGTTTATATAATTCTATATAAAAGTTATAAACAGCTTTTTGATCTACGTAATCCGTATGCAAGTAACTCATATCATGTCTGCGCCAATTTGTCAATTTATTGTGGAGATAGTAAAATTCTGTTTTACTGCTAATTTGGGCATATAGCCACAAATCTATCCAGGCAGGTTTTGGGGAATTGTAATTTAAGTCTTTTAACAAGTCTTTTTTTAGCATTACACAAGAAAATGTTAAAATGTATTGACCTAAATAAAATTGTTCATACATTTTATGCGGATAATTGTGTTTTTCCCAATAAGTATTGATTTTTCTGAGTGCTTTGTTGCAAAAATATTTTTCATTACCAAAGAAATTGATATTATTATATACAAGTCCGACATTAGGATATTTTGCAAAAACTTCAAGTTTTTCATCAATATAACTTTCAGTAATGGAGTCATCTGATTCTAAAAATACAATATATTCTCCGCTTGCTTTTTCAATTCCCAGTTGAATTGTTTTTATTAATCCTTTATTTTCATTGTTTTCGTGGGTAAAAAGCTTTATCCTTGCATCTTTTTCGCAATATTGTTTTATAACTTCAACAGAATTATCTTTAGAACCGTCATCGACAATTATCATTTCCCAATTTTGGTAAGTTTGATTGATAACCGATTGGATTGCCTCTTGTATTAAATCCTCATAATTGTAACTTGCCGTAATTATTGAAACTTTTGGCATTGTATTGTTAGTAGTTGTTTCCTGCATGCAAAATCCTCATTATAAAAAGCTTTATCAGTCAATTCCTTTTAAAACTTTTATAATTTTCAAAAATGTAACTATTTCTTTTTCACTTGAGGAATAAATCAAATTTAACAACTGTTCTCGATAAGGGTTGTCAGAATGTTCAATATTAAATCCAAATTCTGAAAGATTCAGATTTAATACTTTCAAAATATTTAAAAAATTTAAAAAATTTGGAAAATATTTTCCTGCTTCAATTCTTCCGATATGTTTGTCAGAAAGCCCAACTTTCTCAGCAAGCTCAGCTTGAGAGAGTTTCTGTTTTTTTCTGAATTCTTTAATTTTAAGCCCTATAATCTCTTTATTGTTATACATTTATACCCTTTATTTAAAATAAAATGCTAATGTTTACTTTAAAACTTTGTTTATGTTACATTTACATAAAAAAGTGATGTTTTTGTATTAGCTAAAGAGGTAGTTTATGATACCGAAAATAATTCATTATGTTTGGGTTGGTGATAATGAAAAACCTGAAATAGTATTGAAATGTATTAACAGCTGGAAAAAATTTTGTCCGGATTATAAAATTATTGAGTGGAATAACGATTCACTTAAAGAAATTGATAATTTATATGTTAAACAAGCTTTTGAATGCAAAAAGTGGGCATTTGTATCTGATTATTTAAGATTATATGCACTTAAACAGTATGGCGGATTTTATTTTGATACAGATTTAGAAATAACAAATAGTTTGGATATCTTTTTAAATAACAATTTTGTAAGCGGATTTGAAAATTTTAATGGTAAAATTTCACCAATAATAACTGCACTTATAGGTGCTGGAAAAGGAAATTCGGTCATTTGTGAACTATTAAAAGAGTATGATGATATTCCATTTATTAAAGATGGAAATATGGATTTAACGACCAACGTATCAAGAATTACAAAATTATTTAATCAAAAGTACAATCTGCGAAAACCATACAATCAAAATGAAAAATTTGTATTACAAGATAAATGTATAATTTATCCTGCTCATTATTTTTGTTTGAAAGAAGAAGGGAAACAGAACTATTCAGTTCATCATTACAATGCTTCTTGGGTTGATGGATATTCAAGAAAAGTAATTTTTAATTGTGGGAAATTTCGTTTGGTGCGTTTTCACAAACGTAAAAATACAGATAGTACAATTCCGCTGTTAAAGGGGGAAAATATCATAAAAACAGCAAACTTTTTATCTTATAAAATTTGTTTGATTAAAAACGATTAAATATCGAGCATTTTTAAACAATCAGCTCTATCGACGGTAATTTGTTTACCCGATTCAAGATTTTTTATTGATACTTGATGTTTCAATAATTCATCTTCTCCTAAAATAAGAGCGTATTTTGCAACTTTTGAAGCTTTTTCTAATTGTTTTGTGAATTTTTTATTAGTTAAATCAAATTCAACATTCAATCCGTAATGACGCATTTCTTCTGCTAACAAGAAGGCATCGGTTGCGTAATTTGATACAATATATGCATGCAGTTTTTTAGGTTCTTTTTGCGGAAGGAGTGAAATCAATCTTTCCATGCCCATAGCAAAACCAATAGCAGGAGTTGGATTTCCTCCAAGTTGTTCAACCAAACTGTCGTAACGTCCACCGCCGGCTACAGCATTTTGAGAACCTAAGTTGTTTGATTTTATTTCAAAAACAGTTCTGTTATAATAGTCCAAACCTCTTACAAGAAGTTTATTTTCGGTGAATTCTACTCCCATTTTATGAAGATATAATTTTAATTCGGTATAGTGTTCTTGGCATTCATCACAAATAAAATCAGAGTTTATAATTTCTTGAATTTCAGGTTTTTCAAATATTTTTTTACATGATTCTACTTTACAATCAAGAAGTCTTAGCGGATTTTTTTCATATCTGTTTTTGCAATCTTCACAAAGTTCATCCAAGTATGGTTTCAGAACTTCTTTTAATTTTGTTTTAAATTCTTCTCTGCATTTCGGGCAGCCAAGAGAATTTATTTCCACATCCAAATCATTAAGTCCGAGAGCTTTTAGGAAATTGACAGCAGCCAAAATCACTTCTGCATCTGCTGTAGGTTCTTTAATTCCAAACATTTCAACTCCGACTTGATGGAATTGTCTTTGGCGACCTGCCTGAGGTCTTTCGTAACGGAACATCGGACCGTGATACCATAGTTTTACCGGTGCAGATTGGCGAGACATGTTATTTTCAATATATGAACGAACAACTCCTGCTGTATTTTCAGGTCTTAGTGTAATAGAGCGTTCACTTTTTTCAAATGTGTACATCTCTTTATTTACTATGTCGGTTGTATCTCCGACTCCACGTGAAAAAAGCTCCGTTACTTCAATAACGGGAGTTCTTATTTCACGAAATCCGTATTTTGAAAAAACTTCATCTGCTTTTTTTTCTACAAAATGCCACATATCAATGTCTTGTGGCAAAATATCCTTTGTTCCTTTTAATACTTTAATAATCTCAGCCATAAAAAAATTATATAATCACCAAACATCAATGTCAATTTTGGAATATTTTAAAAGAAAAATAATATATATATGCCATTTTACTTTAAGTGAGTGGAGAAAGAGGGTGTAATAAATATTTACTCCTAACCTCTTGTTTAAATTGATTTAAATGGTACAATAAAGAAAAAGGGTTAAGCTGGACTATGATGAGTCAATCTAAAAAATTATCTATAGCCTTTTATTGGCATATGCATCAACCGATATACCAGTTAACAGCAGATGGCGGATACTTGATGCCATGGGTTAGATTGCATGCCGTTAAAGATTATTTAGACATGGCTTTATGGACGAAAAAATTTGATAACTTGAAACTTAATTTTAATTACGTTCCGGCTTTGTTGGATGCTTTGATTGAATATGCTCAACAAGGTGCTCATGATATTCATTCAAAACTTACGATTACACCTGTAGAAGAACTTACAAGAGAAGATAAAATTTTTATTTTGAATAATTTCTTTGATGCAAATTATCAAACAATGATTTTGCAAAATGAAGAATATCACAGGTTATATCAAAAAGTGCAAGCTGAAGGTACATCTGATGTGTCAATTTTGACTAATCAGGAATATTCTGATTTGATGGCATTGTTTAATTTAACATGGACAGATTCATCTTTTAAAACATCTAACAAAGATTTAAAAAGACTTGTAAAAAAAGGGAAAAATTATACTCTTGAAGACAGAATTCAGATTATTGATATTCACCGTGAAATTATTTCAAAACTTATTCCTACATTAAAGAAATTAATTAAGAAAAATAAAATAGAAATTACAACAAGTCCTTATTATCATCCGATTTTGCCGGTACTTCTTGATTATAAAAATATTAAAAAGAACTCGATGCCGGAAGATGATATTTTTAATTTGAAAACAGAACTTGATGCCAAATTACAGACAAAAATGGCACTTGACAGAATGGAAGAAATTTTTGATGTTCGTCCGAAAGGTGTTTGGCCTTCGGAACATTGTGTCAGCAAAAAAACTTTGGAGATGTTTAGTTCTTTAGGTATAAAATGGTCAATTTCTGATGAAGGCGTTTTAGCAAATTCAATTGATTTTGAATTTGAACATGATTTTAAAGGTTATTTGAACGAACCTTATCATTTATTAAAAACATATAATTACAAATCTAAGAATGCTGATATAGATATGGTTTTCAGGGATTCAACTATTCCTAATCTTATCGGATTTGAATACCAAAATCATAACCCAATTGCAACTGCAAATGATTTATATGACAGAATTAAAGTTATACAAAGTAAAATCTTGTCATCTCCTGATAGCGAACATTTGTTAACTATTGCACTGGATGGCGAAAATTGTTGGGAAAATTACCTTGAAGACGGATTATCTTTCTTGAAAACTCTTTATACTTTAATAACGGAAGATGAAACTCTTGAAACTGTTTTAATCAGTGATTATCTTGAAAAGGCTAAAGAACGTAAACCGTTGTGCAAAATAGTATCAGGCTCTTGGATAAACAGGAATTTTAAATTATGGATTGATGAACCTGTGAAAGATTTGGCTTGGTCTTATTTAAGACGTGTAAGACAGGATTTTTCAAATTTTGTAAAGCGTGAACCGTTAAATCCTAATATTGAACTGGCAAGAAAAGAGTTATTTATTTGTGAAGGAAGTGATTGGTTCTGGTGGTATGGAGAACCTAATGATTCGGGCAAGGACAATATTTTTGACTTTTTATTCAGAACTCACTTGAAAAATATATACAGATATCTGGATTTAGATACTCCAAAATATCTTGATGAACCGCTTTCAAATATTTCAGCATCAAAGCCGTCAAAATATCCAAAAACACTTATTACTCCGCAGATTAACGGAAAAAATATTATTAGCGATGATGATGTATGGAATAGCGCAGGTTATATAGAAATTCCTGACGGGCCGGTTCTTAGAGAGTCAAAGTTATTTGATAAAATCAGATTTGGACATGATAATGATAATTTCTATTTGAAATTCCATATGAACAAATACATAAGAGAAAATTCTGATTTAACACAACGAACATATCAAATGTACATTTATTTGAGAAAATCAAGAAATAAACAAGCATTATCGCCGGTTAGACTTATTAATAAAACTCCTAATGTATCGCCGATTTCAATGGAGAAATTCCATAATGAAATTCAAATTGCAATCCGTAATGATAAACTGCAATTGTTGAGGGTTACAAAAGCCATTCCGGGAGATATGTGGGTGCTTGAAAGTGCAAAACCTATTGAAGCAGTTTATGATGAGGTTTTGGACTTAAAAATACCTTTTGAGTTGCTTGAAATTAAAAATGGTGAAACTTTAGAATTCCTATTTGTCAATGCAAATTACGGTATAAAAGATTTTTATATTCCAAATGAAATGGTTTTAGCGGTAACAAGACCATCTTTAGTTTTAAAGTAAATTTTTAGTTATATATCCTATTGCAATTACTTGCAATGTTATGAACATAATGCCCATGTAAAATAATTCCCCTGATTGTTACATGTGAATAAAGTCATGTTTTTATTAAAAATTGCTATAGTATAAAGTTATATTAAATAAACTGATACGAACTTAAGTGTTACAGATAGTAACAACATTTACGGACGAAAGTCGTAGAAATCATGTTTTTGCTATAATATTAGTAATTGGTTGGTTTACCCCCATTTGCGGGTGATTAGCCCTTTGAAACTCGAAAGGATAGATAGAATATGAAGAAATTAATGACTTTTTTGATGTTGGTATTATGTAGTATCCAAAGTGCACAGGCACTTAATGTAGATGCTTTTATGGATAAACACATTGCTCCGGTATCAGATTTTGTTGCCAATTTAATATTCTTCCCAATTTCAGTATGTGGTGAAAAAGTGCCAATTATTATATTTTGGATTTTAATTGCCGGAATATTTTTCACTGTTTATTTTAGAGGAATTGCTATTTGGGGTTTCAAACACGCAATAGATGTTATTGCTAAACCTGCTGAAAAAAGTAAAGATGGGGATAGTTGCGGTGAGGTTTCATCTTTCCAAGCTTTAGCAACTGCTTTATCCGGAACTATTGGTATTGGTAGTATTGCAGGGGTTGCTATTTCAATATCTATTGGCGGTCCTGGAGCTGCATTTTGGATTTTTGCAGGTGCAATTTTAGGAATGTCTATCAAATTTGTTGAGGCAACTTTGGCTGTTAAATACAGAAGATTTAACCTTGATGGTTCTGTATCCGGCGGTCCGATGCATTATATTGCTCATGGTTTAACCCGTAAGAATATGCGTAAACTCGGACAGCCATTATCTGTACTTTTCGCTATTCTATGTATTGGCGGGGGGATTACAGGCGGTAACATGATTCAAATTAACCAAACTGCCCATCAGCTCATATTTATTACAGGAGGAGAGCATAGTTTTCTTCACGGTTTTGCGTGGATAATCGGGCTTATTGTTGCAGTACTTATAGGGCTTGTTGTTGTCGGTGGTATTAAAAGTATAGCTAAAGTTACAACTATTTTGACTCCTACAATGTGCTTGTTGTACATTATTTCAGGTTTAATTGTAATTTGTGCAAATATTACTCATATCCCTGATGCGATAGTTTTGATTGTTAAAGAAGCATTTAATCCGACAGCGGTTGCAGGCGGAATTTTTGGAACAATTATTATTGGCTTGAGACGTTCTGTTCAATCTAATGAGGCAGGAACAGGGGCAGCTGCTATTGTTTATGCTACATCTCAAACAAAAGAACATGTTTCTCAAGGTTTTGTTGCATTATTGGAAACTTTCTTAACAGGTGTTCTTTGTTTGTTTACTTCATTTGCAATTGTTATTACAGGAGTTCTTAAAACAAGTGAGGTTGGAAAAATCTCAGGTATCGAACTTGCATCTAATGCTTTCCAATCAGTAATTTCGTTCTTCCCGATAATTTTATCAATTATTGCTATTTTATTTGCAATTTCAACATTGATTTCTTGGGCTTATTATGGACAAAAAGCTTGGACATTCTTACTTGGTGAAGGTAAAAAACGTGTTTTAACTTTCAATATAATATACTGTTTATTTATTATTATAGGTTCTGCAATGAATGTTAAATCTATTATTGATATTACAGATGCAATGATGATTGCAATGTGTGTTCCGAACATTATTGTTTTATATATTCTTGCTCCGGAAGTTAAAAAAGATTTAAAACAGTATTGTCAAAAATACGGAGTAGGAAAACTTATTTACAGAAAATGGTTTAAGGAAATTAAACCTCAAGAAGAAGCTATAAAGGTGGTAAAATAATGTCTAATCAAATCATTGTTACTGTTTTTGGCGTTGATAATGTAGGTATTGTTGCACGTGTAACGGCATCTTTAGCGGAATATGTTGTGAATATTGAAGACATTAAACAAACTCTTATGCAAGGTCATTTTGTAATGTTTATGTTGTGCAATATAGAAAAATCTCAGTACTCATTCAAGGAAATTAAAGAAGGTTTAACAAAACTTGGTGAAGATATGGGCATGGAGATTTGGGTTCAGAAAAAAGAAATCGTTGATAATATGCACAAGATTTAAAAACTTTCATAAGATTTATAATCCGAAGATATGATATTTTCGGGGATATTTGAACTAAAGTTTATGTTAATGTTAGAATTTTGATATGGCGCAAACGTGGGATGAATTAATACAACAGATAAAAGACCGTTTGGATATTGTAGATGTAATATCCGAACAAGTTGTGTTGAAAAAACGGGGGAATAATTTTTGGGGATTATGTCCGTTTCATAAAGATAAAAACCCGTCTTTTTGTGTTACTCCGCATTTGGGTATATACAAGTGTTTTAGCTGTGGTGAAGCCGGCGATGCTTTGAAATTCATTATGAAAACAAAGAATATGGAGTTCAAAGATGTAATTATTGAGCTTGCGGATAGATTTGGATTAGAAGTTCCAAAATCTCATTCGACTTCCGGAACTTCATCAAAAGAATTAAAAGAACAGATGCTTGCAGCGACTATGGTTGCTGCCGAATATTATCATGATTTATTAATTCGTCAAAAAGATTCTAATGCGGAAACTGCACTTAAATATTTAACAAAAAGAGGTATCGGTTCAGACATTATAAAAAAATATCATATAGGGATTGCACCAAAAGCATACACGACTCTTTATGATGAATTGAGAAAAGATTTTTCAAATGAAGTTTTAGAAAAAGCCGGCTTGGTTTTAAAAAGTGAAAAAGGCGGTTATATTGACAGATTTAGAAATCGTATAATTATTCCTATTCAAAACGAAAATGGAGAGTTTGTAGCGTTTGGTGCAAGAGCGTTGGATAAAGATCAAACTCCTAAATATTTAAATTCTTCAGATTCATTGATATATAATAAAAGTCGTTTGTTGTACGGGTTATATACGGCAAAAGATGCAATTCGAGAAAATGATGCTGTTGTTTTGATGGAAGGGTATTTTGATGTAATATCTTCTCAAGCGCATGGTATCGAAAATTGCGTTGCATCTTGCGGAACTTCATTGACGGCAGACCACGTTAAATTATTATCACGCTATACAAAGTCAAGAAGGATTTATTTGTCTTTTGATACTGATTCAGCAGGTCAAAAAGCAACAGCGAGAGGTGCAGAAATAATAAAAGAGGTTTTTTCCGGATTAGGTGATATAAAACAATTTGATGAAAGTTATGTATCTTCAGATAAAGATAAATATGCTTGTGAAATTCGAGTTATTGCGCCACCGGAGGGAAAAGACCCTGATGAATTTGTTCGTTCTGCCGGTGCGGATGCGTACAAAATGTATATGGAAAATGCTCCTTTATTTATTGATTTTCAGCTTCAAAATTTGTTGAAAGATAAGGATAAGTACACAACACCACAACAAAAAGCAGAGTTTATCAAACACATAATTCCGATTTTATCCGAAATTAAAAATAGAATTATACGTTCTGAATACATAGATATGGTTGCTCAAACTTTGAACATTAATTCAAGCGCAATTCAAGCTGAAATGAGGGTTTTTGAACGGGCAAATCTTCCGCAGACAGAGCGAATTGTTAAAAATGTAACAAAAAATCAATCGGTATTAAAAAAAGCGCAAAAAAATTTATTGAGCGTTTTTCTAGTATCCGACAGTCCTTTTACATTTACTCAAATCAAGGATATCATTGGCGATATCGAATTTGACGATGAAATATTAATAATTGTAAAAAATACAATTGACAAATTGATATGTACCGTAAATAATGTGAAAGAATTAATCGAACATTTATATACAGAATTTGTTGATAATCCGCAAGCACAGGCACTTTTACCGGAACTTGTCTCAATGGCGGAAGTATATAAAGGTCTGGACGAAGATGATTTTGGAAATGTGATAAAAGAAACCATTAATAAAATCAATCATTGCAGACAATCAAAAGAAAAAGAACACATTAAGAGTTTATACAAGGGAATCAGTGATGATGACCCCGAGGCCCTTAAAATTCAAATACAACTAAGAGATAAAATAAGAAAATTTAGACAAAAATCGGAGAAAATTTAAATGACAAAGAAAAGACAATCAGGCTCATCAATAGTTAGTGTAATGGAAGATGAAACACTTGATTTACAAGATATTAGTGAAAACTCTGTTTTAGAGGAAGAAAATGATATCAATTATATGAATGTGGATATTTCAACTGATAATATTGAAGATATAGTAACTTCAAAAATGGGAGATAAAGTTAGTCCTGACGATATTTTTATGCTTCATAATGACGAAGAACCAGATCCAAACGATATGGAACTTCCGAAAAATATTGCAATTGATGACCCTGTAAGATTATATCTCCGTGAAATTGGACGTATAAAATTATTATCGGCAAATGAAGAAATTGAATTAGCCAGAAAAATTTTAGAAGGTGGTACTCCGGGTGCTATTGCGAAAAGAAAACTTGTTCAAGCTAACCTTCGTTTGGTTGTAAGTATTGCTAAAAAATACGTTGGTCGAGGAATGTTATTCTTAGACCTTATTCAAGAAGGTAACTTAGGTTTAATTCGTGCAGCAGAAAAATTTGACCATGAAAGAGGATTTAAATTCTCAACTTATGCAACTTGGTGGATTAGGCAGGCAATTACTCGTGCTATAGCAGACCAAGCAAGAACAATTAGAATTCCTGTCCATATGGTTGAAACAATCAACAAATTGAAAAAAGTTACAAGAAAACTAGCTCAAGATCTTTCAAGAAAACCAACAGAAGATGAATTAGCTGCCGAAATGAATGTTTCTATCCCGAAACTTCGTGAAATTATTAAAATAGCACAAGAACCGTTATCTCTTGAAACTCCTATAGGTAAAGAAGAAGATTCAAGACTGGGTGATTTTATTGAAGATAAAGAAGCAGATGCTCCTGTAAAAATGGTTGCTTCAGAACTTTTGAAAGAAGATCTTGCTGAAGTTCTTTGTACATTATCACCACGTGAACGTGATGTTTTAAGATTACGTTTTGGTATGGATGATGGACGTCAAAGAACATTAGAAGAAGTTGGACAGTTGTTTGGTGTTACACGTGAACGTATCAGACAAATTGAAGCAAAAGCTTTGAGAAAATTACGTCATCCAAATCGTAAAAAACGTCTTGAAGAATATGTTGAATAAAATTTAAATAAAAAAGCCGGTAATGTTATTATCGGTTTTTTTATGTTAAAAATAAGTTAAATTTCATTTTATATATTATAAAAAGACAATTTTTTTGGAATAAATGTTTTATAATATATAGGTAGTTTAAAGGTTAAATTGTTATGTTTGTAGGAAAAGTTTTTGGAAAACTAATTTCACCATGTACTAAAGTTGTCAGAGTTGCAAACAAAACTGCAAAAGTAACATCCGGTGGGGTTAAAAGTGCAAAATTAACAGTTAATAATAAAATAGATATAATCTGTGAAAAATCATCTGCCGCAAATACTGTAAGAAAATTTTTAAGAAAAATTTTTTCACCCGTTACTAATTTAAAAGCAACTTATTCTGATAATAAGCAACAGGGAAAATTAAAAGCATTAAAAGCTGTTCTTCGTAAAAACGGATATGGCGGACCAATTGGTGCTGTTTGCGGATATGGCTTAGGGTGGGCAACATATCCTTTTGTTCCGGGAACGGGTACTATTGGCGCAACTTTAGGTTATGGTATTGGGCGTGGTGTTGAAGTTGTGGCGAAGAAAGCAATAAATTTGTTTGTATAAAGCAATAAAAAAGAAGTGTTAATAATTTTATTAACACTTCTTTTCTTAGTTTTTTTAAATTATACAGAAGCTAATTCTTTGCTTCTTTCTAATTGTAATGTAACTGTTGTGATATCACAAACAGAACTTGGTCCGAAGTATTGAATTGCTCCAGGGAACAAATATCTGTCATTCATAGCCCAATCTTCTCTGTTGTCTTGTAATTGTTTGAAGACAGGACCATCAAGTCTTACTAAAGCTTTTTGAATAACAGGTTTCATTTCACCGTGGCGTTTTTCCATATTCATCATCATAGTAAGAGGGATACCTCCTGCAACCCATTCAGATGCCGGAGCAGTAAGATTTCTTACAGATGATAAATAGCCTGTTAAACCAAAGTTGATTAGCGCAAAAGCGTTGTAACCTAAAGAATAACAGTAATCAGCATCAAAGTTTGATGGGAATGCACAACGACCTTCATATCCAAAGAAGTGTGATTGTGATGAGAATTTACCGCTGAATTGTCCGTTACGTTTCATTTCACTTAATTTCGCAGAAATCATTTCGATTAATAATTTTTCTGTTTCGATTTTAGAAACTTGAACATTACCGTGCGGGTCTCTGTCTGCAAGTAATTGTGCTTTGATTAAAGCAGGAAGTGAGCTGTAAACACTAGCATTTTCACTGCTTAATTTGCTTTCAACAATACTGAATTTTTCTGATTCTGTTGCATTTGTGAAGCTTGAATCAGATTCTAATGTTGCCATAATATCATTTAAGTTAGAAATCATTGAACCCATTTCAGGAATAAATTCAATCAAACCTTCAGGGATTACTGCAATACCAAAGTTTTTACCGTTGTTAGAACGTCTTACAATGATGTCAACCATGTAATCAATGATTGAAGATAGAGACATTTTCTTAGCTTCAACTTCTTCAGAAATCAAAGTGATGTTTGGTTGAGATTGTAAAGAAGCTTCTAAAGCAACGTGAGAAGCACTTCTACCCATAATTTTGATAAAATGCCAATATTTTTTAGCAGAATTTGCATCTCTTTCAATGTTTCCGATTAATTCTGCATAAGTTTTGGTTGCTGTATCAAAACCGAATGAAACTTCAATTTGTTCATTTTTCAAATCGCCGTCAATTGTTTTAGGGCATCCGATAACTTGGATACCTGTATTATTTTTAACGAACCATTCTGCTAAAAGTGCAGCATTTGTATTTGAGTCATCTCCGCCGATAATTACAACAGCTGAAATATTTAATTTTTTACAAACTTCTAAAGAAGATTTGAATTGTTCTTCAGTTTCAAGTTTTGTACGACCTGAACCAATGATATCAAATCCGCCTGTATTTCTGTAGTCATTGATGAATTCATCTGTAAATTCAACATATTTACCTTCAATAATACCGGAAGGTCCGCCTAAGAAACCGTATAATTTATTTTCTGAATTAGCTGATTTCAAAGCATCGTACAAACCTGCAATAACATTGTGTCCACCCGGAGCTTGACCGCCTGATAGGATTACACCAACATTTTTCACTTCAGATACTGAAGATGATGATGTTGATTTAAAAGTTACTGTTGGTTTTCCGTAAGTGTTAGAAAATAAATTTCTAATTTGCTCTTGGTCTCTAACTGATTGAGTTGCAGAACCTTCAACTAATTCTAATGAGTTCACGCCATTTTGCAAACTTGAAGGAAGTTTTGGCTGATACTTCAATCTTTCAATTTGTAATGGTGAAAGTTTTGTCATTTTTATATCCTTTCCTTTTGTAACCGTGCCTACATCAATAATTCTACTACAAAAACAAAAATATACTAAACTGAAAGGAGAATTTTAAATTTTACGCATAACAAAAAACCGGCTGATGCCGGTTTTTGCATCTTTTTTTTTCTAATATCAATTATACTAATCCAAGAACTTTCTTATACCAAGAGAAAGATTCAAGTTCAGTACCATTGAAAGTTGTTTTTGTACATTGGTTTTTAAGATAGTTTTCAAATTCATCAGTGAATTTTGATTTTACTTTCTTGACCTTCTTTTCTGTGATAGTTGTTGTCATAGAACCTACTCCTTTTTTCACCTTAATGAGAACCCCTTTTATTATAACATGAATTCTCCGGCTTTTCTAGTCATAAACCTTCGATAAAAATTTTTTTGCCAATTTTAAAGCCTCATGAACTGTAAATTTTTATTAAGTAATTTTGTTTTTGTAAATTTACAATTAATTAAACAAAAATTTGTTGAAATTTTATCAAAAATATAGAATATTTATGGTAAAATTTTTATATGATAGTAATTGGTGAAAACATTCATATAATCTCACAATCGGTGAGAAATGCTCTTGAAAACAGAGATGAAAATTTTGTTAAAAATTTGATAAAAATTCAACAAAATACAGACTGTATTGATTTAAATATCGGACCGGCAAGAGGTAAGTTAGAAAACATTTTTGATTGGCTTGTTCCGTTTGTTGGAGAAAAACCTGTTTCTTTTGACACCACCAAACCTGATTATATTGAACAGGGGTTGAAACTTGTAAAAAATCCTCAAAATTGCTTTATAAACAGTACGTCAAAAGATGAAGAAAAATTGGAACGATTGACTGATTTAGCGAAAGAGTTTGATTGTAATTTAATAGCGCTTTCTATGTCGTCTGAAACAGGTATTCCAAAAACTGCCGATGAGCGTTTGGAAATAATTTTTGAAATTTATGAAAAATGTATGGAAAAAGAAATTAACAGTAATAAAATTTTCTTTGATCCATTGATTTTGCCGATAAAAACTGCTCAAGAACAAGGTATGGAAGCTTTAAATACTATTCAAATGATAAAAGAAAGTTTTGAGCCGAAAGTAAATACAATAATAGGTTTATCAAATATTTCAAATGGTGCTCCAAAACATTTAAGAGTATTGATAAATCAAGTTTATGCAGTAATGGCGTACGGTGCGGGTTTGGATGCTGTAATTGCTGATGCGACTGATGATGAACTTTTACGAATTTTTAAAATGCTTGATGAGAATTCGCCGAAAACAGATAAAGATAACCTTTTAATAAATATTGCAAAAACTATTGAAACTTTTGGAAATATTGAGGATATAAAATTTGACAAAAATTCTGTTGAAGAACAAAATATTATTAAAACGGCAGAAGTTTTGCTTAATAAAAAAATCTACTCTGACAGCTTTACACAGGTATAATTTTTATGCTAAAATTCAAGAAAGGATTTTTGAGGATTAATGAAAATTAAAAAATATTTATTGACCACGATATTAGTCTCTGCCATTGCTTTTGGAGCTGTTTCTCCAAGTTTTGCAATGTCATCTGAAGCAAGTAAATTATACCAAGAAGCTTGTTCTGCTGCTTATCAGCAAGACTATAAAGAAGCTATATCAAAATTAGAAAAAGCAATTGAGCTCTCAGGCGGAGAATCAATGCTTTATACTAAACTGGCAGGTTTATATACTGAAATTGATGAAAATGATAAGGCTTTAGAGGCTTATAAAAAAGTTTTGGAACTCAAACCTGATGATGCTTTTGTATATATGAGTATCGGTAATATTTATGAAACTAAGGGGAAATATAAAGAAGCCTTGGCTTCGTATGATAAAGCGATAGATATGTATCCTGAATATAAATATAATTACTACAATATGGCAAATGTTCAGTATCAATTGCGTGATTATAATAATGCTATTAAAAATTATGTAATATTTTTAGATACTTATCCTCAGCACGTGGAAGCCAGAGAAAACCTTGCAGCTTCCTATTCTGTAATAAAGGATTATAAAAGCGCTGCAAAACAATATAAAAAATTGTATGATAGAAATCCGGATACATTTAAGAATTATTCCAATTACGGTGTTGCTCTTTTAAATATGGAAGACACCGAAAATGCGGTTGAAATGCTTGAAAAAGCTGTTGAGATTAATCCTGAGGATAATGCTGCTCACCTTGGTTTAGCGCAGGCTTATCAGGATTTAGGCAAGAATGATATGTCATATGAGCAATACCAAGTGGTTTTAGCAAAAGTTCCAAATCTTAATAATGTTCGTTTGGATTATGCAAATCTTCTTGCTGATATGAACAAAAATACAGAAGCAATTACTCAATATAATATGTATATCAAGGCTTTTCCGAACGATGTAAACGGATACAAAAATATAGCTTCTGTTTATAAAAGTTTAAATAATTATGATAAAGCGCTTGAAAACTATTTGATTGCTGAATCAAAAGACAGTGCGGATGTAAATTTGAAAAAAGATATAGCTCTGTGTTATCACAACAAAAAAGATTATGACTCAGCACTTAAATATTATAATCAAGTTCTTGAAAAATTACCGAATGATTATAATGCAAAATTCAATAAAGCTCTTGTTGAACATGCTTTGAATAATTATGAAGATGCAATTGTATTATATCAGGAACTCTTGACCGTAAAATCAAATGAAACCGTAAAAAATAATTTAGGTAATGCATTGGTTTCAAGAGGTCATGAGTTAATTGATGTTCAAAATTATGAAAAAGCAATAGAGAATTTTAAAACCGCAATAAAGAATGGTTATTCTGACGGATTTGTATACTACGGACTTGCAAAAGCATACAGAGCGCAAGGTAATAATACAAAGGCCTCTGAAAACTACGAAAAAGCGATTTCAATAGACCCTGATAAAACATTATATTCGGCAGAATACAGTGATTTTATTTCATCTTTATACAAACCAAAAGCTCAACAGGAATCCTCAGAAACTTCTGATAGAATTAAGCCTGTTACACTTACGATGAATGAGGAAAATAAAGCTTCTACCGATGAAATTAGGGTTATTCCGATTGTAAAAACTTCAAGTATTACAATTCAAAAGAATGAAGATTTTATTAATGAGGGCGATAAAAATTTCAAAAACAATAATTATGATGCGGCATTAAGAAATTATCAGGATGCTTTACAGCTTGTTCCAAACGATGCTGTTACTCTTTTGAAAATAGGTTTAATCTATGACAGAAAAGAAGAACGAACAAAAGCAGTAAATTACTATCAAAAAGCTATTATTGTTAATCCTGATTACACGGACGGCTGGTTTAATCTTGGACTTGCGTATGCAAATGAAAATAATTTAATTGAATCACAAAAAAGTTTTGAACAAGTTATTTCACTTGATGCGGATTATAATTTCGGTTACGCATATTATGCATTAGCAAATGCTTTTGAGCATCAGGGTAAAAATGCGGAAGCTATCAAAAATTATAAATTATTTTTAAAACATAATAATGATAAAGATATGATAAATTCTACTCAGGAAAGAATTAGACAGCTTCAGTAATTATGAAAAAGTTCCTTTTAATTTTTGTATTATTAGTAATAAGTTTTATGTTCGGCTGTGCTTACGCTAAAGAAAAAGCACAAGTATTGTTTAACAAATATAAAATTACTCCGGATACAATAACTTCTGCAACTAATACAAATTTGTTTAAACCAAACGAAAGAATTTACTATTTAATAACTTTACCAAAACAGGTAAAATCTAAGATACTTTTCATTCAAGTATTAAAAATTGGCGGTGATAAGGATGAAAGGCTCGGATATGATTTGGTCTGGGGAAGAAGAGTTAAGTTAAGAGACGAGCAGTATCATTATTATACTGATTATTTTGTATTTAATGATACTGGAGCTTATGTTATAAATGTTTATTCACGTGATAATCCGACAAAAATTTTGACAAGCGCTAATTTTTATGTAAAAAATTAAAGAAAAGGAAGTTTTAATTATGATTAAAGATAAAGCAATTGAGTACTTTAAAAATGGTTATTCATGTTCTGAGAGTATAATTCAGGCATGTATTGATGAGGAGCTTTGCTCTGCAGAATTATTGCCTTGTGCAACGACATTTTCTGCAGGAATGTCTTCAGGATGTATATGTGGTGCTGTTTCTGCTTCACAGATGGTTTTAGGGTATTTTTTCGGGCGTAATAACAAGTTTAACAATCAGGTTTTTGCAAGAGAAAAAGCAAGAAATCTCGTTGAGGAGTTCAAAAATTTAAACAAAGTTACTTGTTGCAGAGTTCTTTCTGCAGGACTTGAAGGCAGCGCCAAAAAAGAACATTGTTCAAAACTTGTAGCAGATGCGTGTGATATTTTAGAAGAATTAATTAAGGTTAAAGTATAGATGCTTAATATTTTTTCAGTGTTTATTGGCGGTGGAATTGGTGCTGTTTTACGTTATTTAACAAGTATTCTTTGTATAAATACCTTAAAATGCAATTTACCGATTGCAACATTCTTTGTAAATATATTAGGGTGTTTTATTCTTGGTATTTTTTATGTATATTTTGTTGAAAAAATACAAATGAGTCCATCTCTGAAATTAGCTATAACAGTTGGTTTTTGTGGTGGATTAACTACTTTTAGTACTTTTTCTTTAGAAATATTTGAAATGCTACAAAGTAATCAATTAATTACGGCGTTGATATATGTTATTTTAAGTATTCTATTAGGAATAATTGCAGTATATCTGGGAGGTTATTGTGCAAAACTTTTATAAAATAGACAAACTAAACTTTCTTACAGCCGGAATGCCTTTATCAACAGGGAAAGAAGGTTATCCAAAGGCATTTGATATTATTGAAGAAATGGGACTTGATGGAATGGAAGTCGAATTTGTTCATGGTGTAAGAATGACAGATGAAACTCGTGAGCTTGTTAAAAAAATTGGGCATGAAAAGAATTTAATATTAACAGCTCATGGTCCGTTTTATATAAATCTTAATTCTAAAGAAGAAGAAAAGGTTGAAGCAAGTGTTCAAAGAATTGTTGATACTGCAAAAGCCGCAACGGATTTTGGCGGTTACAGTATAACATACCATGCGGCATTTTATATGGGAGCAGATAAGGAAACTGTTTATCAACAAGTAAAAAAACAAACTCAAAAAATTGTTGATATTCTTAACCAACATAATATCAAGATTTGGATTCGTCCTGAAACCACCGGTAAAGCAACTCAATGGGGAGATTATGAGGAAATAATCAGACTATCAAAAGAGTTTGAACAAGTTTTACCATGTATAGATTTTTCTCATATTCATGCAAGAACAGGTGGTGAATATAATACATATGATGAATTTTGCAAAGTTCTGGATAGAATAGGTACAGAACTTGGAGATTTTGCATTGAATAATTTTCATGCTCATTTGGCAGGTATTGCCTACAGCGCAAAAGGTGAAAGATGTCATTTGATTTTAGAAGAATCAGATATGAACTACAAAGATTTATTGAAAGCTTTAAAATCCTTTAATGTCAAAGGTGCGTTGGTTTGTGAAAGTCCTAATATTGAAATGGATACAAAAATATTAAAAGATTATTATATGAGCTTGTAGATTTTTGAAAAATAGGATATTTTTCCTTTAAATAGTTGATATTATTAAAGTTTTTTCAGTTTTTGCCGACAATTAGCATGCAATATAGAACCTATGAGGTTAAAGTATGTTTAATTCTGTGAATAATCCTTTTGGGCAACGAATTGAATCTGCAATTTCAACAGGTCAGGAAAAACGTCAAAATCAGCAAGAACAGCAGCAAAATGAAGAAAAAAGATATCTTGAAAATGACGATAAAGACCAAGTTCAAATTGGTGAATTACCGCCATTAACTCAGGATGAAATTTTGTCTATGACATATAATTATATTGCAAAATTAAAATCAGAACACGAAGACAAACCAAAAGTTATTGAAAAACTGGACAAATTTTTATCAAAATTTGATGTAATAAAGTTTTCCAAAAAGCATCCGGGGATGACAAGTGCGGATTTTCATATGATTATGTTTAATGAAACCGCAGGATTAGTTATGTAAACTTTGAAAAATTATCTTACGCCTGTAGATTCACGCATCATTTGGGCGGTGGTCTTTGTTGTATGTCCTGGGTTTTGAACCTCTCCACCAGCTCCTGTAGGTGGTAAAAATCCCATATCAACAATGGTTGTTCTGCCGTTTGTTAATTTTGACTCAGTTATATTAAGTTCTAATGGGAATATATCGTGTCCCCATTTATTTGGACCTTTTCTTCCATTAACATCTATCGCAATTATTCCTGTATTATTCGGTTGTATGATAATCATACTGTTATCAAGAACATATGTTTTAAATCGACCATTACTATTATAACTATACCAATAAGCATTTCCATTGGATGGATAATTGGCAGGAAGACATCCTTCTGTAACCGGATTATGTTCACATGTTCTCATCAAACCCATACCTTTTGCAATTTCTTTAATTAGAACATTACATTCGGTATTTTGCATTGCAACAGTACCTTCAATTCGTAACCCAAATTCTGTTCTGTAGGCATTGGAAGGTACTAAATGACAGTTGTAAATACGTCCTGCATCGTTATTTACTGATTTTAAAGCATTATCAAGGTAAGAATATGCTGTTCTAAACTCAGCAAGTCTTGCTCTTTGTTGAACAGAAGAACCGATTGTTGCTAATGTTAAAGTTGCCAGTACTCCTATTAGCGAAATTGTTACCAAAACTTCAGCTAATGTATATCCTGATTTTTTAAAATTCAAATTCATATATGTATATCCAACCATTAAAAACTATATTATTATTTTAACATATTTGCTTCTTTCCGTCAATATAAACATAGCTAAAATGCCCAATAATAGGCTTTTTGAGGGGGTGTGTTGAATTTTAATATTTGAGGAATTTCATATATATAGAGGATGGAATATATTTTTTAACCTTTTAAAATAGTAATGGGTGGTTTGGTAAAATTTTGGGAGGCTATATGGACAGGATTATTTCTGAAAATGTAGAATTATATTCTCCGGGTAACGATGAAATGTCTGATTCAATTACTCAAAATTGGACAGAACAAGCTCTTGAGTGTTATCGAATAGGTTGTGATTGTACAAAATGTTCGCTTCGTAACGGAAATTATTCTTTTATTTGCCAAATGCCAAAAGTAATTGATGTACTTCTTCAAACCGCAGGAGAACCAGATAGCGAAATGCTATTAAAAACTGCGTAGTTGTGTAACCTCGAACTTGATTTAGACAAAAAAATGGCCATAAATTTATTTTATGGCTTTTTATTATGTATGTGTCTGGTAGTCATTTATTATTCTTTTACAAGATTATGTCTGTGAAAATCCATCATTTTTGCAAGATTCCACTGTCTTGCCTGAATCTCCTGTATAGATTCTTTTATTTGTTCAAGTTCACCCATTAGAGTTTCTAAATCTTTACCTTGGTTTTTATAAGCTGACAAAACAGGTAGTTCTTCTGTTTTTGTGTCTTCTGCCCAAGCGGGAAGAAAACAGCCGGCTTCAAATAATTCGTTCTCGTTCATATCACACATCTCCATAATCTAACAGCTATTAGCCTCTATCTGTTAATAAAGAATGGAAAAAATCCATCAATTTGAAATTACCATATTTAAAAGCATATGGTTTTTTTGTATATTCGCTGTTTGTAATTTTATTTAATGTATTCATTTCTTCTTCATTTAATGAGCCGAAATCAAAACTTGTCATTTCAGCATAATCTACCATTAAATCTTCTACATCCATAATCTTTTTCTCTGACATTTCTTATACACTCCTTAAAGTTTTCTAATTACAAATTCCATATCGGATGTTTTTATTGAAAACTTTAAAAATTTAAAAACATTGTTACATATATTAATATTTCATTTGAAGTTAATAGACGTGTATGTGTGTGTAAGGTAGGATTTCTACCTCAGTAACACAAACAAAAAAGCGGGCGATTGGTTTTTTACCAATCGCCCGCTTCAAATATTATTTCAAAATTATACAAGAGCTAACTTGCGAGTTTCTACAGCTGCTTGAGCTGCTGCAAGTCTTGCTTGTGGAATTCTGAATGGTGAGCAAGATACATAATTCAAGCCAATTCTGTGGCAGAATTTAACAGAATCAGGATCGCCACCGTGTTCACCGCAAACACCGCCAACAAGTGATGAGTTTACAGCTTTACCTTTTTCCATAGACATTTCAATTAATTGTCCAACGCCTTTTGTATCAAGTGTTTCAAATGGGTTAGAAGGTAAGATTTTTTGATCAACATATCTGTTCAAGAATTTACCTTCAGCATCATCTCTTGAGTAACCAAATGTCATTTGAGTTAAGTCATTTGTACCAAATGAGAAGAATTCGGCATATTCAGCGATTTCATCAGCAGTTAAAGCTGCACGAGGAATTTCAATCATAGTACCAAATTTATAATCTACATTGATGCCTTTTTCATTCATAACATCTTGAGCTACACGAACTAAAATTTCTTTAGCAACTTTAAGTTCGTTAACGTGTCCGATAAGCGGAATCATAACCCAAGGTTTAACATCAAGACCTTCTTTTTTCAAATCACAGCAAGCTTCAAAGATTGCTCTAACTTGCATTTCATTGATTTCCGGATAAGTTAAACCTAAACGGCAACCACGAAGACCCATCATAGGGTTAGATTCTGATAAACCTTCAACAACGTGAAGCAATTCTTCTTTTTCAGATGAATCTTTGCCTTGAGCTTTCAAAGTTGCAACTTCAGCGATTAAAGTTTCTTTATCAGGTAAGAATTCGTGAAGTGGCGGGTCAAGAAGTCTGATAGTCATATGGTGTTCAGAACCTAAAGCTTTGAACATTGCATAGAAATCAGCATATTGCATAGGAAGAAGTTTGTCTAAAGCTTCTTTTCTTGCTTCAGGAGTACCTGCAATAATCATTTTTTGTACCCAAGGAAGTCTGTCAGGATCCATGAACATGTGTTCTGTTCTGCAAAGACCAACACCTTCAGCACCAAATTTGATAGCATTTGCGATATCTTTAGGTGTATCAGCGTTAGCTTCAACTTCCATTGTTCTGATTTCGTCAACCCAAGAGAAGAATTTGTTCCAGTTATCATCGATTTGAGCATCAACAAGTTTAACAGCACCTTCCATAACGATACCTTTACCACCATCTAATGAGATAACATCGTCTTTATGGTAAACTTTACCGTCAAAACCTGTTAAAGTTTCTTTAGCTAAGTCGATTTTCATATCTTCACAACCTGAAACGCAAGGTTTTCCCATACCTTTAGCAACAACTGCTGCGTGAGATGTAGCACCGCCTCTTAGTGTTAAAACACCTTGAGAAACTGCCATACCGTGGATATCATCAGGACAAGTTTCAACACGAACTAAGATAACTTTTTCGCCTGCTTCACCACGACGAGCTGCTTCTTCGGTATCAAATACGATTTTACCAACAGCAGCACCAGGAGATGCGTTTACACCGTTTGCAATTTTGTGAGCTTCTTCCATTGCTTTTGAATCAAAACAAGGAAGTAAGATTTGGTTTACTGAATAAGGGTCAACCAATTGAACGGCTCTTTCTTTTGTGATGATACCTTCTTCACACATTTCAACAGCAATTCTTACAGCTGCAGCTGCAGTTCTTTTACCGTTACGAGTTTGAAGGATATATAATTTACCTTTTTCAATTGTGAATTCCATATCTTGAACGTCTTTGTATCCAAGTTCAAGTTTTTTAGCGATATCAACATATTGTTTGTATAAATCAGGCATTTCAGTTTCCAATTCAGCGATAGGTTTTGGAGTTCTGATACCTGCTACAACGTCTTCACCTTGAGCATTTGTCAAGTATTCGCCGTAGAATTTGTTTTCACCGGTTGCAGGGTTACGAGTGAAAGATACGCCTGTAGCACAGTCATCACCCATGTTACCGAATACCATTGATTGAACGTTAACTGCTGTACCGAAGTTGTGATCAATTTTGTTCATGTTACGGTATGCAACTGCACGAGGAATATTCCAAGATCTGAATACAGCTTCAATAGCTTCTTGTAATTGTACATAAGGATCTTGAGGAAATTCTTTTCCTGTAACTTCTTTGATTATGTTTTTGTATACAGGGATTAAAGATTTTAAACCTTCTGCTGAAATTTCAGTATCTTGTTTAACGCCTTCTCTTTCCTTAACTTTTTCAAGTTCAGATTCAAAGTATTTTTGTCTGTCCATTTCCCAAGCAACTGAACCGAACATTGTTAAGAATCTTCTATATGAGTCGTAGCAGAAACGAGGATTGTTAGTTAATTTAATCATCGCTTCAACTGTTTGGTCATTCAAACCTAAGTTAAGAATGGTTTCCATCATACCAGGCATAGAAACTCTAGCACCTGAACGAACAGAAACTAAAAGTGGATTAACAGGGTCGCCAAATTTTTGACCTTTTTGTTCTTCAACTTCTTTTAAAGCTAATTTAACTTCAGCCATTAAACCTTCAGGCATTTTATTGCCATTGTTAATATAATCCATACAAGTTTCGGTTGTAATAGTTAAACCCGGAGGAACAGGCAAACCTAAGTTTGTCATTTCTGCCAAGTTTGCACCTTTACCGCCAAGAAGGTTACGCATGTCTGCATTTCCTTCTTTGAAAAGCCATACTCGTTTTTCTGTCATAATTTTTTTCTCCTTTTAGTAAAATATCTCTCTAGATAATTGTACTAAGATTCTATCATGAACATGGTTTGCACACTAAAATAATTGTTTTTTCTTTATAGATGTTTACATTGTAATGTTTGCTAGCAAAAAAAAATTTGTTCATATTATATATAATCAAACAGAAGGGTTTTTGAATATGGTAAATCTTATTAGAGAAAGAAATGTATCCAAACCGATTGAAGTCAAATCTTTACAAGAACTTTTAGCAATAAAAAATGAAGAACCGGATATTGAAAAGGTTCAAAATAAGGATAAGGGGTTTTCTGCAAAAAAACTGGCATTGCCTTTATCATTAATTGGTAGTGGCGGAATTTTATTGTATTACGGTATAAAAATGCCGGGGCGATTAAAACAGTTTAGAAATGGTGTTAAAAATAAAAAGTTTGAAATGAATGCCGAATTATCAAAATTAGGGGTTGCAACTTGGGATATAGTTGACAGGTCTTTTTCAAAAACAAGAAGATATGTACAAAATTATGCGGCACAATATTGTTTAAATCCTGAAGATTATTTGATATATTTTAGAACTACAAGAAATCCCAAAAAAATATTATTATGTAAGGATTTAGCACTTAGTGCAGTCAGAAGAACCGATAATTCTTCATATGGAGGCGGGGCAACCGATTTTAACAGATTTTCAAGTTTTGTAGAACAAGAAAATAATGTGATAAATGGAATAATTTCCCGCAAACGCCAAAGAGCAAGACAAAACTTAAAAGATTTGGCAAATGTTCCGGATTTTTCTGATGGCAAGTATCCTGAGCATATACAAAGTGCAAGAAAAGAATTGGAATTATTAGGAGATATCTTGTCGGGGCAGGTTGACCAAATAGGAAACCAACGACTTGAATTTCTTTTAAAATCTAATTATAGAGACATGAGGGATGTCATTGTTGCTTCAAGACATTCAAGAATGAAAACAAAACAAGCTATTATTGATAAATCATTTGAAAGTATAAAAAAAGTCTTGAATTTGCCGGAAGATTTTGTTCCGTCTTATGATAAAATTCCAACAGGTGAAAGAATAAAAACTTTAACTGCAGAAGAATTGAAACCAATGAAATTGCCGGATAAATTAAAAGAGCAATATAGTGAAAATACCTATTTTAATTTATTGAATACGCTTGATTTTTCAAAATTGAGTTCTGAAGATTTGAAAAGAATATTTTATTCTTCACCATATGAGATGTCATTAAAGGATTTGGCATTGTTAATTGATGAAATGCGTTTAGAAGAAGTTGTTGCAATTTCTCAAAAATCCAAAAGTTCTGATATTTTCCGAATTGCGATTGCGAAATTTGAACATTTATTGCATGAATTAAATGAATTTGGTGAAAAAGAACTTATTTCACGTGCTTCTGAAGATTTTGATAATATGTCCGTAGCAAAAAGGCATGCAAGTCTTTATTACTTGAGTACAATATTTAGAAGACTCGGATTTGCTACGGTTGAGGAAATGGATAAGTATTTTGCTAAAAATAATTTAGAATATAAAAATCTGAATATTAGAAATTATATGGATATATTCAGAGAAAATCCCGATATCTATTTTATTTAACAGTTAAACTCTTTACCAATAGATTTTTTCATATATAATTATAATTATGAAAACAAGAGAAAATGTAAGAAATTTTTGTATAATTGCCCACATTGACCACGGTAAATCAACTTTAGCCGACAGATTACTTGAAAAAACCGGTACTGTTGCTCAGCGTGATATGCAGGAACAACTTCTTGATTCGATGGATATTGAGCGTGAACGTGGAATTACGATTAAACTCAATGCTGCAAGAATGAATTATACCGCACAAGATGGTAAGTCGTATGAGCTTAATTTAATTGACACTCCGGGGCACGTAGATTTTTCATATGAAGTTTCTCGTTCTCTTGCTGCTTGCGAAGGGGCTTTACTTATTGTTGATGCAACACAAGGTGTAGAAGCTCAAACGCTTGCTAATGTTTATCTTGCAATAGAACAAAATTTGGAAATTATTCCTGTTATAAACAAGATAGATTTACCGTCAGCGGATGTTGAGCGTGTAAGACAGGAAATAGAAGAAATTTTAGGAATTGATGCTTCTATGGCAATACCTGTTAGTGCGAAGACAGGTGTTGGTATTGAGGATGTATTGGAAGCTGTTGTGAATTATGTTCCTGCTCCTGATGACAATTCTGAAAAACCGCTCAGAGCACTTGTTTTTGATAGTATTTATGACCAATATTTAGGTACGGTTTGTTATTTTAAAGTTGTAGACGGAAGTATTTCTGTCGGTGATAAAATCAGATTTATGGCTTCTAATAAAGAATATGAAGTTGTTGAGCTTGGTTATCAAACACCGACGAGAGTTCCTGTTAAAAAACTTACTTGTGGTGATGTTGGTTATTTTGCAGGTTCAATAAAAGAACTAACTCGTTTTGTCGGAGACACTATTACAAATGTTGAGCGTCCTGCTTCTGAGGCGTTACCTGGGTATAAAGAAGCTCTCCCAATGGTATTCTCCGGTATGTATCCCGTTGATAATGAAGATTACGGTGATTTAAAAGAAGCTTTGGAAAAATTGAAACTAAATGACAGTAGTATTACTTTTGAACCTGAAACTTCAAGTGCGTTGGGATTTGGTTTTCGTTGCGGATTTTTGGGAATGCTCCATATGGAAATTGCTCAAGAACGTTTGGAAAGGGAATACAATTTGTCTCTTGTAACAACTGCACCGTCTGTTGTTTACAAGGTTCATAAAACGAATGGTGAAGTTATTGAAATTGATAACCCTGCAAATCTTCCGGGAGCTCAGTATAGAGAATTTATTGAAGAACCGTATGTAAAAGTTCAGATTATTACCCCGAATGAATATGTCGGAACTTTAATGGATTTGGCACAAACTAAGCGTGGCATATTTATTAATATGACCTACCTTGATAAAGTTCGTGTTGATTTGGCTTACGAAATTCCGTTAAGTGAGGTTATTACCGATTTTTATGACCAATTAAAGTCAAGAACCAAAGGATATGCAAGTTTAGATTATGAATTTAGCGAATACAAGCGTTCAAAGCTTGTAAAACTTGATATTATGCTTTCAGGTGAAATAGTGGATGCTTTATCGGTAATTTGTCATGAAGACTCGGCATTTTATATCGGACAAAAACTTACAACAAAATTAAAGGAAATTATCCCTCGTCAATTGTTTGAAGTTCCTGTACAAGCTGCAATAGGCGGCAGGGTAATTGCAAGAACAACAATTAAAGCTATGCGTAAAAATGTTCTTGCAAAATGTTATGGTGGTGATATTTCTCGTAAACGTAAACTCCTTGAAAAGCAGAAAAAAGGTAAGAAAAGAATGAAGTCGGTTGGAAGTGTTGAAGTTCCACAAGAGGCATTCATGGCTGTTCTTAGTCTTGACGAGGATTAATCAATCCTTGTGAAACTGCCGTAAAGGCTACATCTAATCTGTTTTTGCCACCAATTTTTCTGATAATAGAAGCAATGTGAGCTTTTACTGTGTGATGTGTAATCATCAATTTTTGGGCAATTTCTCTGTTGGTTAAGCCATATTTAACATAATCCAGCACTTCTATTTCCCGTTCTGTTAAATTTTTATTATACGAATCCATTTTATTTTCCTATCTTTTTTAACTCCCAAATAAAATATTTTATTATCTTATATCTTTCTAATCCTATTTTCTATTAGCCATGAGGCTACAATTATAATATTCATACAAAGAGAAATGTTAACAAATTGTAACAAATCTATCTTGATGGGCAATTATTTATTGATGAAATACTTTATATATATACCAGATGGAAATACAATAGGATGATTTAAATTAAAAGAAAAAGTATGTGAGTACAAAAGGAGATTCGGTTATGACATTCAGTAATAGTATTGGAAACACAGGAAATGTTGGTAAACAAAACAATGTAAGATTTGGTGCTAATAAACCGGCAGGAAGAATTGAACAGCCAAAAGTTCCGGTTTCATTTACCACAGATAATCAAAAAGGAGTTACCAGAGAATCTTTAGATATGATAAATCCATATGGATGTATGGGTTTAGAAATTAAACACAAAACACCTGAAGCAAGATTAGCTGATGCAGCAAATAAAGATTTCGGTTCTTGGAATAACTATTATGCAATTGAGGATACAGATTTTGCAGTTGCAGAATTAGAAAATATTGCCAAGACATTAGATAATGTTTTATTAGCAAAGAAAACATTATCACCTGAAAGACAGGAACAAGTTATTGCCGGATTTAGCGACAGAAATCCAAGTCCAAATGCATTTACCGGTGAATTCTTAGATGTATTTACAGCTTAATTTTTGATACTTTATACTTGCATACTTTTCAAGGTCAGTCTATATGGACTGACCTTTTATTATGACTTGTAATTATTAACAAATGTAACAAAACATCAAGATTTTCTGCCAAATTTCTAAAGATTATTAAAAACATGCCGTAATACATTATGTGAGTAAAACATAAGGAGAAGTGAAATGGCAATAGAATTTAATAAATTCAACAACGGATACAATAATTACAATGTATTAGTTGGTGCAGGTGCTTCTAAACAAGTAGAAAAAAAAGAAGAAACAAAAGAAGTTGAAAAAACAACGGTTGAATTTAAAGGTTTGAAAGATGAAACAGATTTGTTAACAAAAAATGCACAGTGTGTATATTGCGGAAACAAACTTGGTAAATTCACTCTTGAAGATAAAGAATTAGCAGATAAAACAAATGCTATTCTTGCACAATTAGGATACGGAAATTATAAAGTATCAGCAGCTCAAGTTGCAAGCGTAACAAATAATATGAATACAGTTGTTATGCCTGGTATGCAAAATGTTGACCGTGCAGCTGTAGAAGCTCGTATTATGGATCCGAACGGACCATTCGCAGATTTATTTGCATAAGACTTATAAATATACAGATAATTTTACTCACACTTTTAGACTGATTTTTTAAATCAGTCTTTTTGTTTTATAATAATGATATGGCGACAAATTTTGACTTTTTGAGAACAACTGATAAAAATTTATATGAAATTATTTCTGATGCTGAAAAATTGTATCGGGATGAATATTTTGAACAATGTATGAGTCAAACAAGAAGATTTGCAGAAAATGTATGTAAAAATGTCTTGGGTTCTAAACGTACTACTGAAAGGACTTTTGACCAAATGCTTGCAACTTTAAAAGATAATTGTCAGGGTTCTGTTCAAGAAAAAGAATTTATTGAAGATTTATATTTTTTGAAAAAATGTGGAAATGAATCTGTTCATTCATCTTCAGTAAAACAATGCGGAATTGATGCTCTCGAGTGTTTAAGACGTGCTTTTGAGGTATCAATTAACTATTCTGTTTATTACAAAAAAGAAGATAAACGAAATTTGGATTTGCATTATGATATAGAACTTTTGGCAACAGGAAAGGCTTCTGATAATAAGGGTAAAAAGACTTTGGCAAAAAGATATCAAGAGGCTAAAAAGGCTTCAAAAATAGAATCCGAAACTAAAACAGCGGTTAAATCCAAGTCAAAAACTTCAAAAGCAACATCTAAAAAAACAAAGCATAAAACTCCACAGCAATCAAAAAATTTAAAATCATATCCGCCAAAGAAAAAAGTTTCGGCATATTGGGTAGTAGTGGGAATTTTCTCGATTATTACACTGATGTTGATTTTGTTTTTATTAATTACACAATAGTTGAAAATATAAGATGAAAAAGATTTTATTTATATTAATTTTAATATTGTTCAATTCTACTGCCGTGTTTGCAACTACGGAGGAGGTTGAGCTGGAGTTTGATAATCAATTTAAGCCTCAAACACTTAATATCAAAACATTTGCACCAACTGAAAAAATTGCAATCAATGAAGATGAAATAAAACCGACTGTCCCAGTCGAGGTTTTTGAAACTTCTTCTCCAAACTCAACAGCATCAAGACTTTTTAATGGGATTTCAAAAACGGCGCATGATTTATATGATTTAAAAATAGATGATATTAATTCTCCATCAGCCTTGTTCAAGGAACAATTGACTAAAAATTTTGAAAACGGACCACTTGAAAGTTTTCATACTTGGAGTGTTTTTCAGGGAAATTTTGATACAATAATTCCACAAGATGGTGGGGGAAGTACAAGATTTAATCCTGCCCTTGTTAATGTCTTATTTGATGGAAAATTTAGGGGGGGAAATGAAAATTTCCGTTTAATGTTAGATCCATCACATCAGCATAATCGAGGATTTTTTAATCAATTTGTGCAAGATGCTTATTTTGAAACTCACAGAATTCCTCATCACACAATACTTGTTGGTAATTCCCGAACCGGTACGGGATATGAAGGTGCGCAATCTCCATATACATTGCCGTTTGTTAATCGTTCTCAAATTTCAAGAAACCTTGCAAATATTAGAAAAGTCGGTTTGAGAGTGAAAGGGGATTATTCTTTAGTTGATTATGATTTTGGCGGATACAGTTCCGATACATTTTTTACTGAATTTATGCCTGGGGTTGAATTTGACGGATGGATTAACTTAAAACCGCTTGCAAAAACTAATATGAAATACGGAAAACTTACTACGGGCGGAGGTATTGTTTCAGGACGCAGACATTCGACGGATTATTTTGTTGGCGGAACATACATTGGCTATGAATATAAAAAGTTTTGGACACGAATGGAGTATGCTGTTTCTAACGGTTCAAACGGCGGTTCTGGACTGACTTCAAAGCATGCACAAGGTTGGTATATTACTTTTGGGTATCGAATTACAAAAAAACTGGAATTTCTTGCAAGATATGATGAATTTGACCCTGATAAAACAATTGCACATAACAAACAACGAGAATATACCGGCGGAATTAACTATTACATTAAAGGACAGGCTTTAAAATTAATTCTTAATTACATATTCTGTCAAAATGATGCAAGGGCTAATAGTCATAGAATATTACTTGGGGTTCAAATTGCAGTTTAGGCAGTATCTTTTGTAAACTATAATTATTCGTTAAAATCGCTTTCAGCGACGATAGAAGCGATTAATTCACCGTAACTGTTAACTGTACCGTTTGTTTCTTCAACTATATATCTGATGCCTTTTTTACCTTCAATTGCTTGTTCTGCGCAATCCATAGCATCATCCCATTCTTTAAATTCTCCGATTAAATTTTTTGATAATTCTGATTTATCTGTTGATGTATAAACTTGAAACATTACATATCTCCTTTTTTTTTATTATATCACGTAAAATTTTAAATAAATTCTTCCAAATGGGTTTCGACGATGGCTTTGTCTATGGCATCTTTTTCGTCGGAGTATAAAGAAACTTTTCCGATTTTGGATATAACATCAAGTTGATTTATTTGGTTATAAACTTTTTCATTTGGAATTACCAAAAACAGTTTGATATTTTGAGAATTCAGTCTGACGATAATATCTTCAAGTGCAAAGATTGCAGACATATCAAGTTCGGAGTTAGACGAATAATTCAGTATGATGTATTCTGTTTCGAGTATTGTGTCAAAATGCGAGACAATTTGTGTGATTGAACCGAAGAAAAATTGTCCGTCGATATGTAAAATTCTTATTTTATAACCGGATTTGCGCTCAACTTTTGTCTCAAATGGTGTATAATCTTCAGGACTGTATTTATTGGCTTTGATGTTGGTGTTATCGGCTATTCTTTTTGCATAAAGCAATGCGGATAATACAATCCCAATACCTAATGCAAATACAAGGTTGTAAAATACTGTTAGTCCCAAAACAGTAATTAAAACGTATAAATCATCTTTTGGTGCATATTTTAGGACTTTTATAACTTTCAAATCTAAAATATCAGCACCGATTTTTATTAGAATTGCTGCCAATACACAAATTGGAATTTGTGCTATTAAGTTGCTTAATTTCAGTAAAGCAATTAGTAGAAATACTGCTGATAAAATTGCGCACAGTCTTGTTTTGCCACCGATTTTAATAGCTGCAACACTTCTCATAGTGGCAGCAGAACCATACATTGACCCTGTTAGCGCACAAAACATATTTCCGATACCTTGTGATGCAACAAGTCTTTTTGAATTATGTTTTACTTTTGTCAGAGAATCCATAATAATTCCCGTTAATAAACTTTCGCTTGTTGCAATAAATGCTAAAGTTAAAGCAATCGGGATATCACGCATTATAGACTCTACTGTATAAACAGGAATATAAGCGTGAGGAATTGAAAAACTTACTTGTGAAATTTTTTCGACATCAAATCCAAAATAATATGCCACACCTGTCATAAGACCAAGAATTACAAGTTGTGATGGAATATATTTGAAGATGAGTTTTGGGGCAAAAAATAGCAATATCAAAGTTGTCAAACCAAGTGCCAATGTGTGAAGATTAATGTTTGCAAATAATTTTGGAAAATTTATCAGTGCTGTGATTGTTGAGGAATAAGTTTCTCCGCCCAAAAGAGGTGAAATTTGGAGAATTATTATAACAAGTCCGATACCTGTCAAAAATCCTGAAATTACTGGGTATGGAACATATTTTATCATTCTCGGAATTTCTGTCATAGCGATTATGATCTGGAAAAAAGCAGCAAGAACAAGTATAGGAATAACGTTTGCAATGTTTCCAGATACGCTTGCAACGATTAGTGCTGTAACAATTGCTGTCGGTCCGGTTGGACCGGATACAAACGGAAGATTACATCCGAGAATTCCGACGATAAAACTCAGGATTATTGCACCCCAAACACCTGCACCTGCCCCCATACCACAAGCAACCCCAAAAGCTAATGCTTGAGGTAATGCAATAATAGATGCGATTATGCCGCCAAAAATATCACCTTTGATTGTTTTTAATTTTTCCGTAAAACTCATTTTTCCTCTCAGAACTAAATTTTTGATAGAGTGAATTTTACCATAAAAATTAAACTGTTGAAATATGCGGTATTGGTTACATAAGTCTTGGAAGTTATTGTTTTTCTGTTTTGCAATAATCAAAAGAAAAAAGAGACGATTGTCTCTTTTAGTGTACAGTTGTGGGGCTGTAAAAAATAAGGTGAAGTGTTAGTATTACCTAACACTTGTTACGTAAAAAATGAGCTTTTTGTTTGTGCATAGAATTTTTTTCATGGTTTCTATAACCGATTCCTGCACGATATCCCGATATAGAATATAATATTGGGAGTGATGGTTCAATCCATTTTAGTCCTGAAAGCAGTGATACGGTTGCAATATCATCTGTATGTAGGCTTAAATCCAGCAATTCAGGAGTTCGTGTTTCTTTAGTTTTTGTTTTAGAAATTACTGGACTTATGAAATTTTTACCGATATAATTAGCAATTGCGCTTCCTCCAATGACACCTGTTAATAGAATTCCGCCAATCATTCCAATACATCTTGCTGATTTTGACTTTATGTTCATTTTTTCTAATATGCCGAGTGCAACACCTGCTCCAATATTACATAAAAATATATTTGCAAGATATTGATATATTCCTTCGTTAATTTTGTTTTGAACACCTTTTTTCCAATTTTTTTCAGTAAGTTTGTCTGCCACAATTCCACCTATTATTCCTCCGGCAACAGGTATAGCTCCGTAGGTAGAAAGATATCCGATTTCTCTAAAAATATCTTTTGCGCTTATATTTTCAGGAGGAGGAATAAGTTTGTTTATAAAATTTTTGTGTTCTTTTGTGTTTAGTTGCGTAATTTCTTTAATTGATAAAATTTTTGTTTTAGCTCTTTCTAAAATTCTTTTGATTGGTTCTGAAACCTTATTTTCTGATAAATATTGTTCAATTATTTTAGAATTTTCTTGCTGAATTTGATGTACTTTTTTTGCATAAGGTTTTTTTGCAATAAAGGATGCAATTTTCGGTGCATTAATTGCTGAAATTGCAGTTGTTGCAAGAATAATTGCAGTTTTGAGTCCATTTTTTTTCTTTTCTTCTTTTGGGGCTTTATTGATTTGATCAACTAAAATTGCTCCTGAGCCTAAAGTTAAAATTATGGGGATATTTTTATTTATTTTTGCTGTTAATAACGGTTGGTCTAAAAATTTGCCTATTGCGTTAATTTTACTCATTTTGTGGGTATTCCTTTTTATATATATCTAAAAACTCGTTGTGTAGTTGGCAGAAACTTGTAAAATTAACCATTTTATCAAGAATATTTTGTGAGATTATATGTTCAATTTTGCATGCATTATCTCCTGCCTCTTTTGGGGTTATTCCGAGAACTTTCTCAAAAAAGTCTTTTATAATGTAATGTTTTTCATAGACTTTTCTGGCAGCTTCTATGCCTGAGTCAGTTAGTGAAATTGCTTCATAACTGCTATAGTTTATGAATTTTTTTTCTACCAATCTGGATAATGCTTCAGAAACGGAAGCTCTTGAAATATTTAGTTTTCTGGCAAGTTCAGCGCCTTTTAGCGGAGTATCATTTAGGTGTGCTATATAAATTTCTTCTAAATAATCTTCAAGTCCTGAGGTTAATTTTTTTGCAGTTTGCATAGTCTCTCCAAATGTTTTACAAAACTATTGTAAGGCAGCCCTAACACTTTGTCAAGTAGGTTTATTATAAAAAGTTCAACCATATGGAGTATGCCAAATTGAGAATAGCCGAATATACTGTATATATTAGGGGCGGTAAATGTTTTTACTGACCAAAATAAATAATATCATGCATAGGGGAGAAATTATGTTATCTCAAGCAATCAGAAATAATTCATCGGCAACTGACAATGCGAAAGAAAATCGTAATACAATTTTTAATAGCCTTTTCAGTAGTGTACCAAAGGATTCATTAGACGAATTTGAATTTGTCAAAGTTTTGAAAAAAGAATGTGTGGCGGATTTGCCTAAAATTCAGACTGCTCAAGATAAAGTTTATAATAATGCAAGAAAGCTTGAACAAGAAAAAAACATTCAAGTTTCCTGTGAAAAAGCAGATAATCCGTATGATTTTGTTGAAAATCCGGATGAAGTAATTGTTAACTTCCCAATTGAATCAGTTGTTGAAATGGATGAAAGATTACCGTTTTTCAAATCAATTACTTATAAACTTGCTAATTTATATTGTTAATAAAATAAATTGTAATATATAAAATGGGAATTCTAAAAGAATTCTCATTTTTTTGCAAAATTTGGCAGAATGTAGATATAATTTAATTATTATCTTTACATATCGTAATTTATTTACAACAATGCACCCTGCTTGTATTATGATATATATAGTAAGGATATGATAAAGCTAACTTTCGGAGGCTACATTGGTAGAAAGATTTTATATAAAAGGCGGTACACCCCTTAAAGGTGAAGTTTCTATAGGCGGAGCAAAAAATTCTGTTCTAAAGCTTATGGCAGCTGCAATTTTGGCAAAAGGCGAATCAAAAATTTATAATGTTCCTGATTTGACAGATGTTGAAATTATGTTGAGCGTTATTGCACAATTAGGTTGTAAAACATCATATAATAAGGCTGAAAAATCATTAACTATTGATGCCACAGATATAACAAATGTTACTGCAAGTTATGAACTTGTAAGTAAGATGAGAGCATCATTTATAATTTTGGGTGCATTGGTTTCCCGATGCAAAGAAGCTCGTGTTGCATTGCCTGGGGGCTGTGCAATAGGTGAAAGACGAGTAGATTTCCATATCAAAGGTTTGGAAGCTCTTGGTGCAAAAATTAAAATTGAAAACGGCTATGTACATGCAAAAACTAATAAACTTGTCGGTTCGGATGTATATTTAGATATCCCGTCTGTTGGTGCAACTGAAAATATTATGCTTGCATCTGTTCTTGCCGAAGGGTCAACACGTATCCAAAATGCTGCGCAAGAACCTGAAATTGTTGATTTGGCGAATTTCTTAAATACCATGGGTGCAGATATTATTGGTGCAGGCACATCGGAAATTATTATCAATGGGGTCAAACCGGAAAATCTTCATCCGATTGAGTATACTACAATTCCTGACAGAATTGAAGCCGGTACTTTTATGACTGCTATTATAGCAACAAAAGGTAAGGGTATTATTAAAAATATTTATCCTGCTCATTTAACATTTTTCACTGATAAATTATTGAAAATGGGTGCTAATATTAAATTATTAGACCCGACATCAATGGAAGTAAGTTGTAAAAACAGACTTAATTCAATTAATTTTGTAACTCAGCCATATCCCGGATTTCCGACAGATTTGCAATCTATGGCGATGACTCTTTTAACAACAGCAAATGGTGTTGGTATAATTACCGAAAGTCTTTATGAAAACAGATTTATGCAAGTTCCTGACTTAAACAGAATGGGTGCAGATATTCATCAAGACAGAAATCACGCAATTATCAAAGGTGTTAAAAAGTTGTCAGGTGCAACTTTAACAGCAAGTGATTTAAGAGCGGGAGCATCTTTGGTTGTTGCAGCTCTTATGGCTGACGGTAGTTCTGTTGTGGAAAAACTACATCATATAGATAGAGGATACGAAAATTTCGAAAATAAGATAAGATTGTTAGGAGGGAAAATCGAGCGTAGAAACGATGAATCCCAAGTTAACCTAACGGAGGGTACACATAATGAGTCCTACTTATAAACGTTGGTATGATCATGACCCATTATTATTAGAAGTTATTGAGCTTTTGAGAAATTATCAAACTGAATTAAGAGCTCAAGCAGAAATTTTCTTGCAAAAAATTGAAGAAAAAGTATCAAAAGAAACAATAGATAAATTTTATGCGATGGTAAAACCTGTTAATGCAAATAATCGTTGGTACGATAAAGACCCTGTTATTTCAAAAACGGTTGAAATTTTAAGGATAGTGCCTCCGGAAGCTCAAAGAATTTGTGCTCAAAACTTTATCAAAACCCTAAAAGAAATGGGTATTGAATATGAAAGTACAAATGTTCAAATATAAGTTGTGTAGAAAATAGTGAAGTAGTAAGTAAAAAAAGGAATTCAAATTTGAATTCCTTTTTTTAATACTTTTTTAAAATATTAAACATTTGTTGTAAGTGATGGTGCAATAGAAATAAATGCACGAACCAAGTCGCTATCCCATTGTTCGCCTGCACCTTCTTTTAGTATCGCGCAAGCTTTTTCTATAGCCATACCTTTACGATAAGGTCTGTCGCTGACTAAAGCATGGTAAGCATCGGCTACTGAAACAATTCTTGCCGCAAGCGGTATTTGGTTGCCTTTTAAGCCTTCAGGATAGCCTTTTCCGTTAAGTCTTTCGTGGTGATATTTGACTATCGGGATTAAATCTCTTAAAGCTTCATTTGGCGCAAGTACTTTTTCTGCTCCGATTGTCGGGTGTTGTTTCATGATTTCCCATTCTTCATCATTCAATTTACCCGGTTTTTTCAATACGGATTCAGGAATTCCGATTTTACCTACATCGTGTAGTAACGCACCGATTTTAATTCGTTCAACTTCTTGTTCAGGAAGGTTAACTGCACGGGCAAGAGCTTCCGAATATCTTGAAACTGATGTTGAGTGTCCTTTTGTATACGGGTCTTTAGCATCAATTGCGCCTGCCAATGATGTTACCATTTCCATCAAGTGGTTGTGGTTGATTATTTCTTCTTGGTTGAACTTGTGTACAAGTTCTTCTTCGAAGTTAATACCAATTTGTGAGTGGCGTTTTGCCAAAACTTCAGCAAAAGAATTTAGTGCCATATCATCCCAGAAATTGAAGTCCGATGAGCTTACAATTGCAGACATACCTTCTTTGTAGCCTTTTGCTTGTGATATGAACATAGCTTGTTCTGCAAGTATAAGTAATTTTTCTTGGTCAATTGTACATTCTGGATATGTTGAAATACCAACAGATACTTTTATTGGGCCGACATCATCCACAAAACAGCAAGACAAGCAGTATGTAATGTATTCAGCCAAATATTTTGCATCTTTAGTATCGGTATTTGGCATAATTACAGCGATTTCGTCTCCGCCGTATCTGCCGGCAGAATCATTTGCTCTGATGTTTTGTTTAATTTTTTCTGCAATTGTTTTAATTACTTCATCACCTTTAGCGTGTCCAAGTTCTCTATTAATTTTTGAAATGTTATTAACGTCAAACATAACAACTGATAGAGGTGTTTTGGTATCATTAGCTTTAGCAAGCTCAGTTGCAAGAACCTCTTGGAAACCTCTGTGATTGTACAATGAGGTTAAATTATCCGTATTTGCAAACTTGCTTGTTTGTTCAAGTAATTGAACATTGTGGATAAACATTCCCATATAATTAGAGAAAAATGTTGTCAGGCTTAAGTTTATAGAAGAAATATTATTGCCGACAAGCATTACTCCGATACACTTGTTAACTGAAATCATTGGAACGATTACAGAACTCGTTTTAACAAGGTATGGTATGTTCAAATAATTTATGTTGTCTTTACTTATAACAGATTTTGTTTTGAAACATTCAATTATTGGGTTTTTCTCATCTGATAGAAAAACTTTTGATGAATAGGTATTACCTGTTTTGCTATATAATTTTAAGTTTATACATTTTGATTTTTCGTGGAACAAACCAAAAGCAACAAAATTCCACTCTAACATGTGGACAAAAATATTGTTAAGTTGGAATACTAAATCTGTCATATTTTTGTGATTTTGGAAGGCATCAGAAAATTTCTTCAAAATCTCAAAATAATTAATATTACTGCTGCTTGAAGTTTTTATGGCATAATTTTTTGCATAAGATTTAGGCTTTGTTCTTGTGGTATTGAAATTGTTAATAGTTTCAACAATACTATCAAGACTAGCTTCTTCGGCAACAGAAATTGGTTTGATTAAACTATCAAGTTTTTTGACAGTTTTTTTACGTTCTTCAGATTTTTTAACAGGAACTTCTGTAGAATTCTGGACAGTAGAAATCATTTGAATTCCTTCAATCGGGTTTTTAACTTTGCCGATAGGATTAGAGTTCAATGTGTTCTTTCTACCCTTAGTGTTTTTATTTAGTTCTTTACTATCTAAATTTTCCAATTATACTACCTGCATTTATCCTACTAACTCTTGTAATGAAATTTTTTTGATAATAATACCATATTATTTTACATTACTCAACAATTCTACCTCATATTGTAGTAAAATCAATACTGCAAATAGACGGAATAACCGTCCCCGTAAAAGAGAAAACAATATTTATATCACTACTACATTTATAGTATAAAACATGTATTTTTATTTTCCAACCCCATGATTGCTGAATATTAATTTTTGTTAATGAATTGACTTTTGATTAATGGTTGATTTTTTGGGTTGGAAAGAAATGATAGACCAAAATTGTTGTCAGAATACAGATTAGACCGACTGTTTTAAATTTAATGATAAGTAGGGAAACAACTGCACCGATGATAATTGCCAGTATAAATTTATAAATAATATTTTTAATTCCTGTAGAAATTTCCTTTGCAACTTTCATTTGGTTTGCCATGACCGTAATATTTGATTGCTCTTTTGCTTTTTCTTCAACTGTTTCGTCAATTACTTCATTTTGTTTAAGCTCATCAACTGCTTCTTGGTAAGTTCTTTTAACAAATCTTTCAACCAAGGATAATACAACAGATTCTGGTGCGTCATTTTTTACGCAGGCATACATGACTTCCCACATTGCATACCAAATTTTTTGCATAACGACTTTCCAGTATTTAGCAGGAATTCCCGAACGAAACAAGTCAATTTCCTTGTGAAATGACCATTCGGCCATAACTTGAATATAAAAACACTGAGCTTCAAAATCAAGATTTTTGAATTCTTCGGTGGCTTGCATTGAAGTTGCCAAAAGTGTTGCAGATTTTTTCATATTAGTTTCGAGGTAGCTTTTCTGCAATTCATTAACGTCTTCCGGTAACAGTGGTGAAACCTGACTGATTAAATTATCTATAAAATCTATGTATTTTTGCTCTAATGCTGTTTCATCCATTCCCCTATTATAAAAGAGAAATTGATATAATTTGTCATATATATAGACTAATTATTACCCAAGCAAAATAAGACTTAACCAAATAAATAGAATTCCTGACATAATTCCGATAATTGATAAGTGCCAGTTACCGTATTCTTTTGCAAGCGGTAAAAGAGTATCAAATGAAATATATGTCATAATTCCGGCAACAGCTGCCATTAAAATTCCAACCATAATTTGCGGAACAAATAATCCGAAAATAAACATTCCGACTAATGCACCTATAGGTTCAGTTATTCCGGATAATGCTGCATATAGCATTGCATAACGTTTTTTGCCGGTTACATGATATATTGGCAAAGCAACTGCTATACCCTCAGGGATATTATGTATTGCAATAGCAAATGCTACAGAAATCCCAAGAGTTATGTTCTGGGTTGTTGTCAAAAATGTTGCCATACCTTCAGGAAAATTGTGTATGCAAATAGCAATTGCCGTTAAAAATCCTGCTCGCTTTAGTTTGTAATGGTTATGAGCTGCACTTTCAGGGGCATCAGGATTTAACAATTCTTCTGTATCAACGTGGTCAGGTAAAAAATAGTCAATCAATACAGAAATCAAAATTCCTGCGATAAATCCTCCAAATACCAACCATTGAAACATATTAGGGAAATTCGTTTTTAAAAGCTGTTCAGAACTGGGGATAATATCAACAAGTGATATGAATATCATAACCCCCGCAGAAAAACCCAATCCTACAGATAATGTTTTTAAATTGTCTTTTTTTGTTATAAATGCAACTGCTCCGCCTACCGCAGTTGTTAGTCCTGCAAGCATAGTGAGGCAAAATGCTAGTGTAAAATTATTTTGTAAATTCATACGATTTTCCCTTCGTTCTTATGCTAACACAAACATAGTTCCATTTTTTGTTATTAATCTTTAGATTGATGAAATGTGTAAAAAAGGCATGCCTTTTAATAACAGCAATACTCTTGAGCATGGTCAAAATTGCTCATGTTAAGTAATATTAAGCTTTTCGATATAACTTGTACAAGGCTGAAATCATGTCATAGACATGGTTTCAGCCTTATGTGAATTTACTTGAAATAAAAGGTATTAAATATTTTGGACAAGTTGAAAACTTAAAGTACAATTAAATTATGCTCATGTTGTGGGCAGTTCTTGTAGAGGTGAAATGATGTTTGAGACGGTTAAGAGAAATCTTTTGCATATACAAGAAGAGATTGCACCTTGTAAACCTAGAATAATTGCAGTAACAAAGTATTTTGATGCAAATGCAATGATTGAAGCATACAATGCCGGATTACGTGATTTTGGAGAATCCAGAACGGTTGAAGCTTGTGAAAAGATTTTAACCCTTCCCCAAGAAGTTCGTCAAAATTCAGTATTCCATTTTATTGGTCATTTGCAAACGAATAAAGTTAAACAAACTGTGAAAATGTTTGATTATATTCATTCTGTTGATTCAGTAAAGCTTGCAAATTCAATTTCGCAAAATGCTCAGGATATTGGGAAAGTGCAAAAAATTCTTATCCAAATAAATAATGCTGACGAAACTCAAAAATACGGGTTTTCAAAAGATGTTTTATTTGAGAGTTTTGCACAAATTCAGCAGCTTCAAGGGGTGGAGATTTCAGGGGTTATGAATATAGCACCGCTTGGAGAGTCGCAGGAAAGATTAAGAGAATTATTTTCTGAAATAGTTTTGTTAAAAACCGAATTGGAAAAAGAATTTAACTGCAATTTAAGAGAAGTTTCAATGGGAATGAGCCAAGACTATAAGATAGCGGTTTTGCAGGGTTCAACAATGTTAAGGATAGGTAGAAAATTATTTGAGTAATAAACGGAGGAAAAATCGGTGGCAGCAATAGCAGATAGTTTTAAAAAAGTGGTAGATTTTGTTATGGATGGTTTTCGTGGTGAAAATCCTTTTGTAGATATGAATGATGCTGATGAGTATGAAGATGATTATGAATATGTTGAAGAAGGAAGTGCATTAAGAGAAGTTGCTCCTTCATATTCTCCATATGCTCCTGTTGAAAAACCTGTAGAAACAAAAGTTATAAGCCACCCAAGTATTAACAGAGGCGGTAATGAAGTTGTTGTTATTGAACCTCGTTCATTTGATGATGCTGCTACTATTGTTCAATATTTAAAAGATAGAAAAATTGTTATGCTTAACTTGCACTTACTTGATAAAGAACAATCTCAAAGAACGATTGATTTTGTTTGCGGTGCATCTCAAGCATTAAACGGTAACCCTAAAAAAGTTGGGGATTTAGTATTCGT
>CAZUKK010000012.1:0-60781 GCA_964620875.1 uncultured Clostridium sp.
TTAATCATGTCTACGGCGCAATCTCAGACTTTCTTTAATTTTTTATTTGTTTTTTGTAATATTTCTTAATATAGGTACACAAAAAGCTCGCACATATAGCCTGCGAGCTTTTTTATCAATATATATAAAATCACTACAATAGCAAATTCCCTAGCAGCTTAACGCCATTAACGCCTTAACTGAACGAGCGTTATCTCTTACATCTTCATCTGAATGCATATTAACAGTATCTTCCAAAATACTAATTGCTTCATCTTTGTTATCAAGAGCCAATAGTTCGTTAATTGTACTCATAGCAACAAGAGTGCTTAAATCATTAATGCCTTTACCTTGGTTAGTAATAACAACTTCCAAAGAATCACGAACATTCTTTCTAACAAGAGCTCTAGAGGTCATTTCTCTAACTTCATCAATTGAAGAATTAGTTCCAACTTCATTCAAAACCCTAATTGAATCAGTATCTTGATGAATTGCTAACGCATCTATAATTTTTCTAACATTATCTCTATTCATTTTCTATTCCTCCTACGCCACAGCTCTTACGCCAAGTTCGCTAATCAATCTGTTTTCCAAATCAGAAACAGGATTTGATGCAAGCTTTTGAACTGCTTTATCATAGTTCATGATGTACCATTTATCTTTAATAGTATTAGCAGCATCAAAAAGACTAGGAACGTGAACTTCTTTTTCGTTCAAATAATTCCAAGCATTAACTGTTTTTTCCTTGCAACTTTTACAGAAATTTGCAATATTTTGAATACCTTTTCTAAATGTAGGGAAAGCATCACCGATGGAACCAACAAACGCTGATGCCATTCTCTTCATTTTAGAAATGTTTGAAGTTGTAGTTTCAGATTTTGTTCCAAATACATCCGCAGTCAAAACATCCATTTTCATATCAGATTTAGCGAACGGATTAGAACTTCTAGCTACTGAGGTTTCGTGCTTAGTTGTATTAAAAATACGGGCACCAATTTTGGAAATTGATAAATTTGCCATTCTAATAATCCTTTCTTTACCGTAATAACTTTACACATTTTAGAATACCACAGCAGCTAAGATATCCATCAACCTTTTGGTGTATTCTTTCACAAAAATCTTATACTTTTGTTTGAGATTTTATGATAAAATCGAAATATGGATACGAAAGAACTTAAAGAACTAATAGAGATAATAGCAAAATTAAGAGCTCCCGATGGCTGTCCTTGGGATAGGGAACAGACCCATAAAACGCTTAAACCAAACATGCTGGAAGAGGCATACGAAGCCGTTGATGCAATGGAGAGCGGCGATATTAAGCACCTAAAAGAAGAGCTCGGAGACGTTTTATTGCAAGTTGTTCTCCATGCCCAAATCGCATCCGAAGAAGGTGCCTTCAACATTGAAGATGTTGCACGCGGGATTAAGGAAAAGCTAATTCATCGTCATCCGCACGTTTTCGGGGATGTAAAAGTCTCCTCAACGACAGAAGTACTCGACAATTGGGACAAGCTTAAACAGGAAGAAAAGAAACACCGCAAATCCGCCATGGACGGAATTTCCAAATCCCAATCAGCATTAATGAGTGCTCAAAAAATCAGCAAAAAGGCTGTTAAAACAGGATTTGAATGGCCGAACGAAGAGTCTTTATATGAGTGTATTTTCTCTGAATTCAACGAATTTAAAGAAGCTAAAAATGAGCAAGACAAAGAACACATGGAAGAAGAGTTCGGTGACATTCTTTTTGCAACGGTAAACCTTGCCCGTTGGAATAAAATTGATGCGGAACAAGCGCTACTTAAAGCTAACAAAAAATTTATGACACGATTTCGTAAAATGGAAGAGCTTGCCAAAAAACCACTAACAGAATATTCATTTGAAGAATACGACGAGTTATGGAAAAAAGCAAAGACCCTACTTGGCGATATAAAAAACTAAATTAATCAGGAAGTCTGTAATAAGCATGAATACAGTAGACAAAATTGCCGCCTGAGTAGTAGCGGTTCCAACCTCTTTGGCTCCACCTTTTGTTTCATAACCTTGTGTCGCACAAACCAGAGCAATTAACCCTCCAAATATTGACGCTTTTAACAAACTAATATAAATATCTCTTGTAGATAACCAAGCCCACACTGAATACAAATATCTTTGCGGGTGAAGATTAATTGTCATATTGGAAACAAGTAAGCCACCGACAATTCCAATAAACTCTGCAACCAACACCACCATTGGAACAGTAATTGCAGTACCTATAATTTTAGGCGCGAAATAGTACCCTACCGGGTCTACCTTAAGGGTCTTAATAGCATCAACCTGTTCTGTCACCTGCATATTAGCAATTTCGGCTGAAATTGCAGTACCGGCACGAGCACCTATAGCAAGTGCAACAAACCCGGGCGCAATCTCCCTAATCATAACAATAGCAATCGTTCCGCCGATATATGCCTCGGCTCCTGACATCAAAAATTGTTTTGCCACCTGAATTGCAATAACTGCTGCGGCAATAAATGAAATAATAAGAGAAATCGGCAATGAATCATAGCTTATTGCTGCCGCCTGTTCTACAACAGAAGAAAATTTCAACTGACCGGTAAAAATATACCTAATACATTTGATTAAATTTTGAGTACATTTACCAATAAATGAAATCATTCAACATTCTCCACAAAATAGTATATCACAAATATGCATAAAACATGTTATCGCCTTTACGGGCGATAACAATAAAAGATGCCGAGCGTGTGCGATAGCGCGATAGCTCGGCTGAAAGATTTTACAAGCGCAGCGAGTAAAACGAACAACAATTCAATCAAATCGGCGCCGCAGGCGACGAAGAAAACAATTGCGCGTTTTTCTCTTTTGAGTTACTTTTCTCTTTTTACCTCGCAAATAAAAAGAGAAAAGTAACAAAAGCGAATTACTTTTTGAACCCTCACTATTAAATAATTAGCTAGATTGCCACGCCGCTTCGCTCCTCGCAATGACATGCACTATGTGATAGGTATATATAACATGTTTTATGTAAGTTACGCCAAGTATTTTTGGATAGTTTCTTTATCAAAAACCTCGATACTATCTTGCGAATGGATAAATATTATACAACTTAATAATGATTTTAAAGTCTCAAAATCGGAAAAAGCCATCTTATTACGAAGTTCTTCCATATTGTTAGCAAGAAACTCCATAATAATAGTTTTATTTTCATAAACCAAACTTGCAAAATAATCAAAAATTTCTTTTGTTTTAACACCCTCTAAATAAATCATATCCGGAGATTGGAATTCAATAAAACGTGACGCTTTATCCATATTAAAGTTAACATTTTCATTTAATTCACACTGATGAACTCCCTCAAGACTGTATTTTGCAAGACTTTCAAGCGTCATAATATTTTTATTTTTATTTCTAGCCGAACTTTCCAAAAGCAACGAATAAATCATGTGAGTTTTTCCACTCAACGAAGAACCGCAAACAAGAATTATCCCTGATTCACTTATCGCATTATTTAAAATTTGAATATGCTTTTCTGATTTAATTATTGAAGAAAGCTTTTTAGGCGGCATATATATTTTCAGGAAAATTCTTTCACCCATAATCGTAGGGAATGTAGAAACACTTGCAATAACCGTGATATCGTCAACTTTAAAACACAACTTACCTAACTGCGGAACCTCTGACACTGAAGCATCCAAATCCGCCAAGGTTTTTAATTTAGCAGTAAAAGAAGCCGTCAAAACATTAGGAATAACACCTTTACCTATTATTTCTCCAAGCTTTTTAAAATTAACCCCAAGCCCATCGTTTTCTTTTTGAAAATTAACTTCATGAACCCTTTCTAATATCGCCTGTTTAAGAATTGCACGTATAATTTTTTGCATATGATTATCACTCAAATCCTCACTATGCAATTCATTTCGCCAATCGAATCCATTCGTACCACCGGAAGTAAATATTTCGCCAACCGTAATATCCGTTTTATAGTATTCTTCAATTTTTTTCAAAATACTTGATTCTGAGGATATGACCGGTTCAATAGAACACTCTGCAGTTTCTACAATTTTATCAATTGCAAACAAATCCAAAGGATCTGCCATAGCAACAGTTAAAGTATCTTCAATTTTAAATAACGGTATAATTTTATATTTACGCGCATCAGAAAAACTTACATATTTCAGACAATTAACATCAAGCGTATAATCCTCCAGATTAACAGACGGAATATGAAGTTTTGATTCCAAAAATTTTATAATAGCATCTTCGGTAATCATACCGGAATTAATTAAAACCTGTCCGATATTAACATTTTGAGCACTTGCAATCTCTTCTGCCTGCTCAATCGTTTCGTAAGGAACAAGTCCTGCACGAACAAGATCATATTTTAGTTTTTCCAAAGTTTTATTAGTAACAGCTTCCATTGTACAATTAATCTTCCCTTAAATACTGATTTACTTTTTCAACTATAGTGTCAAGCTCAAAAGGTTTTGTTATATATTCATCAACACCTGTTTCCTCGCCAATAAGCTTATCCTCATCCTGAGAACGAGCAGTCACCATTAATATCGGAATATTTTTATACTTATTATCAAACTTTAACAAGCGGCTAATCTTATAACCGTTAATTTTCGGCATCATAACATCCAAAATCATTAAATCCGGAATAATTTCTTTTGCCAATCTCAAGCCGTCTTCACCGTTAAAAGCACAATAACAGGCATAATCAGCAGCTTCTAAAACAAACTTCAAGCTTTCTACAATATCCTGCTCATCATCCACAATGAGAATCTTCTTCATACGTCCACCTAATCCTTAATAATATCCTTTACGGTATGATATCATAATAACCGATTTTATTAAAGATGGCAAGTAAATAAAATTCTATTTAACCAAGATTTTAGCTTCTATTTTTCTTGATATTTTAAGATTATGAACTTCTTCGATAAGCCCAATAATCTCAGAAATAAATCTTTTATAATTTTCCCTATCAGCTTCTCCGGAAAGGACAATATCCGCTTTCATCGCTGTAGGATGAACGTAAATCTGAGCTTTTTTAGAGGCGTTCCGGTAAACTTCTTCTGTAGAATCACCCAAATCACGCTCTGCTGCTCTTATATAAAACCTTTCCTTCTGAACCGCAGGAGAAACATCCACATAAATTTTAAAATCAAATGCATCAACAATCTTATCAGTTAATGCAAACAAGCCTTCAGAAATAATAACTTTCGCCGGCTTAACAAGCGTAAAGTTATCGTAACGCTTAGCGGTACCGGACATATCATATTTAGGAAGCATTACGTTTTGCCCTTTTAATAATTTTGTCATGTGCTCTTTCATCAATTCCAATTCAAGAGCTTCCGGAACATCTAAGTCATAATTTTTAGCAAACTCTGCAAAACTACCTGCAGCTTTGACCATATCGGAACGGTCATAATAATAATCATCTATATTAATTCTTGTAATAACATCTTCCAATGCACACGCATCAGCAAACTCTTGAATTTTACCAATAATATCAAAAGCAATTGTAGACTTACCACTGGCAGTTTCACCGGCAATACCGACAGAACAAGAACGATTTAAATCCCCGAAAATAAAAGAGGCAATTCGATTAATAACATTTCCATTAACCTTTCTAAAAATCGAATTCGGAGAATTAATTTCACTGGTAAAAATTTTATTTAATCGGTCTTTTATATATATCAAATTCAACTTATCAGAAGAATTTCCTGAGTCTTTTACCGGTATACTTACAGCATCTTTAATCATTAATCCCGCCATTTTATTACCTTCTTTTTTTACTTGATATTAATAAAAACATGAGATAAAAAAAATTGCCAGCAAATATGAAAAAAGTTTACAAATTTTATTATCCTAAGTATAATTAAAATAAGAAGGAGGATTTATGAAAGTATTAATGGTTAACGGAGGTGCAAACCGACATGGATGCACGTATACTGCACTTTCAGAAATTGCACGAGTTTTAAATGAACACCTTATTGAAACAGAAATTTTTCAATTGGGCGGAGATGTTACAACAAGGGACTGTACCGGTTGCGGGGCTTGCCTAGAAGAAGGAATGGAAAATGAATGCATTATTGATGACAAAGTAAACACATTTATACAAAAGGCCAGAACAGCAAACGGATTTATATTCGGAAGCCCTGTATACTACGCTCATCCTAGCGGAAGGCTCTTAAACTTTATGGATAGAGCATTTTTTGCATCAAAAGGAATTTTTGAATTCAAACCGGCCGCAGCGATAGTTTCCGCAAGAAGAGCCGGTACAACTTCGGCATTGGAACCTATTATGAAACATTTTACAATATCACAAATGCCGGTTGTATCAGCAAACTATTGGCCTATGGTCCATGGAACAACTCCAGCAGAAGTGAAACAAGACTTGGAGGGGATGCAAACAATGAGAATTCTCGGACTAAATATGGCTTGGATGTTACAATGTATTGAAGCCGGAAAAAAAGTCGGAATAAAAAAACCCGAACAAGAAGAAAAAATTAGAACTAATTTTATAAGATAGAAGAAGCGGGGTTTTATTACCCCGCTTTTCTAAAAATCACTTAATTTGTTTTTTTAAATCAGACCGTATTTCAGATAACGGACCGGTCATAGGATTTCTCAAATTAGCATAATACTTTTTCACAAAAACGTACGGATACATAGGAATCCAACCGCATTTCATGAAAATAGAAACAGTGTCAGCCCCTCGAGATAACATTAAATCATCAATTGTTTCTTCATGTGCAGGAGAGATAGAAGAAAAAACTTTAATTAAATAATCGGAAAAAGTTAACACAGAATACCCTGCTCCAACCCCTGTATTAACAACCAGATTTGTAACCTTAAAATCTTTATTTTCTCTAATATTCTTCACATCCGCAGGAAGAGTCAAGGTATCGGCAGAAACCTGTTCGATTTCATACCATTCTCCATTATATTTAACTCTCATGATATTACGTTTCGGCATATAGATATCATCACAAACATTATCTATAAGCTTATTACCATCATAATCTACAACACCATACTTAAAATTCTTATACGTCAAAAACATTCCGCCGTATAATAAATCTATTGAGGTGTAAATCGGCGGAAGAATTTCTTTGCCATGCTCATCGTACAACCCAAAATCATTATCATTACCGATTTTAACATATTTACCGAGAACACGGTCGACATGCCTGTATTTAGGTTTTAAAAGATAATTTCCGGAGCTGTCCATAAGTCCGAATTTATTCTTTTTTTGAACAATCCATGAAGAATTTCCAACCCTTATAAGCTTTAAATATGCCGGTTCCACAACAATATTTTCATTTTTATCCTTCAAGCCAAATAAATTCTTTTCACTATAAACTGTGACATCAGATACTGTCAAAGGAGGAATGTCCTGCGCAGCTGCAAAACATTGAGTCAAAAAAATTACTCCTGCAAAAATTAAAAACTTTTTCATAACCACATTCTACCATGAAATTTTTACATGCTATAATACTGGTAGGATAATGAACAGAAAAAAAGTTATTAAATTAGGAATAGGTTTAGCTATTACAGCCGGAGTGATTATTGGAACTCCGTTTGCTTTATATCTTAAAGTTTTGCCCGCTGCGGTCTCCAACCCTAAAATAATAAAACTTGTAGAAAAAACTGCAAAAAAACAAGCTAATCTTGATTTAAAAATTCAGAACCCGAATTTAAAAACATCCTTATCCCCGATAATAGCTTTTAACGTTGATAGCATAACCCTTTCAAAAAATAATACAACGTTATTAGAAACACAAAATTTCAAGTCAGAGTTTTCACTTGCTGAAATTTTTGACAAAAATTTTATTGTTAACAGATTAACTGCAAAATACATTTTTGCAGATGTCAACAAACTAATGGAACTCGTCCCACAGCAAAAAGAACAAGCCCAAGAACAAAGTGATTGGAATATTGATTTATTCGATTCCCTGCTTGGAGTCGGAAGATTTGTATTTTTGTATTCTCCTGTCCAAGGGACAAATATGAGAATTGAAGGTCATAATGTAGGTATTAACAACGCAATTAAAACAAGGCGTCATGTATACTTTGACATCAATACCTACATCACAAAAAACAATAACAAAGTTCATCTGGCAATAAAAGATGATAAAAAGGTTTATATAGAAAACAAAGCAATTTATATTAAAAATTGTCCGCTTAAAATAAACAACTCTAAAATGTTCTTTAACGCAGATGCAGACAAGAAAAACAAATTTAATCTCGAAGTTTATACAAAGGATTTCAAAGTGCAGGACGGAATCGCATTGCTACAAACCCAAATTGTAGAAAATAATATTGATGAAATTCTGATGTATTTTTCGGATATTAAGGGAGCATTTGATGTAAATATAAAAATGAACAATTCAGGAATGAACGGAATTGTCGATTTAAAAAACATTTCTCTAAATATTATTCCTGTAGATAATATTCCGATAACCCTACAAAAAGGACATATCACCTTTGACGATAAAGATATGACCTTAAGTAATTTTGAAGGATTTTACGACAAAAAATCTTCGAATAAGTTTAATTTTAAAGGAACGGTTAAAGACTATCTCAAAACTATTGATACTGACATCGACGCAAAAGCAATTGCAACTAACGATTTCTTCAAAAAGCATCTTTCTGCACTTGCAGGCTGTCCGATTGAGCTTATAGGAACTGCCGATACTTATGTAAAAATTTTATCAAAAAACAATATTATTGATGTAAAAGGACTATTCAAACTGGATAAAAACGTAAATATCACAGTCGACGGAGAACCGCTTCCGTTTTCAAAAGCTCTGAGAGCATTAACGGCAGATATGCATTTTGAGAATATGATACTCGATATTAATTCCATAAAATATTACATGGAATCCAAAAACGCGGAGAGAGATGCTCATCGACCGATATTCACCCTTAACGGTCAAGTGGATGCTGCCAGAGACAATTATGTAAACAAAATCGGATTTGAAATTCCTGATCCGTTGCCAAGCGAATTTCTTAATGCTGTTTTAAAACAAAGATTGTTTAAAAAAGGAACTATATCCGGCAATTTAAACATTGATAATACCGGTAAGTTCCCTATTTTACAAGGAAATATGAAAGCTGAGAAAATAAGAATTCCTTCTCAGAGAACATATATCAAATCCGCAGAACTTGTGACAAAAAATGGACTAATTCACATGAACGCTTTAGGAAAATATAAGCGTTCTGACTATCAATTTACAGGGGACATCCTTAATGAAATAAAATTCCCGATTGTTGTAAAAGATATAAATCTTTCACTTGACTACCTTGATGTGTTTAAAGCTGTTGCAGCACCTGCAACTAACGAAACAGCATCAAAAGAAATTAATATAAACAGTGTTCAGCCCGAAACTGACGATGATGAAAATGCTCCGGAATTTGATATCGGAAACCTTATTATCGAAAAATGCCGCCTAAGCCTAAAAGAAGGAGATTACAAAGATATTCATTTTGCAAATCTTAACGCTGATATGGCTCTTGATAAGAACAGTATTTTAACACTTGACTCAAATAAATTTGACATTGCAGAAGGAATTTCTACAATAAAAGTTCGCGGCGATTTAAAAAATAGCAAATACTACTTAAGACTCGGAATTAAAGAGGTTAATTCTGATATCTTCGCTTCATCATTACTTGATTTAAAACGAGAAATTTCAGGAAAAGCAAGCGGATTAATCGAGCTTACAACGGATAATTCATTAAAACTTAACGGCTCAATAAAATTCTTAGTTTCAAATGGCGCAATACAAAAAGTCGGACTTATAGAATATGTGATGAAATTTGCTGCACTATTCAGAAACCCTCTCGCTATGATTAGTCCTGCAACATTCACTGATTTAGTAAATATTCCTGAGGGAAATTTTGATAAAATTACCGGCGATATTTTGCTGGAAAATAACGTAATCAAAATGATGAAAATTAAATCTTCATCTCCACAATTAAGTTCATACATTGTAGGACGTTACGACTTGGAAACAAAAGATGCAACGCTAAGGATTTATACAAAATTCAGTAATAAGAAGAAGGGTTTGGCAGGTGCATTAAGAAACATTTCCCTCAACAGTCTGGCAAACAGAATGACAATGAGCAGTAGAAATGATGCTAATTATTATGCATCAGAACTTGTTGAACTACCTCCTATTGAAGCTGATGAAAAAGACTGTCAAATATTCTTGACCAAAGTTGACGGAGATGTAGAAAATAATAACTTCCTTTCTTCATTGAAGAAACTAAAATAAAAAGAGCCCTGATTAGGGCTCTTTTTGTGACTTATTTTTCGACAGGAGGCTTTGGAGGTCCAATTCCAAATTCCGGTTTTGGAGGCATAGGCGGCATTTTTAACATTTGCTTCTTATGATTTTTTTCAAACGCTTTTCTGCCTTCCTCTTTCATTTTTTTCAATTCTTTCAATTGTTTCTTTGTTAGAATAGCTTCAAATTCTTTCATGTTCTTCATACGAAGTTCATGAGCCTGTTTCTTAAGTTCACGCAATTCTTTTCTTATTTGCGTAATTTTTTCTTCTTGAGCCTGCGGAGCTATTTTTGACAATCTTACAGAATTAAGTTCAGCACGTTTTTCAGCCATTTTATCCATAATAGGTTTCATAGCAGCATGACCTTTTTCACGAATAACCTTTGCCTGTTCTTTCTGAGCATCCGTAAGTTTCAATCTTTTTTCAAATTTATCTTTATCAAACGGAGGCTTATGCATTTTTTTAGGAGGACAGTTACAAACCTGTTTCTGCGGCATAGCAGCGGCAGGAGCTGCAACATCTTCTGCAAAGCATGGAACGGACATCGTTAAGGCAATTACGCCCGCTAAAATCAACATTTTTTTCATAAAAAATACCCTTTCTTTTGTTTATAATAAATCTTCTAACTTTTCAGCCAATTCCTTTTTGGCGTTATATAATCTAGATTTGATGGTACCAATCGGACATCTTAATTTTTTTGAAGCCTCTTCATAAGTATATCCATATACTTCGCAATAGATAATTACTTCTTTGAATTTTGGCTTAAGAGAATTTATAGCTTTTGTAATCCTTTCTTGTCTATCATTTTTTATGAGCTTCAACTCAGGAGAATCTTTTTTATCTTTTATGACATCAAAAACATTATCTTCTTCATTTGTTAGTTGCTCATGTTTTTTCACAGAGGACTTCAGATAATCTTTAGTTACGTTTTTAGTGATAGTTGCAATCCAACTTTTGAGAGAACCGCGTTCCTGATATTTTTCAGCATTCTTCCATACTTTCAAGTATACTTCCTGCTCCAAATCTTCATTGTTCTCACCTGAAACTAATCGTATTATCTTTTTCACATTTTCTTTGTTTGCTTTAATTATTTCGTTAAAATTCATTAATCCACCATAAGCAACCCGTAAGAATCAACAGGGAAGCCATAATCTTCTACAGACATTGTCTGACCGTACATAATCATATCGTGAACATCTTGATTTAAGTTAATAACTCCAAGAGTCATAAAACAAAAGACTATTCCGAAAGATGCACATGCCAATTTCACTTTTGCGAACTCTCTCCTTTTTTCTTTTATTTGAGGAGCAACTTCCCGAATTAAAGCTGAAACTTTCTGCATTCTTTCATGCTCAGCTTTGCAATCAGGACAGTTTTCAATATGAGACAAAAACTCTTTTTCATCTGCAAAAGTAAATAAGCCTTCGTATTTTCTACAATTAAATTTTTTCATTGTTTTAACCTCTATATCATTATAACGAAAATCAACATGATTTTGTTCATTTTTAATAAAAAATCTTAATATAACAGTTGCGAAGAAAATTTGTTCATATTATTATGAAGTGCGTAGCAATTATTATGTAATTATAAAGCGAACAATATGAGTTTTGTTAATAAATTAGGGAAGATTTGCGATTCGCTTGGCGCGAACTCAAAAGCGACATATCCGGCAATACTTGTTGCCACGGTAAAAGGGATTTGTCGTCCAACATTTACAATGATGGACAAAAAAGAATCTCCTGAAACTAAACGCTATACAGCATTAAGAGAAGGTTTAACAGAAGTTGTTGCAATTCCCGCATACTGGGCTTGCGGTGAAATAACAGCAAAACTTGCAACTTGTTTTACGTTTAAAAACAAACCGGAAGATGTTAGAAAGATGCTACAAGACCGTGCTGCAAAAAACCTAAGATTTATAGGCGTTTGTGCAGCAGGAATGATTATAATCCCGGCACTTTGTTCTGCTTCTATTAAACCTATTGTCAATAAAATTTCACAAAAAAAAGAACAACCTCCACACCCGCTAAACAATTATACCCCGATACAAAAGCCTGAACTTAAAAACTTTACAGGCAGAACAACCCCATACAACACAAAATTTAATACTGGAATGAGAGTAGGTGGAATATGATTAATGCAATAGGTTCTATACTTACATCATCTACACTTACAAATATAGCACAAACCGCAAGTGCACAAGTTACTACAGAAACAGCCATGAAAGCTATAGGTCGTCCGGGATTTGTACTTATAGACAATAACATCCAACCGGAAACTAAAAGATATGCTGCCACTAAAGAGTTATTGCATCAGATTAGCTGCTTAACATTGTATGCACTTTTAGTTGTTCCAGTTTTCCAAAAACAAGCATTTAATCTAGGTGCAAAAATATTCGATAAATCAGCAGGATTTGCAAAATTTAAGAACCCGTCTGAATATTTAAAATATAGAAAATATGCAGAAAAACCATTCCAATCTGACAGAATCAATAACAACAAAATCGACCGATTATTTAATGAAGAGCTTCGAATAGAACTAAAAACGAAAGAAAATCCTGAAACTTTTAACAGAATAAAAGGAACTATAGAACTCGGGAATATAGTAGGTTCAGTTTTTGGTCTTGCGATACTTGCACCTAAGCTTGAACCGATTATTATCCATCCTTGTATGCGTTTCCTCGGATTAGAAGAAAAAAATAAAGAATCCGAAGAACAAAATAAAATTAACACGGTAGCTTAATATCCTCGTGTTTATAAATGTTTGGCTAAACAAGTTGTCAAACATTTTCTTTTTTTATGGGCTTTTTAGCCCTTTTTCATTTTTTACAAAACCTTAAATTTTGCATTTAGCCCATTTTTTAGCCCATTGATTTATAAAAAACGAGTTTTTAACATTTTTGTTATTCTGTAATATTATTACTTGATATTTATTATTCTATCATAATAAAACACATAAAAAAAGCTCCGCATTTCTGCGGAGCTAATTAAGAAAGGAAGTTCAAATGACCACAAAGAACATTTAAAATGGCGGGTCGATTTGAGCTAAAAAGAAGCTAGACCCGCACCGTTATAAACTAATATTTTAAAACCTGTTTGCGGTTTTTACCTTTAACAAAGGATATATGTACCCATTTATCATATTCATTGATTAACTGGTCGAACTCTATTCCCATTGTTTGAATTTTGAATATTATCCCGGAAATTGTTTCTCCAGGAATTGTAAAATCCACCGCCTGACCTTTACAATGCTGTGATGTCGCAACCCCGCCAACAAGTTTATTTACTTGTGAATTTCTAAATCCGGAGCTAATAATTACAGGCTTGCCGATTTTATCCCTAATTGGTTGTAGGCAATGTACGATTAAATCAAGCATACAATCAAGAGAATTTATATCGGGCATATTGTTTATATTGTTTTTAATTGCTGTGTCCGAATGTATCAATTCGCTCATTTTAAAGTTTAAATTCATAATTTTTCTCCTTTTCTATAAAAAATAACCTCTCAAAATCGTTTTTAAGACGGGTAAAATAAAAATCAGGATAGAATACTCCGCCTGTTTTTATCTAATTCGCCAATAATATTCGGTTAAATAACTTCCCGCATCAAAAATATGCAGCAAGAATTTCTTATCTCTGTCCTGTTTAATTTGATGAATACTCGGTGCATCAATAATTGAAGTTCCCTCTTTATATTTGAGATTGTTAATATTTTTCATAAAATATTTACATCTGTTCTCATCAACAAATAAATGAACCTTACCGTCTGCACTTTTAACCCTCGCATTGAAAGCAGCAATTCTATTTAAAATTGGCGGGTTATAATCTCTCAGCTCGAACCTAAAATTTTTATAACCTGCTTCTTTTAAAAGTTTCCGCATTATTGCATAATTAGTATATTCACTCTGCGTACTCCGATTATCGCCTGAAGCATCGCCATTTATAATGATTTCTTGCTCTTTATTCGGATATCTCCGCATAAATTCTTTTATGCACATTTCAGTTGTGGCATTTTCAACCACAATTTCATCAAAGAAAAATACATTTTCTTTGTCTTTATGAGCCACCAACCACATCATAGGGTCAACATTGAAATCGCAAGTAAGGTGCAAAGGCAGCTTTTCAGAATATTTAATTTTCTTTTTATTGGCATCTGTGAAACCTTTAACAACAAGCCCGCTATTATAGTCTCCAAATTCGCCTAATACATTTATTCGATAATATTCCTCATCAAAAGATGATTTCATTTCTGCCACAAAGTGGTCCGGAAGATAAATATTATTTGTTGTAGGTGCAAGAATTAACCTGTAATTATCTTTTTTCTTTTCAACAAATCTTTCCCATATCCAGTCTTTATTCGGTTGCGGGTTAGTATGTCCAAAAAGTCTATATTTGAATTGTCCCCAATTTGCTCCCCGATAAGTATTTCTCAAACGACCAAGAAGCTGCTTAAAAGATGAATCAGATATTAAAGATGCTTCTTCAATTTCTGCCCAATGCAAATTTAATGACTTAAATTTATCAGGGTCATCAAGTTGTGAAAATAAAATCTCTGACCCATTTTTAAATCTTATAATTTTATCAACTTTGTTGTATTTATAATGAATACCGGGTTTATATCCAAGTGCATCAAGATGTTCAAAATATGAAACAAGAGTTGTCTTTCTAACCAGTTCATATTCTTTAGCACCAACCAACCCCCTGCAACCTGGATATTTTTTCGCCAATAAAATACCAAGTAATGAGCCGCACCAAGTTTTCCCGCTTCCATATCCGCCCTGATAAATTGCCACATCAAGTGAATTTTCGTGCGGCACGGTCATAAATTCAACTTGTTTGTTTAAAAGTTTATATTGCCTTTTCGCTCCTTTTGCTTCTTGTTATTCTAGCATTAATTGTCCGTTTCGTCTGACAATTTTACATTCTAAACCGTCTTTAGAATAATATTTATGAATAAGATACATAAGTGTTCCGGAAGAAGTAAAAATCACTCTCGGAACTCCCTCGTAGTAAAACTCAAACCCAATACGGTTTTTTGGTTTTCCTGTTTTATCTGTAAATTTTGAGGGTTCAATGCGGTATGCTGTAATTTTAATCGGTTTATCAAGCCAATCTTCAATTTTTACACTCTGCCCCTCTAGCTTTCGTATGTTCTTGTCGTTTTCTGATGCAATTTCTGAAAATTTAGCCATTACTTCTCCTTTTATTTCTAATAATCCTGTACTTTTTAAGAAATTGTAGCAATTCGCCCAACTTGCCCACCCAATATGCGATTCTATAATAGATCTGAAAATATCAATCGGTATTTTATTATCTTTATATAGCCGTAATATTTTTGGTATGCGTTTCTTAATTCTTTTTGCGGTGGATTTTCTCAACAATAAATAATTTCTAAAATGTCTATACCCATAAAATCAACTCCACGACTTACAGGGAATAAATCCGCCTTACTTAATTCAAGTTTAAGATTTTCTCTTAAAAAATTTGTAATAAGAAATTTTGCTTGTTTTAATTCTTCTTTGTTGTTGCTGAATAAAAGAAAATCATCACAATATCTAATATAATCTTTTATCCCTAATTCTTCTTTAACAAACTTGTCAAGCGGGTTCATATAATAATTCCCGAATATTTGAGAAGTTAAATTTCCGATTGGTGCGTTTGTTTCTCCCGGATAAGAATAAATTATGTCTTTTAATAACCATAGTAAATCTTTATTTTTAAACTTTCTTTCAAATAAAGAATATAAAATATCGTGATTTATGCTAGGATAAAATTTCCTTATATCCATTTTTAGGCAATAATTATTTCGCCTGACAAATTCAATAGTTCTTAATGAAGCTCTGTGCATACCCCGACCCTTAATGCAAGAATAAGTGTCTTTTATGAGCATACTGTTAATAATTGGCTCAATTTTTCTGATTAGTGCGTGTTGAACAACTCTGTGCAAGTATTCGAGAATAAAAATTTCCCTCTTTTTGGGTTCAAAAATTATTTTTATTCTATAATCACCTGTTTTATATTTTTTATGTTTAAGAAGATACCAAATTTTTAATAAATTCCAATCCTCATATTTATTGAAAAGCTGTACTTCGGAATATTTCATTTTCCCTTTTCTTGCTTTTCTTGATGCTTCTTTAAGATTATTGAACTCATATATATCCTGCAAAGATAAATTAAACTTTCTAACCAATGGTGAAAAGCCCTCACTTTCAGCAATCTTACTAATAAGGGCTTTTAATCTCATTGTATTTTGCCCCACCTTTTCAGGATTTCGACAAGGATAAAGATTCAGCTATTCCGTTAAGAACATATCACCCTACGACAGCCGTTGTTCGCATTCACATTCGAACGAGGATGATTCGCATTACGAGAACGAGAACCGCAAGACGAAGAATTACTCCAATTACCGCCCGCAGCCAAGACTGACGCAAAATAACCTTTACCCTAATATATTTATAATTAAATATATTTATATAAATGGTACACTACCGATATGTACCTTTCCCTATATCCCAACCAACCCAACCAACTTATTTTTAAGAACTTAATTAAATCCTTAACGGCAAGCTCACCCCACGACAGCCGCCGAGCGCACCCACATTCGAACGAGGACGATTCGCAATACGAGAACGAGAACCGCAAGACGAAGAATTACCCCAATCACCGCCCGCAGCCAAGACATAAGGAACTCCGTAGGATTGTCCACGATCAGCCGAACCATCGTAATTGGAGAAGCCACTTCCGCCAACTGGACCGAGTTCGTCAAGATATTCCCACATATAACCGCAGCATTCTTCAATAAAATATCCGCTTATCATTCTTTTACCTGCTGTGTCCGTGTGTCCGCCTGTTGTTTTAGGATTAGGAGCAGCAGAGCCGTAAATTGCAGTTTTTTGATTGCTACCCTCTGCAAAAATTGTAAAATCGCAATCTGTGGCGGGTCGTTTATTTACAAGCTGCAAATCCCATTGATGATTGATAGGTTGTCGATTATCCGTTACGGTTGCTCCATAGGCAGATTTTGTGCTTTTGCCTGTTCCTGATTGCTTATATATATCAACCCATTTATCGATTAAATCTACATAAGCCATACCCTCAGGCTCTGATTGAGGTCTGTTAGAAAGACACCATACAGAGTTTGGAATAATATCTCCGGCATTATATCCAATAGCGGGGTGTGAATCCCATAATGAATTTGCGGGCAATATTGGTGCATTGGCTTCTGTAACAGCGATACATAATGTATGGAAACCACCAATTTTGCGAGAATTAGCTGCATTATATCCGCTAGGGAATGTACTATTTAATGATACTTTTAATTCAACAGATTTTATAATTTCACTTGTTTCCGCATTTGCGGTGTCTTTTGCAACTGCATAAATATAATAATCAGTTCCTGCTGTTAATGATGCAATTCCTGTATCTAAAAGCTCATAGATATTATAATTTGTATCCTCTTTTACTTCCAAATATCTTACATCATCTTCGGATATTTCCAGTTTTATAATAGTGCCGCCCTTTAAAGTGATAGCATTTTTCGCCTTAGAAACAATAAACATATTATCAGTTTTTGTATAATTCAAATCAGGCATAACCTGACCCGAAATTGTTTCAAGAGAGGAATCAACACTATTTAATTTTTCTGTGATTGTAATGTTATCATTTGTATTAGCATTTATAGCTTGTCTTAATGTCTCAAAATTTTGGTTCACTTCATCAGGAGATGCGAGTGTCCCATATTCAAATTGAATTAAACTTGATACTATTTTACCCCTTATGCCACCTCTTTCTTTGTTAATCCGTCAATCCTGTCTTTGAGAAAATCAAAAATAGATTGTGTAATTGCCGGAATTATATCTTCAATTTTTTCAAGAATAAATTTTACAATAGCATTATCGCTCTTGAAATGGTTATCAATAAAAACAATTACAGCTTCATCAACAGCTCTTTTTTTCTGTTCATTTGATAATTCTGTATTCACTTTAGCGATAATTTCGCCTTTTGCAAAATCTAAAACTTTTACAATATTGCTTCTTGTAAAAATCGTTGCAGCTTCTTTTTTAAAACTGAAAATGCTTGTAAATAAATTACCCATAAATTTACTCCTTTTCTATTTCTTCTAATTCTTCACGGAGTTTAACCGCTTCTTCTTCATATTTGGCAAGATGCTTTGCTTCTCCCGCTCTAAAAGCTCGAATTGATTTTAAGTCAATTTTGTTTAATTCTTCCTTAATTTCTTCAATTCGCTTTTCTTTTTCTTTTATTTTTGCCTTATCTTTTGCGACAATTTGATTATTCAAATAAAAATAAACATTTTTATCATCTGAAGATATTTTGTCGTTTTCTTTTTCTGTTAATGTTAAATAAGGTTCGGGTATTTTCATATATTCGGGATAAGCAGCACCGAGCTTTCCTGTCTTTACATCATATTGTCTTTTTATCATTGCAACATCTCCTGTACTTCTTCAACCGTAAAACCAAGTCTCACAAGCTCTGAATTTTGGTCCTCAACGAGTTCTCTTTGAATCCTGCCGTCATCTGTCTCAATAATTTCGTGAGTGTCGTCTATGATTCCGGCTTCTTCATCATCTAAAACCGCTGTCGCTACCCATACAAAACGACTATCCAATAGTCTTTGTAATTCTTGTTTTGTTTCCTGTGGAAACTCCTCAATGCAATTAAAATAATCTTGCTTTGAGTTTAAATGTTTTGGAAAACCACGCATCTTTTACCTCCTGCTGTTTGTCATTATGTCGTACATTTTATCAATTTTCTGCTGCATAGCAGATAATTGTGTTTTTAAATCGTTGTATTGCTCTTTGGTTGTATAAGTTTGCGAGACATCTTTCAAGATTTCTCTATGTTTTATCTCCAATTTTTCCGGAGTTACAAATAAATTCCATTGAAAAATTATAGCTATCACTACACAAGCTACCGGTGCATATTTTATTAAATTTTCTCTATCCCTTAATTTACTCCTTTTATTCTTCTAATATAAACATTAGCTTTAATTCTGTCAGCTTTCTTCATACAATGTTTATATTTTTCAAGTAATTTTGCCATATCGAGAATTAAATCCTCTTGTTTATCGCTTTTTTTCTCCATTTGCTTTTTGCTTTTTAATACATTGGTTTCGCATTGTCTCTCCGTTTTGGCTTCAATACAGGAAAAACCTTTGGCGAGTGCATCAAAAAAAGCCTTAATTGCTTCAAATATCATTGTGCAAATCCCCTTTCTTTGTAAAATTCCGAGAGAGCTTTTAAGTAGATTTTTTGTTGTTCTACTGATGAGATTTTATTTTGTTGCATTTTCTCGGTAATTTTTATTATTTTGTTACTATCCCCGCTTCCGAGTGCTTCCTTATATTCTTCTTTATACGGTTTTGTAAATGCTGTTCTTGCAGATTTTCTCGTAGAATTTATATCTTTTTCGGAAATCCTGTTCATTCTCATACTTCTTGTGATTTCTTCTTCATTTATTCTGAGAGTATCTGTAATATTTTGCGGCAGTTTTGCCCTATTCCAAGCCTTTGTGTATTCTTCTTTTGCTTTATATTTGGTCATACCTTTAGAAGTATTGCCGATTAAATCAGCTAATGAATAATCGCCTTTTTTAACCAATGCAGAAGATACACTAAAAGGAAGATAAGTCTTGCCGAGATTTTTAGCGGCTAAACCTATTCTTGCCCAACCCTGAGCTTTTGAAATCTCTTTGTTTTCATATCCACCCATTGAGCGACCTGTAAAGCCTGTAACAATGCTTTGAGGAATAGGTGCTGTTTTAGCTCCGATATGCTTAATTGGATCAGCAAGCATTTCGGGAACTTCCCTAAATTGTTTACCCAATCTTAAATATCTTTCCGTACCGTCTGAATTTCTGCCTATAAATATATATTGTTTTGAACCTACTGAATTTGCAAACATAGTATAATCAACAGGCTTCATATTTTCAGGATAAAGCTCTTTGTTTTTATCTCTATCCCAAGCCCTACATACAGCATTTAAAACATTCATATAAATTACAGACATAATAGCCGACCTTACCCAAAATGCTCTCGCAATTCTTCCTCGTGTTCCTGAAGCTGTTACATCATCTGTAATGGAATTTATGCCGAGTAAAGTAGTTGTGTCCTTTACCTTTTGCCAAATATCACTATCTTTTGCTTTTGCATTTAGAGCTTTATGTAATGTTTCTGAACTAAACATTCCCATAAATTGACGAGTTGTTGATAAAAGCCAATCAGGAGACATCAACCAACGGGAAGCCGCTTTTTTTGTTGTCGGATTTATTCCAAGATTTTCCCATACCTGACCGCCAAAACTATCGTTGACCCATTGAGCTATTTCTTGTCTTTGAGCTTCGGAGATGTTCCCATTTTTATTTATTTCGTTGCTTACTAAAATTTCATAAGCTCCGATTTTATAATTATTATGGAGACAATCCCAAAGAACTTTGTTGTTGAGTTCTGTTGTTTTTGCTACCGCATTAACAGGTGCAGAAAATATTTTTCCCATTCCTGGTATTTTATTTTCCAAATATTTTCCGGTGCTGTTAATTAAGCCCTCTGCGACATCTCTTTGAGTATCGAGAGTAGCCCCAATCTGTAAACCGTCTTTAATTGCTTGTTTAACAACAACATCTTTTTTATAAATATCGTAGTCATTATTTTTTACCGATTCATAGATTTTTTTAAAATCAAGAGCTTGTTTTGCTCCCTCAATAACTCCAACATTTCCAAAAAACGATTCAGATAATGCCCAACCGTGAAAACCACTTAATGAAAAGTTGAATTGCTTTGCGACAGCATTTGTTTTATCTAATGCTTCTCCTGGTTTAAAACCCATAATGTCCAAATATTCTCTTTTGTTTTCAAATACGGTTTTTAAAGTTGCCGCAATATCGGGGTGAACCTTAACAGGCATTTTAAAGATTTCAACAACCTTTTCTTCGAGGATATGTTTTGCATTTCCCCAATCAAAATTAGCGGGTAAGATTGTTTCAAGTTTTTTATTTTCTGTCATTCTTCCCAATATTTCAGAGGTTGCACCTGGAGCAACTTTGAGAGCAAATTCAACATCATTAAACATCACTCCAAATAATTCTGCGATAAGTTCACTATCTTTTTCAGCATAAGCCTTATCACCCTGTTTTGAAAATGCTTCAATTCTTTCTCTGTTGAGTTCTGTTAATTCGTCTCTATGTCTATTAACAAAACCCTCTTTTGTTAATCCCAAAGTCATATCGCAAAAATGCCCTACTTCGTGAGCTAATGTTTTCAACGAAAACCACCTTTGCAATCTGATTTCGGGCGGTGTATTCTTGATAAATTTACCTAATGAGTTTGGAGTTCCATTTGCTTTATATTTAGGCAGTCTGTTACCGATTGCAACCCCAATTTCAGCTAATTTATTTTGAAGCTCCGGAGAAACTTTTTCGCCATATTCTGTATTAACAGGTCTTGCGACTGCTTTATTTAAAGCACTATTGTTAATCTCTACCCAGTCGCTAGGTGCTTTATTTGCAGGCATTACAAGACTTGCCCCATTGTCTGCTTTATAAGTTTTTACACTATCTGCAAAAACTTTGTCAACGGTAGCTTTGATAAGATTGTCTGATTGAATTTTAAACAATTCCGCATAATCAAGAGTTTTGGGAGTGAATTTAATAATTTCCCCATTTTCTGCTTCGATGCCCTCAATACCTTTGTACCAAGTATCAATAGTTCTTTGTTTTGCAAATCTTGATTTTGTTGCAAAATGGCTTGTTAAAAGGCTTTTTTGCTTTTTATTTGATACTTGCCAATCGTGCGGAACATAATTTTCTATGTTATTTTCATTTGTTTCAAAATCTCCGTCAGCTTGTACTGCTTTGTATTCTTTATAAAATCTATCGAATTTCTTAGCCAAATTGTCCGCCAATTTTGTTATTCTTTCGCTCGCCCCTTTTGTAGCTTGAATTTTATCCCATACCTTTTTTAATTCGGGTCTGTTTAAACTTTCGGGAAAGTCCGTGCGTTCTCTCAAAAAAGGCATTACTTCTCTTAAATGTTTATCTTTTACCCCAAGCTCTTTTGCGATATTTCTTGTATGATTGATAAAACTATTAAGAGTTCTGTCTGCATCATATCTTCTCTCGTTAATTTCTGCGTGCCATTTTGCGACACCTTTTTTTAATTCTTTATTATATTGCTTTGCATCTATAACCTCTTTTGCTTTTTCTGTCATAGATTTAGATTTCTTTTTCCTGGATTTTTGAGAACTTGTTTCAAGCTCTATTTTAGGTATGTTATAAGAATTTTCAGATGTTTTTTCATATCTTTTTTTTGGTTCAGCTTCTAAAATAGCTCTGCTTTCTTCAACTTTGCTATCGCCATATAAACTATCTGTATCATTGTTAAATTCAGATATTAACTGCTCAATAGATTTTTTGTTTTTGCGTTCTTCTTCATAAGCTGCCTGATATTCAACAAGTTTCTTTTCACCAAGATTTTTAACATCTTCAATTTGTTGTTGAACTTTTGCGATTTCTGCTTCAATAGTCTCCGTTGAATCTTTCCCCTCAAAATCAAGCTCTAATTTTTCAATTCTTGTTTTTATTCTTTTTAATGCTGCTTTAGCTCCGGATAATTCTTTTTTATAATTATCCAGTCTGCCTTGAAGCATATCATATCTCCACCCGCTTTTTTCTTCGAGTTCGTCAATTTCTTGCTGAGTGTCTTTTATATTTTTTTCGTAATATTCAACGGAATTTTTATCAGAATTTAATTGTCCTTTATAACTTTGTACCATTTCCAATCTACCCTCAAGACTGCTTTTTTGAGCTTGAAGTTTTTGTTCTTCTACCCTGATAAACATTCTTGCTTTTTTGTCAGGATTAGAAATCATATTTATTTTTTCTTCTGCGGTATTTAATTCTGATGTATCAATATATTCTTTATTCTCGTCCATAATATTATTGATACGGTCGGTTTTTTCATTTAACTTTTGGAACATAAAGCTATCGGAAGAATTTTTAAGAAGCGGCACAACTACTCTGATTTTAGAGTATCTATTTCCTCGTCTCCAAATTCTACCAACAACCTGAACAAAGTCTGTCGGATTCCAATCCATATAAGGAACATAAAGAACAGATGAATTTTTATTCAAATTCATACCCTCTTTAATTTTATTTGTTCCTATAACAAGTTTTACTTTTCCGTTTCTATCATTGAAAGAATCGGTTATTTTGGAAATTTTATCATCAGCTACACCCGAATCAATAATAGCAATCTCATCAGCTTTGTAAGTGCCTTTATTTACTAAATATTCTTTCATTTTTGGCAAGAATTTAACCCCTAAAGGCATATATATAATTTGAGATGTTGAACTATCTTTTTTCTTCATAGCTTCAACGGCTTCCATTACATAATGAATTTTAGGAGAATTTTTAACAAAATCTTCAGGAGTTACATCAAAATTACCTGTTGCAATATCCGGAGATAATGTCGCTTGTCGTGATTGGTTAATTGCTTTTAAAATAGCCCCATCATCTTTTTTGCCTGTTGTTGCTTCTTCTTCTGCCTGTTTGATAAGCTCAATTTGTGCTTCTGACGGTTCTAAAACAACCCTTTTTGTATGTTTTTCAGGTCTTACAATTCCTGCATCTTCCGCACTTCTAATAAGCATAACGGATTTAATCAATTCTCTTAATGAGCTTGCATTTTTAAACCCTGTTACAACTTGCTTGTATTCAACCTCGTTTTTGCTGTTTACAATCCAATCTGAACTAATGTCGGCATAGTTTTCCATAAATTGATAAACATTGTATAAACCCATTCTGTCGAGTTTATCTTTACCAATAAATGAAACCATATTAAATACCTCAATCGGGCTGTTGTTGAACGGTGTAGCGGTCAACATAAATACATTTCGATTGTGATTATTATTTAATATGTATTGTGCCATTAAAAACAATCTAGCAGCTCTTGTAGATTGAGAACCGCCAGTAATATTCGCATAAGTATTTCCGTCTTGTCCCGCTGCTTTGGCTTTATCAAATAAATTTTTGAAGTTGTGAGCTTCATCTACCGTGATATGATCAAAGCCAAGTTCTTGAATTGTAAAAAGTTTTTTATTTCCTTTTTCAGCTTCACCAAGCATTTTTTCGGCTGTTTCTTTTGTAACTTCCTGCCCTCTTTTGGTGCTTTCTCTTGAAAAATTATTCTGAACACTATAAATTTGATTTGTTAGTGCTTCGATTGAATCTTCATACCAAATGTTACCAAGAGCTTCATAGGTTGCAACCGTTAAAGTGTTTTCGGGTATTTCACCTTTAAATTTGCTCATATTATCGACATCATTTACCTCGATATTAGGGAAAGCCTGATTGATTTCTCTAATCCAGTTGTCTTTTACCTGTTTAGGCACTAAAATTAAAGGTTTTTTGCATCTTCCCATTTGCATATTTTGTACTGTTGAAATAATGCCTGTTAATGTTTTTCCAACACCAACTTCAAAACCCAATAACCCAACACCTTTATTTGTTAAGAAATTTACACCCTCAATTTGTACATTTTGCAATTCTAATTTTTTACCGTAAAATTCAGAATTTAAACCTTTAACAATCATAGGCATTTTTGCATAATCGGGATTATAAACTGCATTAAATCTTCTGTTCCATTCTCTCGCAAGTTTTTCTTGTTGTTCTCTTGTGAGTTCGTTTCTAACAAAATCATTAAAAGTTTTATCCACAACATTTTTTAATTTTGATAAAATTTCCGCACTTTTTTGTTTTCTAAATTCTGCTCTTTCTTTATCACCATAACAGCCTGACGGATATCTGTAATCAATTCTGATTTTATTTCCTTTAACAAAATCGTAAATATGACTTGTTGTCATATCTCCTCTTTCAGAGCGAGAAAGTTTATCAACATATTTCAAATATAATTCATCAAGTGATTTATTTTCAAAAACCTTACGAGTTGTGCGAGTAGAATAATCCCACCTTTCATTTTCTTCCACAATTCCTGTTTCAAATTCTCTGATAAAATCAGATGTAGGATTAAAAGCAATATCGACAACCCCTTTTGGTTCGGGTAATACACTTTTTAATTTTTTTCTTTGTATTTCTTTTTGTTTTTCTGAAATATCCTCGTATTCTAATCTATCAAGTTTTTCATAAATATCGCCCTGTAAATAATTAAAATCATTATATAATTCACCTTTATATTGGTTAATATCTTCTCCGGGTCTATAATAGCGAACCTGTTTGCCATTTTCCATAGTATAACCACCGCCCTGAATTGTTCCGTCAACGGCAGTATGTTCCCATAATTCGATTTCTCTATCGCTCGCTTTATTTTCCGGGACATATTCTGTATATTCAATTTTACCTTTAACAGTTTTAGGAACAGCCTTTTTAACCTTTTTGTTGACATCAACATTTTGGTCTTTTTCTGCCTGTGGCTTTATTTCTTCTTTTTTTGATGCTTCAATAGTTTGTTTAATATTTTTATTTGCAGTAGAAATTGTATCAACTGCGTTTTTATCGCCTTTGATATAAGTTTCTTCTTTTCCAAATCTGTTTTTTCTCGTTTCTTCTGTTCCGAGAATTTTATTAGGATTATTTTTAAACCACTTACCGAGATTTATATTTTGCTCAATAGTTTCACCATTTGTTTTTCTTAAAACAATTATATCTGTACCGATAGAAGTTGTGTCGAATGTATTTTCAGGTAATCTATAAGCATCTAAAAGTTCGCACTTTTTACCTATTTCTTGTTTACCAGGAGTAATTGCACCGTCTAAAAATGAACTCGGTACAATAAATGTCATTATTCCGTTTTCTTTCAGAGTATCAAGTCCCCTGTTGATAAAATATGCTTCTATGCGAGAAAACTTTTTGCCCTCTCCTAAACCTTTGTATCTTCCTGAATAAGCACCGTAAGGTGGATTGCCAATAACAACATCATACTCAGGTGTAACATTTTTAACCGGAGTATTGTTTGATTTATTGATAAATCTTTCTTGAAATTCGCCTGTTGTTACATTCGCATTTGGATATAGTATTTTAGTGATTCTTGCAGAAACAGGATTCATTTCTACAACATCAAAACCTTTTGCATATTCTTCGGCATTTTCTAAAAATCTACCAATACCAACAGACGGTTCTAAAACTTTTGCCCCTTTAATATCTACATATTGTGCGGTCAATTCCCACATTTTATCGACAATATTTTGAGGTGTATAATATTCAGATAATAAACCTTTGCCCTCTGCTCCCTGTTTTTCAAGACCACCCGCACCTGCATATTTTTTTAACCAGTTTTTAATAGCTTCAGGAAATCTTGATCCGGGAGAATAAATTTTATACTCACCGTCATTGATAAATTTTTCAATAGCAAGATTTAATTCGTGCTGATTTTTGTATTCTTTGTTTATTAGTTCTGCGTGTTTTTGGCTTATTCCTCTTTGTTCAGAAGATAGCTCGTCTCCTCGTCTGTCTTTGTCAGAATTTCGTTCATTGGTTTGTTCTGTTTCTGTGGCTGTGCTTTTTTCGTTTTGAGTACCATTTTCAACCAATTTTTCGGATACTCCATTTCCTGCCAATTCGTTACCATTATCTGTCACTCCTTTACTTATTTTTCCTGATGAATAAATAGTCTTATTCTTGTTATTAAAGGTTTCTTCTTCTTTTATAACTTCTCCATTTGCCCATTTGTCTAAAAATTCTTTTTTACCTTTAATTGTTGACGGAAGTTTTAAGCCTGTATATTTAGTAAACATTTTTTTAGAGTTTTCGTTCATACCCCGCCCTTGTGCTATCAAAGTTTTTAGACTTGCAGCATCTTTGTTTACAAGAGCTTTTGCGAAATTTCTGTGAAACTCTCTTACTTCTCCGTGTCCTAGCATATCCGCATATTGTTGTGCTATTTTTTCAATTTCAGAATCTTTATTTTCTATTGCTTCATTTTTTACAGCAGAATTAACCGCAGCATCTTTTTGTTTTGCGGTTTTCGTTGTTTTTTGTGTATGTAATTCATAATGTGCGTTATTATGAGCATTAGGGGTTGAAATATTGCCATTTTCAACATTTCTCAATTTACCCATACCCTGTTTATCAGCTTCGAGAACTTCTGAAACTTCCCCAGTATAAATATTTTTTACTATATCGCCTTTTTGGAAATCTTTTGTATGTTTGCCCTGTCTTTTTGCTTCAACTTTTGCAGCAATATTCGGAGCAATTTCCTTAACCGAATCAGAAACCTTTTTACTTCTTGTTTCTGCTTCTGCTTTGAATTGCGGCTCTAATTTATAATATTCATTTTGTAATTTACCGATTGTATCTTCGTAAATTTCCTGGTTTGCTTGTGTCGGATTTTTAATATAATTATTATAAGCATCAACAGCTTCTTGTTTGGAGAAAGTATAATTGTCTGCATTATCTTTTGATTTTGGATTATATTCAAAAGGTTTAGCGGAAATTAGCTCATTCTCGTTATGTTCATATTTTTGGTATTCCCTATCAACACTACCCGCAGAGTGTTCGTTTGTATCAACATTTCTTATATAACCATTTCCAACAACTTCGTAAACATTTCCCTCATTATCTTTTATTAAACCGCCAATACCCACTTCTCTTTGTAATTTTGCAAGATTAGCACTTTTTTGGGCATTTGTTTGTTCCTCTTTTTTTGCCGCAATATTCGGTGCTAATTCTTTTATCTTCTCAATAGCCTGTTTTTTAGCGGCTTCCTTTCTTTCCGCTTTTGTTTGCGGTTTTTCTAAAACAGCTTGATTAGCGGCAGATTTTTTTTCTGTCGCTTTTATTTTTTTTGCAGTTTTTTCAACTGTTTCATTATCTACAATTTGACTTTCTCCGTCTTGTGTAAGATTTTGTAATGTCTCATTTTCTTTTAAGAGATTAGGTAAACCTGTATCCTGAACTGACGAGCTGTCTGAATTGTTTATTGTTTTTTCACTTTTTGCTTTTTTATTTGCTTCTTTTATAGCTTTTTTATTGGCAATATTTGGAGCGATTTCCTCTGCTGCTACTTTAGACGGAGACAAATAACCGTCATTTCTTAATTGTGTTAATGTATCAAACGCATCAGGAGCATTAAGAGAATTTGCCATATCGGCTACACTATTTGCTACGGAATTTGCTTTATCAACAGCAGAATCATATAAAACCTTTCCACTATCAACGATTTTTGCTGAAACATTTTGCAGAGCTTGAACCGGAGCATTGGTAATCTGAGAATCGTAAGGTTGAGATATTACAGTTGCACCACCACCAATCGCACCACCAGTAATGCCGCCCATTGCACTCGCTTCTCCAACCCTGCCAAGATTTTCTTTAAAAGAAGCATTATTTAAGCCTAACATTTTTTCAGCACCAATAGATACACTTTCTTGCATACCCTCTGTGCCTGCTTCTGTTATCGCTTGTTCGCCTACATTTTTTAAAATGCCTTTAACCCCTTTTGTGGCTGTACCCTGTGGGAATAATTTGCCAAACAATAAGCGGTCTGATACTGTTTCAAGAGCTGTATTTACAGCTTTTTCTCCTAGAGCAACATTTTGAATATATTTTAATTCTTCAGGTGTAGGCATTCTTCCATAAATATTTTGGAATGCTTCAATTTTTTCTAAATATTGACCTTCTTGAGCTAAATTCGGTACAGCAGTACCCGCAACAGTCGCTATTCCTGTCCCTACTTTTCCGAGACCTGCGGCTTTTGCTGCCATTCCTGTACCTGCTCCACCACCTGCCGCCATAAGTAAATTGGTTGCCTGTCCGCCAATTTCACCCATTATCGTAGGAATAACAGTTTCTTTGCTTTTTAAACCGTTTAACCCTCTATATTTATCATCAATTACAATTTTATCGGCTGCATCTTGCCAAAATTCAGCATTACTTCTCCCAAAATCTGAAAGACCTTTAATGTGTGTTTTATCACCAACAAGAGCTACTAAATCATTTAATCCCTTTCCAAATTCGGGATATGATTTAGCGGCTCTAAGGGTTAATTGTTTTCCTGCTTCGGGGAGAGAGCTTACAAAAGGGTGAGCTTCTCTAAAAGTTTGCTTTTGTGGTTCGGGTTCTTCAACTAATAAATCATCAAACAACCCGCTTGATTGATTATTTACATTTGTATTTTTTTTGGTTTGAACTGGTTGTATTTGTTCTTCTTCAAGTAAATCATCATATAATCCCATTTTTATTTCTTCCCTCTTATAATTTTACATATTTCATTGGATCTACACCGTATTTTTGAACAAATCTTGCTCTTGCAATATCAGATTTTGCAGCAAGTTTCGGACTTGTTAAAATTTGATAATATCCCGCTAGGTCATTGTTCCAATCAGGATTGTCTTGCGGTTTTTTTGTAGTTGCTTTTCCGCTACCTTTACCACTATTATTTGCTCTTGTTACTGCGGCATTAGCTCTTTTTGTATCGTTTGCGATTTTAGCTTCTTTATATCTTTTATCTATTTCGTTTTTTTCTTTTGCGATTTCTGTTTTTTCTTTAGCATTTTCTACCATTTTTGAACGATAATCAGCGAGAGCATCATAATAAACTTTCTTTAAATCATTTTCCATTTGCTTATATTTAGGGGTCATTAAGCCTGCCATATCTTTGGCATCAACATTTCCAAATATACCCGGATTGATTTCCACCCCATTTTCTCTAAGAGCATTTGTATAAATATCGCTCATAGCTCTTTGATTAGCAAATTTATAACCCTGACCCAATCCGTAAAGTGGGTCTCCTGTTAAAGCAGCAGATAAACCACCCGCAACTAATCCCTGAACTCCTGGTCTGTTTAATGTTCTCGCAACAGTTCCAAGAGCTTCGCCTACTCTTGCCATTTTGGATTTATCTTCATAGATTGTATTTTCAACAGGATTTAAAGCATTTTGATTATTACTTATCCAATTTGCAATATCTTTAATTCCGCTATTTTTACCCTGTGCAACTGCATTTACAATATTCTCATCAACTCCGTCATTCCTTAATTGATTTTGATAGTCTGTAAGTGCCTGAGATTGTCCTACTGTTTTAATTGCAAATTTATCTTGTGCTAAATTTTCAGGACTAAAAGCAGTATTCCTGTTTTCATTAAAACCTCTGCTTAAATCAGTCATACCATTTATAAATTTATTTAATAATCCGTTTTTAACATTGTCATTAGCAACAACATTACCCTCTTGCGGTTGTGCTGCCTGTTGTGCTGCCATAAGTCTTTGGTCTTGTGGTGCAACAGAATTATAATATTTTATATATTCGTCCATTTCTTTGTTGCCAAGATTTCTGCCCTCTAAAGCTGCATTAACCGTGTTTTCGTCCCAACCATTATCATAAAGAGATTTTGCAAACGCATCTTTTGTCATAGGAAAATCGTTAGGGATTTCTTCTGTATTTTGAATAGGTGCAGCTCCACCAGTCATTGTGCCATTCATTAAACTTTGTTGTGCTGCTTGCTGTAATGCTTCTGAATTTTGTTGAGCAGCTTCCAAATTACTTTTTTGACGACTTTGTGCCATTTGATTTGTAGCATTTAGTAATTGTTCTCCACCCTGTTTTGCTCTTTTTCTATTTGTACCCTGTAAACCCATAATTCCGAGTGCTACCAATGCTCCTATTGGTCCGGCTGCGGCTGCTCCACTTGCAGCACCACCGCCCGCAGCAGCTCCACCTGCTGCCGCCCCTGTGCCTGCTCCCGCTGCTGCTCCACCTGCGGCAGCTCCAGTCCCTGCGGCTGCTGCTCCTGCTGCACCTGCACCTGCGGCTGTTCCTGCTGTTGCTCCAGTTCCTGCGGCAGTTGCAGCTCCCGCACCTGTTCCCGCTACCGAAGTGCCTATATTGCTCAGTGATTGTCCAATATTTCCTATTACACCGGAATTGCCCGCAAGAGAAGAACCGATTTTAGATAGCCCCTCTCCAACGGCTCTATTTGCTACCCCTTTAAAATAATTTGACGGAGCATTAAGAGTTTCCGAAACGGCACTAGCACCATTTGAGATATTCCCGCCCAAATTAGCCATATTAGCACCCATTTTTTGAGCAAATTCGCTGTTTACATTATCTTTCAAAAAATTCCCGGTTGTTGATAAACCATTACCAAAAGAACTCGCATTATTTGTTAATTGCTTTATTTTTGATAAAGAATTATCTCCACTAACTTGATTTTTTTGTTTTTCCATTTCTTGCTGTATATAATATTGAATTAAAGCATCTTTATTCATTTTTACCCCCTACATTCCATAAGAACTGGAGCTTGATTTTCCAGTTGAATTTGTAGTTGCATTTCCTGAACTTGTATTAAGAGATTGAGCCTGGTTGCCTGAAACGACATTGTAGCCCTGAAATGCCAAGTTCATAAGATTATTAATTATACTTGCCGAATTATTTTGGCTATTTGATAATAAATTTGCTGTATAATCACTTATTGCATCAGATTGTTTATTTGCGAGATTGTTGTATAAATCTGTCGCTTGTGATGATCTAAGCATATTTCTTTGAGATAATGGAGCAATAATGTTATTCTCCAAAGATTTTCTTGTTTGGTCATTCAAAGTTTTTGTGTAGGCATTTAATTGAGCCTGATTTTGTGCCGTGTCGATTGACGGATTCAAATAATCGTTTAATAATTTATCAATATTGTTATTTGTAAAATTATAAACAGTCGATAAAGCAGTATTAGGCTGTAACTGTGTTGTTGTTCCATTATTTGTCGTTGTTGAAGTTACATACGGATTGCTTGTCGTGGTTGTTTTATAACTTGTTGTAGAGCTGCTTGAGCTTTTGCTTTTAGAACCACCGCCCATAATTATCTCCTTTCATATTTGTATAAATTCTTACTAACTTTTTTAAAACCGCACCTATACAAGCAAAAAATCGCTGTTTTATGTTCTGTTTCCGCATAAATATCGCAATTAAACCATTCAAAAGACATTTTTATACATTCGACATTATTTAGATGATTTCCCGGAGTTGAGAAGCCACTCATAAATAATTTTCCGTCTTTTTCAAAATAGTAAATGCAACCTATAAACTCATCATCATTAAAAAAAGAATAAAAAAATGTATTTTTTACAATGTCTCTAAATTCTTGATTTTCATTCATAAACCGTTTATTTTTCTTAAACAGTTTTTTACATTGTTTATAATTAAATTCCGGTTGACGAGGAATATAAACTTTTATCCTTTTACACCTGTTTAACCTTAATCTTGCTAAATTCAATATTTTTTATTGAAAAATTTTCATTTTGCTGTGTTGTATAAATACATATTTCTAAAATTTTAAATGTTGCGTTAGGAAATTTCCCGACAGCATTTGTCGCTTTAGAAGCCCAAAAATTGATGCCCCACATTCCAATTCCCCACATTAAAAAACTTTTTACTTTTGATTTTATAAATTTTATTTTTGGCTTTTTAAAAGTGTTGTAATTTTTAATGTACTTAACATAAAAATTGTTTGAATACGGTAAATCAAAAGACACTCTAGGCGGAAATACTAAAACTTTTAATGTATTCATAGCTCCCAAATTCATTGGTGAGCAGTTGTAATATTGTTCTATATATTCGCCATTGAAAGTATTTGAATTGTATTCCTCTAAAATATTACCGTCATTTCCTGCTGAATAAAGAACATTATCAATAATTCTGACTGCATTTATTTTTTGTGATTTTCTTTTTACCCATTCGCCTTTTAAATAATCGTAAATCAAGATTATTGAATAATCTTCATCAGATGTCGGCAATATCCACCAAATCTCGTTTCTTTCTGATAAAAATATAGACAAAGCCTGAATATTATCGGCTTTATTTGCATCTATGTTTAATAATTCCTCTTGAATTTCAATAGCGAGGTTTTGACCTAAAACTTTTTCACCGTTTACAACTTGCTTAAAAGAAAAAACCGCCTTTTTTGTATGGTCATAAAAATATAAATCTGTATCGTGAAAAACAAGAGCATTTACTCCCGCACAGCCGCCAGGTGATTCATCACTTCTTGTTAGCATACCCTCAGATATTGAAATTAACTCTGAACTATCTTCATAAAATACAGCCAAAGAGCCTAAATATTTATGAACAGCGGTAATTTTTTTTAAAGTTTCAATATATCCTGCGGAAGTTTCCCACTCTGCATCTGAAGTATGAAAATCATAAATATCAGATTGCATAGAATACCAAAGAATATTGTTATTAAATATCCAAAGTCTGTTAGCAAATAAAGCAGCTCCAAGCCCTACAACCTGTCTATTGTCTCTATCATATAAAATCATATCGACAATTTCTGATAATTCGTTATCTTCATTCATTTTTCCAAGCTCAATGGTAAACATTTCTTTTCCATTGGTAAAGAAAAATAAATCAGCCCAACCCTGTTGAATATCAAAACCCTGTGATTTTCCAGTAACAGATAAACCGCTCTTTTTTAATTCAAGAGTGTTATAGTTTTGGTTGTATAAATAAAATTTACCCTGTGTGTCTGATTCTGTATGAATAAAAAAGTGTTTAGCTTCTTTTTGTGTGCTTTCAAAAATATTTATAATTTTTTCAGAACCTACAAGCTCATCATTTACGGATATATTTCCTTTCATAGTTCTTATACCTATGCCGCCATTTGTTCCGGTATAGTATAATTCTACATTTTGTATATCTTGTGCCGATATTGCATCTTCTGAAAAAATCGCATTATTTTTGCGTATTCCTGCAAATTTATTACAAATAAGTTGTGTTATTGTTGTCATATCTTACCTTTTTATTAAGCCAGGCTATAAACCAACCTATCGCCTAAATATATTTTCATCACCAATTCTCCACGAAAGTATATTTTATTTATTGAAGTCAAATTGTTCTCATCTAAAAATAAAGAGCTTTTAATTACTGAATTATCCATTAACTTATCCTTAATTTTTTGAACCCCAACGGCTTATTCCCCACAAGCCTACACCCCATATCAATAAACTGTTTAAAACAATATAAAGTGTATTGCTATCTTTTATTTCTAAATTATCATATTCTTCTTGCGTTACTTTTTTAATCAAGATTGTATCTTTAGCCGATAAATATTCTGCATCATTTTCTAATTCAGAAACTTTTGTAGGAATATTGCCTGTTTGACCTTTGTTTTCAATTTCGGCTATTGCTTCATCTTTACTTTTGTTAATCTGTTCGATTATATCGTCTGCGGCATTACTGATTTTGTTGTAAATATTAGTAGTATTAGTTTCAGAATTTCCCGCATTATTTGCGGCATTTTCTGCAACTTCTGCCCAATATTTAGCCTGACTATTTGAAGCATCAACTTCATTTTTTATATTTTTAGCAACGGCATTAACTCTTATATTTTTTTTATTATTTGTACTGCTTACTAAAACCATATTAAGTACCCTCAACCTTTTTCGGATAAACTGTGATTGTGTTCTTTTCTCCAACCTGTTTATTGCCAATAATCAAAGTATCTTCAACCCCTGCTTTTGAACAAAGTTTCACACCAAAATTATATGTTGCATATTCTTCATTCTTTTTAACAGTCAATAAATCTGTTAGGGAAGAAGTGAAAGGGAAAGTAACCGTACTTTTTAAATTTCCGTTTGCAACAATTTCTTCACCTATCGGGTTTCTATTTTGGTCTTGAACAGCTAAATAATAAGTATAATAATCATCTGTCGGCAATCCTGTTAAAACATATTCTCCGGTATCGCCCTGAGTTAATGTTGTTATATCTCCGCTTATTTCATCAACTATAAACATTCATTATCTCCTTTTCCAACCGTAAGTTTTATCAATATCCGCACCCTGACAATATTCAATCAAATTTTTGTATGCAGTTTCGTACTGTGCATAATATCTTGAATAGTTTTCATCAGTTTCAGAAGCAATAAGATATGTCATAGCGAAAGGCATAAGTGCTTTTTCAAATAAATCCTCATATTGCTCCTCAATATTGATATAATCATCTTCTTCCTCAAGATTAAACTTTGTATTGCCGTCTTTATCGCAAGCGGCTTCAAAGGAAAGATATTCAATATTCAAATCATAGGCTTTGTCCGGAGTAGGATAGATACAAATTTTATCATTCAACATACAGAATGATTCAGGTTCTCCCTCTTTTTCTTCTAAAATTTCATAATCAGGATTATAAGGTAAAAACTTTTTACCATACCTTATTCCATATACACTTCGACCGCCTACGGTTTTTTTTACAATATTTCCATTTGGTCTATTGTATTCTGCTTTTCCCGCAACGGTCTTTAGTGTATATTTTTTATCTCTGAAAGTGAATTTATAAGAGTTCCACAAAGCGGACAATGCTTTTTGAATTGAGGTTGTAACGGTTGTTTCAAATTCTTCTTTATCTTCAACCTCGCTATCAAACATTGACCAGGCTTGCCCTGTGATTTTATTATAAATATCCAAGAAAGTTATCATTATTCACCCTTATTTTCTTCGGTTGTTTCGTCTCCGCTATCTTTGAATAATGCCAATAAATCAGCTTTTTTTGCATTTTTAGCATATTGTATATTCATAGCATCAAGTTTTGCTTTTAATTCGGGAACGGTATATTCTTCCAATGTTTTTTCACCGTCTGTTTTTTCTCCGTTAGCGGGCGGATTATTACCCTTATTTTCTTCGGTTGTTTCGTCTTGTACAATTTCATCATAGACGGTTGTTGTTTCGATTGTTTCATCTTCTAAATCAATCTTGCCCTCTACGACTGTATAATTAAAGCCTTTATCCTCTATATAAATTCTTTTTGCTTCTGCTTCGGGTAAGGTAAATACATTTCCTGTCGGATTATATTTAAGTTTTATTTGTTTTTCTTCTGTCATAAAAAATCTCCTTATACTTAAAAAGAGTAAGCGGGAAAATCCCGACTTACTCTAATATATACCTACTATGCTGCAACCGGTTTAATCCCTGCTCTTTTTGCAACTGCATAAATTGAACCTGCGTAAGTTGCAGAAATTACAATCGAACCGTCTCTATTTTCAAATCTTGAAATATCTTCAAGCAAAATAGCATTTACACCTGTTCCGACTGCTACATTCATATCACCCAAAACAGCATTTGGATAATTATCACCCTTTAAAATTTTTAAAGTTCCTGCTGTTGTTGTAGGCTCTGCAATAATAACAAGAGAATTATTTTTATTATCAAGAGCTTTTTTGATTGTAATTACATCACCCGAAGCAACAGCTTGTTTTGAAAAGTTTATAACTTCAATAGATTGTGTCGCATCTTGTACTGGAAGATTAACTTCAATAGATACTTCTGCCATATTTTTATCTCCTTTTTAATTTATATACTCAAAAAGAGGGTTTAAGTGGTAAACCCTCAAAACCGTTATACTGCTTTTAAGCAGATGTTCTTGTTGATAATGCCAAAGGAGCTTTAACTTTGACAGTACCCAAGAAATCAGCTCTCGGAGCACCAACACCATACAAACCATAACCTTTGTATCTTGTGTTAAAGTTCTTTTCAGGTTCGTACGATTTAGTATTCAAATTACTTGAAATGCCACCTGCGAGAGTTTTACCTCTAATACCAAACAGAGGATAGAATACTCCAGTTTCAGGATTAGCGACATTGTTTGATACGATAATATCCCAACCCGCTAATTTTCCTACGAAACCTTTTTCGATTTTCTTATGTCCTGATTCAACATAAACAAAATCTTGAAGTTTTCCTAAATAGAATTGATATTCAGGCGGAACAATAGCCACCATTTGACCGTCAATCCAATTTGTATGACCTTTGCCGTCTCCTCTTTTAAATTTAGCTTGCATATATGCAAGAATTTCTTTTGCATAATCAGCATCAAGAGTAATCGCAGAACCGCCATTATCGAGATAATGACCCGCTCTTGTATAAAGACCTGCATAAGCCTGATCCACAGCAGCAGCAAATTGCTTAACTGCATCTGAAGAATATTCTTTAATCAAGTTTACTTTCTGTTTTAAATCAGGAGCATTTTTGATTGTTTTTTCTTCAATTTCGTTGAGTTCAAAGTGGAAACCTTTACCTCTGTCAATTCTTACCTTTGCAGCAGAATTTGTTACTTCTTCTGCTTCCGGTAAATCTCCGCCCGCATAATCGAACATTTTGACAGTACCAGGCATAAGAACATCAACCTCATCACCTTTGTTCACACCGTCTTTGAATTGCGAACAAGCTAATTTACCTACAACCATTTCGTCATAGATATATTTTTTAAAACATTCATTGAATGTTCCGATAACTAATTGTTTTATAGACATATTAAAATCTCCTTATAAATTAAATGTACTTTCTTATATTTGCAGCCAATTCTCTGTCGGACATTTTATCAATATCACTATTTGTAATTGGCGGCTGTGGTGCATTGTTTCGATTTACAAGCCCTGCAATCTCATCAGTTGCATCTGCATTTTCTCTATCAATGCCGTTATTTATGTTTGCTTGTTTAGTTATAGAATTTGCATAAGCTCTCATCAACTCTACAAATTTATCTGTATCTAAATCGCAACCATAAGCCCTAAATGCTTCACCGTATAAAGCAACAAATGCTTCATTCTCAAACTCTTTCGCATATTTTGCTACATTTGCATCAAGATATGCTTTAGCTGTTCCTTTTAATTGCTCCTTTTGGGCTTCTTGCTGTTGTGCTTGAAGTTGTCCTCTTGCAACCGCCATAGAACCTGCTACTTGTTTGACAATTTCAACAGGAAAATCCGCTTCAATCAATTCAAGTGTTTCTTTTGTCGGATTTTGACGATAACTTATTAAAAGTTTTTGCATTTCATCAGGGAAATCGCACTCGTTGATATATTGTGCATATTGGTCGGCTTCAAAAGCTGCCAACCTGTGGTCGTATTCTTGCTGTAATTGAGCATTTTTGAAATCTTCCACATTTTCAAAACCGTAACTTTTAGCTATTGCAAGCTGTTCGCTTTGTAATTGCTTTACGAGTTCGGCTTGTTTTCGCAATTCTCCGAGTTCGCTCGATTGTTCACCGAGTTTTTTTTCAAGATTTGCATAACCTTTTAAAGCTGCATCTAAAGTATCGAATTTCGGTTTATTTGCTGCTTCGTCTTGATTGCCATTGTCTTGAGTTCCCTCATTGTTAGATATTTCTGCATTATTTTCGGGTTCTTGTGTTTGTTCAGGATTAGAATTATCGTTATTTAACGGTTCTTGAACTCCTGCATCACTCGAATTGTCCAATGCTGCACTAATATCTTCTGCACTTACTTCTGCTGTCGCTTCTCCTGTCATAAAAATCTCCTTTATTTATTCGCTTTTAATTTTTTATCGTAATCACTTTGCCAATTATCAGTATTTTTGATGAGTTTTAACATTCCTTTGAGTTCTTTCTCGTCAATTTCTGATGTAGATAAATCAATTATCTTTTCAATCTGATAACTTCTTATTTTTTTATATTCGTTTGAGCTTACAAGCTCAGCTTTTTCTTTCAAAATTTCAAGTTCGTTCATTTTTACTCCAGAGAATTTGCTTCTTGCGGATTGCTTGCATCTGTTATTGCTGCTTGCGGTTCTGTATTCTGTCCGCTCTGCTCTTGTTGCTTTTGTGCCAAAACTTGCTGCTGCATTTGTTGAATAATCGGTGCTAATTGCGGATTATTCATAAGAGCTTCTTGTACTTCAGGTTCTAAAAGCTGTTGCACTTGTAAAAATCTTTCAGGATTTTCAACATCTTTCTGTTCCATATACCAAGTAAAGAGTTCTTGACCGTTGAGCGGAATAAATTGAGCAAATTCCTTACAAGCATTAACAACCAAATCAGCTTTATTGCTTCTTTCGGTTGTTGCGGTCCTATCTGAATAAGTGTAACGATACTCACCTTTGCGAATATTATCATCAATAGTGATTGTTTCTTTTTGGTCGCCCCTGTTTATAAAAATATTTTCTTTACCTGTTTTAAAATCTGCACAAAGTTTAGCGACTTTTTTAACGATAGGAACAATTAAACCCTGATTTATAATATCAATCATCATTGACAATCTTGTGAGCTGCCCCTGTGCTTTGGTTGAAATTTCCGTTGCTGTTTTTGCTCTGTTTTCATCAGCTCCCGCCATATTTGGAAATATTCCCGATACTTCCGCCATTAAATCAGATATGAAAGAAATGTCATTCAAGAATACCTGAGCTGCAAATTCCATAGGTGTTATTTTGTCCGGAGAAAGATTATCACCAAACTCGATAACTTTTCCGGGATAAAGTTTTATTTCTTCTTCATCAAAAAAGCCTTTTGGTGCATAAATTGGCGGACATTCTTGTAATGTTTGCATATCGCAAGTGCGATTCATTAAATCCTCTTGCAATTTCGCCAAAGATAAAACACAGTAAATTGGTGAAATTCCTCTACCTGTTTCGGGATCTTCAATAAAAGTGTCATAAGTGAAAGGATTAACAATTCTGCTGTTCTTTTCAAATCTCACAACATATTTACGAGCAACCACCACACAATGCCAATTTTTTAACAAAGTTCCATCTTCAAGTCTTAAATTGCCCCAATGTTCTAAAACTTCAACCGTTCCGCCATTTGCAACTTCTTCTTCTAAATCCTCATTCATCTGTGAACTTGCAGTATCAGGATTTTTAACAAGAGCTTTTATTGCTTCGGCTGCTTCTTTGGAAACTGTGTAATACTTGTTATTGATGATATCATCAGGCACTTTGTACGATTTATAAATCTTTGGACAATCGTCCCAATTAGATTTTTGAGAAACATCAAATACAATGTTAGCAGGATTAACCTCATAAACAAACGGATTATCATAAATAGGTCTTTCGTCTATAAAATGGAACTTACCCTTTGCTAAAGCTGCAATAGCTTTAGGGTTTGTTATATCTTCCTTTACACTTCGTCTGTATTCTTCGCTTTTCTTTTTCCAAGCTGAAAAGCTGATAAGTTCACCGTGTAACATAGCATAATTTATAATCTTGTCGCAGGTTTGAGAAAATTCCATTTTTTCAAAGACATTAACGAGAGCAGCTTTTTGTTTTGTACTTTCGTTGTCTGATTCTTGATTTTCGCCCGCAACATCAAACATTGAATTTACATTTGCGTATATGTTTTTCCAAATAAAAGCCTTTAACACCTGATAAAACATATAAGTCTTGCACATTCTGACTTTAGACTTCCAATTCTCATACTTATCATCTTCGGTCCGGTTCTCATTATCGCTTTTCTTTTCTGTTTGTTTAAAAAAGATTTCATTGATTAAAGCATTAGCCTGATCAAGATTGCATCTTCTTCTGTCGTTATAAGTATCAAAATCAGAACTGATGCGATTAGCCAACTGGTTTAAATCCGCATCAGATAATTTTTTTGTTATGTTTTTTTCAGTTATGTATTCAAAACTCATTTAACAATTTCCTTTTTTATTACAGAAAATTTTGTTCTATTCATACTCTCAAAAATAATCATTTTTATCGCATCATTTTCAGATACTTTCATAAAACTGGCTAAATCTGAAATATAATCACACATTACAGGCGGTATTCGCATATATTTTTTAATTTCTTTTGCCATTATTAACCTTATTTTTTGAAATCATTTTGCCATTACTTAAATTTTCTTTAAATCAATACCCTCAATTATTACAATTTCGGGTTCTGTATTATCCACTACATCAGCATTATCAATATTTAATGCCAATCTTTGACCTTTTTGAGCTTTTTGAATTGCCGATACCAAATAATCAATATTTGTTGCTGTTGCTCTCCCCCGCTTTATCTTCCCGGCTTCAACAAGTAACGCATCTTTCATATACTGATTTAACAGATATTCTGCTACACCCAAAGCCTTATCATACAGCTCGATATGCTTCTTATTTACCTCTACTTTTTCATCAATTATCGCTTTTTTTGTTTCTTCTGAAACTGTTTGCGTAATTTCTTGTAAATTCTTCTCTTTTTTCTCCACCCACTTTCCCTCTTTTGCGTGGAGATTGACCGCCCTTAATGAGACTTTGTATTTTTCCGCAAGAGCTGTTTGAGAAATTTCGGTTGTAATATATTCCGTCTCTATCTTGCTCCAATTCGGTCTTTTGTATTTTTTCTGCTTCTTTTTCGCTGCCATTCAAAGTCTTATTCCTTATTTTTATGCACATTCTTGTAGCACTTTTCTAAGTAAGTTTTTATAATCTTTTCTTTGTGCTGCGGGTCTCACAATCTACGCACATCAAATCTTGCTGTTAAAACTTCTTGTCTGTCAAATAAAATCCAGGAAAGACCTGATAAAAATGCGGTAGGCATCACAAAGAATAAAAAACGTAATAAAGCTAATATCATCATAATAATAAAAAGCAGGGGGTCGATTCCCTGCTGAAAACCCATTTCAACTATTACCACATATAGAGGAGTTTACCCAACTTTAATTGTATCAAGCAGTTCTTTCGTTCCGTTGAAATCTACTGCATATCTCCTAATCTCTACAACCTCTCCCAAACGATTATGAATTTCCCTATTATCTCCATAACGGAAAGCCATATTTGCTTTTGTACCGTATTTGATTTTTCCGTAAAAATCTCCGGTGATTGCAGATTCTAATCTTTCATAAATCTTTCTTGCTTTTTCTCGTCTGAATGTCTTTGAGGAAATTTCACCTTTCCAATTCAGGTGATGAACTTCAACTATCATACTTCCGCAATTCGGACAATAACCGACAGCCATTTTGCGGGCTTGATATTCCGCAGGCTCAAGTGCGTGTGTTCTATGTGGGTTGAATTTTCTATTGCAACATAGCCTTTTGTAAATTCCTCACGATTTAGACATAGTAAGTCCATATTCGGAAACTAGGCAGAGTTGAGTGTTAAAACACCGTACTAACTTCTGTTTCCACTGTATTTATATTTTATCAAAAATTATGACATAAGTCAGAATTTAACAAAAATTGTTACATCTTATAACATCTATTAAAATGTTTAAACATACCTTTTATTTATTTTTATTTTATTTATATATTTTTCTTTTGCTTCTTTTCTTTTTTAATCTTCGGCATCTGAACAAGTGAAAGAAGTTCTTATATCTGATTCGGCAAGTACATCATAAAAATCTTCAATACTTTTTTTCTTTTGCTTTTGTTTTAGATTACGAATAAAATCAAATGTTCCGGCAATAACTAAAAATAAAAAAATCAATCCCCAAAAAATAAACATAAAAAAGCCGTTATTTGCGTATGTTCCGTATAAATCACCATAATCAGGCATTATCTTGTACTCCTCATAAGTCCGACAATCTGCCCAATTATTTGCACTTCTTCGAGGTCGCTTTTTTCTATTGTTCTCGGTTCATATTCTCTGTTATCGGATTTTATAACAAGCTGATTTATATTCAAAACCAATCTTTTTATAAAAATATTCTCGCCAATTCTGAAAACATAGATCCGATTGTCTCTAATTTGTTCACCCTCATAATGTTCAACAATCAAAAGGTCTCTATCGTGAATAAAAGGCTGCATACTGTCTCCGATTGCATTTATGACAGAATACCTTTTAACTCGGCAATATCCCTCTATTATGTTCATTGGCACTTGAATTTTTTGTGTTGCTTCAGATATAACAAATGCACCGCTACCACACGAGCCGAAAACATCAGCAAAATAATCTAGTTCAACTACATTGTTGTCTGTTTTTTGAGACACAAGTCTTAATTTTTCATTATCATTTAACAAATCAATGCCAAAATATTCGGATAGTTTGATTCTTTCTTCCAAATTGTATTCAGAATTACGGGAAGCTCTTTTTCCAATAATGCCTACTTGATAGGAAAGGGCTTCCGCAATTTCTCTTTGTTTTGGTGCGGTTTTATTAAGTTTTGTAAACATTTCTAAAATGTCGTTATGTCGCATATTTTACCCCTTTTGTCTCATCTTTTTAGATGAGATTTAAGACATTTTTAAGACAGAGGTCTTGAAAATTTATGACTTGTGTCTTAAAATGAAAATATCAGGAAACCCAAATGAACCATAAAGGAGTTCAAATTGAGTATCAAATACTTACAAAATATTAAATTATATGGGTCAGAAAATTGCCACAATGTTTATGACATCAGGCTAATTTCTAACTTCATTTTATGACACTTAGGTATAAATTTCAACCCTTTGGCACGGATTGATTAACAAAAATAAATAAAAAGGCGGTAAAAAATGGCAAAAAAACAATTTATTACATCAGCAATGAAATGCAAAGCAATCACAGAAATGGAACTTTCTATGATTTTAGACAAATTGGAAGCAATCGCAAAAGATGTTGAAAACGATTGTTCTGATTTAGATTTAGCAAAAGACATCAGGAATATAGCACATCATTTAAAAACGCAAACTCAGTCGCTTCAATTAGAAGAAAAAAACGATTGTGTTTACAAAGTTGTTCAGGTTCTTGTAAAGGACGAAGATTACGAAATTGCTTGCCCTGATAATGAAGATTTTTGGTATGACGCAGATGATATTGCGACTTCAATTTATCAAGAAGATTTAGAAAGAATGATGGGCGAAGAAAAATTACAGTTGCTAAATAGTGGTGAAGTTGATTACGCAGTTTTCAGAGGAGATTGGTAATGAAAAAAAATATCTTCCAAAGAATTGCAATCGAATTAACAAGACCTCGTTCTATTGAGTTCTGCTCTTATGAGACAGAGGAAGAAGAAAATGAACGATTGGCACTTGAACAAAAAAATAGAATTGCCGAAATAAAGGCAGCAAAAAAAGAAAAGTTAATGCAAGAAAGAATAATCCCATATTTCAGAGATTTGGAATTATCTCAATCAGGTTTATTGCTCTCAGATAAAAATTTAAGAGAAAGAGCCGAAGCAAGTTTGGCACTTGCTATGGCTGAGGGCAGAGTTGACGAATTTTACAACATTATTACAAGTGAAAACAAATAAGAAAGGCGGTAACAAAATGGCAGTACAAACAGTTTCACATCAAGATGTAATCACAAACAGACACAACTACATAGGCGGTTCAGATATTGCCGCAATTATGGGTATGTCTCGTTGGAAAACTCCACTCAAATTGTGGACAGAAAAAACTCAAAAACTCCCCGCTCCGGATTTATCAAATGTTGAAGCGGTTGAACTCGGAAGCGATTTAGAAGAATTTGTCGCTCAAAAGTTCTCACAAAAGACAGGAAAAGCAGTCCGCAAAGCTCCTAAAATGTATGTTCACTCTGAATATTCATATATGGTGGCTCACATTGATAGACTGGTAACTGGTACAGATGAATTACTTGAATGTAAAACAGCATCTTTTTTCAAAAAAGATGAATGGGAAAATGACGAAATCCCGCAAGAATACATTTTGCAAGTAATGTGGTATCTCGGTATCACAGGAAGAAAAGTCGGACATATTGCAGTTTTAATTGGCGGTCAATCTTTCAAATATAAACAGATTGAATTTGACCAAGAATTATTTGACCAAATGGTTGAAGCTGCTAAAGAATTTTGGGATTGCGTAAAAAATGATAATCCGCCAAAAGTTATGGCAGATGATGATGTAACCCTAAAGGATTTATATTCTACAAATAACGAATTTATGATTGAACTTTATCCTGATAGTGAAGAAACAAAAAAAGCTATGGAATCATTAGAAGAAAAAGTCAGCTATCTTCAAGAAATTAAAATGCACATTAAAGAAATGGAAGCCGAAAAGAAAGAGCTTGAAACAGGCATAAAAGAAATCATAAAAGATAATTTAGGTATCAAAACCCAAAAATATGAAATCACCTGGAAAACTCAAAAAGGACAATACTCTTTTGATAAAGAAGCTATGCAAGCTGACGGAGTTTTTGAAAAATATGCCACACAGGGCATCAACCGTGTTTTAAGAATTGGTAAAAACAAAGATTGCGAGGTGGCATAATGAACGATAAAGAATTTTACACAAGACCAAGAAAATTCTTAGACGATAATATGCCCGCTTTTGCAAAATGGAACACCGATATTTATGAATTGAATATGTTGGGTATCGAATTGAACGAAAGAATTAAGAATTGTGAGGTGGCATAATGGCAAATTTAGCAGCAGTAAAAGCACAAGTAGCATCAAACAGACAAAAGTCTAAACCTATCGAGGTTTTAATACAAAAATCCGTACAGGAATTGGGTAAAGCTGTACCCGCTTGTATGTCTGCTGAAAGACTTGTAAGAATTGCACTTACTACATTGAGGTTAAATCCGAAATTGGCAGAATGTACTCCCGAAAGTTTTTTAGGTGCATTGTTTCAATCTGCTCAATTAGGATTAGAGCCAAATGTTGAGGGGCAAGCATATTTAATTCCTTATTGCAATTCTAAAAAAATAACCGATCCCGAAAGCGGAAAAGCAAAATGGATTAAAGTTAATGAAGTTCAGTTCCAAATCGGTTACAAAGGTTATATTGAATTATTTTACAGGCACGGTGCTGCCGAGTATGTTGATATGCACACGGTTTATGAAAACGATATTTTTGAATATTCGTACGGCACAGATTCGCATTTGAAACATTGTCCGGTATTAAAAAACAGAGGTGAAGCTATCGCTTATTATGCGGTTGCTAAACTCAAAAATGGCGGAAGTGTTTTTAAAGTTATGGGCAAAGATGAATGTATCGAACACGGTAAAACACACTCAAAATGTTATATCACCAAAGTTTGGAACGATAAAACAAAAAAATATGATGCCGTTGACCCGCACTTTGATGAAAATTCTCCGTGGGCAAAAGATCCTAACGCAATGTGTAAAAAAACTGTACTTATTCAGTTAGCGAAATTGATGCCGAAATCAATCGAGCTTCAAAAAGCACTTGCTATGGATAGCACTACAAAATCAAAAGCTGCGATTGATATGTTTACAGTTCCCGACACAACAAATTGGGAAGATGAAAAAGAATGCCAAGCTGCCGTTTTACCGCCGGCAGAGGTAGAGGGTTAATTCCCTCTACCACCCTTTTATTAACAGCAAAGGAGAATGTAAATGTTAGTTGAAGAAATGATTGAAAAATTGAAAACATTAAATCCAAAGGCGACTGTATATGCAGAAACTCATAGTGATATTTATTCTTTGTATCAAATAACAACTTGCGGTGATGTTGTATTGTTAAACGGTGATTTTCACTGCCCATACGAAGAAAGAAAAGATACAAAATCATTTAATCCGAATAACGACTGGAAAGAGGTTTAACAAAATTCATCAATCAATGCAAAAATCCTCTGACGAGTCTTTGAAAATTAAGACGAAACCCCACAAAGGGGTCAGGATAAAAGAGAAATGAGGAAAGGAGTTTCTAATGGAAGAAACAAAAACACACGATGATGTAATCAATGAAGAAATTGAACAAGAACACGCAGAAGTAGCAAAAGAAAATGCTGAAGCTGCGGAATGTTCTCCGTGCGAATGTCCGACTGAACCTGTTAAAGATGATGAAGCTGTAACAGAAGAAGCAAGCTCTTAATTTTTTAGTTTGGCGGAGTTCTCAAAACCGCCAATTATAGCAGGTTAGTGTAATGACAACATATCAGTCTCCTTAGCTGAAGAAACAGGTTTGATTCCTGTACCTGCAACCATTTTTAAATAAAACGGCTAAATGCCGAGTAGGAATAAAAAAGGAGAAAAACTATGAGAATTGGTGGTGCGTGGACACGCACGAGCGAAAAAACTGGAAAGACTTTTATTTCTTTGCTTTTTGACAAAGAATTTTTAGAACTTTGTCCGCAACTAAAAGAATGTGGAATGATGCTGAGTTATGTCAGCCCCGAAGATAGAAAAAGCGAAAAAGCTCCGGGTTGGGTTGTAAATCTCATCAAAAATGATGATAACTACGGCAAAAACAAAAATGTAGCAGATGCGGAACAAGCAATTCAACAAGAGGGTGTAGCGGTGCAATCTTCTAATGAAACAATGGATAGCGAGGAAATTCCGTACTAATGGTTTTGAGATACGATAACCGAACATATAAGGGAGAAATACGCAGGTGGAACAAAACTCTTGCAGATTGTTATATGAGAGGTTGTGTATGTAAAGGCTGTCCAATTTACGAAAATATATTTGCAAAAAGCAATATGGCTTGTCAATGCAAGCATTATGTAATTGCAGCAGTTTGTAAATTTGGAGTGCCTGAATCATTGCAAAGAAAAAACGACATTATAGGTGAGTAATATGGCGGAGATGAGATATTTTTCACACGATATAAATGCTTTATACGATATTAAAATAGGTAAGATGATGACAGACTACGGCTTTATAGGCTTTGGCTATTATTGGGCAATAGTAGCGGAAGTTTATAGAAATGGTGGCAGGTATGCTTTTGCAGATTTACAAATATTGGCTAAAAACACGAATATCGAGACGAAAAAATTAAAATCATTCATCACTCAATGTATCGAAAAATATACCCATAATGATGTCGGCTTATTTAAAAGAGACGGAGATTATTTTACTTCCGTCTCTATCCAAAAAAGACTTAATTTGCGTGAACAAAAAAGCAACGCAAGAAAAGGAAAAACAGATTTACCGAGAATGGAATTTGAGGGCTTAACTTATATAAATCTTACAGAGCCTCAATATGAAAAACTTTGTACAAAATATTCAAAAGATATTGCAGATTCCGCTATTAAAAAACTTGATTGTTGGTTATCAAAAGAGGGAAAAACTGCCAAGCAATATATCGGTAAAAATCATTATAACCATTTCAGAATTGATAATTGGTGTGTGCAAGATGCTTTGAGAGAAGCGAATGAAAATAAAAGGACTGATTTTTACTAATGGAATATAGAGATAAACTCAGAGAATTAGGAATAACTTTAACCAAGAGCGGTAAGCAAAAATGCCCTCAATGTTCCGAAAGCAGGAAAAATAAATCAGATCCGTGTCTATCGGTTACATTTGGTGATGAAGCAGTTTTGTATAAATGTCATAATTGCGATTGGTCCGGTGCTGTTTATTACAGAGAAAAGTATAAAAAAACCCAAAAAACCTACAAAAAACCGCAGCTTCCAAAAGCTGCCGAAAAGATAAACCCACTTTATAATTACTTTGAAAAAAGAGGAATTTCAAAAAAAACTTTAGATAAATACGGTATAAGCTATAATATCCGAAAAGAAATTGTTTTTCCTTATTATAAATATGGTGAATTGGTAAATGTAAAATACCGCACGAATCAGGGAAACGGTAAAAAAACTTTTAGACAGGAAAAAGACACAGAAAAAACCCTGTTTGGAATGGATTTAGTACAAGAAACCGACACTTTAATATGGGTTGAGGGTGAAATGGATGTGCTTGCTTTTGCAGAGCAGGGCATAGCAACAGTATCAATTCCGCAGGGTGCGAGCGAAGATAAGCTCGAATGTATCGAAAATTGCTACGATTTTATTCAGAGTTTTAAAACTCATATTTTGGCGGTAGATAATGACCCGCCTGGTGATAAATTAAAACTTAATCTTGTAAATCGTTTAGGACAGGTTAATTGTAAACTTGTAAATTGGAAACAATATAAAGATGCAAACGAAGCTCTTTTAGGCGGGGAAGATTTAAAAACTTTTCTTGATGCAGCAGAAGATATATCGCCTGAGGGAATATTGTCTTTTTATGAATGTTTTGATGATTTATATAAATATAATTTTGAAAAAGATATTCAATATTACGAAACCAGGTGGCTCAATTTTAATAGAATTGTAAAAATCCGCACCGGATATTTGATGATTGTTACAGGCTATCCGTCAAGAGGTAAATCAACCTTTGTTGATAATTTGCTTGTTAATTTATCTGAAAAATACGGTATAAGACATCTTGTAGCTTCTTTTGAAAGTGTCGCAGGAAGCCACTACAATTCGCTTGTAGAAATGTATAAGCAACAACCAATATGGAAAATTATTCAGAATGAAGAAATTTTTGGAGATGCTTTTACATTTGTTGCAGATCACTTTTATAGATTTGATGTTGATAAATTGTGGACTGTTGATGAAATCATTGCAAAAACTGAACTTGCGGTGAAAAAATACGGAATAAAAACTCTTGTAATTGACCCATACAACAGATTAAACAATGATTACACAGATAGAGAAGATAAATACATTGGTTCAATTTTATCTAAATTGAGTATGCTCGCTAAAAAATTAGATATTTTAGTGATTTTTGTTGCTCACCCTAAAAAGCCTGACGGTGAAAAAATGCCAAATATGTATAGTATTTCGGGTTCTTCTGATTGGTACAATATGGCGGATTACGGTATTGTTGTCCACCGTGAAAGAGACCAATCGACAGGAAAATTAAACAACTTCCCGACTATTCATATTCAAAAGGTTAAAAACCACTTTTTGGGGCAGCCGTCAGGCGGAGAAGTAAAATTGCGATATGTAGAAGAAAGGAGAGTGCTAGAGGATTGATTGGCTTGAATATGAACGCAGGAAAAATTTAATCCGGGAGAAAAATTTATCTCCTGAACAGTACGAAAAAGAAATACAAAAAATGGTAAAGGAGATAGAAAATGACAGCAACCGAAATTAAAACAAAACTCGAAGAAATTGGCGGCATCTGTATTCAACTTGATACTTTAGACGATTGTCTTAATCAAAGCATTTATTGTTTAAAAGGTCATACCATAGCCCCAATATATGATGAAAAACTGGAAAAAATGGAGACTTTGAGAGGTATTATTCTTGAAAAAATCAGAGAAATAAACAAAATTGCAGACGAAACACTTGATGTTATTGAAGCAGGGGAGAAAGAAATATGTCGCAAATAGAAAGAATTTATGCTCATCTGCAAATTAGGGGCAGCATAACAAATGCAGAAGCTCACAACCTGTACGGAATCCGACATCTGCCCTCAGTAATTCGAGACATAAAGAAAAAATATGATGTAAATATTACTGACGAATGGAAAGACGGAGAAAACAGATATTCCGAAAAATGTCGGTGGAAAGTGTATAACTTATCAAAGGGGAAAGCAAATGTCTAATATAGAAAAACTTATTGAACAAAAGTCCACTTTTATTTGTCGGCAATTCGGAGACTTAAAACTCTATATTAAAGAAAAATTTGAAAAATATAATAATTCCAATTTTTTAATTGATTTTGAAGTGGAATTACTTAAAGAGTTCAGAACGATTAAAAAATTTTTAGTTCTTTTACTGCTTTTTAATCTTGCAATTCTAATTTTGTTAATTTTTAGGGGATAATATGCACCCTAAAAAAGATATGGCAAAAGAATTAGAGAAATATAAGGACCGGGTTTTTTGTCTCACAAAAACAGGAAAATTACAAAAAATTTGGTTAAATTCTCTGAACGATTATAACCATTCAAAAATGCACTTGCACCACTATATTGAATACAGCTCATACACAGGTAATGAAAATTGGTATAAAGAGCGGAAAATAGAACAAAAATTGATACTTGTTTCAATTCCGCTTCACGAGCAAATACACGAATTTGCAGTAAAAAATTTAAGTGATAACGATTTTTACAATCAATACAAAATAAACCGCTATGAACTTGTTTTCAACAAAAAACACAGCAAATATTAAAAGGAGAAATTAAATGTTAAATATTAAAATTAAAAAATGTAAAACAAAAGAAGATTTTGTTAAAACAATTATCGAAGAAACAAAAGATATTGCCGAACAATGCGAAACAATCGCATTAAAACACAATATGAAAAATATTGAAGATAGTATCTTAGAAGTAATCTCTCTTGATTCTATGGATAATAAAGGTATTTATGATAAATATAGATACAAAATTTGGAATAGGCTTCCGTCTTTAATTCAAAAATATCTTTGTAAAAGATTTGATTTAAAACTTTTTGCTGCTCACCCTGTGCCGAATCTTTATTGTGTCCATTATGCGATTGCAACAGAGCCTGTCGGTATAGCCTTAGAGAAGTATGTTGAATTATCCAATGCAAAAAAAATAAAGAGTGCTTTAAGGGCATTTTCTTCTTCTGATTTAACGGATATTTTTTGTGCTGTTACAGAAGAAATCAATGAGCGAAAAGCCGCTGAAAGATTAGGAGATAATACAAATGGATAAAAACGAACAAGCACAATATGACGAAATTTTAAAACAAAATCAGAGTTTGCAGCGAGAATTGATGCCATTTAGAGAAAAGTATTTTAAAGGGCTATCTACAAATACTATTGCTGAGCTTGCGAAAAAATCAGTCTATATGACTGCTGATTATATGCGAATGATACATATTCTTGAAGAAGTCGTAAAAAAATTGGATAAAATTAAAAACAATGAATTTGATAATTCAGGCGAAAATAATGACTGCAACGGAATGACTTGCGAAAAGAAAAAACAAAACACTTCTCTCGCTTGTTGGAATTGCAGAGCTGAAGAAATCACCGAATATATTAAATCAAATATTCCAGAAATAAAATATTGCACAGAAGATATATAAAAGGAGAAAATAAAATGGGTTGTGATATTCATACAATAGTTGAAATTAAAAAAGAAGATAAATGGGAAAAAATAAAAGAATTACCTGAAGTTTTTGATACGAGAAATTACTCGGTTTTTGCTTTTCTTGCAGGTGTCAGAAATTCATTTAATACACAAGGATTTAAAGCAAAAGGTTTACCCGATGATGTTTCAGACAAAACTTTTTTTGAATGCGAAGATTATCATTCGCACTCATATTTGACTTTAGAAGAACTGGTGCAAAAAGATAAAACCGATTATTGTTCAGTTAAATGTAAAATTATAAAAGAATTTTATGACAAATTTATAGAGTTAGGTGGTGTCTTGCCTGTGGGTATGGTTATGGAGCAAGAAAAGCCAAGCGGTATTGTAGATGCACTAAGGTATTCTTTAGAACCTACAGTATTAGTAAAATGGCAGCCGCCAAAAGAAGAAATACAAGATTATCCTATATTTAAAGGAATAGACAGTTTAAAAGAAATAGCTAAAAAATATAAAATAACCAATTTTGCAGATATAAGAATTGTATTTGCTTTTGATAATTAAAGGAGTTAAAAATGGGAAAACAAGATAATACAATAATAATAGACGGTGTTAATATTGCAGGGTGCTGTTATATTGCAGATGGTAACGAATGCGAAGCATATCAAACAGAATGCGAAGCACAAAACTGCTATTACAAGCAACTCCAACGCAAAGAGCAAGAGTTAAAAATTTCGCAACATTATAATGACGAACTAACTAAATATATTTTAGGAATTGGCGAATTATTTAATATAACTCAATATGCTATATTAGTGGGTAAAAATTGTATTGAATATTATGCAATTTTATCTTCTACAATTAGTAACCGCATTAAAGACTTGCAGACGGAGAATGAGGAGCTGAAAAAGAGTAGTGGTTTTTGGGGTAGAACTACTGCAAGAACACAAGATAAATCAGACCGCTACAAACAAGCATTAAAGGAAATTCAACAAGAATTAAGACAATCTCTATATTGTGAAAGCCAAGAATGTGGTTGCGATGATTATGAAAAATGTCTTGAATGCACAAAGAATCAAATATTACAAAAATGTGAGGTGCTAAAAGATGGGTAAAACAACAGAAATAGCAATATGCTCAGATAACAGAAAGCTATGCTCCACAAATTGCCAATATTATTACTTTGCGGGAAATTATGGAGATTGCTACGCAATAAATTGCGGTTTATATAATAAACCTTTAGGGTGGTATCCGGGTGTAGAAAGATGTAAAGAATGTTTAAAATCAACTAATGAAGAAAAAGAGGTAAGAAGTGGTAAATGTACAAATTAACAGTTCGGATTTTGTATCTATTGCTGCGTGGTTTGCAATAGGAATGATATTTTGGCAGATGTATAAAAAATAAAAGGAGAAACAAAGGATTAAATTAACAAAAGAAGAAACACAACTACTGATAGATGAAAAAATCGAAAGTGTAGAAAAAGATTTCGGATCAAGAGCGAAAATTGCAGTATTGGAAATTTTAACTCTTGAAAGAAGTTTAACCGAAACAAAGCCAAAAACAAGATTTATTCAGCCGACAGATTGGAATAATTATCACGCAAAACCTACATTGTCAGCATTAAGAAATCTTATCTCCAGGAGAAAAACAAACGGCTTTGACCGGGTATTAAAAAGAGACGGTAAACTTTGGTACATTGATGAACAGAAATATTTTGAATGGAAAGAAAACCGCTTCGAGGAAACAGAAGAAAAGGAATCAGATATTTAATATTTTTGCGGTCATATTCTGAACCAGTCTTGAAGTGTGTTTTTTGGTTAAATGTGCATATATTTTTACTTGTTGTAAACTTTTATGTCCCATAAGCTCTGCAATTTCCAAAAGTTCCGCTCCATTTTGTGCCAAATAAGATGCGTAAGTGTGTCTCAGGTCGTGGAAGCGGAAATTTTTAATTGAAGTATTTTTTATAACACTTTCAAATGCTCCCTTTAAATAAGGGAGTTTTTTGCTTTCTTTATCTATAAAAATATATCCTGTTGTGATATCGTTTTCTTGAATATATTTTGTTATCATTTCCGTAATTGTTGGGTGAATCGGTACTCCTCTATCTTCTTTATTTTTTGTATCAATAAAATGTACCATATTATTATTGAAATCAACATTTTCCACATTTAAAGTTCTGATTTCGTTATATCTTCCGCCTGAAAATATAGCAAGAATTACAAATAAATGAAGCCTGTTCGAGTGTTCTTTACAAGCTGTTATAAGTTCCGGTCTTTCTGTATCTGAAAGAAATCTTACTATGCCCTTTGCTTTTTTGGGTTTACTTATTTTTGAAACCGGGTTGCGGTCTATTAGTTCAAGCTCTTTTTCTGCGTATGTGAGACAAGCGGAAAACGCAAAAATATATTTTCTTACCGTGCTGTTAGATTTTGTTTTATGCCCCTTATAGGGTTTATCGGGTGGTTCATTTAATAATATTTGTTTACAGGTATTCAGAATCGAAGTATCGACTTCCTGAAGTGTCAATTTTCCTATTTTATCAATCCACCAATCATACATACAATTATATTGTTCAGGCTTCGCATATCTTTTTATAGCGACATTATCTTTAAAATCTTTTATTAAATCCTCTACCGTGCAAATTGCTTTTGGGGTTACATTGGAATTTTCTTTATATACCCCTCTATCAATTTGTGATTCCATAGCTCTTGCCCATTTTTTGGCAGCAACATAATCATCAAAAGTTTGGTACATATCCTTTATACCTTTTCTTCTGATAACAACTTTATATGAAATTCCTTTTTTGTTCTCAACTTTTCTGATCTGTGCCATAAATTTTTAGCCCAATTTAGCCCATTGAATTTGAATAATTAAAAATAATTATGAATAAATAAAAACACGAAAACACGCAAAACACAAGTATATTTTAATTTTTTGTAACTCTTATTTATTCTTAATTACTCAAAAAAGCCGTTTACTAGAACTTAATATGAAAGTGAACACCAAACTTTACACATCTTACAGGCTCAAAAGTCTGCCTGAGTACTTAATTTATAATGACGCCAAAAAGGATACCTACAATTTATTTTCAACAAAAACAAAGAAAATAATGGGAAGTATGCAAGCTTATCCTGAATTTATACTTGATAGAAGAACATATTACCCAAACGAAATAGGCTATAACTCTTTATATATAGCGAATATCACTTCGTTTGTTAAAGGCTGCGGTGTAGGGACTGCTCTTATTAACCTTGCCAAAAAAGAAAGTATTCGTAGAAACTGCGAAGGTAGAATCCACCTCGTAGCAAGGAACATTACCGGAGAACCCGATAATATTCCCATTATTTTCTATAGAAAACTTCATTTTAACTCTCAATACAGTTGTTTAATGAAAAATATAGACGCATTCTTAAAGGGAGAAAAAGCACTTTCCACACAATCAACAAAAAGTATTCCAATGTATATGCCGGTAGATTACTACTGCAAAAAATTCAATTATTTTTGCAACAAGAAAACTCAAGCCATATCTTGAGGATTTTCGTTCAGCACTTGAATTCCGAATTTTGTACGGAATAGATGCTTAACTGTATCTCCTTGAATTTCATACATCATCTTGTTAAACATTTCATAAGCTTCACGTTTATATTCAAGAAGCGGATCTTTTTGACCGTATGCCCTAAGATTAATCCCTTCCCGAAGCATATCAATGTTATGCAAGTGATCAATCCATTTGTTATCCACCACTCGAAGCAATATATCTCTTTCAAGATTTCTCACAACATTGTCGGCTGTAAAAGGTTGCTGTGGCACAAAATTGGAATCATATTGCGAAACAACATCATTATAGAAATTAATTATCTCAGATTCATGATCTTTGTATGCCTGAACGGCAAAATCTTTAAACTTATCATAAACCGCGTCAAAACGAACCCCCTGAACATCCGCCACACCAAAATGACTAAGCTGCGGAACAACAGAGTGTAATTCTTTAATCATGGTATTCAAATCTTCAAACACATATTCATCAGGATTTTGTTCAGATGAAATGTAAGACCTGATTAGCCTGTCGATTTCACGTTCAATCATATAATATACATCCCCGCTCAAATCCTTGCCGAATAGAACCTTCCTTCTTTGCGCATAGAATTTTTCACGCTGGATATTCATAACATCATCATATTCCAGAACGCTCTTTCTTATATCAAAGTGATAAGTTTCAACTTTTTTCTGAGCTGATTGAATTTGTCTTGAAATAATCGGGTGTTCAATAGCCATACTTTCATCAACATTCAATGCTGACATCAACGCTGTTATCTTATCGCCGCCAAAAATTCTCATCAAATTATCTTCCAAAGACAAGAAAAATCTTGTAGAACCCGGGTCACCTTGTCGAGCAGCACGACCTCTTAACTGGTTGTCAATACGACGGGATTCGTGACGTTCCGTACCTATTACGTGCAAACCGCCAGCCTCAACTACTTTTGCATGTTCTTGCTTTGTAATTTTAACAGCCTCATCAAGTAATTCTTGTTTTTTCGCTTCATATTCAGGAGTGTCAGGAGTAAGCCCTAAATCGTCAAGTTTTTCTTTAGCTAAGTACTCCGCATTACCACCTAACAAAATATCTGTACCACGTCCTGCCATATTTGTTGCGATAGTAACCGCACCAACACGACCGGCTTGAGCAATAATATACGCTTCTTTTGCGTGATGTTTAGCATTTAAGACATTATGTCTAACCCCGCGTTGAGCAAGTAAATGTGAAACGTATTCTGATTTTTCAATACTGATAGTTCCGACAAGAACAGGTCTGCCAAGCTTATTCTGCTCAATAATATCTTCTATAACCGCATTAAATTTAGCTCGTTCATTTTTATATATTACATCATGATAATCAATTCGCACATCTTTTTTATTTGTCGGAATTACAGTAACTTCAAGGTTGTAAATTTTACCGAATTCAGCTTCTTCCGTCATTGCAGTACCTGTCATACCTGACAATTTAGGATACAATCTGAATAAATTTTGGAATGTAATACTCGCGAGCGTCTGAGTTTCATCTTGAATTTGAACACCTTCTTTAGCTTCGACCGCTTGGTGTAAACCATCTGACCAACGACGCCCCTCCATAATACGACCGGTAAATTCATCTACAATCATTACTTCGTTATTTTTAACAACGTAATCAGTATCTCTAACAAACAATTCCTTAGCTTTTAACGCTTGTAATAAATGATGAGCATACTGATTATTCAAATCAAACAAATCTTTAATTTGCAAGAGTTCTTGAGCTTTATCAATACCCTCTTCCGTAAGTATTACGTTCTTATTCTTTTCATCAACTTCGTAATCAGTATCTTTTTTCAATTGTGGAGCTATTTTCGCCATAACCTGATAAGTTTCGGCAGATTTTTCAAGACGACCGCTAATAATTAATGGAGTACGAGCCTCATCAATCAAAATACTGTCAACTTCGTCTATAATCGCATAATTATAAGGTCTTTGGACAAGAGCTCCTGCACTTTGAGCCATATTATCTCTCAGATAATCAAAACCGAACTCATTATTTGTACCGTAAGTAATATCACAGTCATAAGCAGCTTTTTTAGCTGCGAAATCATCCATAGTTCTTCCGCCTGATAGAATAACCCCAACAGACAAACCTAAGAACTTATAAATTTTACCCATCCACTCGCTATCACGCTTAGCAAGGTAATCATTAACGGTAATAACGTGAACCCCTTTTCCTGTTAAAGCATTTAAATATGCAGGCAAAGTTGCAACAAGAGTTTTACCTTCCCCCGTTCTCATCTCCGCAATATGTCCGTTATGGAGAAAATAACCGCCAATTAATTGGACATCGAAATGTCGCATATTCAAGACTCTTTTACCGGCTTCCCTAACCGTAGCAAACGCCTCTGGAAGAAGTTTATCCAAGGCTTCTTTTTCTAATTTTCTATCAGCATTAAAATCTTTTGATGTCGGACGATTAGCCAAAATTTCTTTAAACTCAACTGTTTTTGCCCTTAATTCATCATCCGTCATTGCTGCAAACTGTGGTTCAAGGGCGTTAATATGGTCAATAATCCCCATTATACTTTTCACTTTTCTCTCATTAGGGTCGCCCAACATTTTCATTAATAAACTAAGCATTATTAAATTATCCTCTCCAAATTTGGTATTCTATGGGAATATTTTACCATAGATATATGATAATTTATATTTCTTAAGAAAAAAATAACATTTCGTTGGTTTTATATATAGACAACCCTATAAATAGAACCGTTTAAACTTTTAGTTATGAAACAGGCTAATTCAGACAAAACAGTAATTTTCAGGCAAATATTAGGTCAAACTATAGCGGAAAAAAGAATTAAAAAAGGGATTTCGCAAAGATTATTTGCAGACGAGTACGAAATTTCAAGAAATCTTCTTATGCGTATAGAAAAAGGAATAGGAAACATTCAATTCAGCTCCTACTTTACTGTAGGAGAAGCGCTCGGAATTCATATTGAAGACATCATTGCAGAATCAAGAAAAAAGCTGCCTGAAGGTTATACTGTTATTGATTGGTAACACCTGCAGTGAAAAAGCCGTGTTGCCACGGCTCAAATTTATACTAAAACATTATTACTTCCAAATAGTCTGTTCTCTACCCGGACCAACACTTACGATAGAAATAGGAACCCCAAGAAGCTCTTCTAATCTGCTTAAATATTTACGCGCATTCTCAGGAAGCTTATCATATTCTTGAATAGCAGTAATATCTTGATTCCAACCTTTATGAGTTTCGTATACAGGCTCAAGATATTTATGCATATAAACATCAGTCGGATAAGAGGTATAAATTTTACCATCTCGGCTATCTTTATACGCAATACAAATTTTAATTTCATCAAATTCATCAAATACGTCAATTTTAGTTAGTGCGATAGTTGTCAAACCTCCAACAAGAACCGCATAACGCATTGTAACAGAATCAAACCAGCCGCATCTTCTCGGACGACCTGTAGTAACCCCGAATTCATGCCCTACGGTTTGAATTTTGTGACCAATTTCGTCAGTTAATTCCGTTACAAAAGGACCTTCCCCGACACGAGTAACATAAGCCTTTGCGACCCCTACAACTTCATCAACCATTTTAGGCCCATAACCGCTGCCTGTACATGCACCGCCGCCGATAGGGTTTGAACTTGTTACAAACGGATATGTGCCGTAATCAACATCAAGCATAACTCCTTGAGCACCTTCGAATAAAATTGCTTTATCTTTTGATTTTTCCAAAAGCTCTTGCCATTCAAAACACACGTAAGGTTCAAAAATCTTTGCATACATATCACACAATTCTAAGACCTGTTCTTTTGAGTAAGGATTAAGCCCGTAAACCTGAGTTAAAGTTTTGTTTTTCAGAGGAAGAATAACGTCAAGCTTTTCGCTCAAAGTCTCTTTTGAATATAAGTCCTGAACCTTCAAGCCTATACGAGCATATTTATCGGTATAAGTAGGTCCGATACCTTTCTTGGTAGTCCCGATTTTACCTTTTATTGCAGTACTTTCGCTATATCCGTCAACCTCTGTATGATAAGGCATAGTAATAGATGCAAGAGGACTGACCTTTAATCTTGAAACATCAATACCGTCTTTAATTAAGCCGTTGACTTCTTCTTCAAAATACTCGGGAAGGATTACGGTTCCCGCACCGATTAAGCAATCTTTATCTCCGTAAAGAATGCCTGACGGAATAAGGTGAAACTTAAAAGTTTTATCATCAACTACAACAGTATGCCCGGCATTACAGCCACCTTGATACCTGATAATAAAATCAGCATCTTTAGCCAATAAATCGGTAATCTTAGCTTTACCCTCGTCACCCCATTGAGCTCCAACTACTACCTTATTCATAATTATATCCCTTCCTCATGTTTAGGTCATTTACTGATTTATTCTATCATGAACAAAAAAGTTTTCCAAACATGCAAAACCTTACCATAACAAAAGACCGGTTACTTGAACCGGCCTAAAATTTGTGAGTAAATGTAGATTTATAAGTTTAATTATGCATATTGCTCAATTTCTTGATAATGCGCAAATTTATCAATCCTGTCAGCATCAGCGCTATTCAAATACATAGCTAATGTCTTGTTCATATATGGAGCAAGGGATGTTTGTTCAATCCCTGCCAGAATTTCAGGTGACAAGCCATTTACCGTAGCCATAACCGGGACACCGGCTTCTTCAGCAATTTCAGGAACATTCATAGCTAAAGCTTGAGTTAATCTTGCTTCTGTTGCAGCAGGACTTGTATTAACTTGAGGTGCATTTTCATGTCTTTTCACAGCAACCTTGTTATAAGCAGCTAAAGCATTAGCTCCGGATGCTCTAACAAAAGTATCTAATCCGACAGTATTTTCTTCTGACTCTACATTAGACTTTCCTATCGGAACATCCTCAACGCTCTTTTTCTCTTTAACGTCATCTGTTGAAAGAGCTGGTCTTTGTTGACTACCCAATAATGCTTTCAAATTAAAATTGTTCTCGATTCCCATTTTAGATCTCCATTATTTACTCACGTAATTGCTATCGTCATTTTTCTTCTTAATCTTTAATAATCAATCAGAAATTTTCCATTTTTGTTACATTTATTTACATTTTGACTTTACCTCTTTTGTTTCCTATAAATTAATTTTCTCTCGTATTTATATAAAGTATTTTTTCATATAAGAATTGCGTAATATATATATAAACTTTACATATCTTTAACATTTCTTTACACAATTAACCTAGGCAAAAAGAGGCTTGAAAGTATTGTTATGAGTGATAAAAATACCAAAGGAGGTTATATCATGACAACAATACTGGGAATAAAATTATCCGAAAGAGATAAAGATGCAATGCTATTTCAAGAAATAATAACAAAGCATGGCTGCAACATTAAAACAAGAATAGGGCTACACCAAAGCAATCAGGATTATTGCAGTAACAACGGAATAATTCTTCTTGAACTTATAGGAGAAAATCAAGATTTAAAAAAAGCCTTAAACCAACACTGGGAAACAAAAAGCATAGAACTATAAAGTTTATCGCGAGGATTTCTGCTCACAAAAAAAGACTTTAGAATTTCATCCAAAGT
>CAZUKK010000013.1:0-60562 GCA_964620875.1 uncultured Clostridium sp.
AAAGAACCTGTGTGAGAAGATGCAGCAGAAGCACCTGCAGCTGAACGACCAGCTTTCAAAGCTAATACAGGTTTTTTCTTTGAAATTCTTGAAGCTAACTTTCTGAAGTTTGAAGGATTTTGAATTGATTCCATATAAAGTAAAATCTGTTCAACATCTTCTTCATTTTCCCAGTATTCAAGAGCTGTTTCAGCATTAACATCAGCTTGGTTACCAATTGAAATGAATTGAGCAAAACCTAAGTTAAGGTCTTTTAAGATATTCAAAATACCGCCGCCTAAAGCACCTGATTGAGATACAAAACCGATGTGTCCACGTTCAGGAAGACTTTCAGCAAAACATCCGTCCATTCTAACTTCAGGATCAGTGTTTACAACACCTAAGCAGTTAGGACCAACGCATCTCATGCCGTATTCTCTAACTTTTGCTAATAATGCTTTTTCAGCTTCAGCACCTTCTTTACCTGTTTCTTTGAAGCCTGCTGTAATTATACATAAACCTTTAATACCTTTTTGATGGCATTGATCAATTGTATCTAAAACAAATTTAGCATTAACAACGATAATAGCTAAATCAACTTCTCCAGGAATTTCTAAAACTGAAGTATACGCTTGTAAACCTTCAATAATACCACCTTTTGGGTTTACCGGATAAATATTTCCGTTAAAATTGTATTCTTGAAGTCTTTTCATAATGTCAGAGCCGATTGTGTGTTCTTTTGTAGAAGCACCAACAACCGCAATGGCTTTTGGTTTCATGATTTTGTCTAAATTGCTCATTTTCCGTCCTTTCTTTTTATTACAATTACTTTTTAATTATATTTTTAAAAAACTTTTTAATACTCGAGAAGATACGTGAACCACATGTTTTTTTATCTGAAAGATATGTAATCTTTGGTTCACCATTTTCAAAATAATCTATAATTGCAGGCTCATATTTTCCGGTTTCCTGATAATGTTTCATAATTTGAGCATAAGCCTTATTTTGCATTTCTTCATGATTTGCAGGAACTCTGCGTTGATTTCCAAAACTTACCGCATCAACTTTCATTAATATCCTCCCTGAATCCATTCTCGAACTCTTAATTCTGCGCCAAGTTCATTTGCAATTTCACGGCATTTTTCAATATCTAGCCTTCTGCCCTTATAACCGTCGACAACAGATGCAACCGTTTTTATTCCTGCATCAGAGCTGCATTTGATAAATTTTTTAACTTCATCATACGCATCATCAAACTTTGGTTGAGATAAGTCATTATACTCATCACTTGTTGTACCGTTCAAACTTACAGAAAACTCATCAACCAAACCGACAAGTTCAGGAACAACATCTTTTTTATATACAAAATTCGCATGCCCGTTTGTGTTAACACGAATTTTTATATCCGAACAATTATTTTTGATATATTTAGCAACCTGCCTTAGTATCTCAAACTTAAGCATAGGTTCACCATAACCGCAAAAAACGACTTCACTTGATAATTCAAAATTTTTCAACTGTTCAATAACATCATCCGCAGTGAAATCCTCGGTCTCAAGCCATAACTCTTGACCACAAACATCATCTTTATCCTGCCTTAGACAAAAAATACACTCATTGGTACAGCGATTAGTTAAATTGATATAAATTTTTTTCTCAAGTTCGTAAACTAAAATATTTGACATGTCTTATCCTTCAACACCAATATTATCTAACACACAAAACCATTTGACAAGGGGGTAAATATTACCGTAAACCACTATAAAACCATAACGCTATTCCAAACAAACAAGATATCAAATTACAAAAACTAATCCAAATTTTTATCAACAATATATCGTGGTCTTGATTTTACTTCATTATACACCTGTCCGACATATTCACCAATCACTCCAAGACAGAATATTTGCAAACCTCCGAAGAAACATAACAAAATAATTGCCGTAGCCACACCATTCGGAGAATTATCAAAAAATATCTTTTCAATTACAGTCTCAAGCCCTATAAAAAATGCAACAATAAACATTAAAAAACCTAAACACGCAATTATTCTCAACGGAACGATACTAAAAGATGTTATCCCGTTTAAGGCTAATGTCATAAGAGACATAAAGTTAAATTTTGATTTTCCTGCAAACCTTGGTTTTACATCAAATCTAACTATAGAAGTTTTAAAACCGAGTTCATGGAAAAAACCTCTTAAAAACAACGATTTTTCAGGATATAAAGCCATTGCATCAAGCGCACGTTTACTCACTAACCTGTAATCAGAATGGTTCAATGGAATTCTTGCCCCCAGAACATTCATCAATTTATAAAACATCACAGCTGTTGTTTTCTTCAAAAACGAATCGGTCTTTCTGTTTTTTCTAACACCAAGAACAATATCAGAACCCATAGTAAATTCATCAATAAATTTTTCAATCGCAAGTTCATCCTGCTGTAAATCTGCATCTATTGAAACAACGCAATCACAACCTATATTTCTAACACCCTCCAAACCTGCAATCAAAGCCCTTTGGTTTCCGTAATTCCTGATAAATTTAACCCCTTTAATATTCACAGGATTAGCACTGTGCAAATCTTCAATAATTTTCCACGTTGAATCTTGTGAACCATCATCAATTAAATAAATATAACTATCGTTTGAAATTTTATTTTTTTCACACAAATTTCCAAAAACTTCTAACAGTCTTTTTACAGTCGTTTCAATACACAGTTCTTCATTGTAACACGGTATTATTATTGCTAATCTTGGAATTTGCATTGTTTCACACTTTCTTATATAATTATATTATTTTCAATACTAATGTAAGGTAAAAATGATAAAAAAACAATTCATATTAAACGCTGATGATTTTGGATTATCGCAATACCATAATCAAGCCGTACTGGAAGGTTATACAAACGGATTTTTGACAAGTGCAAGTATTTGCGCTAACGGAAGTGCTTTTAATAGCGCAATTCATGACATTTTACCGGATTGTCCTAATTTAGGATTAGCCGTACATTTAAACATTATGGAAGGCAAAGCTTTGACAGACTGTCCGCTTTTGACTGATAATAAAGGTAATTTCAATGTCGGATATTTACATTTAATACTTAATCAAAAAAATCCGGAACTTCTTATTCAAATTGAAAAAGAATTCAGAGCACAAATCGAAAAAGTTTTAAAAGAAACATCCATTGACCATATTGATTCACATGTACACACACACGCAATCCCTGAAATCTTCAAAATAACTTGTAAGCTTGCAAAAGAATACAATATAAAATTCGTCAGAACTCAATTTGAAGAACTTTATTTTATACCAAATCTCGCTAAACATTTAAACTTTGCATATCCGATTAATCTTATAAAAATCGCATTACTGCAATATTTCACAAAAATTAATCGAAAAACGCTGGAAGAATTTGAGCTTAGAACAAATGATTTTATTATTGGTGTAGGCTATACGGGGATGATGTGCTCTGATGCTATTGAATACGGATTAAAAACACTTGATGAAGAATGTATAGCTGAAGCACTTATTCATCCATGCAAATACAATAATTCAACAAAAAATTCTCACACCCGAGAATTTGCAATAACTCAAAATATAACACTTAAAGACACTATCAACCGATTAGGATTTGATATTACAAACTATAAAAATTTGGAATAATGAAAGAGCTTGCTACATATTTTTTTCTTATATTAATATTCGGATTATTCAGCCTATTTATTATACAAAGCGAAAAATCCAATCTTGTATTAACTGTTTATACCCCAACAAAAATAGGAATTGATTTCAATAAAAATAAATCTATTGAAAACAATGAAATAATCTGCATAGAAAACACCGAAGCATTTTCTCTTGAACCTGACGAAGATTTTTATAATAAATATTCAAAAGAATTATCACTAAGTAAAATCGATATGATAAATCTTGGATATTTAGCACAAGAATTTGCTCAACAAACACTCCTAAATAAAAAAGTTTCAATTAACTATACCCAAAAAGTAACAAAAGAATGTCATTTTGCACAAGTCAAAATAAATGGAATAAACTACGAAAATCTTCTAAACAAAAGCGGTTTTGGAATTATTAATAATAAAATCGGCGATATTGATAATTATAAAAAACAATTAGAATTATCTAAAAAACTTAATCTTGTCATACTCAATCATCATTCAGGGAAATACCACACTCTTGATTGTCCGTACGGTAACATCGCACACGACAAAATAATTATTCCCCAAAAACATCTTCCCGAAGGTTCTAAACCTTGCAAATTCTGCCATAAATCCAAAGACTCTATAAAATACAAATTAAAAAAGGATACCACCGTTTTTAATCTGCCACAAATTCCACAACCATCATTATATTCAGCAGATGGTAATATTAAAGTCCTATTCACTGATTTTACAAAACAGTTAAAACCTCATAACAACTGTACAACAAATGTTTGCAAAGAATTGGTTACCCAAATCAATTCCGCACAACAAACAATTGATATTGCAATATACGGATATTCCGAAATCCCAGCAATTACACAAGCACTTTCAAAAGCCGTACAGAGAGGAGTAAAAATCAGATACGTCTACGATTTACCATATGACACAACAAGGGTTCATTATAAAGATAATAATATTCTAATAAACTTAGCCTCCGAACATATCTCAGATAAAACTCAATCATCAACCAAAAGCAACATGCTTATGCATAATAAGTTTTTTATTTTTGATAATAAAACTGTTTTTACTGGATCAATGAATATTTCACCAACAGGACTGTCAGGATATGACATCAATGATGTTATTATAATAAACTCAAAGGAAATCGCAGAACTTTACACAAAAGAATTTGAACAAATGCTTAGCGGGAAATTCCATACATCCAAAAGTAAACTCAACCTCAACAATAATTTTAAAATTGATAACAGCAATGTTGAAGTTTACTTTTCTCCAAAAGATAAAGCCTCAACACGGATAGTTGAACTTATAAAAAATGCAAAAACATACATCTATATTCCAACATTTTTAATCACGCATACAAACATTTCAAATGAATTAATACAAGCAAAACAACGTGGTGTTGATGTCAGAATTATCATTGATGCAAACAGTACTAACACCAGAAATTCTAAACACCCAATACTACGTCAAAACGGAATACTGTTAAAAACCGAAAATTATGCAGGAAAACTCCATTCTAAAACTATGATTATTGATGATGAATACTTAATTTCGGGTTCAATGAATTTTTCAAACAGCGGAGAAAATAAAAACGATGAAAACCTACTCATAATAAAGAATTCCAAAATCGCTAAAGCCCATAAAGACTTCTTTTTATATTTATGGACAGTAATACCAAATAAATATCTTAAAATTAATGCTAAATCCGAAAGCAAAGAATCAATCGGGTCATGTTCTGACGGAATAGATAATAATTTTAATGGTAAATTTGACATGGCTGAACCTGCCTGCAGATAAATCTTAACAGCGGTTACAAAATATCTAACGGGTCAACATCAACAGTCATTCTGATATCTTTCGGAGCTGTTATTTTATTCAAAAAGCTTGATACAAACTGATGACCTTTTTCTTCCAGTTTATTTTTTATCAAAATTTGAAATCTAAAATATCCGTTTATTCTCTCAATAACACAAGGAGTAGGACCAAGAACCTCCAATCTCTCCCCAAATCCAAATTTTTCAATCATAGTACAAAGCCTGAGGGCAATTTCTTGAGATGCTTTTTCTGCCCTGAAATTGTTTTGAGAACTTAAAATAAGTCTTATAATTTGACTAAACGGAGGATAATCAAATTCTTCACGTGAAACAATCTCTTTTTTATAAAACTCCGAGTAATTTTGAGACTTTGCACTTTCCAAAGCATAATAATCCGGATTATATGTTTGGAAAAGTACCTTACCTCTAAATTCACCACGTCCGGCACGACCTGCAACCTGTGTCAAAAGTTGAAATCCCCGTTCTGATGCTCTAAAATCAGGAAGATTAAAACTTGCATCTGCAGAAATTACACCAACCAATGTTACATTCGGATTATCAAGTCCCTTTGCTATCATCTGAGTTCCGACCAAAATGTCAATTTCACCTTTTTGGAATTTCTCCAACAACCTGATATGCTCACCTTTTCTAACTAAAACATCACTATCAATGCGTTCTACATTATAATCAGGGAACAAATCTTTCACATACTGTTCTACCTTTTGAGTACCCGTGCCTGAATTTTTCAAACCATCAAAACCACAATTTGGACAAACGTCCGGAAAATATTCTACATGATTACAATAATGACACTTTAACATGTTGTCTTTTGCATGCCAAATCATCGGAATTGCGCAATTCGGACATTCAATAACCTGTCCGCACCCCTGACACTGTGTAAACGTCGAATAGCCTCTGCGATTTATAAGTAGAATTACCTGCTGTTTATTATCAAGAGTTTCTTGAATTTGAGTTTGCAAAGGCTTGGAAATCAATCCCTTATAAGATGCCCTGCCATATTCTTGCATGTTAATGACACTAACTGGCGCAACTCTCGCATTATTATATCGTTTCAACATTTCATAAAGATGATTTGAATTCACGGCACGATAATAACTTGAAATATCAGGAGTCGCAGAACCCAAAATCAACGGACACTTATTAAACTCAGATAACTTTCTTGCCACAAGCCTTGCATCATACCTTGGTGCTGGTGAAGTTTGTTTATAAGCCCCCTCATGTTCCTCATCAATTATAATCAAACCTATATTTTGCAACGGTGCAAATACGGCAGATCGAGCTCCCGCAAGAATTTTTATCTCGTTTTTGTAAAGTTTTTGCCATACATCATAACGCTCACCTTCAGATATACTGCTATGCCAAATAGCTACATCTTTTGTTCCGAATTTTCTTGCAAGCCGTTTTGTTAGCTGGGATGCTAATGCAATTTCAGGAGCTAGAAACAAAACATTTTTACCTGATTTTATCGTGTCATCAATAAGTTTAAAATAAACCTCAGTTTTCCCACTTGCAGTAATCCCATGCAGTAAAATCTGCGGAAATATTTCATCTTTTATCTGTTTTGTAATCCCTTCATAAACTTGTTGCTGAGTTTCGGACAAGGAAAACAGTTCTTCTTTTTTATCAATTTTTAGAATATCCAAAGGATTGCGATAAACTTGTTCCTCAATAAGTTTTACACACCCCAAGGCTTCAAGCTTTTTAATGGTTACTCGTGTTGTTTTTGCAAGCTTTTCAAACTCAATTAATTGCATTTTTCCCTTTTCTTGAAGCAATTGAAGAACCTGCATCTGACGTTTGGTTGCACCGTCTGTTTTTATAAATTCAATACTTTGCTCAGTTTTTAAGGATTTTTCTATCAGTTTTAACGGAATTGCCGTATTCAAAACAGTTACCAAGTCTGTACAATAATAATTTGCAACCCATTCCAACAATTTTAAATATTCAACAGAAAACAACGGGGTTTCATCTAAAATTTTGCTTACTCTTTTTGCCTTAATTTCTGGAGGCAAATATTCCGAAAAACCTACACAAAAAGCATTTATCAATCCCTGCCTGCCAAACGGAACAAGTAAAGCCTGTCCTATTTTAATCTTTGATTGCATATCCTCAGGAATTAAATAACTAAAGGTTTTAACACCTAAAGCTTTAACATTAACAAGACATACAGCATATTTATGTTTGATAAAAGAAGGATTATCTTCAATATCAGACGCTTCTCGTTTTTTTAGTTTTAACTTTCGAGAAGGAATTTCAAATAATTTATTTTGTACACCGTCATCCATTATCAATAATCCTTCTTGTAAATTTATAATCTATTATTCAGCTTCAGCAGCCATGAATTCTTGTTTAGCTTCTTCTATAGCTTCTGTTAACAAGTCTAACTGCTCAGGTGAGAATGTTACACCTTTTTTAGTCGGTAACCATGTTGCACCATCATCAGTTGTATAAAATATTCTCATATTTAAATAACTTTTACCTTTATATTCACTAACAGAAATTTGTAATTGCTCTGTATCTGATCTTTCAATTGTTGCTAAAATCTTTGAATCTGCCATTTTTCTCTCCTTTTAAATATTTCCTTAAAAATATTAGCACAAAGAGCTTAGTGCGTAAACATGATATATATACTTTATATAACTTCATATTTCATGCAAATTTGGCAATTATCTTATTTTAAAAATTTTTATATTAATGAAGTATATGAGGAGATGTGATTATGCCAGAACTTGATGTGATGATGTTAGATTTGTATTATTTATTTAAACTCTTTCCGCCTGCGGATAAAGAATTTGATGAAACACTTGCCGAATACGAAAAAAACACTAATGATGAAATGTATCAAATCAGATTGAATTTATTTTCGGAATTCGGATACGAAAACAAACCAAACAAAGTACTTTAATTACAAAAAAAAGACAGGCTCTCATGGTCTGTCTTTAGTTATATTAGACTCAATTAATATAATATGTTTATTTAATGTTTCACCTCTGTTTTCAAAACATCATTTATTAAAGCGATAAACGCCCCAACAACCGCTCCTGTAGCAAGGAAGAATCCTGTTGGTCTAATGTGTTTTGTAATCAGGTTGTAAGCATTCATACATTGTTTTGCTGTGGTTTCTGCAATTTTAGAAGTTTCTTTACAGATATTTCTAAATTCAGCAGCCTGCAAACTATCTTTAGCTTCAAGCCTTGTTATTGCGCCACGAATACTCGCACGCTTAACGTGCTCTCCCTCTTTCATTCCTCGAAACAACCCGATGAACTCATCTTCTGCCATGGTTCTAGTCGGTTTCTCTCTTAGAGTATTCAAATATTTTTCTGTTCTAAATGAATACTCTGTTTTTTGATCACGAATTTTATTCATGACCTTAATATACTCGTCGCTGTTTTTCTCATCTTGTTGTACAGGCAATAAATACTTACCTGCAATTCCGGCAGCAGCACCAAGTGCAGCGCCAGTCCCCAATGTCCTTAATGCACCATAATGATTATTTGTTGATTGTATTGCTTCTACTTTTGTCATTTGTCTACCCTTTGTAATCGGTATATTTATATACCAATACCTAGCTAAGTTTTAACACTTAACTTTCATTATGTAAGAACCTGCACTTAAATATTTTATCAGAATTACAAAATCCCTTTAAAACTGAGTAATCAAATTCTTATTTTTAGGCATTATACATCAAAATTATTTTTTTGTCAACACTCTTATTAAGTTTAGTAAAAGCATAATCCCAACCAGTGCCAAAGTTAAGAAAAAATCATACTTTATAGCATTATGACTGGCACATAAACATGCCAGACCTCCGGCTACAATCGCAACTGATGTAATAATCACAACTGTCTTCTTTTGAGAAAAACCTGCATGAAGTAATTTATGATGAATATGTTCCGCATCTGCAACAAACGGAGATTGACCTTTACAAATTCTTCTCAAACTTGCAAAAGTAATATCAATAATCGGAACTGCCAAAACAATAAAAGGTAATAAAATTGCAAGTGTAGCAACTTTCATAACTCCAGTTATCGAAATTGTTGCAAGTAAAAATCCCGAAAATAATGCTCCGCTATCACCCATAAATATTTTCGCAGGATTGAAATTAAAAGTTAAAAATGCAAGCATAGAACCTGCTAAAATAAATCCAATCAATGCACTAATCGGATTTGGCGGAGAAAGTGTTATTGCCAAAATCGCAAGAGTAATGGCATTTACAGTAATTACAGAACCGGCTAATCCGTCAACACCGTCAATAAAATTAACAGCATTTGAAATACCAACAATCCACAACATGGTAATCGGATAAGACCAAAAACCTAAATCAATTCCGCCAAAAAACGGAACACTGTTTATTTGAACCCCAAGCAAATAAACAATTGTTGCAATAGATATTTGTATAATAAGTTTAAATTTTGCGCCTAAACCATAGACATCATCTATTAAACCTAACAAAAACATCAAAGAACTTCCCAGCAAAATACCTGACATAAGTTTTCCGTATGGATAATAACTCATTAGAACCAAACACAAAAAAGTCAGCATTGTACTTGCCCAAATAGCGACACCACCTATTCGTGATATCGGTTTGGTATGAATTTTTCTTTCATTTGGAACATCCACAAGCCCCTCTTTTTTTGAAAAACTTATTACCATAGGAACAATAAATACCCCAAAAATATACGCTATTATCGTTCCTATTATGTGTGAATGTGCTAACTTAATAATCATGTTAAATCCTTATGTTTTTGTTACATGTATATTTTACATGCTAAATATATTTATGCATACAAAGGATATTTTTTGCAAAGTTTCAAAGAACGTTCTTTTAAATTATTTAGAGCAACTTCATTATCAGAAGCATAAATTGCACCTGCAATAATTTTCGCAACTTCAACCATATCTTCTTCTTTAAAACCTCTTGTTGTAACAGCCGGAGTTCCTAGTCTTATACCACTTGTAACAAACGGAGACTGTGGGTCATTCGGTACAGTATTTTTATTTGCTGTAATCCCAACTCTTTCTAACACGTTTGCCATATCTTTACCTGTTTTACCGGTTTTTCTTAAATCAAGTGTCATAAGATGATTTTCTGTCATACCGCCAACAATATCCATACCTTCATCCATCAAACCTTGAGCAAGAGCTTTCGCATTTTTCACAATCTGCTCAGCATAATCCTTAAATTCAGGTTTTGAAGCTTCCAGTAAAGCTACCGCTTTTCCCGCAATAATATGTTCCAACGGACCTCCCTGCATGCCAGGAAATACTGCCTTATCAATATCTTTTGCATATTTTTCTTTGCACATAATGATGCCGCCTCTTGGACCTCTCAAAGATTTGTGGGTTGTTGTTGTTACAAAATCACAATACGGAGCTGGAGAAGGATGAATACCTGCCGCAACCAGTCCTGCAATATGCGCAATATCTGCAAGCAAATATGCACCGACTTCATCTGCAATCTCTTTAAACTTTTTAAAATCAATAACTTTAGCATAATTACTTGCACCACAGATTATGAGTTTCGGCTTATGTTCCAATGCCATCTGACGAACATTTTCATAATCAATTTCGCCATACTCATTTATGCCGTAGCTTTTTACATCAAAATACAAACCTGAGAAATTCACAGGAGATCCATGAGATAAATGACCACCATTAGATAAATCCATACTCAAAATTCTATCACCCAACTTCAATACAGCCATAAATACAGCCATATTTGCCTGAGCTCCACTGTGAGGTTGAACATTTGCATGCTCCATATGAAATAATTCACAAGCTCTTTTTTGAGCCAATTCTTCTATAACATCTATGTGTTCACAACCGTTATAATATCTTTTATTTGGCTTACCTTCAGCATATTTATTGGTTAAAACACTTCCGCATGCTTCCATAACAGCTAATGACGTACAATTTTCACTTGCAATAAGCTCGATTGTTTCCTGCTGACGTTTTAATTCTAATTCAATTTGTTCTGCGACTTCCGCATCAACTTTTTTTATATTTTCTAAATTCATACACTCTCCCTTTTTATTTATTATAAATTTTTAATATCATTTTCGCAAATTGTAAAGTCGTTATTTATTGTCTTCTTGATATGCCTTTAATTCTGAAATAACATATTCAACATCAGGAGTTAAAGTATAAAATCTATGATTTTTCACATCCATCAAACAAACATTTACAATACATTCCTGAGATGTTAGTATATATTCCTGCAAATCCAGCTCCACCGGAGTTTTACAAGAATCCGTATCATCCAAATATTTCTTATTTCTCAAAGTAACTTCAAGCGAATCATCTTTCCAATTATTATAAATAACATACCGGTAATCAAGTTTTTCTTTTTCCAGAGCTTTTGTCAACTTTTCATGAAACTTAATTCCCATAGCAAGTTCATCATCTGATTTTGAATCCGTATAGTTATAAATTAAAGTCAATTTATCCGAACTGTACAAATCCTGATAAGCATTATACTTTTTTGAAATTTCTCTGATATTTTTAGGCAATTGTTTTTCTGTTGATACTTTTGAAATAATAGGATATATCTTTATTGCATTTTTATCTTCAAAAACTCCATATTTGTTAGCTATATTGATTGATATATATATAACCATAGCTACAAGAATTAATATCGTACAAATTTCAGGTTTTCCTAACTTCATAAAACTACCTCTGTCAATTATCCAAATATTTTTTCTTCAATTTTATAATTTTTTCATAAGAGCAGTTAATATTTTCTGCCAACTCTTTATCAATTATAGCTTCTTGATAAACTTTTTCAATTATATTAAGAATATTTTGTTTCGAATGCCTGTATATAAACATATTGACTCCGGCTTTTATCGACATAATTACAGCCGGAACTTCTCCAAAATCCTCCACACCCTTCATAACCATATCATCAGAGACTATCACACCTTGATAGTTCAAAGTATTACGAAGGTAAGAAATAACATTTTTACTCAAAGATGACGGCATTACTTCATTATCAAAGCATTTACAATGAAGATGAGCTACCATAACCATATCAATTCCATTTTCAATCGCTGATTTGAAGGGCTTTATATGAAATTTTTCCATATCAGAAAGTGATAAATTTATCTCCGGTAAAGTCAAATGACTATCTTTATCTGCATCACCATGCCCCGGAAAATGTTTAACACAAGGTATAATCCCGTTTTCTTTATACACCGAGGAAACTATTTTTTCTGCCTCAATAACTTCATCAGGATTATCTGAAAATGAACGTTCCCCTATTATAGGATTATCAGGATTTGTATTCGTATCAATACTTGGAGCAAAATTAAGATTTATACCATAAGAAACAAGCTCCCGTGCAATATTTTCTGTTTGATTTTTTAAAAAGTCCAAACCTTTTTGATATGCAAATCTTGCAGATAAATATTTTTTCCCGCAATGAATATTTTCCGTACGTTCGACCCTGCCGCCTTCTTGGTCAATTGATAAAAAAAGCGGATATTTTGCCATTTTTTTGACACTTTCAATCAAAGCTCCGAATTGTGCAGGCGTTTGAATATCTTTTGTAAAAAATATCATTCCGCCTAACCCTTCAGCTAAAGCAGTTTTATAACCATCACCATCCGTTCCCAAAATAAACATCTGGTAAATTTTCTTTTTTAAATCAATCATTTTTATCCTTCTAAAACCAAATCAAAAACTTCAACCAAATCCAGTAATTTGCCGGATTTTATAACTTCTTGGATTTTGTTATATATTTTTCCCAAATCCTGTGATTCTTCAGGAATTTTCAAACCATCCGGAATTAATAATCCAGAAGTTGATTTTGTTGAAGTAAATCCGCAATTTTGGGTTATAAAGCTTTTATAAATTTCTAAAATTTTAATATATAGGGGATTTATTTCATAATTTTCATTCAAATAATATTTTGCATCCTTTTTTAATTGAGAAAAATAATCTATAGAGAAATCAATTTCTTCAACAGTTTCAGCTTCATCATAAGTAGTTCCAAGACAAGGATTACCTTCAATTACTGCTTCTCCTTGAGCTTTTATATAAACCGCCCACAAAAGACTTCCCAAACAGAAACCGACATTATTTTCGACCATTTTTAAAAGTTTTGGATAAATAAGTTTGAACTGCATTTTCTTTTGTCCAAAATTTTTATATTGATTGAGATTTGAATACATATATTCAGCATTGATTGATAAAATTGTCGTATGCTGAGCATACCCCGGATCAAATAAAAAAGTTTTTTCTTTTGTTTCTGCCATACTATAATACCTCTAAATTTTTGCTTCTCTCTTAAATATAACGAATACCAATAAGAACTTCCTCATAATGAAATTTTATCACAAGTTTGCTAAAAATAATAATACTTATTAAAGTAAATCAATATTTTATGTTAATATCTTGATATGAAAAAATTTTTCACAGATTTGTTAGATTGGATTTATAAAAAGAAGTGTTATTTTTGCAGAAGCTCTAAAGAAAGTGTAAAAATGTGTTCAAAATGCTTTGACGAACTAGACTTTCTTATGGTAAAAACAAATCGAAAAGTTTTAGGCAAGAGTGTTTATTGTGCAGGGTTATACAATAAAAATCTTCAAAAACTTATCCGTGGATTAAAATATCACAACCAGTCAGATTTAGCATACTATCTTGCAAAATTCATGTACCAATATTGGAAAAGGCTTGAAATTGACGGAGATTTTCAAATTATTCCCGTGCCGATTTATCCAAAACGTGAAAAGAAACGAAAATACAACCATATGAATTTAGTTGCCGAAGAATTTGCAAAACTGACAGGATATGAAGTTAATATAGAATTAATTAAAAGAATTAAAGACACAAAACCGCAATATAACCTTAAAAAGCATCAGAGAGCAGAAAATTTATCAAACGCATTTGAAGTTGATAAAACAAAACTTATTTCAAATAAAAAAATTTTAATAATTGATGATATTTGCACAACAGGTTCTACCTTTGAAGAAATGATAAAAGAATTTAACAATGCAGGAATACACGATATAATATGTTTTGCCGGCACAACCCCTTGGGAAGGTTAATATTCAAAAAGGATAATTATGATAATAGCAGAATACGCAAAATTTTTACAAACACATAACGACGAACTTCTTACACGAAAAACAACGCCGTTGAAACTTCTGCACATCTGGCTCAAAAATGTTATAAACAAAAATCCTAAAACCAATATTGATAAAATTATCCACAAAGAAATTATGTTTTGCGAAAACAAAAACGGCGATTATTTGATTGTAGGCAAATCAGACAGTGGAAGGGTTTTGGTCAGCGCACTGATAAGATTTGCCCAAAGTTATGAAAACTACAATCAAGCTAAATGGTTGGAAATAACCGAAAAAGCCCTGCAAAAAAATTGACCGAAAATTTACGAGAATTCATCAAGATTAATCCAAAACAAATTGCTTCAAAAATGTTAAATTCTTTACTCTATGTAAAGATATTGGCTCAAATTATTATGTTTGTGCTATACTTATGCTAAAGGAGTATAGACTGGAGGGAAGAGGATTGACTCAGCAGAATATTTTTGATGACGGCAAAATAGTTTCCGTAAATATTAGAGAAGAAATGAAACGTTCATATATAGATTACGCAATGAGTGTAATCGTCGGTCGTGCATTACCGGATGTTAGAGACGGGTTAAAACCTGTACACAGACGTATTTTATATGCAATGAATGAACTCGGTATGTATCCGGATAAGCCGTTTAAAAAATGTGCCCGTATTGTCGGGGAAGTTCTTGGTAAATACCACCCTCACGGCGACAGTTCTGTATATGAAGCCTTAGTTCGTATGGCTCAAGACTTTTCAACAAGATACCTAATGGTTGATGGTCATGGTAACTTTGGATCAGTCGATGGCGACGGAGCTGCTGCAATGCGTTATACAGAAGCTCGTATGCATAAAATTACTCAATCTATGCTTGCAGATATTGATTGCGAAACTGTCGAGTTTGAACCAAACTTTGACGGTTCACTTCAAGAACCATCAGTCCTTCCGGTAAGACTTCCAATGCTGTTATTAAACGGCGTTTCAGGTATTGCGGTTGGTATGGCAACAAATATTCCTCCACATAATCTTTGCGAAATAGTTGACGGAACAATCGCTCTTATCGATAATCCAAAAATCACTATTCCTGAGCTTATGGAATACATCAAAGGTCCTGACTTCCCGACAGCTGCAACTATTATCGGGCTTAATGATATAAAACAAGCTTATGAAACAGGCAGAGGTTCTATCAAAATGTCAGCGGTTGCCGGATTTGAAGAAATCGCAGGCGGAGGCGGAAGACAATCAAGAACCGCTATCGTCGTTACAGAAATCCCTTATCAGGTCAATAAAGCAATGCTTATTGAAAAAATTGCAGACCTTGTTAAAGACCAAAGAATTAACGGAATTTCTGATATTCGTGATGAATCTGACCGTGAAGGTATGAGAATTGTTATCGAATTGAAACGAGATGCAAAACCAGATGTTGTTAAGAATAATTTGTTCAAATATACTCAACTTGCAACGACTTTCGGGGTTAACATGGTTGCGTTATGCGGCAAACAACCTCGCTTGATGAACTTGTATGAAGTATTAAATGAATTCGTAGAACACAGAATTGAAATTGTTACAAGAAGAACTATTTTCTTCTTGAAAAAAGCAAAAATCAGAGCACATATCTTAGCAGGTTTAATCATTGCTTTAGGTTCAATTGATGAAGTTATTGAGCTAATCAAAAAATCAAAAACTACAGATGATGCTCGTGAAGGATTGATGAGCAGATTTGGACTTGATGTTGATCAATCAAACGCAATCTTGGAAATGCAATTAAGACGTTTGACAGGTTTGGAACAAGACAAAGTTAAAGCAGAATATGACGAATTATTGAAGAAAATTTCCGAATACGAATCTATTCTTGCAAGCCGTCAAAAAATTCTTGACATCATCAAAGCTGAATTATTAGAAGACAAAGAAAAATACGGTGATGACAGAAAAACTCAGATTTTACCTGAACAAGGTGAAGTTACTATTGAAGACTTAACTCCAAATACTCCAATGGCAGTATTTATTACTCACCAAGGATATTTAAAACGAATTTCACTTGACACATTTGAACGTCAAAACCGTGCAACTCGTGGTAAATCCGGTATAAAAACAAAAGAAGATGATGATATTCAACACTTCTTCACTGCAATGATGCACGATAAAGTATTATTCTTCTCATCAAAAGGTACTGTTTACAGCTTGAATGTTTACGACTTCCCAGAAGGCGGACGTCAAGCAAAAGGGCTTCCGATTGTAAACGTATTACCTATTGATCAGGATGAAAAAATAACAGCAGTTGTTCCGGTAAGTTCATTCTCAAAAGATTTGAATCTTATTATGTTGACCAAAAAAGGTAATATAAAACGTATTGAACTTGATAATTTCTCAAATATCAGAAGAAACGGAATTATTGCAATCGGACTTGATGAAGGCGACAGCTTATGTTGGGTAAAACTTGCAACGGCAAAAGATGAAATAATTATCGGTACATCTTGCGGTATGGCAATAAGATTCCCAATCCAAGACTTGAGACCGTTAGGCAGAAGTGCTCGTGGTGTGATTTCAATGAAATTACGCACAGGTGATGAAATTGTCGGATGTGATATCGTTCCTCAAGATTACGATGCCGATTTACTTGTTGTAACATCTGACGGTTTCGGAAAACGTACTAAATTATCTGAATTTAGAACACAAAACAGAGGTGGAATCGGATTAATTGCAACGAAATTTAAATCAAGTGTATCAAGACTTGTAGCATTAACTATTGTAAAAGAATCTGATGATATAATGCTTGTAACTGCAAACGGAGTTGTTACAAGATTAAATGCCGGATCAATTTCACAACAAGGCAGACCGGCAACAGGTGTCAGAGCTCAAAACTTAAACGAAAATGATACAGTATGTTCAGTTAACAAGATTTTGAACCCTGATGAAGATGATGTAACAATCAAATCATCAACACCGGCTGAAGCTGCAACAACAGAAGAAGTTCAGCAAACCAGCCTACTTGACGATAACCAATAACAGAAATTTTAAAATACTAAAAAGGCTCAAGAATTTCTTGAGCCTTTTTAATTTGTAAGTAAAAATTTATTTTTTAATAATACGCTTATTTAATATAAAGATACATCCAACAATTCCAACAAATAACAATGCCACAGAAACAACCTGTGCAATTGGAATTGTTCCGATATTTAGAGCGCTGTCAATCCTGATTTGCTCAACAAAAAATCTTATAACAGCATACAAAATCAAATATATAGAAAACGTCAACCCGACAAACTTCTTTCCAAAACGCAAATAAACAAATAACAAAATTCCAAATCCCAAACAATCCAAGAAACTTTCATACAAGAATGCAGGATGATATAAATTGTATTGCACAAACTCAGGTAATCTGTTTTGAACAGGAATAAAAAGTCCCCAAGTTTGACCTGCAACAGGCATCCCATAAGCTTCCGAATTAAAATAATTTCCAAATCTTCCGACCGCCTGACCCAAGAATATTGAACAAGCCATAACATCTAAAAATTTCATAATAGAAACTTTTTTATAAAAAGCAATTAACAATACTCCCAAAATGCCTGCAAACAAAGCTCCATGAATTGATAATCCACCTTCCCTAAAATCGAATATCTCAAACGGATTATTCAAATAATGACCGGCATTTAATAAACAAAAATATAATCTTGCCCCAAATAGCCCTATTAATATTAATATTGGAGCATAAGAGATTATAAAATCTTTTTTCCAATCAGAATTTATATAATTACAAAGCTTATTGGCAGTAAGCGCAGAAACCAATATAGCAATAGCCATAGTAATTCCATACCAATAAATCGGGGTAGAAAAAACATTAAATGCTATCGGGTTTGTTGCAGGAATAACAAACATTTAAACACCTATTTTTCCTGTTGTTTAGTTTGAGCTTCTTCAATCTTTTTAATTTGAGCTTCCACATCTTGTTTATCCGTAGAACTAGGATTTAATTCCAAGTATTTATTAAAATTCTCAATAGAAGAAGTATACAACTCGTCAATCATATCTTTTTCGGCTTGAGTTAATTTATCTTCATCAACTTCAATTTCTTCTTTTTTAGGGCTGTACAACTTACCGTCTTCCTCGCTTAAACGAACATTACCCTGTATCATATCAACAGCAAGGTTATTTAATGCCGTTCCAAGTGAATAATAAGCCTCAGCCATATCAGGTTTCATTTGAATAACCTTTTTATATTCTTCTACAGCGTTGATATAATCTTCAATTTCAGTATACGCAACAGCCAAGTTATAATGAGTTTCTACAACAGAAGAATCTAAATCAATACTTGATTTCAAACGTTCAATTGCCTGAACATAATCACCTTTTTGAGCGTACATTTTTGCTTTATTATTCAAATCCTGTACTGCAAAGTTATTAATACAAGCAGTAGAAAAAACTGCTGCAAACAGTACACTGGCAATTAAAACGACTTTTCTCATTAAATATCCCTCTCAAAACATGTTAAGCTGATGTTAAACTAATTATAATTTAATAATAAAAATATGGCAAATTTCATTAATTTAAGTTACAATAATTAAGAAAAAAGGAGAATTATATGTCAGATGACAAAGTAGTCAGTTTAGGGGCAAAGAAAAAATCAAACGAAGAAAAAACACAAGAAGATAACAATAAAAACGAATTAGTATATTGCAGCTTTTGTGGCAGACCTAATACTCAAGTTATAAAAATGGTTCAAGGTCCGGGGGTCAATATTTGTTCCGAGTGCGCAATGATTGCTGTTCAATATTTAATATTGCAAGACAGAATGCCGTCTGCAGAAGCGCAACATATCTTAGATGCATTCTGGGGAAAGGCTAGATAACAGATGACCGGAGCAAAATTTAAACAGCTAAACCCTTTTGAATTAAAATCTGCAATTACAAACTTGTTGAACAAAATAACTTCTATTGAAGATTTGCAAAATTGTCTTGCAGACTTTGATATGTTGGATAATCAAGAAGATAAAACCTATATTTCAAAAGTACTGTTTAAAGAATTAACAAGCGCTAAACCTGAAAAAATCGCAGTTATATGTTTTCTGTTAGAAAGATATACCCAAAAAGATGAACTAATCAATAAGCTTTGGGAAACTCTGAAAAATAAAAATTTAGAAACAGAAGTAAAAATTACCATCCTAAATCTATTGAGAGAACTTGATTCAGATTGGTCTTATGAAATGACGGAAGAATATCTTGATGATGCTGCCGAGCTTATGGATGAAACAACCAAACAAATGCTCAATACCGCAGTTATTAACCCTGAAATCCAAATTGATTTTATGGACTTTATGGCAACAATCAGGCTTCAAGACAAAATTACACTCTTAAATTCTTTTAGCGAAGATTTTTCATCAGATGCACTGGCAAATATTCTTATTCCGGTATTTGTTTCAGAACCCAATAATGCAGCAGGAAAAGAAGCTCTAAAACTTTTAGCAGACACAAAATCTCAATTAGCTTTGCACGTTCTTGAAGAAATTCAACACTATGCAACAGGAGAGCTACTACAAAATGTTAAAAGAAGCCTGTCTACAATTAAAATATCAGGAATGAGAGAAGATAATACAAAAGAATTTTATAAAAAAATTCTATCAAATAGTAAACCTTACAAGTTCTACATAACATATCCTGACGGACATGGAGACCAAGCTTTGATTTTTACAAGAATTACGGAAGATCAAAGAATACGATTTGTCTCTATAGTAATAAATATTTTCTCCGGAATTAAAGATTGTTTTGGATTTTTTGATATTTCACAATTTGAATGCAGTAAAATTCTGGAAAGATTTTTAAAAGATGAAAAAACTGTAGATATCTCACCATCTGCATTTAAAACTATTCTGTATAATGCGGAATTAACAACAATTCAAACCCACGAAAACAACTGGAAACTTCCATATGAATATGTATGCTGGAAAAATTTACTTGTAGATATCGACTATAATCACAATAGAATTGACGAAATTTTAAACGAACAAGTTACAGCAATTCAACCACAAGACTCAATTATCAAAGATTTATCCAACATGAAAGTTACGGCTCACTGGTTTATGGACTATCAATATAGCAGTGAATTTGAAGAAGTGCTGTCTGAACTAAACACTTCAAACCTTGATGAACTTGTTGAAAATAACCTTGAAAAAGTTTTCACACCTGATGAAAAGTCAGAATGGACAAAGAAACTCATAATGAGCGCTTATATGAAATTTGCTATTGATAAAAAAGATGAAGCAAGTTTGATTTTAGGATTGGCAAAAGATGAAAACTTAAAACAAGAATTATACAAAAACATTCTAAAACGTAGTATTTATGAATATCTTATTGCAGTAAAATACGATAAAAGTATAAACAACTACGAATTAGACTCAGAAAAAATTGATGAACTAATCCAATATATTGAGGAAAAGTGGGTTGAAAATGTATAAGGTAATGGCACTTGATATTGGAACAAAACGTATTGGAATCGCTCTAAGCGATTACTTGCTAATGCTTGCGAAAGGTCATTCATACATCTCAAGAACTCCTGAGGATGAAGCTCTTAAAACTATCTACAAAATAGCAAAAGAAAATAATGTTCAAAAAATTGTAGTAGGATTACCACTAAATATGGACGGTTCAAAGGGTTTTCAAGCTGAAGATTGCGAAGAATTCGCCTCCAAAATCGAAGATTACGAAGTGATTTTTGAAGATGAGCGTCTAACCTCGGATACTGCAGAAGAAAATCTTAGAAATAAAAAAATCAACTTTAAAAAAGATAAAGGATTAGTTGATATTGAAAGCGCTTGTATTATACTGGAACAATACCTGTCAAGAAAATAAGGAGGGAATTATGACAGAAGAAATGGAAAACGTAATCGAAATAATTGATGATGAAGGCACTGTTATCAAATGCGAATTATATGATATAATTGAATTTGAAGATAAACAGTATGCAATGCTTCTTGAAAAAGATACTGACGAAGAAAATCCTGAAGTAGTATTGATGAGATACGTTGAAGAAGGCGAAGAATGCTTCTTTGAAACTATTGATAACGATGAAGAATTTGAAAAAGTTTCTCAATATGTAGATTCTCTTGATGTTGAAGTTGAGGACGAAGACGAAGAATAAGCAGGTAAGAATATGTTTGAAAAATTCACTGAAAAAGCTGTAAATGTAATTGTCGAAGCACAAAACATAGCAATTTATGACCATTCTGATAAAGTTTTATCAGAACATTTGCTTCTTGCTCTGATTAAAGAAACTAAAGGTTTTTGTTCAAAAATCTTTAATTCCTACAACATTACATACGACAGACTTGCCGAAGAAATCTATCTGTCTTTGAACATCGAAGAAGCAGATATGACATCTTCAATACCGTTCAGCGAAGATTTCAAACATATTTTAACCAAAACTCTTGAACTTGTTGAAAAATCAGGAAATTCTACCGTCCACTATGAACACCTCGTTCTTGCAGCTATCAATGATAAACAATCAAAAATTAGTCAATATCTTGAAAATCTTGGGTTTGACATAGACAAATCAAGGCCATTAATTGAAAAACTCGTGCAACGTAAAGTAAAAAAAGATTTTCACCCTGAACTTGACGAAAATAAAGAAAAAGAAGTCAACCTGACCCAAGAAACCGATTCATTATTTGATAACGAAAAATCAGCAAAAGTATTTGAACGTGCAGTATCAAAACTTTCAACTTCAAATTATGAAATTCTTGGAACTGAACAAATTATTTCATCAATTTTGGAAGATAAAGATTCTGATTTATCGAAAATTTTAGCTGACTTTGGAATTACAAATGAAATTTTTGAAGAAAAACTATCTCATATCAACTCACGCCAAGCAGAATATGAAGGCAGACAAATCGTATTCACGCCAAACGCATTTATTGCAATGAGTTTAGCACTACAAACTGCAAAAGAACTTGGATCTTCGGAAGTTCTGCCGGAGCATATGATTTTAGGACTCCTAAAAACAAAAAAAGGGGTTGCTTATAATATTTTCAAAGATTTAAAAATAAATGATGATGACTTAGCTCACGGCATCATAAAGCCAATTGAAAAACAAATGCCTGAAACCCTTACAATTTTAAGACTTGCAAAACAAGAAGCTCGACGATTTGGCAGAGGGGTTGTTGGCACGGAAATGTTTTTACTCGGAATAATTGGTGAAGCTACAGGTATTGGAGCAGTTGTTCTTAATGAGCTTGAAATCAATATTCGTGATGCAAGAATTGTTGTAGAACAAATTATCGGACGTGATAATGAATATTTTGATAAAGAAATAGTCTTTACAAAAAGAGCAAAAAGAGTGCTTGAAACAGCATGGGAATATGCTAAAAAACAAAATAAAACAAAAATCGAATCTTCAGACTTGCTATACGCAATAACAACTGAGCCGTCTTCACTTGCAATGCAAGCACTTGAACAACTTGGAACTGATGTTGTTGAAATTAGAGAAGGTATCAAAAAACACTTAGCAAATTCTTAAAAATATGAATGAAATCCGCATTACAATTAAATCTTTTCTAGAAAAGTACGATTTAAACAACCCGAATTCTGTTTTCCTTGTCGGATTTTCCGGCGGATACGATTCTATGTGTCTTTTGGATAATTTAAAAAAACTTGCACCAAAAAATAAAATAATCGCCCTTCACTTAAATCATAAATGGAGAGAAGGCGAATGTGATATTGAAGAAAACAATTGCAAAAGATTTTGTAAATCTATAAATGTTGATTTCTACAGCGAAACGCTCTCTCAAAATATTCCACATACAGAAACCGCTGCAAGAGAAGCTCGATATGAGTTTTTTGAAAAATGTGCAAATAAATTTAACAGCAATATTGTTTTTACAGCCCATAACAAAAATGACAATGTCGAAACTCTAATATATAGAATTTGTATGGGAACAGGGATTTCAGGATTGCAAGGAATTAAAGAAAAGCGAGGAATATTTTACCGTCCTCTTTTAAATATCACAAGAGATGAAATTGAAAAATACTGTACAAAAAATAAATTAACACCAAATGTCGACAGTTCAAATTCCAATACAAAATATAAGCGGAATAATATTAGAGCAAATATTATTCCCGCAATTCTTGAAATTAATGCAAACGCAACAGAAGCAATAACAACACTTTCTCAAAACGCAACCGAAGAAACCGAAATTGTTGAAGAATTTTTAGAAAAAACTATAAAAAAAATTACAGAAAATAATAAAATTAAAACAAAAAAATTTTTAAACTTATCACCGGCTTGTCAAAATAAAATAATCTATAAATTATTTACAACAAAGAACCTTGATTATGACAGAAAAAAAATTCTTAAAATAAAAGATTTTATACTTGAAAATTCTAACTCAAAATCTGGTAAAACTTGTTCTTTAACAGAAAATCTATGGATTTTTGCAAGCTGTGAAGATATTGAAATAATTACAAAAGAAAAACAACAATTACCGTATTTTCATATTACAAAAACAGGGAAATACGTTTCAAACGGTTATGTTTTTGAAATTGAAAAATTTAACAAACCGGTAAAAAAATTCCCAAAAGATTGTGAAAATACGGCATACGTAAATATCCCATTTGATATTGATTTTGAACTTAGACAAAGACAAGATGGTGATATAATTCAACCATTTGGAATGAAAGGTACTCAAAAATTAAAAAAATATCTTAATGAGAAAAAAATTCCAAACCACGAAAAAGATAATTTGCTATTTTTAGCAAGAAACAATGAAATTTTCTGGGCAATAAATTTAGGAATTAGTGATAAAATAAAAGTAACAACAAAACCAACGCATATTATGAAATTTTATAAAGAAAAGAGGCAGACAGATGGAAATTAAAATTGAAGATTTAAAAGTTTTATATAGCGAAGAACAGCTCCAATCAAGGATTAAAGAACTTGCAAAAGAAATGAACGAATTTTATAATGGTGAAGAAGTAATAGCAATTTGCGTACTAAAAGGCGCTGTAATGTTTGCCACTGACTTGGTTAAAAATCTTGAAATGCCATTACAAATGGAATTCATAAGACTATCAAGCTACGGTTCTGCAACAACAACCTCAGGAAAAGTTAATGCCGTTGATATCAAATTACCTGACCTTAACGGTAAAAACGTACTTATTATTGAAGATATTGTTGATACAGGATTAACCGCAAAATTCTTACTTGATTTTATGGCAATGAATTTCAATGTAAAATCTTTAAAATTCTGTTCTCTATTAGATAAAAAAATCACAAGAAAAGTTGATGTTGAACCGGATTATTACGGATTTGAAGTTGATGATAAATTTGTTGTAGGTTACGGACTTGATTATGACGGGTATTATAGGAATTTAAGATATATAGGATACAAAGAATAATGTTAAAACGGGAGGCGAGGTTTCACCTCGCCTCCCGTTTTTATTCACCTTTCCTGAGCCAAACATACCATATTTTATATAAAAAAAAGCCGTAAAAATTACGACTTTAATTTTACTAAATAAACACGAGAAATTTTTAAACTATATAACATGACAAAAGTGTTTCACCTGTCATTTTCATCTTTTTTAAAGCTCTTAATTCAGTTTGGCGAATACATTCTTTTGTAACCCCATATAAATTACCGATTTCTTCCAATGTATATCGCTCATTATTTCCAAGTCCGTAACGCATTTTTACAACTTCTTGCTCACGTTCTTTTAAAGTTGAAATAACATTATTTATATCATTTTGCAAAGATTGATACTCAATATTTTCAAATACCAATGGCTTGCTATCAGCCAAAATATCCGCAATATTTAAATCCTTGCCATCATTTCTTTCTATACCGTTTTCTATAGAAATTGTTTTAGTATACGCAGATAAAAATGTTTCTATCTTTTCAGGTGCAATATTCATTTTCTTTGCAACATCTTCAACTTTTACTGAAGAATTTGTTTCCTGCTCCATTTGTGATTTTACTTTTGAATACTTGGATAGCGTTTCTTGAATATATACAGGAATTTTCATACAATAAGACTGCTCTGATATTGCTTTAAACATTGCTTGCTTTACCCACCAACCTGCGTATGTGGCAAATCTGTAACCTAAACGATAATTATATTTTTCTGCCGCAATCATTAAACCCATATTACCTTCTTGAATGAGGTCAATCATAGGTAAATTTGACATATGAATAGATTTTTTTGCAACAGTTACAACCAATTTTAAATTTGCCTGAATTAATTCAATCTTAGCTTGAGCATCTCCTTGTTCTATACGCTGAGCTAAAACCTTTTCTTGCTCAAAAGTCAACTGCGGATAATCACAAATTTCTCTTAAATACTCTTTTAAAACCGAATCATTTGAACCTTCTAACACCTCTTTTTTCGCAGGATTTGAATTTTGCGGACCTTTCTTCATTTCAATAAATTGTTCTCTTTTCATTAATTAAACTCCTCTTTTGCATGAGACTCGAGGGTATCCATATGACACCCTTCGGGTAAATGTAACACGAGATAATATATACTTTTTATATACCCAAATATATACTACCCGTTACATCATGTTAATAAATATTAAGAATAGGACACTTTAAATTTAACACATATAATTAATGGTGAGGGAGAATTAATTATGGGATTTAATATTAAAGAAAAATTAGAAAAAGTAAACAAACGAAATGTTTTAATTTTTGTTTTGGTGTTTTTGGTAGCCGCAATTTGTGTACTTGGAGGAATTGAATACTACCAATATAAAGAACTCAAGGCTCAAAAGGAACAGCCTGCATATGATGATTATCCAATGGATTTGAAACAAACAGATGAACCTAAAAAACCATCTGAATACAAAATAGGCATGCCTTATGATAAAGCAATAAAACAAAATAAACCTATTTTGACTTTATTTTATGCTGATTGGTGTCATTATTGCATTAAGTTCATGCCAACATATAAACAAATTTCTGAAAAATATTCAGACAGTTTGAACTTCGCAAAAGTTAATGTAGAAGATACCAAATATGAAGACGTTATAAACAGTGTCGGACTTACAGGCTATCCTACAGTTGTTATTATTGATCCGAAATATGATAACAAAGTCTTAATCTCTAACGCATTTTTGGGCAGCGCAGAAGATTTAAGCAAAGAACTTGACAGATATATAAGAATTAGAAAAATTTTAGATTCTAAAAAGGGTTAAGAAATCTTTACATAAGGGTTTTAATTTAAATATGTGTTTCGTATAATTGTAGTGTTTCTGAGTTAAGGAACACTACAATAGAAACCTTAAAGATAGCGTGTATATTTAGTTTTCTGTCAACAGAGGATTACTGTTCACATTTCTTAATAATTGGGGTGCTAACTAGCAATTTTTTTAATGTTTAAGGTTCTATATAAATAGAAGACAATAGTAGGTGTAAAATGGGTATTGAAAAGATTAAAGGTAACATTGAAGGTATCACCAGCCCTAGATTTTCTGAAAAAATAAATGTAGAAAAAAGGGCATACTTGGGAACAATTAATGATACTACAAGTTTTACGGGAGCGGCAAAACCTCCAAAAGATTTAACAGAAATGTTAATTGGGCTTATGCCTAATAAAATCAAATGGATGGTAAAACTCCATAAAAATATGGGTGAAATCCAAAACCAAGCAATTAACGCATTAGGTACAGGTTTAGTAGCACCAATGCTTATTAAATACAACCCTATTTCTAATACTGACAAAGATACAAGAACATATACAGCGTGGAGACAACCTGTTTCCGCAATTTTGGCTGTTGCAACTCAGTGTGCAATTGTTATTCCGTTTAACAAAGCAATTAAAAATATGTCTGACATAGGTTATGAACATTTATCTCTACACAACAATGCTTCATTATTCCCGTCAGATGACTATTTAAAAGCCCTTGTTAAATCTCAAAATCCTGGAGTTAAATTCACTAAAGAAGAACTTCAAGAAAAAGTAGATGCACTTAAAAAAGCAAATGACAACGCACTCAAAAAGATGATAACTGATGAAAACAATATCACATTCAAGAAAACCGGTACTGCCGGAGTTGTCAGTGAATCACTCTCCAAAGATGAATTTAAAAATTTATTTAATGAAACCTTAAATAATATTATTAAAGCTGAAGAAGAAGAAAAATACAGTTTAATTGACAAAAAATTAAGCAACAAACTCAAAAGAAGTATCTTCTACCACGAACATGGAGACGAAGCTAAAAATACATTACAAACCATTTTAGATGAAGTAAAACGCTTATCACCATCTGAAAATAATGCTACAACTCCTGCTCAAGCTTACAAAAGATTTAATCAAGTTTGTAACAGTATGATTAAAGATTTGAAAAAAGAAGCTCAAAGAGATCCGTCAAAAACTCATACCAATTCAGAATTGATTTCAATTGTAAAAGAACTTAAACAAAAAAATATCGGAAAAGATCCGGCAGTAATATCAATGCTTCAACAAAAAATTGAAAAAATGCTCAACAACATTGATATTATCAAAACAAAAAAAGATACAAAAGAAGTAATAGAATACGTTAACCAGCTTATTAACATGAGAGCCGAAGCAATTGATACTTCAATCGCAACTTTGAATAGAATTAAAACTCAGTTGAATACCTCAGGAATTACAGTACAAGAAGCGCAAAAAATAATTGATGATACTATCAACGCTTCTGAGGCTTCACTGACTCAAAGACTCTCAGCAGCAGGACGTACACCACAACAGATTGCAGAATCTATTGAAATGACAGAAAGCGTTGCTACAAGACTTAAACAAAAAGCAAGTTCTGTTGCAGGCTGTATCGGCGACCAAATGAAAAAAGTTGTAAAATCTAACATTGACGGTTTAAAACGCTGGACAGGTTTAGGCGTATCACTTGCAATCCTTCCATTAACTTGCTGGTTGTTGAACAAACTATATCCGAAATTTATGGATTTTGCATTCCCTGAATTGTCAAATAAACAAAACGCAAAGAAACAAGCTGAAAAAGAAGCTTTAAACAATAATAAGACGGAGGTGGCATAATGGGTAACAAAGTTAAACCGCTAACCAATTTAATATACAGACCAATAGCATGGTTTTCTAACTCAAATGTCGCAAAAAATGCCGGCAAACAAGTTTATAATAATAACCGCAGATACATTGACCTTCTTGGCGTATCATCAATTGTCGCAAAAGACGGTTTAGGTTGTGTACTTTATGTAAACCAAAGTATGCACAATAAAGAAATTCCTGATGATAAAAGAAACTTTGTTACAGCTTTAGACTTAACAAACGGTCTGTTAATGATAGCATTCCAGTTGGGTATGTTCTTTACTGTTCAAAACAAAGTATGCCAAAGTAAAATGTTCAATGCGGCATTTGGCAAGCTATTCAATAGACCATTGAAGAAAGCATACCAATCAATTGTTAAAAACAGTTCTCAATTTAAAGATATGAATGATATCAAATTCTCACAAAAATTCGAAAAAATCAGAAGCGATGTTAAAGATGCTTTTGGTGGTTTGGTATCACTGGTTGCAGCATCAATCGTCGGAAAACGTGTTATCGTTCCGTTTATTGCAACCCCACTTGCTGATGGTGTTGAAAAGAAATTAAATGAACGCAGCGCAAGAAAAAAAGGTCTACCGCTTCCTGAAAATACAAAAGGTGCTACACCTTCAATGCAAGGTAATCAAGTCGTGGTAATACCTGCTAAATCACAAAAAGTTGATGCTCAAGATTGGCTTAATAACTAGAAACAATAAAATACAATAATACATCTACAAACGCAGAGTCTCTACAAAATGGGGCTCTGCACTTTTATTGTCGAATTTCATCAACAAGGTTTTTAATATGGAGTTTAACAGCAGGCGTAATCAACAATTCCGGCTCAGTCATAGCAAATTCATCTAAAACAATAATAGCTTTGCGCTTATTTCCTATTTGCTCATACAGTAAACCAAGCATTATTTTATCTAAATGGTTTGCTTCATGAGTTTTTTTATAATGCTCAAGCTGCAAATCCGTCATTCCAAGTTGTTTATAACATTCGGAAAGATTTTCATAGAATTCAAAATTTAAATTATACTGAGTCATCGCATTTTGAAAACAGTCTAACGCCAACTGCGGATAACCTATTTCCATATAAACTTTGCCAAGATTATTAAAATATATAGCTGTAGCTTGAGTTTTTGGATTTAAACTTATTGCCATTTTAAATTCTTGAATTGCTGCATAATAATATTTTTCTTCCATATAAAACAGACCTTTATTATTATGGTCAAAAGCATTCTTTTCAGGGTCAATAGTGTAACTCACAATAGTACCACCGGCTGAAAATACAGGCAGACAGCTCACTATTAAAAATAATAACACCGAATATAACTTTTTCATAACTATACCGTTTTAATTATAAATTTAAATTATTCAATAACATTAGCCTAATTCAAGCTCAAATCCTTCATAAGCCATATACACATTCTTATTATCGATTGTGTAATGCTCACGTATTCGGTCTAATTTTGCATCATCATATGACGGATCATAATGGAAAAATGCTAAATTTTTAGCCTTTGACAATTTCATAACATCAATAGCCATATCATATGTCGAATGACCAAAACCTTGTTTTGATGAATACGGATTTAAATAATCCTCAACCGTATATTGAGCATCATGGATAAGTAAATCACAATTTTTAGCAAATTTTATAAATTTATTATCTCCGCCAAAATAGCATTCTTTATCCGTAGCATAAACCAAAGATTTACCTTTATAAGAGATCTTATAAATCATAACCCCCTCTTGAGGATGAACATAGGATTTATAAAAAGTTATAAAAATATCATCTTCAGCAGGGTTAGCTTCAGCAGATTTAACCAGTCTAATATTCCCATCGGGATTAATTACGATAGCATTTTCATCATTTATATCGTTTATGCTTAAATTGCATGCAATATCGCCCAAATCAAGAGGAAAAGTTTTACCAAAAACAAGTTTTGATAAACAATCTGATAAATTTTCTCCATCTGCTCCTTGCCCAAAAACGCTTAAATTAGAAGATTTTAAATGCAAAGGCTTGAAAAACGTAAGCCCAAGCAAATGGTCCTGATGAATATGTGAAATCAAAATCAAAGAATTAATAGGAACACGTTCTTCAGGATTTACGGAAGATGCAATATGTTTTTCCATAAGGTCATCACCCAAACTGACAATCCCTGTTCCGGCATCAAGAATTATAACCTGCCCTCCAACATTTACTTCAACACAAGAAGTATTCCCGCCATATCTTAAAAAATCCTTATCTGCAACCGGAAAGCTTCCTCTTACACCTCTAAATTTTACTTTAAATTCACTCATATTAATTCCTCGATATTATTTTTTTATTTCGTAAACACCGGACTGGTCTTTTTCTTCACCTGCGTATATTGATCCTGAAAATACTAAAATCTTTGCCATTTTTTGAATTGTAGTTTCTTTGGTTTCCTTCCATACAAAATCAAAAACAACTTTATCTTTGTAGTTTGTAACATTGACTATTCTAAAAGCATTCGGATAAGATACCAAAGCCGGACTGTTTACATACAAGACATTGTTATGCTGAGTTATTTTGGCTGCATGATAATGTCCCTGAAATACACCAATCGGATTTGAATAACTCTCAATCAATTGTTTCACGGCAGAAGAATTTCTCATTCTATGATTTGGACTTGCAAAAGGTTCAACAACAGGAACATGCATAAATATTAAAACAACATCATTTTTTGAAGCATCAAGTTCTTTTTTCAGCCATTTAAACTGAACTTCATCAATATTTCCGTTTGAAGTAATTTCATCAGTTATAATATCATCAAGAACTATAACCTTGTAATTTTTTTTAGGTTCAAATGAATAATACGCTTTTTTAAATTTGAAATTAGGATTAGCATTACGCAACATATCCAAATAAACTACAGTATTCAGATATCCGCCAACACATCTATCATGGTTTCCAAACGCAAAATACCACGGCATATTCAATTTTTGCAAATGAGGCAATACAGCTTTTAATTCTTTTTCAAAAGACTTATCTATTAAATCGCCCGTAAACATTACAAAATCAATATCATTATACTCATTTAACTGAGACACTGCATCATCTAATAATCTTGGGGATTCTCCGGTCATTTTGAATGTTGTATTAGAACCGTTTTCCAAAAAGTGAACATCGCTTACCTGTGCAAATTTTAAACTTGCAGCACCACTATAAGCCTGCAGTCCCCATAACATACCTGCAGTAAGACAGAGAGTAATAAAGGCATTTACTATTTTAGTAAAAAAGCCTTCTTTTTTTCGTTTATGAGATTTATTCATTTTCTGTCTGCCCATTTTGTTCTCTTTCCAGTTTTTCTTTTATCTCATTATATTTGTTATTCAAAAATTCGTCATCATCAGACAGGATGAAAGCTTTATCAACATTCATTAATGCACTCATATAATCTCCCAATGCATAATCACAATAGGAAATATATTCATATATTTTTGAAGTTTGAATATCTGCTGACAATTTAGTGAAAATATCCTTTGCCCCTTTATAATCACCCGATTTATATAATAATTTTGCTTTATCAAACATATATTCAGGACAGTTATTAATTGCCAAAGCTTTTTCGTTATCTAATTTTGCTTCTTCAAACATTCCCAATTGAAATTCTGCACGAGACTTTATTGCATATGCTAAATCATCATCCCGAACAAATGTAAGATATTTTTCAACAGGATTTAAAACAGCCTCGTATTTCCCTGCCTCGAACAAAGTTATCGCTGAGGCTAAATAAGCTTGGGCGAAATCAGAACGTGCTGACAACGAAGAATTATAAGCATCAATAGCTTTCATATAATCTTTCTTGTCTCTGAAGAAATTTCCCAAATAGTAATAAGCCAAATAAGAATTTTCACTCCCCGTTCCGCTAATTAACGAAGTATATTCACCCTTTGTATTTCCATATTTTTTATATTCTTGGGCTTGTTTTATATAAGGATTAATAGATGCAACATATGAACGCCTATCACCTGTGATTATATGAAACAATCCTTTTTTTAAATCTTTAACTTTATTATTATCAGGATTTACAACCAAAATTTTATTTAAATATTCAATCGCTTTTTGATAATCACCCGATACACAATAACTTGAAGCAATATCAAGATAATCTTCCTCAATTTCATCTGCCTGCACAGGCAAAACTGAGAATAGCAGTAAACTTAAACAAATGATTAAAAAGAGTTGTTTCATACCGGAATTATACCACAAAGGGGGATATGGGTAAATATAATAAAATTAAAACTCTCAGAAAATCAATCTTTTGATTTTTACAAAAATCCCTTAGTAAAAATAATGACTTTTGAAAAATATCAATTAAAAGATTGATGTAATAAATCCATTAATACTATATTGTAGATATGGGAATATGTGTTTATATTTCTCAAGGGATAAATTAAGGGATAGTTGTTATGGAAGACAAATTACAAAATTCAATATCAACAAAACAACTTTTGAAAGAGTATAACTGGTATCAGAATACTTTTCCACAAGTGATTGAAAATGCTTGTAATGAGTTCTTCGAAAACAATTTCAAAACAGAATTCATCGGACTAAGCAAAAATATAAATTGCTTAATTAGTAATGAATCCTGTTTCGTTACAAAAATCAAAATTGATAAAGATTATGATATCTTTTTCAGATTAACCGATAAAGCAATTAACTTGATTTTAACAAAATCTCTGGGACAATTAAAAAGCAGATTTAATATAAATAAAATTTCCGAACTTGAGGCAAAAATTATAACCTCTTTCAACGATTACACGTTTGAAAATATTAAATCTTGTTTGTCTCAACCTGACGGAACGCAATTAAAACGTACAAATTTTGATGTTGTACATTTGACATTTTTAATAAGAGACACAGATGAAACAACACATCTTGCAGGCAAAATGATAATTTCAATACCGCTGGATTTGGTACAACCGCAAAGCATAACACCAAATAATTCAGCATTTTCAGAAGACGATTTTCCTAACAGCGAAACTTTTGCAAGTGTTTTTGTAGGAAAAACTAAATTCTCACTTTACGATTTAAAGAACTTGGAAGCAGATGATGTAGTTGTATTTGAAAACAGCAATCTTGAAAATATGAGATTAACAATCAATGGTGAAACCTTAGATTTTCAAATAAGACCTAATATGGATTTGCTGATAGAAGATGAAAATAACGGAGGAGCTGATATGGGTAATACTAATCAGAATATATGGGACAGTATTGAAGTTGAAATGAGTGCAGAATTTGATGCTGTAAAGATTTCACTTGGGGAGCTTAAAAATATTGAGAATGGTTTAGTTGTTGATTTAACTTCACTATACGACAATAATGTAACCCTAAAAGTTGAAGGAAAACCTATCGCAAGCGGAGCTTTAGTTATTGTAAACGACAGATACGGTGTAAAAATAAACAATGTAATTGCTTCAAATGGAGCTGGCAGTTATGCTCAACCACAAACAGAAGAACAAATGATGCCTGAAGATGAAACTGAAAACAGCGAAGTTCCAATGGAAGATGAAAATTATGAACAACCTCAAGGAGAAGAAGCTCCACAAGGTGAAGAAGATTTTGATTACAGCGACTTTGAATTAGAAGATGAAAATATCTAACAGATAATATCGGGAGAGTAAATTATGGGTGGATATGTAGTTAATTTTACGGTTTATACTCTGGCAATGCTTGGGTTAATATTTTTTGCCGTATTTATTTACAAAAAAGTAACTGACGGAAGTATTGGACGTAACAATTCTCAGTTTTTGAGCGTTGAACAATCCCTAAACCTTAACCCAAGAAAAACTTTGCACGTAGTAAGAGCAGGAAACGAAAAATTTCTCATCGCATCTGATGTTGATAGAACTACTCTAATCTCAAAGCTTAATGATAACTCTACGATTGAAGCTAAAGATTTTCCCGTTAAATCATCTGCGCAAAATCTTGGAAGATTAGTCGATGATATTTATTCTCAAAATATTTCTAAGGAAATTCCTCAAGAAATTGAATACCCGACAAACAACAAAATTCAATTAGAACACGTAGACTTTAACAGAATTCCTCAACCTTCAAACAGAAAATTAAGACCAACAAAAGGTATGGATTCTAAAGTTGTAGACATATCACTTCCTGTAAAAAATCAAAAAGGGATTTCCCCAATGCAGGAAATGGCAAGAAGAATAAACGAATTATAAGGACAAAATAAAATGGACCAATTACAAAACCTAAATCCTGTTTTACAATTGTTGATAGTAATGTCATTATTTTCATTACTACCATTTGCTTTTTGCTGTATGACAAGTTTTTTGAGATTTGTTATAGTTTTTGCAATGTTAAAAACCGCAATGGGAACTCAACAAGTTCCTCCGGCAATTGTAATTATCGGTTTATCAATAATCTTGACTTTTTATACCATGGGTTCAACATTCCAAAAAATGTACGACATGGGTTCAGTTCCTTACCAAAAAAACCATGACATGGTCATGGCACTGCAAGAAGGTTCTAAACCATTGAAAGAATTCATGCTTAAACAAACAAGAGAAAGTGATTTGGCATTTTTTGTCGAAATGGCACACAAACAAAAACCTCAATCACCTGAGGAACTTTGTATTTGGGAAATTGCACCGGCATATATAATAAGTGAACTAAAAACAGCATTTGAAATAAGTTTCATAATTTTTGTACCATTCATCATTTTAGATTTGGTTGTTGCAAATATTTTACTGGCACTGGGGATGTTCATGTTGTCTCCAACCATTATTTCAATGCCGTTTAAACTACTGATATTCATTGCCGTTGACGGATGGGCACTAATTGTACAGGGACTTGTTTCAAGTTACAACTAAAAAAAGGAATATAATCTGTGGAAATTTTACTGGAATATTTAGCTAAAGGATTTTTAATAATGTTATCAATTTCTATGCCATGCGTACTGTGTGCAGCAGGCATAGGTTTGGTTGTCGGGATTTTACAAGCAGTAACTCAGGTTCAAGAACAAACAATCGCTGCCGCACCAAAAATTCTTGGGGTATTTTTAGTTATAATTATCGGTGGAGTCGGATTTATCAGACTTTTGGGTAATTTATTCCAAGAAGGAATGGTTCTTGCTTTTAACACTGTTCCTCATGCTGAAACATTTGTTCTTGATGCGGATTATCACAAATACACCACACCTTTTGAAGGTGAAATGAAAGACAGGTTTAAAAATATTGATAACATAGACCAAATAATGAAAAATCCGGGAAAAGTTCCATACATTGATAACGCTTATAAAACAAGGTATACATCTGCACCTAAAACAGCAGCTCCGAAACCTGATTTTGTAGAAACCAAGAGGATTTTAGGAAGATAATAAATGGATAATATTTGGGTAAATTTAGCACAATTGTTTCCTAAAATGAACACCTACCTGATGGCAGGTGCACTTGTTTTTGCAAGAATGATTGGTTTTTTCAGATTTTGTCCGATATTTAACAGAAAAGATTTTCCTGCACTGGTTAAAGTTCCATTTGCACTGCTTTTAACTATATTTATTGTTCCCTTTTTATCCCCTGAAAAATGCTTAACCCACTGCGATTCCTTCATGTTATCACTACTTTTAAATGTAATTGTCGGAGCAATGATAGGTTATATGGCTCAACTTGTTACAATTGCAATTGACTGCGGGGCTGAAATGATTAACATGCAAATGGGATTATCTTCAGCTACGGCACTTGACCCAACAACATCAGCTCAAGTTTCTATTTTAACAAAAATGATTTCATTGATGGGAATTCTGATTTTTATACATTTAGGCGGTATCTACTGGCTATTTAAAGCATTATTGCGAAGTTTTGAAATCTTTCCTATGTACGCCTCCCATCTTCCGTTAGCTCAACTTATCAAAATGGATTTACTTGTCAAAATGTCATCAAACACTTTATATATGGGGCTTCAAATAGCATCCCCGATATTACTTGCAACACTGGGACAAGATATTATTCTGGGTGTAATTTCAAGAACTGCCCCGCAAGTTAACGTATTCCAATTAAGTTTCCTATTTAAGCCTGTTCTTGGGGCGGCAATTATGGTCTGGATTTTACCGATGTTGATGAATATTATTGAAGATTATTTCTTGAGTTTTGCAAATATCATTTAGTTAATATCAACAACACTGACTCCATCTCCACCTTCAGTATCCTCACCGGGTCTGAATTTTGCAACATACGGAGAAGTACTCAAAAAATCTCTGACACATTGTTTTAATGCACCAGTACCATGTCCGTGAATAATATAAACAGGAGTAAGATTTGCAAGACTTGCTTTGTCTAAATAATTTTCTACAGCATCTAATGCTTCTTCAACATGATAACCTCTTAAATCAAGAGTTGATGACATCTCAAGCCTGCGAAGTTCAAATTTTTTCAATGAAGTTCCAGGAATTTTTATTTTATGCGGAGCTTTGTAATTTTCATCCAATACCGCCAAATCATCACGCTTAACCTTCATTTTCATACTGCCCATATCAACAAAAACTCTTTTATTTTTATCAGGTAAAGTTAATATAGTAACTTTTTGATGCATATTTTTAAGCATTACAACATCACCAATTTTAACCTTATCCCAATCAATTTCAAGATATTTTTGCTTGTCAGAAACCTTATCAATTTCATCCCTGAAATTATCCTCAATTTTTGCAAGTCTTGAATATGCTCGACGAGCAATTTTTTCAGATTTTTCTTTCCGTAATTCTGCCAAAATTTCTTTTATTTCGCCTCGAGCTTCCATAATTTCCATATCAAATTTGTTTTTCAAATTTTTCAATGTTTTCTTTTTGTCTTTTTTAACTTGATTTAAATTTTCTTCGTATTCTTTTTTTATAGATAAAGAAGTTTCTTTAAGTTCTTGAGCTTTTTCAAGGTTTTTAGAAAGCTCTTGGTGCGTTTGTTGTAATTTTTCAACAACAGAAACCGTCGGATCTTTTCGAGTTATGAGGGTATTTCTGACGCTGTCAACAATGTCTTTATCCAATCCTAAATTTGAGGCAATTGAGATAGCATTACTTAATCCTGGAATACCTATTAATAACTTATATGTCGGTTTCAGAGTTTCTGTATTAAACTCAACTGAAGCATTTTTAAAAAACGGATTAGAATATTCCAAAGCCTTCAACTCGCCATAATGAGTCGTAACTACGCTTGTCGTTTGATTTTGCGCCAGTTTATCCAGTATACCTCTGGCTAAAACTGCACCCTCTACAGGGTCAGTTCCTGCACAAATTTCATCAAGAAGAACAAAAGTTTCTTCATCACTTTGTTTTAAAATCTCTATAATATTTGTCATATGGGCAGAAAATGTTGAAAGACTCTGCATAATTCCTTGCAAATCTCCGATATCTGCAAATATTTTTTTAAACGGGTACAATTTTGCATAAGTACAAGGTAAAAACATTCCGGCTTCCGCCATTAAAATAAACAATCCGATTGTCTTCAAAGTTACAGTTTTTCCACCGGTATTTGAACCCGTAATAATAACAGCTTTATAATCTTTACCTATTTCAAAATTATTACTGACAACTTCAGCACCGAGCTTCAATAACAACGGATGTTTCATATTTTCAAAATAAATATACTTTTCATCTGTTAACTCAGGTTCTACAGCTTGAAGTTTTACTGCATATCTTGCCTTTGCAAAATGAAAATCAATTTCTGACATAACCTTTTCGCAAAGTTCCAATTCTTTCATATAATCTTTTACTAAATTAGTTAATTCTACCAGAATTTTTATGCATTCCGCATGAATTTTTGATTTGATTTCACGCACCTTATTATTCAAAGGAACAAGTTGTGCAGGTTCAATATAAAAAGTTTTTCCGGATGATGACATATCATGAATAATTCCTGGAATTTTAGTCTTATTTGATGCCATTACCTGAAATACAATCCGCTCATCTCTTTGTGTATATATATTTTCCTGAAGATATTTTGAAAAATTCGGATTATTTAGCAATGTACTCACCATATCTCGAATATTTTGCTGAGTATCTTTTAATGAACTATACAACCCTTTAAGCTCAGAAGTCGCATTTTGTCTTATATTTAAATTTTCATCAAACGTTTCAAATATTCTATCTTCTAACTCTTTATCAGATATCAAATTTTGTACTAAAGTTTTTAAAATAAAATCATCTTGTGAATTCTCTATAATGAAGCGTTTCAACAATCTTGATGATTTCATTGTTTTTGCAATATCAACAAGTTCATCTTCCATAAGATATGAAACAGCCGAATTATTTTTAATATTGCCAATATCCGCAATAAATTCAACAGGAGTTTCTTTTGCCAAGTCAAGAATATATTTCGCTTCTCTGGTTAATTCAAGAACATACTTTATTTTTTCAATATTAGTATTTGGCAAGAGATTAAGACAAAGCTGTTGACTTTGATTAAACTTTGCATAATTTGAAAGTTCAGACTTTATTTTATCAAATTCGAGAGTAATACTGCTTTTTAATGAGATATCCATAATAAAATTTTAACATAAAGAAGTAAACTATAATAGCAACTTTTCCCCTTTTAGAGAGTATATCACACATTATGTGAAGAATTGTAACAGAATAACTTAACCTTGAAATTCGTTTAATTGAAAATACTTTATATATTCAAGAGAGATTTAAATAAGAGGACAAGAGATATGGCTATTTGTAATTTTCAAGAGAAATTGTTATTTTACACAAGACAAAAAAGTAGAATTTCGATGCAATTATCTGATTTGCAAATGAAACAAGTATCTGCAACCAGATATGAAGCAACTAAACAGCAGGAATATAACAAAAAATTAAGTGCATTATATTACGATGAAGAATGCGGGTTCGGAACAGATTTATACCCAGAATTGTTAGCAGAACTTCAAACAGAACACGAATACGAGATGTGTAACCTTAACGCTTGGGAATCACAGCTTGATATAGAAAAAGAAAGCCTTGAAACTCAATTAAATGAAATCCAACAATATGAAAATTCTTGGAGCAAACTATTACAGGCGAATATCAAAAAAGAATTTGGCTACGGTGGTGGCGGAGGAAAATAACAAAACAAAAGAGACTGGCAAAAATGTCAGTCTCTTTTATTTTTTAAATAATTTCTATATCAAACTATGCTTTAGCACCTGATTTAGAAATAATTTCTTCTTCGATATTTCTAGGAACTTGTTCATAGCATTGGAATTCCATAGAGAATGTACCACGACCTTGAGTGTTAGATCTCAAATCTGTAGCATAACCGAACATATTTGCCAAAGGAACTAATGCTCTAACAATAACGTTTCCGGTATTACCAACAGGTTCTTGACCTTCAACTCTACCACGTCTTCTTGAAATATCACCGATAATTGTACCTGTGAATTCATCAGGAATTTCGATTTCAACTTTCATCATTGGTTCTAAGATACAAGGTTGAGCTTTTTTAGTACCTTCTTTAATAGCCATAGAACCGGCAATTTTAAATGCCATTTCTGAAGAGTCGACTTCGTGGTATGATCCGTCATAAAGTTCAACTTTAACGTCAATCATTGGATAACCAGCTAAGATACCGCCTTCTAAAGCTTCTTCCATACCTCTTCTAGCAGGTTCAATGTATTCTTTTGGAATAGCACCACCAACAATTTTGTTTTCAAATACGAATCCTGCATTTTCTTCAGCAGGTGAAATTCTAATTTTAACGTGTCCGTATTGACCTTTACCACCTGATTGACGAGCGAATTTAGAATCTTGATCAGCATTTCCTCTGATTGTTTCACGGTAAGCAACTTGTGGTTTACCAATGTTAGCTTCTACTTTGAATTCTCTCATCATACGGTCAACAATAATATCTAAGTGAAGTTCACCCATACCTGAAATAATTGTTTGACCTGTTTCTTCATCAGATTTAACTCTGAAAGACGGATCTTCTTCTGCAAGTTTTTGAAGCGCAATACCCATTTTATCTTGGTCAGCTTTTGTTTTTGGTTCAATAGCAACTGAGATAACAGGTTCTGGGAAAGTCATTCTTTCTAAGATAATAGGTGCTTTTTCATCACATAATGTATCACCTGTTGTAGTATCTTTCAAACCAACGGCTGCACAGATATCACCTGCGTATACTTCAGCTTCTTCAAGTCTTTGGTCTGCATACATACGAACCAATCTTGAAATACGTTCTTTTTTACCGTTAGTTGAGTTTAATACATATGAACCTGATGTGATTTTACCTGAGTAAACTCTCAAGAATGTTAAACGTCCAACAAACGGGTCTGTCATAACTTTAAATGATAAAGCTGAGAACGGTTCAGAGTCTGATGAATGACGTTCTGTTTTTGTACCGTCTTCCAATTCACCTTCGATAGCTTTTACATCAACAGGTGATGGCATATAATCAACAACGTTGTTCAATAATAATTGAACACCTTTGTTTTTGAATGCTGTACCGCAAGTTACAGGAACAATTTTGTTATCACAAACAGCTTTTCTCAAACCTGCTTTTAATTCTTCTACTGTAATTGATTCAGGATCTTCAAAGAATTTTTCCATTAAAGCGTCATCTTCAGATGCGATAGCTTCAACCATTGCATCATGATATTCTTGAGCTTTTTCAGCTAATTCTGCAGGAATATCTTCTTCTCTGATATCTGTACCTAAATCGTTAGTATAAATTTCAGCTTTCATTGTCATAAGGTCAATTAAACCTGTGAATTTATCTTCAGCACCGATAGGTAATTGGATAGGTACAGCATTAGCACCAAGTCTTGTTTTAATTTGTTCTGCTACTCTGTAGAAATCTGCACCTGTTCTATCCATTTTGTTAACAAATACCATACGAGGTACTTCATAACGGTTTGCTTGACGCCATACTGTTTCTGATTGTGATTGAACACCACCAACTGCACAGAATACAGCTACAACACCGTCCAATACACGCAATGAACGTTCAACTTCGATTGTGAAGTCAACGTGTCCAGGGGTGTCGATGATGTTAACTTGGTGTCCTTTCCATTCAGCTGTTACTGCTGCTGATTGAATAGTAATACCACGTTCTCTTTCTTGTTCCATAAAGTCAGTTACTGCTGCACCATCGTGAACTTCACCTAATTTGTGAGTTTTACCTGTATAAAACAAAATACGTTCTGTTGTAGTTGTTTTACCGGCATCGATGTGGGCTGCAATACCAATGTTTCTGATTTTTTCCAATGGAGTTAATCTTGCCATTTTTCTTTTTCCTTTTTCTATTTATATAAGTACAATCGCTATTTTATATTTAGCCTCACTATAATTATTTCATAAACATGTTTTTTTTCAAATAAAACCAACGACTTTATGAATGTTTATTAAATACAAATAAATCTCGTAGCAAAAAACAACTTTGAGCGGTTTTAATACGGTATGCGAATAATGCCAAAAACCTGCTATACCCCTATAAGCTCTGTAAATTTCGGTTCTACAGATAGGTTTTATATTGACCAAAAAAGCAAAAAAGAAATTGGTAACAATACATGGATTTTTCGTGAAGACTTAGAATGGAAAAATTTTACAAAATTTCTAATCAGCAATTTTAGAAATAAAGATAAAGTTAATATAATTCAATTTGCATCATCTGACGGCTCAGAAGGGTATTCGCTAATTCTTTCGTTATTAGAAAACGACAAAAGAAAAGATACATCAAAATTCTTCCCTATAAAGGCTTTTGATATAGATGATTATATTATTAGCAAAGCCCGACGTGGAAAATTAAGTCTTTCTCAAGATGATATTTCAAATTTTGAACTACATTCCATACCTGTTTTAAAATACTTTAAACGAGTAATCCCACCTTATATCAGACCTGATTACCCGTTGTATATAGATGTAGTTAAAGATTATGCAAACTCAACAAATATCATAGGTCCGAGAGAAGATTTTCTAGTTTCTGACAATATTAAAAATAAAATCAATTTTGAAATTGGAGATATGTTTAAAATTGCACCAAATATCAAAGATAATTCTGATACTATTATTATGTGCAGAAATATTCTCGGATATTTTCATGACGAGCCGGAAAAAATAAAATCTTTTGTTGATGAAATCTCAAAAACCCTAAAAACAGGAAGCATTTTTGTAATCGGCGACCTTGATACTTCTTTAACTCACATAGACAAATATCTTACTAAAGAAAGCTTTATAAAAATTATGAAAAATGTTTATTTAAAAGTTTAAAATTTTTATGATATATAATTAAAATATGGTCAAAAGTGCTTATATTCATATACCATTTTGTAAATCAAAGTGCCATTACTGTTCTTTTATTTCTTTTAACAAGCTTGAATTAAAAAACGAGTATCTGCAAGCTTTAAAAGAAGAAATATCCGAATTTTACCAAAAAGAAAATTTAAGCACTTTATATTTTGGCGGCGGAACTCCATCGTTACTTGAAGTTTCCGAATTTGATAAAATAATTAAACTTTTCAAATTTTCACAAAATCCTGAAATTACAGTCGAACTAAATCCGGAAAGTGTGAACTACATATATATCAGAGGGCTTTATGACATAGGAATAAACAGACTCAGTCTTGGTTGTCAAAGTTTTAATGACGAAATTCTAAAACAAATTAATCGCAGACATAGCTCATCTCAAGTTATAGAAGCAGTAAAAACAATTAAAAATGCAGGTTTTAAAAATATAAGTCTTGATTTTATTTACGGATTGCCAAACCAAACACCGGAAATGTTTTATAATGACTTGAAAACTGCAATAAAATTAGGGGTTCAACACATTTCTCTCTACGGTCTGAAAATTGAAAAAGGTTGTTATTTTTATAACAATCTACCAAAAAACTTACCTGATGAAGATACTCAGGCTGATATGTATTTAGGTGCAATTGAATTATTAACATCATTGGGATTTGAACATTACGAAGTTAGTAATTTTTCATTACCAAATCATAATTCAAAACACAATCTTACTTATTGGAATAATGAAGAATACTATGGATTTGGAATTGCATCTCATGGTTACGTAAACGGTATCCGCTACGGAAACTCTGAAATTATCGAAAATTATATTAAAAATCCTATTATTAAAAAAGAACGAAAAATATTAACTTATCAAGAAAGATTAGAAGAAGAAATTTTTCTGGGTCTTAGAAAAATTAAAGGAATAGACACTGATAAAATTAACACAAAATTTGATATAAATTTTGATGAAAAATACAACGAAATTTTAAAAAAATACACTGGTTTAAAGCTTTTAAAAAAGACAAAAAACGGATACGCCTTCACTCCAAACGGCATTCTTGTAAGTAATGTTATTTTAGCCGATTTTCTTGAGGAATAACTGACATTTACTCAAAAATAAAAAATACTAACTATATCTCAAAACGTGAATAAATTTCATCAATATTTTGCAAAAATGCCTGTTTATCAAAAATATTTTCAATTTCGTCAGTTGATAACAATTTTATCACATCGTTATCCTTCAGCAAATTAGCTTTAAAATCTCCGTTATTTTGGAACGCATCAAGAGCATTTCGCTGAACAATTTTGTATGATTCTTCTCTTGTCAAACCTTTTGAAGTAAGAGATAATAAAACCTTTTGAGAAAACACAATACCACCAAATTTGTCGGTATTTTTAAGCATATTATCAGGATGAACTACAATGTTTTCCATAACATTATTAAACCGGTTAAGCATAAAATCAACTAATATCAAACTGTCCGGAAAAATTATACGTTCAGCCGAAGAATGAGAAATATCTCTTTCATGCCAGAGTGCAATATTTTCCAATGCAGCAATTGAATTGGAACGAACAACCCTTGCCAATCCGCACAAATTTTCGCTTAACACAGGATTTTTCTTATGAGGCATAGCTGAAGACCCTTTTTGTCCTTTGCCAAAACCTTCTTCCACTTCTAAAACTTCAGTTCTTTGAAGGTGTCTGATTTCTATTGCAAATTGTTCAATAACACTCGCAATCAATGCCAAAGACTGCATAAAATATGCATGATAATCTCTTGCAATAATCTGAGTTGAAATTTTCGCCGGCTTTAGACCTAAATTTTCACAAGTAATACTTTCAACTTGAGGAGAAATATTACTGTATGTTCCCACAGGACCGGATATTTGACCTGTTCTAATTTGCTCGGATGCATGAACAAAATTATCACGCTGACGTTTTAAAATATCAATCCAAGAACACAACTTCACACCAAATGTCATAACTTCTGCGTGGATTCCATGAGAACGCCCTATGCAAATAGTATTTTTGTGTATTTTTGCAAGATTTTCTAAAGTTTCAATAACAGTATCCAAATCTTTTTTGATAATTTTACTGCTATCTTGAATTTGAAGCGCAAACGCAGTATCAATAACATCAGAACTTGTTAAACCCATATGAACAAATCTGCCTAAATCACCCAAACTTTCATTCACACAAGTCAAAAACGCTATAACATCATGGCGAACTTCCCGTTCAATTTCATCAATTCTATCAACAGAAAATGAAGCTTTATTTCTAATTTCCACCGCAGTTTCTGTCGGGATTTCACCAAGCTTTGCGTAAGCATCACAAACCGCAAGTTCAACTTGCAAATAATAATCAAATTTGGAATTCAAATCCCAAATTTTTGACATTTCAACTCTGGAATATCTTTCAATCATACTTAAATGATATCATAAACACAATAATTTTATTGACAAACATAAAATAATCCTTAAAAAATTTCATATGATATTAAGAGAGCTTTTTAATTTTAATAAAAAATGTCATCACGAAAAAGTTCCGCTTGAAATTGATATCGGATATTGTCCTGACTGTGGTGAACTTATTGAAAATCAATGGTACATTACACGATGCGAATGCTGTGGAGTAAAAGAAAGAGCAACTCTTCGTGATGGCGAAGTTGTTCCGGAAGACTCATTTTGCCATAATTGCGGAAGTAAACGCTATAAAGTTGAACGCCTTAAAAAACTTGACTGCATAAATATCAATTACGCAATTGTTGTAAAAGTAGTTTTAGAAAATGAAATTAAAGAATACACCCAAAGTTGGTTCGATGCTATGCAAACATCAGGTTACATACCGAAACAGCTGCAACAATACCGATAAAATCTGCTAACAATCCTATAATTAAAGCATATCGAATTTTTGTTATTCCAACCGCACCAAAATACACTGCCAATACATAAAAAGTCGTTTCACTGCTACCCAGCATTATTGCTGCTAATTTTGTTGAATATGCATCAGGACCTGCAGAGTTTGCAATATCTGAAAATATTCCCAATGCCCCCGAACCGGATAATGAACGAACAATCATCAATGGTAAAGTATCAGACGGAACATTGAATTTTGTCAAAATCGGAGCAAATAAATTTGCTAGCATCTCAATTGCACCGCTTGCTCTAAACATTGATATCGAAACAATAATTGCAATCAAATACGGAATTATTTTTATTGATATTTTAAACCCGTCTTTTGCCCCTTTTACAAAAGTTTCGTAAACAGGAACTTTTTTTATAATTCCACAAGTTAAAACCGTAACCAAAATAACAGGCAATGCCCAAAGTGATATCAAATTAAGAAGCTTAGTCATATATTTTCTCCTTTAATTTTGATATTTTTTGAGCAATTTTTGCAAGGACAATAGCTGATAAAAATGCAATTGTCGTAACCAATAAAGTCGGTGCTATTATTTCTGTAGGATTTTTATAGCCGATACCGATAAGTACAGCCAAAACCGTTGTCGGCACAATCTGAAAACCTGCGGTATTCATTGCCAAAAATAAACACATCGAATTTGATGCCGTATCCTTATTATGATTTACTTCCTTAAGTTCCTGCATTGCACGAATTCCAAACGGTGTTGCAGCATTTGCCAACCCAAAAGCATTTGCGGTAAAATTCATTGCAATATCACCAATCGCAGGAGAGTTCTCAGGAACTTCATCAAATAAAACTCTTGTTATCGGTCTGAGTAATTTTGAAATAAATTTTATCACCCCTGACTTTTCTGCAATTTTCATAATTCCAAGCCAAAATGCCATTATCCCGATTAAAGAAATCGCAATTTTCACAGATAATTCCGCACCTGACATTACAGAATTTACAACCTCCGGTAACTTACCGTTTATTGCTCCTATGATAATTGAAGATACTATCAAAAAGTAAAAAATATAGTTCATAAACCAATTAAAGCATTAAATTTCGTATGGGTCAATTATGAAAAATAATCAATCATCCTATCAGTAAATAGTTCAGACATCTCATTTACCCCATTTTTAAGGACATTTTTAGAATTAGCAAAATTACTATCCTCCTGTCGTATAATTTTTTTAAATAATTTTCCTATATATGACAAGAAAGACAAATTATTATCATTAACATTTACCTCCTCGTCTAAATCGTTAAGATATATACTTGTAATAGGGCTAGTATAAGGTTCGGTTAAATCTTCTTTAATTATTGAAACCGTAAACATATCCGAATTCATTTGTTCCGGAGGTAAAATCACGTCAGAAGATTTAATATTATTCCTAAACTCAGTCAAATCATTACCATCACTATCATCAGTAAGTTGAAAAGTAAGATTATGTTCATATACATCCTCATCATACTCATCATTATCTATCTCAGCTTGAGGATTTAAGTAACCGACAAAATTACCCTCAGCATCATAATCTTCTCTATATTGCTGATATTTATAGCTTATATTTTTAACCCCGGTAAAATTTATATTCATTATTAAACCTATCTATGAAAAATAATCAATCATTTTTTGGGTTACATGATCCAGCATACTTGCAGAACCATCTTTTACAACATCCGGATCATGAATATATTCCATATAATTTTGGAAATCCTCTTGGTTTGAAAAATTATCACGAATATCCAAACCTAATATGATTTTATTTGGAGTATTAGGATCTTCAACATACTCATGAGTAACATCAAAATCAGCTTCCTGTCCATTTGAAATTCCTTTTAATAATTTTGAAATAAAAGATATTATAGGAATATTCTCATCATTAATTTCTAAATATTTATTGTTCATAATAAATTGAAACGCATGAGTATCAGGGTGAGCCTCAACAATTGCAAAATTCACAAATCTCGGATCTAAAGGATTTTTCGCATCTTTTATCTCAGATTTTGCAAGCGCTTCATAAAAATCCGACAAATCCCTACCGTTTTTATCGTCTGATAACTGAGTATTTAGACAATCAGTTTGAACATAATGTTCTTGTGAATATTTTAAATTCCCGTCTTCATCATAAAAAGTCGGATAACTTTTATCCGAATGATAAGCTGTATTTATAAATCCCGTAAAATTAACTTGCATAATTTCTCCTATCTTTATGAAAAATAATCAATCATCCTATCTGTAATATTTTTAATCATTTCATTCACCCCGTTTTTAATATTTTTAGGGTCGTGTATAGCTATGATAGTATTAAGAAAATCTTCATCAGAAATACTATTTTCTTCAACATTTTGCCCATATGCAACAGCTATAGAACCATCATCTACCACAGAATAATCACCAGATATCGTAAATTCATTTTCGGGCTGTTTTGAAATTTTATTTAATATTTTTGAAATAAACGATATTAACGAAATATTTTCATCACATATGTTAACAGGAATGCCATTTAAAAATATATTTATATCCTCCGGACTATAATTCGGACGTAATGTGGAAATATTCATAAAACGAGAATAAATATTGTTTTTAGCTTCCGGCATTGCAGAATTTTCCAAAACTTCTTTATATTTTGTGAAATCCTGACCAAAAACATCATCTGTCAATTCCGTATTGAAATGACATGCTGTGATATATTGATTTTTCGAATAAAATGTTCTGCCATTTTCATCCTGCATAATAGGATAAAAAAGTTGGTTATATTGCGCAGTATTTTGTGTTCCTGTAAAATTTATTTGCATAATTATCCTTTTTTGTTTTAAATCTCGAACATAAAAAAATTTGCGCATAAAAAAAGACAGAAATTAAAATTTCTGTCTTTTCTTTATCTTAATTAACAAATTAAGCTTCGTCTAATGCTGCAACACCAGGTAATACCTTACCTTCGATGAATTCTAAAGAAGCTCCGCCACCTGTTGAAACATGTGTGAAATCTTCAGCTTTGCAGAATTTTTTAGCTGCAGAAACAGAATCACCACCGCCGATAACAGAAACAGCACCGTCTTTTGTAGCTTCAACAATTGCTTCCAATACAGCTTTTGTACCATCTGCAAATTTAGGATTTTCAAATGCACCTACAGGTCCGTTCATTAGAATTGTTTTTGAAGATTTAAGAACTTCTGCAAATGCAGCTCTTGAATCAGGACCTGCATCAACACCTTCAAATCCTTCAGGAATTTCATTAATTTTAACAAATTTGTTTGTTCCGTTTCCTGAGAAATCATCTGCAACCAATACATCAGTTGCCATAACAAGTTTTACACCTTTAGCAGCTGCTTTAGCTTCAATAGCTTTTGCAACATCCATTTGATCATCTTCACAAATTGAATTACCGATTTGACCACCATTAGCTTTTACAAAAGTATAAGCCATACCGCCACCGATAATTAAATTATCAACTTTGTCGATTAAATTTTCTAAAACACCAATTTTAGAAGAAACTTTAGCTCCACCAACAACCGCAGTAAATGGTCTTACAGGATTATCCAAAGCTTGAGACAAGCATCTGATTTCTTTTTCCATTAATAAACCTGCAACAGCCGGTTTAACGACTTTTGCAACTTTTGCTGTTGATGTGTGGTTTCTATGAGCTGCACCAAACGCATCATTCACATAAAAATCACCTAATTTTGCAAGTTCATTAGCAAATGTCATATCATCATCTTTAGCTTCTTCTGCTTTGTAGTAACGAATATTTTCCAACAATGCAACCTGACCGTCTTTTAATGCTTCTAATTCTTTTTCAGCACCTTCTCCAACAGGAGATTTTACGAATAATACATCTTCACCTAAAACTTTTGACATATGTTTTGCAACAGGTTCTAATGTGAATTCAGGATTCCATTCTCCTTTTGGTCTGCCTAAGTGAGCCATCAAAATAATTTTAGCTCCTTTTTCTTTTAAGAAATTAACTGTAGGCAAGATTGCTTGAATTCTTGTATCATCAGTTACATTTTTGTCTGCATCCAGAGGAACGTTAACGTCAACTCTGATTAGCGCTCTTTTACCTTGGATATCACCAAGATCTTTAATTGATTTTTTCATAAAAAATTCTCCTTCTTAACTGGTAAGCATGTATATATTACAAAAAACATAAAAGAATGTAAAAGCTAAAACATAAATTATTAATAAATAAAAAAATGCCGTCTTTCAATAGTAAAAAACGACATTTTATTTATGTTTAAGTACTTTTATTAATTAAAATCCGTAATCATCAAATCCTGAATCACCGTAATCATCGCCCATTTCTAAACCATTGTTCAGATTGTCATTATTAAAGTCATCTTCAATAATCGGGTTATTACTTTCAGTATGTTGTCCTTCACTATCACAACCATCAAAAGCCATGCCGGCAGCAATAGCCATTGCAGGAATACCTATACCATAAATCAAAAGTTCATTATCTAAATCTTCTTGTTCTTTACGTCTGCGTTCTTCATCTTCTTCCTGCATTTTCTGTTCATATCTGATACTTTGTTCATACATATCATTGTCCAAAGCGTTATAATCATCATTTTCAACAACAATTTCCGGAATTATTTCATCAACAACAGGTTCTATAATTGCCTCAGGAATATCATCAATTATTTCTATATCTGCTTCAGGTATTTCATCAATGACTTCTATTTTTGCTTCCGGAATATTATCATCAACCAAAACCTGAACTTCTTCAGCATCAGGATATCTGTCCTCAAGCTCAAAAGTTATAATTTTCGGTTCACGTGGCTCTTGATTTTTAGGTTGAACTTCACCAAAAATTTCATCCAAAGACATCATCTCAGGGTCAGAGTTTCCGACTTGAGAATAATTCGGAACTTCAGGTCTTACATTTCTTGCACGTTCATCTCTCGGCAGACAATCACTTTCATCAAAATGAATAACACACGGAGCTTTTGGCACTTCAGGCTTTGGAGCTACACCAAAAAATTCATCCAATGAACCCAGTTCAGATTCTTGGTTTCTTGGTCTTGAATACCCAAAAGTATCATTTTCCGGCGAACGTTCAAACCTATTAGGATTTTGATTTAACCTGTCATTACGTCCGGTGAAAGATTGCTTAAAATTATTTGATACTGCTGATGTAATTGTTTGAAATGTAATCATATATAATCCTACCTTTGTTTCTACACAATTTTTTAATGTATATAATCATAAAAAATTGCTAAAAAACTCACAAATATAAAGTTTTATTAACTATCTATTATACGCCTCAAAAAGGTTAACAAGAATTTCTTGTCCTTTAATCATAGATTTATAATCTACATATTCACGAGCAGAGTGCATATTACAAACAGTAGCAAGACCTATCAAATAAGGGGAGAATTTTTCACCCTTAACATTTGTTTTGTTTGCATATATATGGGTTTCCGCACCTGCATGGAAAGTTGAGATTTCAGGTTCTACTCCTGCTTTTCTTGCCGAAGCTTCAAAAAGAAGCGGAATATATTCATCGTTATTTTTTTCAAACATCGGCATTTTTTCAGTGAATTTTATTACAGCAGTTGCAACTCCTTCATATTTTTCATTGAAATCATCCACAACATCTGTCATCATTTCCATTAATTCTTCTTCTTTAGCCTTGCTTGAACTTCTGATAGAATATGTTGCAATTGCATTGGTATTTATAACATTTGTAACACTAATATCTCCGGCAGAAATACCTCCGATATTACAAGATGTAACAACTTTACCTTCTTCATCACTATAAAATACACCCTGAGGCATATCTGCAATAATATCTGCAATAAGTTTTGCTGCATTTTCTCTTGTTGAATCAGCAATATCATTTCCGGAATGTCCGCCTTTTGGAGCATTAACGGTTAGTTCCGCCAAAACATAGCTAGCTCCGGCAACCAAACATTGACCCAATGCATCACTATCCAAAACTAAAACATATTTTGAATTTAATTTTGATAACTCTGCATTTTTAATCCCACTCATACCGCTTTCTTCATCTCTTGTAAAAAGAATTTCAAGTCCGCCGTGTTTTAAATCTGTTCTTTTGCTTAATTCTTTTGCAAAATACAAAGCATTCGCAACTCCTGCTTTATCATCAGCTCCCAGAGTTCTGTCATTTGCTTTAATCAAGTCCCCCTCAACCCTTGCGACTATCGGAGAATCATCACCGATTACATCCATATGGGCAGATAGTAAAATTACATCCTTTGTTTCATCTGTTGCTGGAACTTTTATATATACATTTTTATAAGCATCAGTCTCATATTGAAGGGCATTTTCTCTGCAATAATTACAAATCCAATCAATAACTTTTTCTTCTTCTAATGATGGTGATGGGATTTCTGCTAATGTGCAAAATAAATCCACAAGCTCATTTTCTTTTCTTATGTTTGACAAATCCATATGTTCTCCATTCCTTTTTTTATTTTATAATAGCATATTTTTTTTATTATGTTAATCAATAATAATCACAATTACTAATTATAATATTCTACAACAAAATCTGTGTCGCAAGAATAATTTTATGACTGTCAGAAAGTCTTTGATTATCACAAAATACGTAATTCAGCATAACCTTCAGCGCCTGTCCCTTAATAAACCAATTCAAACCAATCGTATATTCTCTGCGCAAATCCTTTGATACATCTCTATTAGGGTCAAACTGATCAACCCTTCCCAAAATCTGTAAATGAGGATTTAGCTTCCAACCGACAGTTGCAGCATAACCGCAAGCTCTGTTTGAACTTATGCCATTCAAACCGCTGTATCCATCTGCAAAACCTGCTTCAAAATTCGACCATAATTTTTTGTGATGATATGCCAAATATGCACTTACCACACTGTAGTCTATCCTGTTATGTCCACCGTTATACCCACCGCCAATTGTAAGTTTGCCGTATTTTTTTGACTTATCTCCAAAAGGTTTAACATTAATCCAGCCTGTAAACTCCGTACCGGGCAATCCACTTGTAATATACCGACCTGAACTTCCAAAAGCTATATTATAGTCAATATACTGATAATTCCCGATTACTTTCAATGCAATAGAACGTCCGCTTCCGAAATTTCTTGCTATTTGAGACCTAGCAACAAATGGCAGAATATAAGTAGATGTTCCGCCCTCTTTACCTGTCTGAACCCTTGAATACCCTGCAACAATTTGATGATTTGGAATACTTGTATTAACAATATAAGCATCTGAAATCAATTTGTCTGCATAGTTTGAACCGTTATTTAGCGGTATAGGGTTTAAAGCTACCTTAAACTTGTAATTCGGGTCTTTAAATGAACCATATACCCCGAATTGAGTTACCAAATTATCATAATCGGTTGAATATCTCGGAGACCACAAAGCATTCACAGCACCCCTATAAGCACCATAAACATGAATTCTGCTCAGCGGGCCACTTTCATAATTAAATGTCAAATCATCTTGAAACAAAAACGAAGGAACATCCGTTCTTACAATTTTGCTGTGCAAAACCTTTCCGAACAAAGAATCTTCATCAATTTTCCCATCTCCATCTGTATCAAACCTCTTAAAAAGTTCAAAATCCAATTCCGTGTTATCAGAAACATTCTCACCGCTATCATCAGTTTCAAATAAACGTTTAAACCCTTTTGTATTATTTATTGATACAGTTTCGTGCTCCGTATTTAAAACAACTTCTCCAGCCTGTATTTCTTCACGCAATTCTTCAGTAAAATCCTCTTTTGCCAAAACAATTGAATTCAGGAGCAATAATACCGTTATTGAAAATATTATTTTTACGTATAGCTTCATAAGTGTTAAGATTATAACATATTTTTTACAACTTTTAAAGTTTTTGTAGTATATTTTTATTATGCCGAATAAAGTTAAAAACAATAAAAAAACAAACATAAAAGCCCCGATTGTAGAAGCTCTTAAAACAGCTTATAACAATCCGACTTATCAGTTTCATATTCCGGGTCATACAAAAGGTCTTGGCACACTGCCTGATTTCAGAAACCTTGTAGGTAAAAAAGCCCTAACCGTAGATACTACGGATGAATTTGATAATTTAGGAACACTTACTCCTGCAACAGGACCGATAAAAGAAGCTCAAGAACTTGCAGCAAAAGCTTTCGGTGCAAAAAGAACTTTCTTTTTGGTTAACGGTTCGACTATCGGCAACCTTGCAATAGCTATGGGCTTAACGAAAAAAGGTCAAAAAGTTATTGTAAACAGAAATTGTCATCGTTCGATTTTAACAGGACTCATAATTTCAGGAGCAGATCCGTTATGGATTATCCCTGAAAAACTTAATGACTGGGGATTATGGGGAAACATTAATCCTAAAGAAATTGAAGAACTTTTAAAAAATAACAGTGATGTATCAGCAGTTTGGATTACAAACCCAACTTACGAAGGTGTCGTATCCGATATTGAATCAATTGCAAAAATCTGCAAAAGCTACAATGTTCCTCTAATTGTAGACGAAGCCCACGGATGTTTATGGAATTTCAATGAGAAGCTTCCTGAAACTTCTTTAAAACTCGGCGCAGATATCGTTGTACATTCACTTCATAAAACAGGCGGAAGTATGAGCCAATCATCTATGCTTCACATAAGTGAAACCTCAACAATAAATGCTGAAGATGTGGAAAGAGCTTTAATGCTTTTACATACAACAAGTCCGTCATTAATGCTTTTGGGAAGTTTAGATGCCGCACGTGCAAACCTCCAAAGCGACAGGGGACAAAAACAGTTATCAAAAGCTATTGCAAATGCAAAATACCTTCGTTCCGAAATTGATAATATGAAAACAATCCACCAACTTAAAGCAGGTTTTGGATTTAAAACAGACGTTACTAAAGTATTTATCAGGGCTGACGGACTTTCCGGAAAAAGACTTGAATCCATTTTGGAAATAGATTTCGGCATTGAAGTTGAAAGCGCATCTGATATCGGAGTTTTAATTCTTTGTAACATTGGTAACAAACGTTCAGATTTTGAATATCTTGTTGAATGCCTTAAAAAAATCGATATACACGACTATAAAGACATTTATTATCTGGAAAACAAAAAACATATGCCTATGTTGACCCCGATTATTAAAAAAAGTTTGCGTGATGCTTATTTTTCAGAAAAAGAAATTATCCCAACGACAAGCGCAGTTGGCAGATTATCCGGTGAAGTTGTTGCAGAATGCCCACCGGGGATTTCCATTTTACTGCCGGGAGAACTTATCACAGAAGCACATTTGCCATACTTAACAGATTATGAAGTTATAGAAGTATTGAAATAGTTCAAATCTTATTTGACACTAGACTTTAAAACCCAAATAAGATATAATATTCATATAGTTAAATTTTATGAGGATGGTTAAATATAGTGTTAAATATTAAAAAGAAATTTGGATTTACTTTAGCTGAAGTATTGATAACTATGGGATTGATTGGTGTGGTTGCAGCATTAACAATTCCGACATTGGCATATAACTATAAAGGAAAAGTTCTGGAACAGCAATTCAGATCAACATATAGTGATATTAAAACCATTGCAACAACATTAAATGATGCACACGGCGGAGATTGGGCAACTTATGCAAACGGTGCAGGATATCATAAGTGGTATGGAGAGTTCGTTTCACAGCTCAACGGCGGAAACCAGTATAACCCTGACGGAACTCCTGCTAATGTAAACCCTATATTAAAAGAATTATATCAAGCACCGGGAAGTGCTATTACCGGCAGGTATCAGTTCTCCCTCATAGGCAGAGGTAACGGGGTCGGAGAGTTCTGTGATAATGGTGGGGTTTGGATTGACAGTAAAGGTCGAATTTGGACATTCAATGCAAAAAATGCTATAGTTTGTGTTGATATCAATGGAACAGCAAAACCTAACAGACATAATGTAGATATTTTTGCTTTCATTCCAATGTCGCCTGAAATGCTTGCAGTATGGATATATGATGACGCTACTAACATAAATAACTATACAGGAACATTTGTCCCATGTGATATCGAAAAAATTAGAACTACAGGTCGTCATAACACAAAAGCCCAAAAGCCATATCGTAGAGGTTCAGGTTCAGCATTAGATTACTGCCCGTTCTATGAGCCTGTTGAAAATGTTGCAGTTATGGACAAAAACGCAGACGGCACAAACAAAACTACCGGAACGTCCGCAAGAGGCAAAAGACTTACAACTTCAAATAATTATTGGAACGACTATATTGAATATAAATAGAGCATAAGGGTAAATTATCTTTACCAAACATTACTCTCCATTGCCAATTTTGAAGCATAAGAATACCTGTTGAGCATATTTGCTCAACAAGATTGTATTCTGCGCTTTGCTTAGAATGACTAAGCTTCAAATATTATTTCAATTAAAACTTCAAAAGAACTTTCAGTGTATCTTTTTCTTTATTCTTTTCAAAAGCTTCAATTGCATCATCTATTGAATATGTTGCAGAAATCAACTCTGAAAAATTGACTTTACCTGATGCTAATAAACGCAAAGCTGGAGGGAATTGACCGCATCTTGAACCTAAAACGGTAATTTCATCAATTACGATTGGTGCAAGGTTAAATTCCTTAGATGCAGCAACTGTACTCTTTAAAACTAAAACACCACGTGGTTTAGTTAACGCCAATGCCGTCTCAAAACCGGAAATAGAACCTGTTGCCTCAACTACAACATCATATTTTTTCTCAATTGCAAAATCATTCAATAATACAGTTTTTACCCCTTGTTTTTTAGCAATATCAAGCTTGTTTTGGTGTTTACCAACAAGTGTTACGTCAAGATTTTGAGCATTAAGTGCTAATGCTGTTATAAGCCCTAATTTTCCATCACCTAAAATCACAACTTTTTCAAACGGTTTTATATGATGTTGTTCTGTGATTTCCAGTGCGGCAGCAAGAGGCTCAACAAATACAGCTTGAGTATCCGGAACATTTTCAGGAACTTCAAATAAAACTTCAACAGGCATAGTGAAATATTGCGCAAATACTCCGTCCTTTCTCCAAATACCCAAAGTATGACGATTTGGACAATGCCTATATAATTTTTTAGCACACCATTCACAATTCGGCTCTTTGCAACCGTAGCTGATTTCAGGAACAACTCTTTTTCCGATTAAAGATTTATCAGCCCCGTTTACATCTTCTACAACTCCGACAGCTTCGTGTCCTAAAATCCCGACATAACCCATATAGCCTTTTGTAATTTCATAATCAGTGTTGCAAATTCCGGCTAACGTTACTCTAACCAAAGCTTCTCCCTCTTTTGGGATTGGTTTTTCATAATTATCTGTAAGTTTTAATTCATTATCAAATACAACAGCTTTCATTTTAATTCTCCTTATTCTTCAATATTTTTCCAGTCTTTTGAAACCTTATCCAATATCACCTTAGTTTGTGATTTATCAAGTAAAATTTCTTGAACTGCTGAATTTACAATATTATTAATTTCTTTTTGATTTTTTTGAGTTTTGTATGACGGCTGAATTTTATTCAACTGCTTTGCACTTATAACTCTTGCTTTCGCCATTAAATCATTCTCATCATACTTGGTATAAAATTCGTTTTGCAAAGTTTCTTGATTCACTGCGAGGATATTGGTTAATCTTGCAAGTTCAAGCTGATTTTGATTATTGGTCAAAAACAGTGCAAATTTCAATGCCTCCTCTTTATGTTTTGATTTTGACGGAATAACAAAATTCATTAATGAAAAATCATTCTGACCAAGTGTTCCGGTTATTTGTGGCGCAATATCGGTTTTTTCATAAGTCGATGGAGCATTTTCCTTAATCATGTTCAAAAAATTTGCTCCGGCAGTAAGCAACACAATATTCCCTGACATATATTTTTCGACAGATTCCTGCAACGTAACAGTTACCGTTTCTTTCGGAATTAAACCCATTGAATATAAATATTTAAACATATCAAAAACATCTATTGCCTTTTCCGAATTGATAAGCGAAGAATTTCCGACACCATATTTATTTAATATCTTCAGCATAGTATCATTTTCGGAAATATTCGGCAAGAAAATATATCTGTCTGTTTTAGATTTTACAATTTGAGCATACTGAGCAATTTGAGAGTAAGTTTTCGGAATCTCAATTCCAGATTTTGTCAAAAGTTCCTTATTATAAATTGTAATAGCACTTGTTGCATACCATGGAATTGAGTAAAATTTTCCATTATATTTTAAAGAATTCATTATTTCTTGATTGAATTGTTTTGTTTTTTCATCAGGAATTTCAAACAATGCACCCTTATGCGCCAAAGTTGCCGAAAAATCAGGATTAAGGTTAACCAAATCCGGAGGATTATCACTAAGAACAGATGCTAATGTTCTTTTTTCACCTTCAGAAAATGGAACATCCACCCACTTAATTTTAATTTCTGGATTTTCTTCCTCAAACTCTGAAATTACTCCATTAATATACGGAGCAAAATCATTCATCTGTAATGTCCAAAAAACTAATTCGTTTTCTTTTTGCTGTTTCGGTTTGAATACGAAAAATACACCCGTTAGAATAACAAATGTTGCAACAATAACAATCCAAAAATTTTTATTCATAAGCACATCCTCGTACCTATGTTAACAGAAAAATAAATATAAAACTAATCAGTTAAATTTAAAAATTTTCATTATTTGTCATACAAAATCAAAGCGTAACATAATTTTACAAATATTTTTGCATATTACGCTATAATATGAGTATGGCAGATTTATTCACTGAACTTGAAAACCTAAACAAACAAATTCCGCTGGCTGAAATCTTGCGCCCAAAGAGTTTAGAAGATTTTGTCGGTCAAAGCAATGTAATTTCCGACAGAAGTCCTCTTTTGAATTTATTAAAGACAAACAGATTATTTTCACTTATTTTGTGGGGCACTCCGGGCTGTGGAAAAACTACATTAGCAAGACTTATTGCGACAAAAACCAATGCTCATTTTATTGAAATTTCTGCCGTTACATCCGGAGTTAAGGATATAAAAGATGCCGTTGATAAAGCAAAAGAATTTTTAAGAGCCGGTCAAAAAACAATCTTATTTATTGATGAAATCCACAGGTATTCAAAAACCCAACAAGATGCACTTTTACCACATTTGGAAAACGGAACGCTGTTTCTAATCGGTTCAACTACAGAAAACCCGTCATTCCAAGTCGTTCCGGCTCTTTTATCAAGATTACAGGTCATAAGACTTAATTCCATTGATGATGAAAGTATGGCAAAAATTGTAAAAAAAGGATTTAATTATCTTGCAACCAACTACACTTTGATGGAATGCGAAAGCGGAGTTTTAGATTTTATTATAAATCTGGCAAGAGGAGATGCAAGATACGCCCTAAATATTGTTGAAAATGCTTATTTTGCAAGTGATTTAAAAGATAACAAAAGAATTTTAACAGTAAAAACAATTGAAGAAATCTGTCAACAAAGAAATACCAGATATTCAAGACAAGAACATTATGATTGTGCTTCCGCATTCCAAAAAAGCCTAAGAGGATCAGATCCTGATGCTGCAATTTACTATCTTGCAAAAATGATTGTTGCCGGAGAAGACCCAAGGTTCATTGCAAGAAGACTCATTACCTGTGCTGCGGAAGATGTAGGAAATGCCGACCCCAATGCACTAAATATAGCTCTCAATGCCCACAAAGCTGTCGAAATTTTAGGACTGCCGGAAGGTAGAATTCCGCTGGCTCAAGCCGTAATTTATGTTGCTCGTGCGCCAAAATCAAATGAAACAGTATGCGCAATAGACGAAGCTCTGTCCGATATTTCTAACGGAAAAGATTTTCCACCCCCAATGCATTTGAGAGATTCTCATTATAAAGATGCTTCAAAATACGGATTTGGCGTCGGATACGTATATTCACATAACGCACCTGACGAATATCAACAATTCCTGCCCGATGAACTCGTTAATAGAAAATATACAAAATAAAACTCTTATTTCTGCTGAAAGCCCAACCTACACGCTTGTCATTACGAGCGAACGAAGTGAGCATAGTAATCGCAAGGACATCCAAAGTCTACAAGTATTTAACCCTACGATTACGACGTCGGACTTTGTCCTCCTCGCAATGACATGCAAACTGAACAAGGGTTGGTAGGAACATTTACCCCCCCTCTTGCGAAAAATTTATTTATATTATATTATTAAATTATAAAAAAAGTGAGGTTTTAAATAATGGATCAAATAATTAAAGTAGCGTGGGATTTAAACGAAAATTCAGATAACAGATATAAACTTGTTTATGAAATTGCTGAACTTGCTAAAAAAATCGTTGACGAAAATCAAGCAAGAAAAGCCAGAGAAGATTATGGTTTTGAAGAAACTCACGAAACAACTTATACAAAAGAAAATCCTGTTGAACATGCGCTTATGGTAAAAGCTTCAGAAGCTGATGACAACAGATTAGTTGGATAATTTTTAAAAATACACAAAGGTTCTTTCTCAGACTTTTGTGTATTTTTGTATTCAGATTTATGGTCTTAATTAAATTTAAGGGGTTAATATATGTCAAAAATTGAAGCAACATTAGAGTATATCAATAAATACACTGACGGGTTTGAACCTAAAATCGGTATAATTCTGGGTTCAGGTCTCGGAGATTTAGCTGATACATATTGCAAATACGCAATTCCTTATGAAAAAATACCAAATTTTGCAAAATCAACAGTTCAAGGACACAAAGGGCAACTTGTTTTTGCTGAAATCGATAATAAAAAAATTGTAATGATGCAGGGAAGAAATCACTACTACGAAGGGCACTCAATGCAGGATATAACTTATCCAATAAAAGTTATGAAAAAACT
>CAZUKK010000014.1:0-57364 GCA_964620875.1 uncultured Clostridium sp.
GTCAAGGAACACGTTGCTATTCCAACGGCAATCGCAGCTGCCACAGTTAGTTTTTTAATTGACATTTTTACCTCCTTGTTTGTATGAGTTTTGTTTAAAATAAACAAAAGTTTTATTTAAAAAACAAACTTATACCAGATTATGTACTTTTTAAGAAGGTTAAAACATTAGTAAAACTACTTATTCAACAGGGTAATATTTCTATTGCTATTTTTGTAACAATTTCTTTATACTCCGCAATTTTTATAAAAAATATGTTTTATTATATATGTGTGAAGTTATAATCGTATGTGTTCAAGGAGTGTTATGTACAGTAAGGAATTTATGAAATTTTTGTATGGGTATCAAAAAGATGAATTTAAACCGAAAGAACCTGTAGTACGGGAAATTAAGTTTAAAAATAATAGCAATGGTAAATATGCTGAAATCTTTTTACCAATTAAAGCTGATAGATAATTATAACCTTACATAACTAATTAGTATACTTAAACAGTGTTCTGATTATGAACAAAAAAAATCGCCTGAATAGGCGATTGGAATCTTTTTTTCAATTCCTCGTAATAGTGAAGTGTGAAGTGTGTGCTTAAGTCTTGGTTGATTCCTCAATTTGAAGCACTCCTCGTGTTTACATATATATAAAGTTTTTTGAGTATATAAAATTGCTATATTCTTTGCATGTTGTTTAATATTTCTTAATATACGGCGTATTTATTTTTTAATGGTTATACTGTATACTATAAACTGTGTTTAGGATATAAAAGGACTTAGGATTTTATGAATATTTTGATATCGAATGATGATGGGATTGCCGCAAACGGAATAAGAGTTTTGACTGAAGAACTTTCAAAGCATCATAATGTATATGTAATTGCTCCGGATAGGGAACGTAGTGCTGCCGGACATTCTTTGACGCTGCATACTCCGCTTCGTGTAGAAGAACTTGATAGTGGTAAAAACGGAGCAAAACGAACTTGGGTTACTACAGGTACTCCTGGGGACTGTGTTAAAATCGGAATTAATGCTATTTTAGCAGATGATGAACAGCCTGATGTTGTTATTTCCGGGATTAATCATGGACCTAATTTAGGTGCTGATATTTTATATTCCGGAACGGTAAGTTGTGCAATGGAGGGTGCAATGCTTGGTGTTCCCAGTATTGCTGTTTCTCTGGCTACTATGAATGCTGATTATGAAGATTTTAAATTTCCTGCAAGGTTTGTTTCATCATTGCTTAACAAGTTGCAAGATTTTAAATTCCCTCCGAAAAGTATTCTTAATGTTAATGTTCCAAAACTTGATGCTGATGATATTGTAGGGGTTGCTATTACGGAATTGGGACGTAAGATGTTTACGGATGATTATGAAAAACGAGTAGACCCTAGAGGTAAGGTATATTACTGGATGGCAGGTGAATTAATCAGTGAACCGGATGATGCTTTAACTGATATTGCTGCAGTTAGAAATAATAAAATTTCAATTACTCCTGTTACATATGAAATGACAAGAACAGAGACGATTGCGGATTTAGACAAAGTTCTTTGCGGTTCTGGCTCTTGTGATTGGTATTAGTGCTATAAATATATTATGTATTTAAAATTTGATAAATCCTAAAATTATCCCTCAACGTAGTGAGCAATCAATGTTATGCGAAACAACAACAGAAACAAACTTGTTTGAGCGGACAAATATTTAGATTCTGAATCAAGTTCAGAATGACAGTTTATCGAGTTGTTTGTTTTGATGTTGAGCATTACAATTGATTAGCGAATGAAGTTCAGGGCTACAGTTTTGAGGCACTTTTGATGTCAAAAGTGTCCCTGTCTGGAAGACTCGTCGAAGACGGAACTTTTATTTAAAATATTATTATATTTAAACTTTACATAATATATTTTATTGATAAGACAGGGTTTAAATTTTTATGAACATAGTTTATAATATTAATATAAGGGATATTTAGGATATGGAAAACATTTACTCTAATTATGGTGCATCTATGCGTGTAACTATGCCGTCAGATTTTTCGACAGGTTCAAGTTCCGCTGTGTCAAAAAAGTTTGTTACCGAATCTTCAAATCCTGCACATTTTACTGCAATTGACGAAAATCCAAGAACTGAATTTGCTAATGCCGTTTATGGAGACGGTCCTTATAGTTTATTATGTCCGAATGCTAAATCTGAAATTTTGGCCCAAAACGTTGACTACCTTGCATAATAGGCTTTGTTTGTTAATCTAATATTAAGAAACTTTAACATTTATATAAAAGATTTGGCAATTCTGAGAAAAGAAAATACTTTATATAAATGTATATAGGAAAGAGGATGACATTCATGAAAGAACAGGAATTAAACACTTTAATGTCAGTTGTTACAGATCCGGTGGAAAATGTGTATAGGATTGATAGTTACAAAGATTTGGCAGAAATTCAAAGAATTATAAGAATATTTAATATTTCGGAAGAACAACATAACAAACATACTATGTTATCCATTAAAAATTTAGCCACGTTTAGGCTTGTTTTAAGTAATAATTAGTTAAGAAATAGAAATAGCATAAAATCGGGTTCTTGCAGGATTTTGTAAGAACCCTTACTGTTGCTTATTTTAGCTTATAATAAGTTTGATTATTGGAGGCGCAAATAATAATGCCCCGATTAGAACCGCAATAACAGATACTACCATAACTGCTCCTGCTGCAATATCTTTTGCCATTCCAACCATTCTGGAATATTTGTTGTGAAAAATTGAGTCAAGTGAAAATTCTATTGCGGAATTGAACATTTCTGCGGAAATTACTGCTGAGATTGTCAATAGCAATAAGCAGAATTGGTTAATTGAAAATTTTAAACAATATGCTGTAACCAAAACAAATACTGCAATTAGCATATGTACTCTAATATTTCTTTCACTTTTTATTGAAAGGCGCATTCCTTTTCGTGCGTTTCTGAAAGTACTTGCGAAATTTTGTTTTTTATATTTTGTCATACTTAATTCCCATATTTTTTAATGCCTGTTTTTGGTGAGAAACTACAAATTCAAAATCTTCTTCTGTTTGGTGGTCAAATCCCAATAGATGTAATATTCCGTGGCTTAACATGAATAACAGTTCAGATTCTTTTGAAATTTCTTTTTTCTCGGATTCTTCTATTATCTTATCTAATGCTATTATAATCTCACCTAAATTAATTTCAAATTCCAGTACAAAAACTTCATCAGCAGGTGAATCTGCAAATACTGCAAATGTTATAATATCGGCAGGATAATCCTTTTGGCGATATTTTTTATTAAGTTCATGGGTTCTTTCGCTATCACAAAAAAGAATATCAAAAGATATTGTATTGAAATTGTAATCCTGTAAACAGCATTTTTGTACGATTTCAGGACAGGTCATATAAAAATTGAAAATGTTTTCAATAGCTTTTTCTAATTTTTCAGTATCAATTTCCCATTTTTCAAATTCATTGCTTATATAAATATTGTAGTTTATCATAAGTCTTTGTTCTCATTATTTGTCCAGTCAGTTTGTGGATCTGCAGGGTTTGGTTGTTTTGATTCTTCAAGTTCTTTTATTTTCTTTTCGAAGTCTTCATCTAAGATTTTACCGGGTATTTCTATTTTATTTTTTTCAAATTCTTCAGCAATATCTTCTTGGTATTTAATTCTGTTATGCTGCATTCCTCTTAGAATACGGCTGAAAGTTTGCGCTATTATTTTTAAATCTTTCAATGTTAGAGGACTGTCTGCAAGTTGTCCGTCGTTAAGTCTTTCTACAATAATTTTGTCGATAATATTTTCAATTTCATCGGTTGTAGCTCCTTTTATTGCACGAACTGCGGATTCAACGGCATCGGCAAGCATAAGTATTGCAGTTTCTTTTCTATTAGGTTTTGGACCTGTGTAGCGGAATTGTTCTTCTTTTACGTTTTCAATTCCTTCTTCCAAAACTGCTTGATTGTAGAAGTATTTTGCCAACCCTTCACCGTGATGTTGAAGGATGAAATCGCAAATGATGCTTGGTAATCCGTTTTTCTTAGCTATTTCAATACCATCTTTAGGGTGTGCTGTTATAACCATCTTGCTTAATCTTGGATTAAGTTTGTTGTGAGGGTTTTCAATGCTAAAGTAGGATTGGTTTTCAACGAAAAATAACGGACGTTTAAGTTTTCCGATATCGTGGTAAAAAGCTCCAACTCTTGCGAGGATAGGGTTTGCTCCGATTGCTTCTGCTGCAGCTTCACACAGTGTTGACACCATTAAACTATGGTGATAAGTTCCGGGAGCTTCCATTTGAAGTCTTTTTAATAACGGTTGATTGTGGTCTCCAAGTTCAGCTAATCCGTAAGGTGTTATAATTTGGAAAGAACTTTCTAACAGCGGAGATGCGCCTAGTACTATTATGGAGCTCAGTAAACCGTTTGCAAATATATAAATACAGTTTTTGAGAATGAAGGTGTTGTTTACATCAATTAAGCATTTGTCAATGAAGTATAAGCTCAACATAATTAATACACCTGCAATACCAAGATTAAATCCGACTTTAATAAGGTCAAATCTTCTTGAATATCTGATTTTTGATATTGTAATCATTCCGATAAGGGAAAGAATTAGAAATACAATTATAAATTGAGAGTCATATTGCATTCCGACAGTCAAAACAATAAGTAACAGTGATGAAACTAAAAATGAAACTCTCGGACTTAAAAATATTGCGGTTGTTATAATTACGCCTGCAATCGGTAAAATATACGGAGATGTACCTGTTGGCAGAATTACCGCAATTAAACATGTTAATGCTGTTAACATTGCAGTCAGAGCCATATATCGCGGTTCTAAGAAATTCTTTTCAAAAACTCTTAAATATGCAATGAAAATAAGGGTTAATAACAGTACAAGAATATAAACGGATAATATACCTTGCCAATTTAGTTCGTATACGTTATAACCTGCTTGTCTTAGAGCATCTCGTTTTAGTCTGGTTACAGGTTCTCCTTCAAATACGATTTTTTCGCCTTTTTGGAATGTAACTTTGTATGGTTTTACTGAGTCTTGAGCGGTCTTTTTTGCTATTTCCGTTGCAATGTCGTCAACAACCAAATTAGGAACAATTACTTGTTCAAGAATTGCTGAAATAACAGCGATTTGTCTTTTTGAAACATTTGAGACAAGGTTGTTATGAATAAGTGTTTTTATATTGTCTCTTTCATAATCATTTTCAGTAATTCCAAGGTGAAGAATATTTACCAAAGATAATGCAGCTTTGTCAAAAGCTTCTTTTAGGCTTGGTTCATCAACATTTAGAAGAAAATCGATTATAAATTCTTTTTTAGGATTATCTGATAATTCAAAAAGGATGTTTAATTCGTTAATTTTTTCTCTTTCTGTGGTATTCTTTTTTCTTATTTGAAAAACAGAATTTTGTAAAGTTTCAAGGTTGGATTTGATAAAGTCATCTTCTGCCGGAACAAGTATTGGTTCAACTTTTTGGGCAACTTCTCTTTTGTGTTGTTCTGTCCTTTTAACATCTTGTACAGTTAAAGTTTTTTGTGCAATAATGTCTTTTTTACTGATGCCGTTTTCTATAATACTTTGAAAAAAGAAATTCTGAGAAGCAATAATTGCCGTAATCATAATTGTATAAACTAACAGATAAATAGTTTTTATAAATTTTGAAGACGTAAAAAACTCTCTTAACTTATCAAAAAAATTGTTCTTAATCATATATAATAATCCTATTTTTCTAACATATTATATATCAATTTTATAACGTATTTAAAATTTTTCAAGAGGGCTGAAATGCTTATATAACGGGGTGTTTTTTGTGTTAAAATTTTATTGTTTTACTTTGTCTGAATTTTTCAATAAAAAAGGCTGTATATTTTTTAATACAGCCTTTTTTCGTCAAAATAATTTTTAGTTATTCTTCGTTTTTATTGTCATCGTTTTCTTTGTTGTCTTCTTCAGCATCTTCGTTCTTAGCTTTAGAATCTTTTTGTTTTTCGATTAAATCTTGCAATTTACCTTTTATTTCTTCGCCTTTTTTTTGAAGATCAGATACAACGTCGTCTGCTTTGATTTGGATTTGTTTAGCTGTTTCGTCAGCTCTTTTAGCCATATCTTGAGCAGAATCTTTTAATATTTTTCTTGTTTCTTCACCTGATTTTGGTGCTAATAATATACCGGCAAGTGCGCCAATTGCACCGCCTACTATAAAACCTGCTAAAAATCTTGATGTTGACATATATATTCTCCTTTTTTTGTCTTACATAATTATAAATCTGTTGTTGTATATTTTCATTGCCTAAAAGTTCTATTTTCTTTTAATTAATGAATATACTGTCATAAAACCTTTAAAAAATCCGCCTAATAGGCTTTCCGAAAAAGTTTTAGTTTTGGTAATTGCGTTTTCGATACTTGATTTAACACTTCCTACACCTTCATCTGTTGTTTGAACAATTGTATTAATCGAATGTATTGTTTCGTTCAATTCTTTTAATGTAGGTTTTAGTTCAGTGTTCAATATAAGAGATGTTTCGTTCACATTTTTAGCTAGTTCAGATACATCTTTTAATAGTTTAACGACGTAGACGCCAATAATAATCAACAGAATTGCTGTTACAATGATTAAAAAAGTTAATCCGTTATTTAGTATGATTTGTGATAATTCAATATCCATAATTTTACTTCCTTATTTTTAGTAATCAAATTCGTTTTCATTTCCGTCAGCGCATTCAGAGTCTTCTAAAGCTTTTGCTTTTTGCATTTTTTTAGATTTTACCGAATTATTTAATTTTCTAAGCTGTCTTTCCATTTTATATTTCATCAAATCTATAGATTCCAGTGCTTGTTTTTTAGCATCCGAAATTTGCGGAGCGTGCTTGTCGTAAAGGTCGCAAATGGTATCTTTAAGGTCGTTTCTTGTTTCTTCACCTGATTTTGGGGCATAAAGAACACCTGCAACAATGCCTCCTACAACACCAGCTATCACGCCCATAGAAAACATAAATGCTTTGTTTTTACTCATAGTTGTAAACCTCGTCTTTCAATTTTTCTTCATAATTGTAACATATTTTTTTGCTAAATTCAAGGCGATGTGTGATTATTTTTTCAGACTGGTATAAACCTTTTTTATCATCATAACTATGTCTATAATTGTCAAAATACGTTTCCCCGGAATTTTTAAAATATAGAATAATATAGTTGTAATTAAGTTCTTTTTGATTGCTTTTTCACAGTCTTGTGCTTTTTCAACCACAAAATCATTAAAACAATCAAGTTTTTTTGAGACAGTTGTAATCATTGATTTAAAAGTTGTAATTTGACTTACAATCTGAGGACGTATTTCCGTAACGGATTGGTTAATTGCACAAACTTTTTTATCAAGAGCCTTTATATAAGAAACTATGTGGTAAGTTACTATCAATTGTGCAACTATGACTATTGTAAAAAATAAAATAAACATCTTTCAACTTTTCTTACTTTTGTATTATATTTGAATTATAATATACACAGGGATGATTTTTGAATACGTCTAAAGGACTATTTTATGAGTAGAGTCAAATTTTATTTTACTATATTGATTGCAAGGTTAACTTATTTAGCCATAAGGCTCTTGGGTCGCTCGTCCGGAACATCTTTTGTGGGTATGTTGACCCTTAAACTTTGTCCTGATTTCTTGAGGTATTGCAGAAAATATGTTGAAAAAGGTAATGCTATAACTGTAACCGGAACTAACGGAAAAACTACAACCTCAGGTCTTTTGGCACATATTTTAGAGTATGATAAAAATAATGTTATTCATAATACAAAGGGTGCAAATATGCTGACAGGAGTTGCTAATGTTTTTGCACTCGGTGTCAGACCTTTTAAAAAATTTGATTATGCGGTTATTGAATCTGATGAAGCTTATTTAACTAAATTGTATGATTATTTTGAGTCTGATTTTTTGATTGTTACAAATCTTTTTAGGGATCAGTTAGACAGATATGGTGAACTTGCAACAACAGCCGGTTATATTAAAGATGCAATTGACAAAAATCCTGACTTAATGGTTTTTCTTAATGCTGATGATCCGCTTGTAACAAATTTAGATAAAAATGGTATTTTTTATGGCTTTGAAGAAGTTGAAATTTGTTCAGATGAACATAAGACGGTTTCAAATGCTCCTACAGAAGTTTTTAATTGTATTTGCGGTAAGCCGTTAAGCTATTCAAAACAGTTTTTTGCTCAACAGGGTCATTATTATTGTGAACATTGCGGATACAAACGTCCTGAGCTTGATTATAAAGGATATGTCAAAATTTATTCTGACCATTCAGATTTAACTGTTGTTGATGTTGATGAAAAAAAAGAATATACATTCAGAGTCAATCAGGTTGGTCTTTATAACGCTTATAATGCTCTTGCCGCCGTTTCTTGTGCGTTACTTACTTGTTGTGATAAGGAAGATGTTATAAGAGATGCATTACTTTCTTATAAGTCGATTTTTGGTAGAGCAGAACGCAGAGAAATAAATGGTCATGATACTTTAATTCAACTTATAAAAAATCCGACAGGCGCAAGTGAGGTTTTAAAAACAGTTGATTTAACTTCAAATATTGTTATTGCAATAAATGATAATTATGCTGATGGACGTGATATTTCGTGGCTGTGGGATAGCGATTTTGAACAACTTAAAGATGCACAAAAACTTGTGATAACTTCAGGTATCAGAGCAAAAGACATGGCTTTGAGACTGAAATATGCAGGAATTCCTCAAGATAAGATTCTTGTGGAAGAAGATATTAAAAAAGCAATTACTATTGCTTCATCGTCCGATAATAAAGATGAAAAAATAACAATTTTGCCATCATATACGGCTTTATTGAAAATAAATAAAATGAAGTTTTAAAAGATTTCAAAATGAGATAATGAATTTTAGAAAGGAATAAGATGCTTTTAGGTGTAAATATTGATCATGTAGCAACGTTAAGGAATGCCAGAGGCGGAGTAGAGCCAAGAGTAACCGATGCCGCAATAATTTGTGAACAGAACGGTGCAACATCAATAACTACTCATTTGAGAGAAGACAGACGCCATATAAAAGATAATGATGTGAAAACTTTAAGAACAATTATAAATACAAAATTGAATCTTGAAATGGCTGTAACAGAAGAAATGGGTAAAATTGCTCTATCACTTCATCCTGATTTTGTTTGTTTAGTTCCTGAAAAACGTCAGGAGGTTACAACAGAAGGTGGTTTAGATGTTGCAGGGCAGGTCGAAAAAATAACAAATTTTGTAAAACCGTTAAAAGATAGTGGTATAATTGTAAGTTTGTTTATAGATCCGAATGCAGTTCAGGTTCTTGCCGCAGCCGAAACCGGTGCACAATTTATTGAATTACACACAGGTGCTTATGCTAATGCATTTGGAAATCCTAATGAAGAATTTCAGTTTGGATTATTGAAACAAGCTGCTGAATTGGCTCAACAAAAGGGATTGGGAGTTAATGCAGGGCATGGCTTGAATTATGAAAATGTTCATAGAATGCACGAAATCAAAGGGTTAAATGAGTTAAATATCGGACACAGTATTATATCAAGAGCTGTATTTACAGGGCTACCTGTTGCGGTTCGTGAGATGGCAGATTTAATAAAATAAGGATTTTTAACTATGGAAAAGTCAAAAGAAGAAATAATTGAAGAAATGCAGCTTGTTGTTGCTCAAATGGTAATTGATGATATGGAAGAAAATCCGGATATTGCGGATGAATATTTTGAGTGTGATTGCTGTGGAAAGAATAAGTGTCTTGCGGGTTCAATTCAATATGGTGATTACAGACTTTGTAATGACTGTGTATTGCTTGCAGAAACAGGCTTTGCATTGGGTAAGTTTACTGATATTCAAAGTCTTATGGATGCAATGGAAGATACAAGGCTTGAAGAACTTTGTAATTTTATAAAAGAAGAAGAAGTTCGTAAAAATAGTATGGAAAATTAATTAAAAAAAGAGGTTATTTTTAATAACCTCTTTTTTATTATATGAAATTATAATTATTTTATTAGCTTAAAGCCATTAATGCTTTTACTGAACGAGCATTTTCTTTAACTTCTTCATCAAAACTGTCTGATGAAATTGTGTTTTCAAGAACTCTCATTGCTTCTTCTTTGTTTTCTAAAGATAAAAGTTCGTTGATTGTACTCATTGCAACAACTGTTGATAAATCGTTGATGCCTTTTCCTCGGCTTGAAATAACAACGTTCAATGAATCGTGTTCATTTCTTTTAACTAAAGCTCTGGAAGTTAACTCTCTAACTTCATCAATTGAAGAATTAGTTCCGATTTCTTCTAATACTGCAATTGATTCAGGGTTTGGATTAATTGTTAAAGATTCAATTATATCAGTTACTCTGTTGAAGTTTTTATTGTTTTTCATCATATTTCTATCCATTTTTCCTCCTTATGCAACCATAGCCATGTCAGCTTCTAAGTTTGATAAAGCTTCTACAAACATTGGTTTTACCTCTAATTGAGGATTCATTTGAGCCATCTTAGTAATTCCTTTTTCTCTGGAATTTACAAAGAATGATGTAATATCTCTTGATAATACTTCTTTAGCTCCGTCAAGGTTTACTTCTTTGTTACCGATTTCGCTAATTTTGTTCCAAGTATTTACAAGACCTTCTTTCATTCTGCCACCGAATGCTTTAATTGATTCAATACCTTCCATGATTTTGCTTCCAAAATCACTGATTGAGCCAACGAAAGTTGAATAAATTCTTTTTGAACTTGCACTCAAGTTACCGGTGAAACTTATTTTATTAGTTTCTTTTGCTTTGCTTGATTCAAAAACATCTTCTGTTAAGATATTTTTTTGGAAATTAGAAGCCGCAAAAGGATTGCTTGTTCTTGATGTTGATTGTTCATTTTTGCTCGTATTAAAGATACGATGGCTTAATTGATTTATTCTTTCAATTGCTGTCATATATTAAACCTCTTTCCTGACTATCCACGTATTAAGTCTATCATAGTATTATTTTTATAAATCCACCTTTTGAATGATTTGTGTTAAAATATGAGTATGAAATATAAAAATCTTGAAGAATTAATAGAAGTTATAAGACGTCTTAGAGCGCCTGACGGATGCCCTTGGGATAGGGAACAAACGCATGGTTCTTTGCGCCCTAATATGCTTGAGGAAGCTTATGAAGCAGTTGATGCAATTGATGATAATGACATGCCGCATTTGCGTGAAGAACTTGGTGATGTTTTGTTGCAAGTTCTTTTGCATTCTCAAATTGCTTCAGAAGATGGTGATTTCAATATTGAAGATGTTGCAAAAGAACTGAAAGATAAATTAATTCATCGACACCCGCATGTTTTTGGAAGTGCTAAAATTGCTACTGCTGAGGATGTTAAAGTTGAGTGGGATAAATTGAAAGCGGAAGAAAAAACTGATAGAAAGTCAGTTATGGATGGTCTTTCAAGAGCACAAGCAGCTTTAATTTCTGCACAGAAGATTTCTAAAAGAGCAGTAAAAGTCGGTTTTGAGTGGCCTAATGAGGAGTCTTTATACGAGTGTTTTTATTCAGAGATTGAAGAATTTAAGCAAGCAAAATTAGAAGATGATAAAGAGCATATGGAAGATGAATTTGGTGATATTTTGTTTGCGGCAGTAAATCTTGCAAGATGGAATAAAATTGATGCAGAGCAGGCTTTATTAAAAGCTAATAAAAAGTTTGAAAAACGTTTCAGAAAGATGGAAGACCTTGCTTTAAAACCATTGACCGAATATTCTGTTGAGGAGTACGATGCTTTGTGGAAACAAGCAAAATCAGAATTATTAAAAGGGGAAATTAAATAATGATAGATGTTCAAAATTCTAAAGATTTGCGAAATGTCGATATTCAAAAAGTCGGTATAAAACATATTGAACTCCCTTTGATAATAGAGCGAAAAAATAAATCAAACAAGGTTGTTTATGCGACAGCAAGGGTTTGTGTGTCTTTACCGAGAGCGTACAAAGGAACTCATATGAGCAGATTTGTGGAAGTTTTAAATGAATGGCGAACAAAAAATCTTCTCGGAGTTGATATTAAGGGTTGTTTGGAAAAAATTATTAAAAATTTACATGCGCAAAGCGGAGAATTAGAATTTAATTTTAAATATTTTATTGATAAAAAATCGCCTGTAACCGAGTTATCAGCTCCAATGTGCTATGATTGTTCTTTTGAAGGCAGAATTGTTGATGGAGAATATAAATTTATTTTGGGTGTGAAAGTCCCTGTTACAACGCTTTGTCCTTGCTCTAAAGAAATTTCGGATAATGGTGCTCACAATCAGCGAGCAATGATTAGTGTTAAGGTTTCATATGATGAAAATGAACATATTTGGTTAGAGGATTTGATTGAGCTTATTGAAAATTGTGCATCGTGTCCTTTGTACCCGCTTTTAAAACGAAAAGACGAAAAGTTTGTAACAGAAAAAGCTTACAATAATCCAAGGTTTGTTGAAGATGTTTTGAGAGAAGTTGTTGTAAAACTTAGAGAACATAGTATTGTAAGTGAATTTGAAGTTGATTGTGAAGCCTTTGAAAGTATTCATAATCATTCAGCATGGGCTTATCAAACTGAGGTTAAATAATCCCTTCCATCATATCGTTTAGTGCAAGTTTTGCTGTTCTTATAGGTGTAGAAAATGATGTTCCGGTAATTTTTTCCAGCGGAACGTTGTATTGCCCGTTTACATTTGTAAGTTCATTTAAGAATGTATTAATTTTGATTTTTCTTTGGGTTAATATAGAAATTTGTTTTTCTAATTTATTTCTTGCTTCTTGAATTTCTGCAGCTGTTTTGTTTGTACCGAATAGTTTATATTTCTCTTTGGTTAATTTTGAAATTTGGTCATTAATTTCTTTTACTATTTTTTGAACTCGGTCGACAGGCTTACCTAAAAACGGATTTTTTGAAATTCTTTCTAAATATTTTCTCGGGAATGGCATATCTGTTCCGGACAGACCTGTTATGTTTAAACCTTCTTTTGTTATTGTTGGTGTAAATTCTCCAATTTCGTAGTGTTGCGTAAGCTCAGAATTTCTTGACATTGAAAATTCTGAAACTTTTCCTGTTTTATCTGATAATGAACCGACACCTTCGACTTTTGATGTTACACACAAAATGTTGTTAGAAAGTTCATTTATTTTAGGGTATTCTGATGGATTTGCGTTATATGCTGAAAATAAAATTCTGCGGTTTGGTTTTACAATCAAGTCATAATCGGTTGCAGGAAATGCTAATTGCATTATGTTCTTTGACATTTTTAATTTTGATTGGGTGTATGAAGTATGACCGAACGAGCAGGATATAAAGTCAACTTGACCGTTTTTTTCAATTGCATCCATAATTATTTTGGGTGCAAGGTCGCTGGCTAAATCAGACCTGTTTAGTTGAACTTTGATGTAACGTGCAAACGGATTGAATCTTTTTGCGTATGTTGTAACAAGTTCTCCGTGTGGTATTTCTAATACTGAGGTTGCATCTTCATAATTATCAGGAATCATTATTGTTTTTGGTGTAAGTTCGGCTTCTTTTATGAATGCTCCATCTTCATCCAAAATTCTGACAATAATTTTGCCTTCTTTGGTCTCGCCTTGTTTTAAAATATTATAAACTTTTCCGTCTTTTGGGTTTGTCCATTCGACTCTTGAAAAACTATCTTCAATTGATGTTGAAGTCAGTTGTTGCAAATCTTTTGGGCTAGCTTTTTTATAGGTTCTGACTTTTGGATGTTTGATTTCACTAATTGCAATTTTATTCATTTGTCGGGCTTGTTGCATTTCAACAGAACAGAATCTTGGCAGTTCAAAAGATTTACCGCTTGGTTCATATGTTAACTTCGGATTAATTCCATGAATACCAAATTGAGTCCTGCTTAAAAGACTTCTACCAATTGATTTAATGTTTTTGATTTTTAAATTCATAAATGAACTTTACCCGTTAATAGGAATAGACACTCCTACATTAATACTTGTTGTATTTTTATTAACGTTAGAAAAGTCATAAATTTGCCCTTCTACAAAAATATTTACATTTCCGACTTTTTGAGAAACCCCTCCGTATGCACCAAAACTTGTTGTTACATCCCCTGAATTATAGTTAACTTTTGTTGCCATATATGGGGTTGCGTAAATATTTGTTCCGTTTGCAACCGGAACTGTTACCGTACAAGGTTGTAATCTAAATTGTACAGATTGAGAATTTTCTCCAAGATTGTTTCTTACTCTGAATCCTCCTGAAAATACACTGTTTCCGTATGGCATTGAACCTTTTAAATCTACAATGGCAGTTGCCGGTTGTTCATTAAAAGTTAATCCAATCCCTGTATATACGCCAATGTTTCCTTCACCGACTTTGAAACTGTTATCAACTCCGGCTGTTGTAAAGTTTGTACCATCACATTGTTGAAACGATGAAACTGACGCTTTTGTCGTTACGTTAACAGACATATAATTTCTCCATAATATTTATCCCATATATATAAAGTATATTTATGGAGAGAAATTGCTTATTTTTTATCGAAATGTAAAGATGTATTTACTCTTTGTTTAATAACTTATCAGCTAATTTTGTTTCAAGAGTTCCGTTTAGAGCTTTAGAAACTTTTTGAAGTTTTTTACCGATAAGTTCCATATTATCTGTCCAAATGAAATTATCGTTTACATATTTTTCAGCTTTTGTAAAATCGTTATCAATTTGAATTCTGATAATTTCAGCTAACATTTCTTTTGCGATAGGTACAACTTTTTCGATATTTACATGAATTTTACCGTCTTTTGTAATATCGTATGCTCCTCGTTGAGCAAAATATTTATTCTGCATTACTGTTCTAACACGGTGAGCTTGCGACATTGTCGGTTTTGATTTTAGGAAATTGTCGGCAATAGTTGTAACAATTATTTGAAGCCTTTGCTCTTGGGTATACATTCCAAGTTCTGTCAATAAATCAACGAATGCTAATGCGCCCATATCTGCTTTATTTTCTTCAATAATATTTCTGTATTTGCCTAAACCTTCACTACTGTCTTTTGGTCCGAGTGAGTGAGCATTTTCGTGTCCTATTGTGAACCAGTGATCAGCTTCATCAAGATAATATTTGTGTTGTTCTTTATCTAAGATGGCGTCCAGTCTTTCTTGGAGTTTTTTCTTATCAGATATAAAACGGATTTGTCTGTGATATACATTTCTGCGTCCACCGCCGATTGTTAAAGACAGTTTGTCAGAGTTTGGCAGATTTTCTGCAAGTGTAATTCCTCCACGATATTCTCCGACATTTCCTGATGCCATAACCATATCAACATCAACCATTGTTTGTTCAGTATCAGCTTTTGCTGAAATTGTTTGTTCGTATTCGTCAGCATATGGCATATTTTGTGCAATTGTTGGCAGATATTTTTTTATTGCCATAAGTGCTTCTGTGCCTTTTTTATTAACAATACCCACTCTGCCGCCAAGGAAATCTTTTGGAATTGGAGAAATTCCGTGTTCTTTTAACATATTAGAAAGTTCTTCGTTTTCGACGATAGTTCCGGTCATTTCATCTTCATAGTTTTCTCTTGTTATCGTAAATTCAAGAGGGGTATCTTGAAGTGATGCCCATTTCTTATCAGCATAAGCATCAAGCATCGGGTCAGCTGTTCTCAAGGCTTTTGCTTGAAGTTTCAGGTATTCGTTAAAATCAGAATTTGTTGAAACTTTTGCAGCTTTTTCAAGTTCATCTGCCATTTTTGCAAAATCTTCGCTAAAATAGTCAATATAATCAATTCCTGCTAAATCTTCCGCAGCTCTTACAACAACTGAACGCTGGGTTAGAATTTCTTTAACTTCTTCATCTTTACCTTCTTTTAGCATTCTCATAAGTACTGCGTGAAATTCTTCTTTTGATAGGTCTTCCGGATAAACCCCTTTGCCAAGTTTTGTCTCTATTCCTTTTATAAGATTTATCGGAGTTGACATTGTATCGATTGCATTGATACCTTTTTGAGCATCAAATAAAATTTTTGTTAATTCTGCTTGTTTATTACCTTTTTTTGTTTCTTTATCTAAAAATTCTTTAACTTCAAGATTCTGTTTGCAATCTAATTGCATATTGATTTTTTCTAATATTTCGGCAGCTCTTACTAGGTGTTTTAATGCCAACTTATCCCCTTCTGCAAGTTCTAAATATTCCGGAGCTTCAGGTGTCAGGAATTTTTTTGTAACTAAATAATCTTTATGTGTACGTTTTTTTAATTCGTCCATAGATAAGTTAAATTCAAATTTTGGCATTATAACTCTCCTTCTTGATTTGTAATTTATATAAAAATTATATCACTTATAAAATTTGTTACAAGGCTGTTTTGGGGAATTTTGTAAAATTTATTTAATATAAGTTTTGCATGTAGCAAAATTTCTCAAAAATATGATTTAGTATAAACAGTTAGTTATATTAGATTTGTGTGGTGATTAGATGAAAATTGTAAGTTTACCTTCGTCTCCGGTTGGTTTTAATTCCGGTAATTTGGTTGGAAATGAACTAAAACAAGAAAATGAAAATGTAAGTGTAAATTCAAACAGAAAATCAAAAAGTAAAACTAAGAAGATTTTATTAGGTCTTGGTGCATTAGCGACTATTAGTTTAGGTGGGCTTTTGTATCTTAAACGAGGAAAAGTCCCGACAATAAAGCCACCTGTTGATGACTTATCTTCTGGTAAAGCTGTTGAGAAAGCCGGTAGTGTTATGACTGATGAAGCCAGAAGAATTTATGATGATTTCAACTCAAGATATAATGACGTAGTTGATTCTGAGTGGATTGATAATAAGTTTTTTGGCACAAATAAAGAATTGGATGATTTAAATGATTATTATAGTGAAATAGAACACAGACAACGAATTGGTGAAAGAATTAAATCAAGAGTTGATAGAAAACTGCACGAACCGCAAGAGCTTGATACTAAGTTGAATGAAACTATAGATGAGCGTCTTGGCAGTCGGACTATGCCTGAATCTACCAGATCAGAAATGCAGGAATTTTATTCACAAATGGAGCAGGAAGCTCAAATTGTTGCTGAAAAACAAGCAAAAAAAGAAGCAATGTTGAAGTTGAAGGAAGAAAATCCGCAAAAATATGCCAGAATAAAAGCCGAACAACGTCAGCTTAAAAAAGCTGAAAAAGCCAAACTTAAAGCCCAAGAGCTTGAAAAAAATACAACAAAGATTACAAGGGAAGATGGTGTAACATTAAAGAAAGTTACACAGACGGATAAAAACGGTAATCAAATTATCAGCTTATATTCTGATGAAACCGGAAAATTAGTATCTGAAACAAGGATAGAACCTTCAATTTACAGAGACGGTGTAAAGTCTACAACATCAATTTATGACGGACGACGCAGATTAACAAGAATAGTAGACGGGCATACAGAAATAACAAAAATATATGTTAAAGGTAAGAATGGAAAATTTAAACTGTTAGAAAGAAATATTTGCAATGACTATTCACAAGAAAGTAAACTTGTAAGACGAATGGCAAATGGTAACTTTGAAATAATAGAAGAAAATTCTTCAACAAAAATCCGTATTATTCGAGATAAAAAAGGTAATATTTTATCAAAAGAAATTTTTAGTAAAGGTTCAGGTTCAACACCGCCGCCTGCCGAACCTCCAAAAGTGTTGGCAGCATGGTACAAAATGTATCTTGATCTTTGTAAAGAATTTGGTGTTTCTCCACGTGCTTGCGGAAAATACGGTGCTTGGGATCATTTTTATGAATTGTCATTGAGAAAAAATGACCCGCTAGCTTATGAGCATTATTTGAGTAATCGAGAATACCGTGCTCGTATGGGTTATAACGAAAGAGCTGTAGTTATGGAGGCTCTGGATAATAACAGAATTACATCGAATTTTATAGAAAATTTTAAGGCACGTTTTCCAAAACTTGATTTTGGTGAAGTAGTTCTTCAAATCAATGAAAGTTTGAAAGAATCAGGAAAATCTTCAAGCTTAGTTATGGATTATTTATCTGAATTCTTAAGAGCTCTCGAAAATGGTAAAATTGATATTTCAATCCTTGAAAATTTAGATGCTGCCAATTTGGAAAAATCAATGGGAGACTTAATCGTAAAAGAAATTATTCGTATTGAAAAAGCTGCAGAAGAAGCTGCTTGTGCATCAAGACGTGTTCAACAACCACAGGTGATAAGGTTAAATGCTTAGTAATATTCAAAATATAAAATTTAATAATTACAATTTAATTTCTTCAAATTATAGACCAAATAAAGAAGAAAAAAGTTATGCTACAAATCCGTCAATGTTAAACAATTCACTGGACTGTTTGGCAACAATTGCTTTTGGGTCAATTGGTTCTTTAGGTTCAAGAGTACAAAAGTTTGCTAAATCAAAATTTTTGACAAATTTGGTTAGCGAAAATATTCCTGAAAGTAGTGATATTTATAGTTTTTTACGTCGCAATCCAAAAGGTTTTTATTTAGAATGCGGAAAAGATGTTAATAACTTTTTAAGACGTGGTGAATTTGAAAGCTTGCCGACAATTGAAGATGATATGCCAGAAGTTTTTAAAGAATATATAACAAGGCAAATTCAAGAAAAGAAAGACTATAATCGTACGATTTTAGAAAGTATTGATATTCTTGATAATCAAATGAATTCAAGAACAACCAAACCAATAACTGTATATAGAGATGCTCCGGCATCGTGGTTAAAGTCTGCGAATGATGGAATTCTGACTGATGCCGGATATCTTTCTACTTCAACGGAAAGAGGTGCATCAATGGAAGGTGTTATCTCTAATGGTGCAGATAATATGACTTATGAAATACGAGTTAAGGCAGGTACTCCGTATTGGGATTTAACGGATACTATGGAAAAAGAAATGTTATTTCCACGTGGCTGCCAATTTAGAATTATTTCTGACGGTGTGCTTGAAATGATATAAAAAACTTTGAATTATTACTTTTTGTAACGAAAGTTAACTAGCCTGAAAAATCCTCGAAAAATATACGTTAATATATATAATGAGAGACTTTGAGGTTTTTTAATGTCAATTTCAATTAACACAGATATTGATTATTTATGTTCGAGACTGAACATTTCCACCTCCAAAATGGAAATGTATCAGGGTAAAACTGTTGAAGAAATTATTGAAGCTGAAGCTGCACAAGGCAATCAGGCTGCGATACAGCTTGCGGCTGATATGTTTACAAATGTTTCTCAGTTAATTGAATTATTTCAACTTGCTGATCCTAATAACAAGTTGATTATTTTTAACTCAATGTCATCACTGCAGCTTGAAGAATTAATACCTATGTTAGAAACAAGTGATTTGATTGAGGGGTTGAATTTCTTCTCTCAAGATAAATTGTTGGATTTACTTTCAAGTATTCCAAAAGAAGAATTGGTAAAAACTGTATTTCAATTATTTTCTGACCAGCAGATTATACTTTATATGCCGGAGCAAGAGTTAAATAAGCTTCTTACAAATGTAGATATGGATAAAGAGTTGTTATTAAAAAATCTTCAATCCTTGCCTGAAACATATCTAAAACAAATATTGGAAAGTGTAACAGGTGAAGAAGCAGAAGGTAATTCTGTTGAATTAACAAGACAAATCGGACAATTGGGTGATTTGGCATACAAAAAGGCTATTACTAATTTGCAACCTACTCAAAAGCGCGAATTAACTTTAATGTTGACTCGTGCTGATAATAAATTATATGAAAAATTTGATACCGGCGCATATACCCATATGATAGGTCGAGAAAGAGACAAAGATGATTTGGTAAAAGCGATGGGTGTAATTAAGCCGGAATATCTTGAAAAAATGATGAAAGAGCTTCCGCAAGATTTGTTATCTGTTGTTATCACTCAAATTGATACCGAAAAGTTTGCAGATGCTTTAATAAATAAATATCCTGAACTTTTAGCACAGTTTATTGCCGGATAAGATAGATAGGGCAAATTCCAGTGCGAGGTTTGCGAATTTTTCTTTCATCTGAATTCTTGGGATGTTTGGAGATAATTTAACTTCTTTTATTGTAACAATATTATTGTATTTTACTGAAATATAAACAAGTCCGACGGGTTTATCTTTGCTTCCTCCTGTAGGACCTGCAATTCCTGTTGTGCACAATGCAACATCACATCCTGTTACTTTTTGAAGTCCTTCTGCCATTGCTTGTGCGCATTGCTCGCTCACTGCTCCAAAGGTATTTAAAATTTCCCAATCTACTCCTAAAATCCTATGTTTTGCTTCATTTGCATACGTTACAAAGTTTAAATGTATAAAGGCTGAGCTGCCTGAAATATCCGTTAATTTAGAGCTTAGTAGACCGCCTGTGCAAGATTCTGCGGTTGCAATCGTAAGATTATTTTCAAGTAAAAACTTACCAAGACTTTCTTCGGGTTTCATAACTGCTCCTTTTTCATTATTATAATATAAATTCTTAAAAAAGAAGTTAGAATATTAGGTGATTATATTTGTTTATTTATTGTAATTTCATAACCATAGATATCTGCGATATCTTTTACTTCATCATAATTGAATGAGCTTTGAGAAATTCGGTGTGCGATACTTTGTCGGGTATATTTTTTACCGGTTTTTTCGGTTAAAGCATCTGCAAGTTTCTGCGCTGTCAATGCTTCTCTTGCTATTATTATTTTTACTTGTTCTTTTGATGTTAAATTTGTTCTCATAATGGAATTATTATATACATTATGGAATATAGTTGACAAATAATGAACAATGTGATATGTATTGTTCATTATATTGAATAGTTGTTGTTTAATTTGAATAAAATGTGTAGTAAAGGAGACTATATGAAAGATTTAACTTTTGAGGAAGAAAATAATCGTGTTTATACAAAAAAAGAGGTACAAATTTTAATTCTTGAATTAAATGCGTTTTTAGTAATGCTTCATATCTTTTGTAAAAAATACCGGCATTGTGAGGGTATGGATAGTGTTCTGGCATGTCTTAACTATATGGGTAAAATTACCTATCGCTTGTTTTTGGCATTGGATGTTCTTGACTCTTTTGATGAATTTTTGGATTCTATATCGAGTGTGTGATGTGAAACAATTGGCAGAATGGAATTATTTTTTCGATTTGAATAGGGAGTATGTCATTCTGAGCGAAGCGAAGAATCGGTCGTTTGGCTGAAACTCCAACCTACTTCCCCTCCCACCTAAAAAACAAATAATCTAACTTTGTGTTGGTGAAATACAGGCGGTAATCGCATCAATTAGACGTTTTACCGGTACAATATTGATTTTTTCGTTTTTAACCGTACGGTTTGCATAAGGAATTATTGCTTTTTTAAAACCTGATGTAATTGCTTCATTCAAACGTTTTTCAATATTGTTAACCGGATGGATTTCTCCTGATAGTCCGATTTCTCCGATAATTACGGTTTGAGAATCGACTACAACATCTCTTGCGCAAGTGGCTATTGCAATTGCAATTCCTAAATCTGCACTTGGTTCATCAATTTCAATTCCACCCATGACGTTTACATAAACATCTTGTTTTGAAAGATTTAATCCAACTCTTTTTTCTAAAACTGCAAGAATTTGTAAAAGTCGACTGTTATCAACTCCGTTTGTAACTCTCCTTGGTGTCGGGTATGGAGTTGTTCCTACAAGTGCCTGAATTTCGACAAGTAACGGACGAGTTCCTTCATTTGTTACAATAATTGCGCTTCCCGGAATTGCGTCTTGGGATCGTTCATTCAAAAATAATTCGTTTGGGTTTTTGACTTCAACAAGTCCTTTTGTTTGCATTTCAAAAATTCCGACTTCCGAAGTGTTACCAAAACGATTTTTCATAGAACGAAGCATTCTGTAAGATTTGTATTTGTCTCCCTCAAAAGAAATAACCGTATCTACCATATGTTCTAATATTTTTGGACCTGCGATATTTCCGTCTTTTGTAACATGTCCTATGACAATTATTGTGATATTCTGATTTTTAGCAATTTGCATCAGTATGTTGCAACATTCTCTAATTTGAGAAACACTGCCTGCAGATGAGGTGATTGTCTGAGAATAAATCGCTTGAATACTATCTATTACTATGGTGTCAGGATTAAGTTCGGAAATTTGCTGACGTATACTTTCAAGGTTTGTTTGAGGATATATGTATAGATTGTCCGAATTTATTTCTAATCGGTTGGCACGAAGTTTCAATTGGCTGGCTGATTCTTCTGCAGAAACATATAGGATTTTTTTACCCTGTTTTGCAAGTTCTCCGCTTGTTTGCAAAAGGATTGTAGATTTCCCTATTCCCGGGTCTCCTGCGATTAGAACAAGTGAACCCTGAACAAGTCCGCCACCAAGAATTCTGTCAAATTCAGAGATATTTGTGCTTATTCTGACTTCATCTCCAATATGAATATCATTAATAAGTGAAGGTTTTGTGTCATTCGCAATTCCTTGAGGTGAAATGTTTGCTGGTTTTAGATTTGATTGAACTTCTTCAGTGAAACTTGCCCATGAACCGCATTCCGGACATTTGCCCAAGTATCCCGCACTTTCATAGCCGCATTGCTGGCATATCCATTTTGATTTTACTTTTGCCATTGTTATTTACCTGTTTTATTTAATGTCTCAACATCTGTTACTCTCATTGCAAAATACGGTGTTTTTTGACCTTTTTCAATCAAGAATAGCACAAATTTATCTGTATAATTAAAGTCTCTGCTTCTATCGATAGGCATAGCAAGACAGGTCATTGCTATTGCTGCTTCACTTTTTAGTTTTACCCCTTCATTGTTCATCTTGAAATCGATAGTTTCAATTGTTTTGTCAATTTTAAAATCTGTTCCTTTAATTCTATAACCTTCCACATCTTTAAAGCTTGTTTCCTGATATAGGCTTATGTCAGGTACTCTTAATTTGTCTTCAGATGTGAATTTTTTATTACCATTATAAGACTTTGTTTTTTTGTTCAAATCTGTGTAAAAATCCTTAAAAGTTTTATCGTCATTTGTTCTGTATAATAAAACTTCATCCTTATCTTTTGTTAGTAATTTAACCGCAAAATCTTCATATGAATTGTAAAATAATACGTCAACATTTTTTGCTAATTTTCTGTCGCTGTTTGCTTTTATTCCAAAATATTTTACAGGTGTCAGATTTTTAGAAAAAGGAGCATCGGATAATTTGTCAAACGGTTTTATAAACTTAAAATCTTTTTTTAACATTGCATAGATAAAAATTTTATCCGGTTGATATGAAAAATCGAATGCGTTCAAGATATCGCTTGTTTCGTTGAATTTATCCTTAATACCTTTTTCTATTGTAGTTTTTAATTCAGGGGAAATGATACCTGTTTTTGTGTAATATGAATTACTGCTGATATCAGTTTTTTTAAAAGATTTTTTGTTTAGTTCTTTTGCAATGATTGAGTTATGGTCAACAAATTTGATAGGCTTTTTTACAACGTTATCTATAGCTTCATTCCATACAATCTGGAATGTTCCGACCCAAATTCTGTTAGCTGTTGTACTTTTAGTTTCCATTGTAGGTAAAACTTCAATACCAGTTTGTTCAGCTGCATATGCAGAAATCCCCGTTAGTGTTGATAATAGTATAACTAAACTTATAAAAATCCTTTTCATTTACTTTCTCCTGATGTTTAAAGATTTCCAAAATCCTTTAAAAAATCCTTGTAGTGTGTTTTTATGAAGAATTGGTGCGCTATCGTAGTATTGTTTGTAATTTGCTATAATATTTGCAGGCAAATCTTCCCCTTTTTCCAAAGTATAGGATAAAAATTCCAAATAGTCATCCTGTTCTTCTTTGTAGAGGCTGTCCCGATGGCGTATATCTTCATCTGCTTCATAATGAATAAGCGCATGGTATGCGGCAATAAGACTCTCATCAGTTGTATCTTTCGGATATAACATCATAGCTTCTCTTACGCAACGTGCACCAATACGGACTTCTCGCAATAATCTTGCAACAATAAGTCTATCGTTATCAACTGTCATTTTATACTATTTTACTAAAAGCTCGTCCATTTCACGTTCTACAAAACGCATCATTTCTGCATAATTCCCGTCGAAGAAATTTTCAGTAAATTCTTTTAACATATCAAGAGCCATTTCTCGTCTGTCCATTGTTGCTTTGTAATAGAATTTTTTACCAACCTTGTAACGAACAAGAATGCTCTTTGTAACAAGTCTGTCCATAACGGTTTTGATGGTTGTATAAGCTCTTTCTACACCATTTTTAGATAGTTCGTCAACAATATCTTGAATGGAAATGTCAGCATCCTCGTTAATAGCTGTTAAATTCCAAAATGTGTTTAAAATTTCGATTTCTAATGAACCGCAAGCCATATATTCCTCCTATTAGTATTAATTACTATAATTGTAATATAAAATTAAAAAATTTCAAGTATTGATATAAAAAATTTACAAAAGTATATATCGTTTTGTATTCATGCAATTTTATAGAACAGAAATTTTTTATATATATGTGTAAGATTATAAAAAGGGGTTACTATGATTGATTTTAACCACGTATTACCATTTCTTGGAAAAAACGATAATACCTCAAGTGTAAATTCCGAAATTAATTTTGAAGGTAAAACTCAAAAAGAAATTAGAGATTTTAAACGAGATATAGCTAATTCAAAAAAACAAGAATTGACGGATGATGCTTTTGTCTCATCTAAAAAAGAAGTAACTCCTCAACAAAAATTGGAGTTGCTAAAACAAAAAGTAAAAGAAATTGATGGAGAAATTGATGAAATAAAAATTGCATTAGAAGATTGTCCTCCTGACTCTTTAGTTAGAGACAAGCTTCAGAAAAAATTAGCAAATTTGTATGAGTTTGGCAATAAAGTTATAGACGAATATGAAAAATTAGATAGCAAGTGCGATGCAAAAAATGTTAAACTGAGAAAAACAATTAGGTCTGTAACTAAAACAATTGAAGAAACAAGATCCATGATGCATGATTTGGATGTAGGTTCTGATGCTCGAAATCGACTACAGGCAAAATTGGATAATTTATATGAATTTTATTTTAAATTAGTTGATGAAGCTATTTTAAGTTAAAAAATAAAAGGGGTTATTAATAGCCCCTTTTATTTTTTAAAAATCCATATCCATAAAATCGTCGTCTTTTTGGAAATTCTTTCTTTGTGTTCTTAGTTTTTGATTTTGTTTTTTTGTCTTTTCCGGAAGATTTCTATAAGCATTGTCAACAGAAATCTTTGTTATGACTTTGTTGTTTTTCCTGTCGTAGAAAGTTAACCAAAATTTTCTGTTTATATTATCGACAGAAAATGAAACATTTTCGACCAATTTGTCTCCCGGTTTAATTTGTCGGAACATCAGTTTTGTGTTTCCAAAAATTGACGGACTGAATTTTACATTGTAATCATTAACCAATGCCATATCAAATCCTGACAAAGTTTTATCTGACATATTTGAAATCAGTAATGTCAGTGTGATTGTATTTACTTCACCAAATGGGTCTTTTTCATGTTTAATATTATTGATATTAATTGTTATACCGTCATATAAAACTTCTTCTTGTTTTAGAGCATCTTGTTTATAGACAGGTAAATCTATTTGTCTGTTTATTTTAACTTTTATTTCGTCTCCCGGAGCAATTAGAACGTGGTTACCTTTTCGGATTAGAGCAACTCCAAGTCCTGCCACGCCTCCAATAGCAGCTCCACCGGCAATCGTGTATCCTTGAGACGCTATTGCTGCTTCCAGCCCAAGCCAATTTAGTGCCATTAATCCGCCTACTGCACCTCCGGCAACGGTATATCCGACATCTTGAGCGACAATCTTTGCACCTTGACTTATCGGATGAAGTTTTGTTGTCATTTTACCTTCAATTGGGATTTCTCGTCCGTCAGGGGTTACCAAATAGTCAAAAGATAAATCCATGGAAGCTTCTTTTCCGAGTTTGCCAGGTTGAGTTGTATTTGTAAGCTTTCCGTGGGCTAATGTACCTTTAGGTATAACAATTCCTTTATCTCCGTATACGTCATCCGTAACTTCGGCAAAGAATTCATCGCCTTCAATTGAATAAGATGAATCTAGGACTTGAGAAACTGTCATATTTATAATTTCTTTTTTACTTAAGGTTTCAATTTTTCCTGTAAACAATTCATCCTGTAAGTTCGTGAATTCTGCGGATTCTGTTACTGAACCTTTAAGCGGTTCTGCTGCAAAAATTGCAGAACTGTTTAATAATAATGAAATTATAAATATGTAACTTAATATTTTTTTCATACTGATATTGTACTCTCTCAAGTTATTTGTTTCAAATTTAATTTTGTTGATTTTCAACTTCTTGCGCCATTTCTTCGATGATATTATCAACTTCCGCAATTTCAAAACTCGAACAGGAATTCCAGATTAAAGTTGCTCTCGGTTCGCTTAATAGCGGACTTGGAAATTCATTATGGCAGTGTCCTTTTAACATGTTTTTTGAACCATCGGAAGCAGATGTGAAATGGGTGCAACAACTGCATATTTTTAAAGTTAATCCGTAATCGTTCATCTTTGATTTTAATTGCTGTAGTGCATCAATCATTCTCAAATGAGGTGCTGTTGTATATTTTTTATTTTTGTATACAAATCTTATTTTTGATAAACCGCTTTCTGTCGAGATAAATTCAAGTTTGCAAAATCTATCGCCATGTTTTGTTTGAACTGCAACATCGATTTCCAGTTTATCAGTCTCTTTATCGGTTTCAGTTCCTAATTTTTTCATCAATGCTCTGATTGGCGGGAAGTTTTTAATAATATGGCAAATTGAATAAATTGGGTATAGGATTAGTAAAAGTATTTCTTGTATATTTAGTTTTGCATTTACTAAGCTTAATCCAAATACTGCTGCCAAAATTATTGCTGAAAATATTACAACATTACATTTTACAATGAATTGACAATGGTATGAGTAACAAATAAGTATTGTATATAACGTTACCAATAACCATAAATTAGGGTTTAATAAAGAACACATATGTTCAATAAACGGGAAGTTTATTGTTTTTAAATTTTTAAAATTAGTTTTTAAAAGATTAAATCTTTTAGTAAGTCTTGGTTTTTTAAACAAATAATCTTGTCCATGGATGTAGGATTGAATATTTGGGTTGTAAACACACTTGTGGCCTGATTTAGATAGAAGCAGGCTAAATTCAAGTTCACTGTTAATATCTTTAAAATTAATGCCATCAATATCGTCAAAAACGGATTTTTTTAGGATGAATAGCCCTGAATCTACTGTTGTTGCAAGTCCAAGCAGAGTTCTTGCCTGTTTAAAGAAATTTGCTTGATATTTTTTGTATACGGATTTAACTCTATCAATTATATCAAGGTTTTCTCTGTTTATATTAAGTTCACCGGTAATTGCATCTGCATTTTGCAGTGCTGCATTTGCCAGAGTCAGGAAATTTGTATCAATTTTTCTGATTCCGTCAATGAAGATATAAGCATCGATTGAGTCGTCTTTGTTTATTTCTTCTAATAGCATAGATATAGACTTGTTTTTGCCTAATGTTCCTACGTCTTGAATGTTCATAACGTGGACAAAGTTGTCGTGTTCAAAAAGTTTTTCTGAACCGTCGTTGCAGTCGTCTAAAATTGCATAAACTTTGAAATTTGCAAGGGGATAATCCTGCATTTTTATTTGTTCAATAAGTTCTTCAAGACAATTTTTATGGTTGTGGCTATAAATTATTACCGCAAAATTAGCTTTATAGTCGTCAAATCTTGAGTATTTTCTTTCTATTGAAAAAGGTTTATCTTTCAAGTTTCTTACTGATAAAATCAGCATATAAAGCGTATAAATAAGTACATACAAATATATTATGTATAAAATAAATTCCATAATTGTCCCCTTGTTTTATTATATTTTATTAGAAAATATAATAAATTTCAAATTGTTATATATCTATAGAGATTGCTCCTTGTCTGAAAATTCTCAATTCGTTCCCCATAACGCCGGCAACTGTTGATTCTAAACCTTTTGCGTGGTATCCGTAATCCTTGATTATTAGGTCAGCCAATCCTGTCATGTTTTCTACAGCTTGTTCATATGTTTTTGCAGAAGGTTGATGAGAGAGGTTGGCGCTTGTTGTTGCAAGGACATGATTTGGTATGATTTCGCAAATTTCTCTAAATACTTCATTGTCAGGAACTCTGATTCCGACGGTGAGCATATTTGAGGTTATATAATTCGGAGTATTTTCGTTTTTTTCGGTTACAATTGTGAGAGCTCCAGGGAAGTATTTTTTTATCAGTTGTTGTCCGATTTTTGGAATAGGTTTGACGTAATTCAAAAGATTATATACTTCATTCGACATTAAAATTAAAGGTTTTTGAGCTTCTCTTTTTTTTATTTCGTATATTTTTTTAACGGCATTTTCATTGTTTGGCAGACAGCCTAATCCCCAGACCGTATCGGTTACGTATGCGATAACTCCGCCATTATTAAGTGTATCTATAATTTCTTTTGAATTTTCTATAATCATACTGCCCTCTTTTTTCTATTTTATTCTATCATATAAATTATAATAATATTGACTTTTCCCGAAAAATTATTATTATAAAAATAAGGTAGAAATTAAAAAGGATTTATATTATGGCATCAGGTTCATCTATTATTAATAGCATTGCATCAAATTTGACAAATACATACTCATATTTGGCATCTTTGTATCCGGAAGATGGTGTAACTTATAAAAATATTACTGCGGCAAAAAATGATACAACAAATTATTTGACACTAAATCAGTCTTTTGCTTCATACTTGCAAAATAATTTTCAAACTCTTGATAAAGATGGTGATGGTATAATCAGTGCTGATGAGATGAATAATTTAACAAATACGATTTCTCAGTCAGGGGTTTCTCGTTCAGAGTTAACTCAGTTAGCAGCATCTGGAATGTCAGGGGATATGATTAATAAAATCCTTGATAATTTTGATGAAATGGATACAAATCATGATGGCAGAATTACCAATGCTGAAATTGCCTCATTCACTCACGCTTGTAATAAACAGGAAAAGATGGATGAAGAAAATTACAAAAAAGCAACAGGCACTTCTGTTTTTTATAGTGATGATAATGCATCAAGCGAACTTTCAAGTTACAGTATTTTAAGCTACAAATACAAAAATTTTAATTCAAAGTAGTTAATTCTATGTTAAGAGTCTTTTTAATAAGTTTAATTTTGTTTGGTATAATGCCTGCAATGGCAGATGATGTTGTTGTAAAAAGACAAAAACAAGACAGTGATACCCCTGTAAGAATAGAAAATGTGCCTCCAAAATCAATTGCAAAACCTAAATGTATTAAGACAGAACAAGATATTGCAAATGATGTAAAATATATAAAACAAGAAGTACTCAAACAAACAAAAAAATGGCTTCCGTTGTCCGACAAAGATTTGAATAAACGGATTGGTGATGAATATTGTAATTTTAAAGGGCATTTAATTGGTTTAGGGGCTCAAGATGTTTCGTTTGAAGTTATGTATCCTGAATATTTAAAAGAACGTAAATCTTTTGTTATTGACGGAAAGACATACAGAAATCCTCAAAAATGTTTAAAATTTGAGTTTACATACTTTGGAAAACTTTATGAATCAGGTTCTTGTAGAGCTTCTGGGTATTCTTCCGGCGGAATTGTTATTCAAAAATAGTATATAATCGAGATTAGATTTAAAGTGATTTTAATTATTTGCAAATTCGATCAATTTCTTCGACTAATTTTTGTCTGATATTTTCTTTTGTATAGAAAAATTTGTCATATTTTTCCTTGGTTTCATGTTCTAATTCAAAGTTATTTTCAATATAATATTTTAATTTTTCAATAACTTCATCTTCTTCATAGCAAACATTCGGGATAATGTATTTTTTGTAATCAAAACGAGCCATATCTTCTCTATCGTGTATATGTGCATTTGGTTCATCTTTGTCTAAAAGATATAATATAACGGGTTTATCCTGAAACATAAAATCAAATGCAACTGATGAAAAATCAGTAATCAGACATGAACATTGTTTTATGTATTTGGAAATATTTTCGCTGTTTAGAATAGTTATATTTTTGCTATTAATTGTAAAATTGATATCTTGATTTGTTAATAGAGCGTGATGTGGAGCAAAGTATAATTTTATATTTTTTTCTTCTAATAATGTATTTAATTTTTTATTATTTAAAAGTCTAAGCAGATTTTTCTTATATAAAGAATTCTCAAAAGAAACTAAATTTAGTTTGCGCCACGTAAGCATTATAAGAATAGTTTTTTCTGAGTTTTTACTGTAGTTTTTAGGTAATAAATCCCAACGAGGTAAACCTGCTTTAAGTAATTTATTTTCATCCCAATTGTATTTTTTGAAAAGGTTAGTTTCATTTTCCGAAGAAACTAAAATTTTATCGAATTTTTCAGGATATAAATAATTATTATACAACACAGTTTCTTTCATAAATGTTGGTCCGTGTTGAATAAATATGTACTGCCAATAAGGGTTTTGTTTGAAAAATTTGTTAGTAGTTATAGTATTTTCACCAAATGAAGTTATTATAGCTTTAGTTTTTAACAAAATATCATAAATGTTTTCAAAAAAATCTCCCGGGTAATCTTTTACAGATTTTTCAAGCCCTATGATATGTTCTAATTTATTTTGAGCTTCTAAATGACGGTAAAGCTCGGTATCTTTTAGAACTACATAGTACGCTTTTCCCCCGAGAGTCTCCATATATTGGAATAAAGAATAAGCATCTATACATTCGACTGTATTGTCATGTAAACAGTCAAATAACAAATAACAATCTTTCTGAAAATTATTTTGGTTTTTCTTTATTTTTTTTATAAAATTTTGTTCTTTTTTGAGTTGTCCTTTTAAATATTTAAATTTTAAACGCACACCTGCAATGTTGATAACTTTATGTCTATCTACGTTTGTTACATAAAACAGTTTATTGGCTAGTTTTACATATTTTCCGTATTTAGCTTTTGATATTTGATGTTTTAATCTGTTCCTGATTTTGCAAGTTAAATTACTATCATATTTATCAAATAATTTTATAAACTCTTTAGTTTTTTGTTTATATACCTTAGGTATTTTAATGTTTTTATATTTAACAAAAACTTTATATTCATATGCTAAAGATAATCCCCATCTATCTAATATTAAAATTTGAGTGGTAGGATTTGCTTGTTTAAAGTGCTTAGAATTTATTAGAACATCAATTGATTGGAAAATTTCGCAATTTTTAAAATGTTCAATATTTTCCATAGTACTATTGCTTCTTATTCTGTAGTTATATAAAGATTTATTTAATATGGATATTTTAGGATTATTTTTTAGACAATATTCCCAAAAAAAGACGGTATCTTCCCCTTTTTTTAACAGAGTGTTTAATTTACCGATATTATTATTTTTGTATAATTTCCCAAGAATTCCTGTGTTAATATAGAAAAAATCTTCAGGACTGTTTTTAAAATTAAAAATGATATCCTCAGTTAAGGCATTAAGTTCCTTTGCATTTTTTTTATTATTTTCAAATATGCAAAAATGATTAAATATTAACAAATCCGAGGAGTCTTTTTTAATTTTTTTATATAAATCTTCACATGCTGTTAATTCAAGGTAATCATCCGAATCTACAAACATGATATATTCACCGCTTGCTTTTTCTATACCGGAGTTTCTTGCGATAGAGACACCTTCATTTTCTTTATTAATAAGAACAATTCGTTCGTCGTTTTTTGAATATGCTTTAAGAATATCTAATGAATTATCAGTTGAACCGTCGTTTATACAAATTATTTCAATATCTTTTAATGTTTGGTTAATCAGACTATCCAAGCATTTTACCAAATATTCTTCAACATTATAAACAGGTACTATGATTGATATTTTTGGTTGTGTATTCATTTTTATCCTTAATTCCAACTGTAACTTGACATTTTTTGCCAAGTATCTCGATTTATTCATGTCATAAAACAACATGTAAGTCAAGAATTATTTGTCAACAAATCACATTATGAGTAAAGTCCTTAATAAGTAAGATAGTTAAAAGGATGAAATGTATGGATGAAGTGCAGTTAAAAAATTTATTTGGAAAAAGGGTGAGAGAACTCCGTCAAAGTCGTGGTTATACTCAAGAAAAACTGTCTGAGCTTCTGTGGATTGATCCCCAACATTTTTGTAAAATGGAAAACGGTAACCACTTCCCCACCGTAAAAAATCTTGTTAATTTGGCTAATGTTTTAGGTGTTGATGTAAAAGACTTGTTTTCTTATGACAACTCCGAAATTGATGAAACGGTTTCAAAAATTAATTTTGAATTGAAAAAATTAAATCAAAAAGAATTAAATTATATCTATAAAATGATATCTGCACTTGGTGATTTGTCGTAAATAGCGGATTGTTGTTTGTTTTTGCCTGCTATTCTGAACTTGTTTCAGAATCTAATATATTTTATAAAGAGATTGCTCAAAATGAGGCTATTTTGCAGGGTAGTTAGACAAAATCTATAGAGACAATTTCTATTTCCCGATACAGAAATGGTCAAAGATGTTATTTAAAATATCATCTGTAATTACTTCGCCTGTAATTTCGTCTAAAGCTAAAAGTGCTGATTTTAAGTCGATATAAATCATATCTTGCAGTTCTTCATATTTTGCGGCATCAAGTGCCCTGAGTAGTGCCTGTTTACAGTTTATTAAACAGCTTTGCTGACGTTTATTTGTTATAAATTCAGTGTCTTCTGATGAAAAATTGCAAGTTATTTCTTTAATTCTTTCTTTTAAATTTTCAAGTCCCGATTTTGTGTAGGTTGAGATTTTAACTGTGTTTTGAAGTTCCTCGGTAAAATCGTTTGTGAGATCAATTTTGTTTGCGATTGTTATATGAGGTTTATTTTTGATAATTTCGTAAATTTCTTTATCTTGTGTATTTAACCCGATACTTGAATCATATAAAAATAGTACCAAATCCGCTTCTTCAACAGATTGTTTAGAGTATTCAATCCCGATTTCTTCAACTTTATCAATATTTTCATCTTCTCGAATTCCTGCGGTATCAATTAAAGTAATCGGAACACCCAAGTCTAAGTTTTCTTTAATTATGTCTCGTGTTGTTCCTGCAATGTCTGTTACGATTGCTCGGTCTATATTTAGTAATGTATTAAATAATGAGGACTTTCCGACATTTGGACGTCCTGCTATGGCAACTTTAATCCCTTGTCTTAGGATATCAGAGGATTTTGCACAATCAAGAATTTTTTCTATTTCACTCAGAGAATGATTGAATTTTTCAATTAAGTAAGGATACTCAACTTCTGCAACATCTTCGGGAAAATCAATGCCCGCAACAATTCTTGATGCGGTTTCAAAGATTTCACCTTTAATTTCGTTTATCTTCTTTGCAAGTACCCCTGAGAGATTTTTTGCAGATTGGATAGCAAATTTAGATGTTTTTGCGTGAATTAAATCATCAACGGCTTCGGCTTGGGATAAGTCCAGCTTTTTGTTAAGAAAAGCTCGTTTTGTAAATTCACCCCTTTCAGCCATCCTTGCACCGTTTTTTAAAACAATATCCAAAATGTTTTGAACAACATTTATCCCCCCGTGGCATTGAATTTCAACAACATCTTCTCCTGTATAGCTGTTTGGATTTTTGAACGGTAAAATTACAACCTCATCAATTTTTGTATCATTGTCTTTAATCCACCCGTGGCAAATTTTACCGGCAGGAAGTGTTTTTCTATCTGAAATTTTGATGGCTATATCAAAGCTTTTGTCGCCTGATATTCTAATGACTCCGACTCCGCCTGTGCCAATCGGTGTTGAAATCGCTGCTATTGTTTCAAATTCTTGTGTAATATTCATAGTCGGATTGTAGCATAAAGAATTGAACTTAGGAAGAATTTTTGAAGTTTATATTACTTAAAAAATATATTATTCTTAATATTTTTATAATACGATATCTCTAAGATATCCAACAAGGGGTGTAATATGAAAGTTGATAAATCTAATGGTGTGAATTTTGGAGCATCTGTCGATGCAAAATTTATTCGTAGTGTTGACAAGTATTATATGAACAGAAATTTACCAATTCAATACACGGCTTTCCACAAGTTTTTGGATAAGTTTGAATATTTTGGTGATAAAAATTCAGAAATTGTATATGGTGCTGTGCGCAAAGATAATGGATTTATACATTCCCTCTATTTGAAAAATACCAAAATCAATAAAAAAAGTGGACTGATTTTGTGTCAAAAAAATACGTTTAGAGATATTTTAAATTATTTTCAGGGTATGACTGATGACTTTTTACTCCAATGTGAAAAGCTTTTGGTTGGAAAGTAAATAGCTTTGTATGTTAATAAATCTTGGGAAAATGACAAAAAAAAGCTATGTACTGAGGTGCATAGCTGTTGATTAGGGATATGTGTATCTTAGTCTCTAAGGAGTATATTGTTATGTTATCATTTTAGAAATTTTTGTAATCATACAAAATGATGAGATTTCAAAATTAATATAAAAATTACATCTTTATATTTAAATTGCTAAAAATATAATTTCTGCTATAATGTGTATATGAAGACTATAGAGGGGGGAAGTTTATGAAAAATTCTACCGTAGCAATAATTACTTTGGGGTTGTTTTTAGCTTCAATCGGTACTGTTTTTGCTGCTCAATATACAAAATATTCGTCAAAATTTATTAGAGCTTTTGAAGATTGCGATAAGTACGAAGAAAATGTTGTTTCCGAATATGGTGGAGAATCATTTACTACTAACCGAAAAATTTTGGGTTGGCAAAAAGGAATGTGTCGATATCAAGAAACTATATCTTCTAAAAATTCAAAATATGGTTTGAATTGTTATTTTGGTGAATTGCAGGTTGAAGAATTAACAAAAGCGATGAAAAACAAAACTAAAACTTCTGAAAAAATGGAAATAGATTTGTATGCTGAGCAGAAAGACCCTAAAACAGGTAAAATAAAATTTGTTCCTGTTGAAACTCAAATTATTATTGGAAACAAACCGTTTTTAGTTTGGTCTAAGTATCAAAACAATCCGTATTTTTGTATTCCACATAAATTATAATAAAAAATTATTGATAATATTTAAAAAGCCTTGCAGTTTTGTTTGCAAGGCTTTTTTATATAAAATATGCAGAAAATATTGGGGTTATGCTGCTTTATTTGTTGCAGCTTTTTCGTTTGCTTTTTTTGAAGCTGCAAGATGGTTACCCATCCAGTTTGCAATCGGTGTAACAGCAACAGGTCCTAGGAATCTGTATATAGTTCCGAATACGACGAGTTTTTTAAGTACACCCATACCTCTGATTTTTGCTTCCATACCTGAGTTTGGAAGGTGTTTTTCAAGGTATCCCAAAGTTGTCATAAGTTTTGGCTTTTGTTCTTTTGTTAATTGTTTGAACGGTTTGCCAAATTTAGCTTCAGCTTCTTTGATTAAACCATCGTTGATTGTTTTGATTTTGGTTTTAAAATCTTTATCTTTAAGCTGTCTTGAAGCGTAGTTTTGAGTGAATTTTTCCCATTTTTCGTCAAGGCTGCTGTCAATTGCATATCCAAGGAATGTTGATAATCCAAAAGTTAAAGCCTGATTGATAATAAGTGTATTTTTTCTGTCTTTATCTTTCAGTTGCTTGTTTTGGTAAGTTCTTAACATGTACATACCTGAAATTATTGTAGAACCAATAACTTGCATATGGTCTACAACACCTTTTAGTTTATCGGTTTTGTTTGCTAAAATTTCTGCAAGTTTTGATGTGTATAATTTAGTGGTATATTTTTCTGAAATAAAATCAGTGAACTTATTAAATACTTTTTTAAATGGGTTTAACAGTTTTGATTGTTCAGGAAGCAATAAACCTGTAAAATTTTGCTGTGCTGCTTTTTGATTTCTGTTATTGTAATTGTTTCTGTAGTTTTTGTATTGAGGGTTATTATAATTAGCTGTTTGTAATGTAATATTCATTATTTTTGCCCTCCTACAAAGTTTGCCATATTTGGTTTAGCTGCTTGAGCAAGCACCACTGATTGAGGTTTTGATTTTTCCCATCCGAAGTATTTCAAGATTGGCGGAATCATTGCAATTGTTAGGCATGCTTTTAAAATACCAAATGCAAATACATCAGGACCCATATCTAAAATTTTTGTTGTATTTTTGAAAGCTTTAGAAGCTTCAAGATCTTTAAGGTTGCTGACTTTATAAATATCTTTCAGACGTTGAACAGTTTTAGCTGACAACTTGCCAAGGTCATTTCCGTTTACTGCTTTTACTGCAGTTTTGAATTTCTTAACTCCCTGTCCTAAAGGATACATTAAAATTGTTGAGAAGATAAAACCGATAACACCTGAAGATATTGCTTGTGCTGCGGCATACATTTTATCTTTCAAGTTCTTTTTGTCGCCCGGTAATGTCATGATTGCTGCTGGTCTGAATACTCCGGCTAGAATAAGGGCAACTAAGTTTTGAGCAATTACAGTATCACCATCACATAGCGGATTAACTTTATTTAGGACTTTATCAAGACCTTTTGTAAAAGCGTTTCCGAGTTTTCCGGTAAACTGAACGGCAGCCACGTTATTCCTCGTTAAGCTGCCGTCATTATACTCTCTATTTAAATTTTTTTCTTCATTATACAAGCTCGCACTCGTACTCTTTTGTCTGCTCTCAAGTCCGTACGCAGACTTGTGCTTGACTAAACTTCCAGTGGGATAATTTTTAATTGAGTCTATATTCATTTCACACCATATAAATTAATAACTGCTGTACATTTATTGTAAATCAAAGAAAAACTTTTTTTGTTATATGTTTACAAAAATGTTACAATTAATTGTAGATATTACTATTAATGATTTTTGTGTTCAAAAAGTTGATTTAAATTGTTATTTATTATAATATATTAGGGAATTGAGGGTCAATGGTGAGCAGTGGTACAGATTTAAATTTAGAACTTATAGCTAAGAATTGCGGATTGTTTAGCGATTCTGATGTCGCCACTGTTATTTCAAATATTGAAAGTCTGCAAGATAACTATAAAAAAGATGAGCTTATTTCTATATATAATTATATGTTAATCCATGCTCACGAACCTGATGTCATGATGCATTTAATCAAATGTACGGATGTATACAGAGATTCTTCAAGTTTGGAATATTTGGTGGATATTTTATTATTACGCAATGCAAAATTTGCAGATCCTCAAATTAAAGAAAAATACAACAGTGTGCGTGTAATGTGCGCCAAAGCGATTGCTAATCAGAAAAATACGGATGTTGTTTCATCTTTATTATATTGTCTTAATAATAAAGATGAAAATTACAGGGTTCGTTTGGCATGTGCGGATGCATTGGGAAGAATAGGCGACAGATTTGCGGTTGCCCCTTTAATTGATGTAGTTAAAGATGAGGATGAAAAATCTGTTTATTTGCGAGAATCTGCAGTTTCTGCTCTCGGTTTATTGGGTGATTCAAGAGCGGTTGACCCTTTGGTTAGTATTTTAGAAACTAAACAAGGTATTATGGATAAATTCTCATTTCTGAAAGAAAGAGCAATTGAAGCTTTAATAAAAATGGGATTTTGTGATAATGAACGAGTATTTAGGGCTTTAAAAAATTCTTTATCAGACGAATCTTCACAAGTTAGGATTAATGCGATTGAAGCATTGATGGAGTCTGAGCATCCGAAGGCTTTTGAGACTATAAAAAGTTGTCTTGAAAAAGATAATGATGTTGAAGTTAAGAAAAATGCTATGGTTGCTCTATATAATCTGTCGGATAGAAGTATTTTAGATGAAGTTATCAGTTCTCCTGATTATCCTGACTTATTAAAAATGGAAGCTGTTTCTATTATTGAAGAATATGAGAGTGATGACGAGGAGTAAGTTTTGGTTAAATCAATAATCTTATTGTCCGGAGGTTTGGATTCTTTGGTAAGTTTAGGTTTGAAGCATAAAGATTTAAATGTTACTTTAGCTTTAACTTTTGATTATGGACAAAAATCCGTAAAAAAAGAGATTGAATGTTCAAAAAAAATATGTGAGTATTATAATATTGAGCATCGAGTTATTAAACTTGACTGGCTTGGTGAAATTACTCAAACGTCATTAGTTTCAAATTTGGATGTTCCGACAGGTGAAAAACTTGAAAATCCGGTGGATTCAGCAAAGTCGGTATGGATTCCGAACAGAAACGGATTATTCTTAAATATTGCAGGAAGTTTTGCTGATTCATACGGGTATGACAATATTTTAATCGGTGCAAATAAGGAAGAAGCTGAGACTTTTTCTGATAATACGCAAAGTTTTATAGATTCAGTAAATGCAGAATTTGAGTTTTCTACACAAAATCATCCGAAAGTCGTTGCCCCCTTGATAAATTTAAATAAAAATGATATAGTCATGTTAGCTTTGAAAAACAAGCTTCCATTGGAATTGGTGGGTAGTTGTTATCAAGGTGGAGAAGGTCATTGCGGGGTATGTGAGTCTTGTGTAAGACTCAAAAAGGCATTACTTGCAAACCATGACAGTTATTATATAAAGGTGCTTTTTAAATAAGAAGATGATGAAAACATTATTTATTGATAAGGAAATTAAATATATTGGTTCTCAGTTAGCTCCTCATTGGATTTATAAAAATTTTAAAATTCAGGGAGATGCAATTGTTGCTTTTTGTGGAGAATGCGAAGTTAAGCTGACTGAAATGGTTGATATAGAAGATGTTATAAATAATGAGCCGATATATAGTAAATACATGCTCAGCTTTATAAGTGAACAGTTTAATATTGGTTTGATTGAAGGTGTTTTGAGACAGCGTTTGTTAATGAGTACCATAAAAGAAGCTTTAGAAAATAGAGGATTTTTTGTTAAAAGAAACGGTGATGATTTGTTTGTTAATGATAAAAAATTATCTGTATCAATTGCAACAAAATCAATTAATTCTGTCTTAATACATACAGGTGTAAATATTTTATCAGAAGGTGCTCCGATTGAGGTTTCAGGGCTAAAAAGTGATTTGAATATTGATAATATTAAAGATTTTGCTATAGAAGTTATGCAAAGATATTCCGATGAAATTGAAGATATTGTTCTATCAAGTACAAAAGTGAGGGGTGTTTGATGTTAAAAAATACAGATAAATATGAAGATACAGCTCATTTTTCTTATAAAGATTATAAAAGGAAAACTTATAAAACTCCAAATAAGGACTTGATGGTGTTTGCTTCGGTATTTATTGTCGGAGTATTGATAATTTTAGGTTTTGCAAAAATTTTATCGCCTAATGTTGATGTTGCTATTACGGCAGATGAAGATGCGGTAGTGCAGACTGATGATACACAGACAGTTTCATCAATTGATGACAGACTTCGAAGTTTGAAAAATGAAGACGATGGACGAGATTTGAATGATAAAAGTTTGTTCACTCCTGAATTGGATGAAAAGGTAGTGCTTCCTCAACAGCATAGGAAAACGGTTGGTCAAATTGAAGCAGAAAAGGCTGATTTGGATAAGAGTAATAAAACTGTTGAACAAAATATTGTTGAAAAACCGGCTACAGATAATGCAAAAAAAGAACAAAATGAAGTTAGAAAACCTGTTGTTTCAGTAACTGCACGTGTTGTTGTCGGTTATTATGCCACTGAAAAGCAGGCAGAAGTTGCAAAAACTATAATTCAAGATCAAGATACGGGAGTGAATGTAAATCCTGTTGTTAAAAATATGGGCGGATATTATACTTTGCAAGTCGGTTCTTTTTCTTCAAAAGACAAAGCTCAACAATTTGCTAATTCATTGTTAAAAAGTAATTTCCCTGCACGTGTAATTTTAGATTAATTACTGTTATTTTTGTTATGAAATGTAACAACATTGGGTAAAATCCGAAAAATTTCCAAAAAATATGTTTTATATAAATGTAAGTGTATTTATTTGTGTGGTGGTCTTATGTATTTGGATGCTTGGAACAGTAGTTTTTATTATAATAATAAGTTTAACAATAATAAAACTCATTGTTGCAGTGCGGGTAGTTCTGCCGGAGCTGTTGATGCTCGAAGAGAAGCTCTGATTAGAAAATTAAAACAGCTTGCCGAAAAACTTAAAAGATTAATGAATCTGTTATCTATGGCAAAGACACCTACGGAAAAGAATTCTTTACAGATAAGAATTGAACAGGTTCAGTCTGAAATTGCACTTATTGAACGTGAGCTTAAGACTTGATAAATAATATTATTTTGCATATAATTTTCGTATGGATATTATAAAGAGAATTAAATTAAGGGATTTTGAGATTGGCGGAGATAGACTTACTATTCTTGCCGGTCCGTGTGTTATTGAAAGTCAAGAGTTGCTGTATGAAACAGCAGAAGGCTTAAAAAAGATTACAGAAGAACTTGGAATAAATTTTGTGTTCAAATCTTCTTTTGATAAGGCGAATCGTTCGTCTATTACTTCATTTAGAGGCCCTGGAATTACAAAAGGCTTAGAAATGCTGAATAATGTAAAAGAGAAGTATGATTTACCGATAGTTACGGATATTCATACTCCGGAACAGGCAGAGATTGCTGCAGAAGTAGCTGATATTATACAGATTCCGGCATTTTTATGCAGGCAAACAGATTTGCTTGTTGCTGCGGCAAAGACAGGTAAGATTGTTAATATCAAGAAAGGTCAATTCTTATCTCCAGAGCAAATGGGAAGTTTGGTTAGAAAGATTGAAGATTCAGGTAATAATAATATATTGCTAACAGATAGAGGGTCATCTTTTGGTTACAATAATTTAGTCGTAGACTATAGGGGAATTCCAATTATGCAAAGTTTTGGATATCCTGTAGTATTCGATGCAACTCATAGTGTTCAATTGCCTGGTGCAAACGGCAATTGTTCAGGTGGAGACCGAAGATTTGTTCCAACCCTTGCGAAGGCTGCAATGGCTGCAGGTGCGGATGTTTTATTCTTTGAAGTACATCCTGAGCCGGATACGGCTTTGTGTGATGGACCAAATATGGTTGCACTGTCTGACGCAAAAGAACTTTTTGCAGTTTGTAAGAAAATTTTTGAGGTTGTAAAAAGTTGATTGAGATAAAAGTTTTTGTAGAAGGTCCGATTGATGCGAATAACTATCTTGTAATTGATTCAGAGTCAAAGGAAGCTGTCTTGATTGATTGTTCTTCCGCACGACCTGAGTTTGTGCAAGCTGTGAAAGATTCGGGTGTGGATTTAAAGTATATTCTTTTAACTCATGGCCATTTTGACCATCTTTTGGGTGTGGATGAATTTGCAAAAGTATTTGGTGTTGATGCTTATGTTGAAGAAGAAGACATGGAGCAGGTGAGACTTGCACCTGATATGATGCAAATGTTTTCCGGAATGATTCCTGTTGATATTTCAAGTATAAATCATTTTGTAAAAGACGGTGATGAATTTACTATCGGTAAAACTAAGATTAAAGCAATTTCAACTCCGGGACATACAGAAGGCGGAATGTGTTATTTAATCGACGATAAGCTTTTCTCAGGTGATACATTATTTCATTGCAGCGTAGGCAGATGTGATTTACCCGGTGGTAATTTGGGTAAAATTGTGAATAGTATCAAAAATAAACTGTTTATTTTGCCTGAAGAAACCGAAGTTTTTCCGGGACATGGTGCGAAAACTTCAATTAAATATGAGAAAATGTATAATGAAATCTTAAATTATTAAAAAATAATAGGTCATTCTGAGACGAGATGTTCTGAGATTCTTCACTGCAATCAGGATGACAAGTAAGAGTAGAAGAATCTTGCAAATAGGTGAAAAAATGAAACAACAGTTAGAAAAAATATACACAGATGCGGTTTCTGATATTGAAAAAGCCGTTACCGTAAAAGATTTGGAAGATATAAAATCAAAATATTTGAGTAGAAAAGGTGAATTTAACGAGATAAAAAAAGGACTTAAAGATTTATCACCTGAAGATAAGCGTGTTGTAGGTTCTTTAGCTAACGAAATTACTCAAAAATTGGAATCTCTAATAAGTGAAAAATTCCAAAAATTTTATGAATTGGAATTAAATAAAAAATTGGAAAAGGAAAGACTTGATATTACACTTCCGGGGCAATATGTTCCTCACGGGCATGTTCATCCATTGACTTCAACAACAAATGAGATTGTTTCAATTTTCCAAAGTTTAGGTTTTTCAGTTGCGCCAAGCTCTGAATCTCCTGAAGTTGAAACTGAATATTTTAATTTTGATATGTTGAATGTTCCAAAAGATCACCCTGCACGTGATGTTCAAGATACTTTCTACACTAATATTGCCGAAAATGTTGTGTTAAGAAGTCAGACTTCAGGTGCACAAATTCATGTTATGGAAAACCAAAAACCTCCAATCAGAATTATTGCTCCCGGTAGAGTTTACCGTAACGAAAATATAAATTCTCGTAAAAATAATTTCTTCCACCAAATTGAAGGTTTATATGTTGATAAAGATATAACTTTCGGTGATTTAAAAGGTGTGTTAAATGAATTTATCAGAATATATTTTGGTGCAAGTCGTCCAACTCGTTTTAGAAACAGTTTTTTCCCATTTACAGAACCATCTGCAGAAGTTGATGTTCAATGTATTATGTGTGAGGGAAAAGGATGTCGTACATGTTCCGGTACTGGCTGGTTAGAAATTTTGGGTGCTGGCATGGTTGATCCTAATGTATTACGTGGAGTCGGTATTGACCCTGATGTTTATACAGGATTTGCTTTTGGTATGGGTGTTGAAAGACTTGCAATGCTAAAATATGCTGTTGATGACATCAGATTGTTCTTTAATAATGATGTAAGATTTTTAGAACAATTTAATAAAAAATAATGTTTAAATGAGGGTTTTATGTCAGTAATAATAATGATTTTACTATTAGGCTTTTTAATTCTAATTCACGAATTAGGACATTTTGTGGCGGCAAGAATGCTTGGAATAAGGGTTTCAAAATTCGCATTAGGGTTTCCTATTGGACCTACTCTTTGGAGTAAAAAAATCGGCGATGTCGAATATTTAATCCATGCTTGCCTAATTGGTGGGTATGTATCATTCCCAGATGATGATAAGGACTCTGATATTCCGTTGGATTCAATAGAAAGATTTCAAAATAATCCAGCTTGGAAAAGAATGATAGTAATATCAGCAGGTGTAATAATGAATTTGATTATTGCATTTGTGCTTGTATTTCTTGTTGCATGGCACTGGGGAGAGTTGCCGGCAGGAGATGCAAATATTTATGTCGGTAAAATAGAAGCTCCGAAAGAAGCTTCTGTATGGCAAAGCGGTATGGAAGTCGGGGATAGAATTTTAACGATCAATGGTTCTGTTGTTACGACTCCAAATGCGGTTACTGTTTATGCAAAAAATAACGCTCAGTATGACGGTAAAATCGATAAAGATACATTGGAAAATAATCTTAAAAAATTAGAAAAATTAAATCCTTCATTATCACCTGAAACTCCAATAGAAGCAACTGTTGTTGTGAAATTACCGCAAAATTTGGAAGAATCAGCAGTGAAAATTGATGATGATATTTTAAAAGGGCTTGCATATTATAAAGATGAACAGCTTGAGTTAAGTCCTGAACAAGTAAACCTTAGAGATTCTTTAATTGGTCAAGAAACTTATATTGCTGATGGAAATATTACTTTAAAAGATGTTGCGTATGCGATTTCTGATAATTTCAGACCTTTGAATATTGTTGTTTTGCGTAATGGTAAAGAAATTAAATTAGATAAAATTTATCCTGATAAAAAGGGTGTTATCGGTATTAAGCAAAGTATTGAATATCTCTCAGTAAAGACAGATACTCCTGCAAAGATATTTAAAGAAGGGTCAGTATATTTATGGAAGCAGACAGCTTTACAAATTTATGGTATGGGACAGCTTATAAAAGGTAAAATCCCTGCAAAAGAAATGCATGGTATTGTTGCTGTTGCAAAAATTGGTGGTGATGTAATTCAAAAAGGCGGGTTTGCTACAGGATTACTGCTTACTGCAATAATTTCAGCGTGGCTTGCTATACTGAATTTCTTGCCAATTCCGGCATTAGATGGCGGACATATGATGTTTATGATTATTGAAAAATTAAGAGGAAAACCTGTAAGTGAAAAAACTATAGAAAAACTAAGTACAGTATTTTTTGCCTTAATTATAATTCTTGCGTTTTTATTGGTTGGTAATGATATATACGCATTGATTACTCATAAAATATAAACATTGAAAGAATTACCTAACAAGCAAGATTAGAACATTGTTGTTAACAAAGATTTATTTCAAAAGCGATAAGTCAAATTCTGTAAAATTATTTATAATTGTGCTTACGCAGTCTATAGATTGATAGAATCCTGCAGGTTCTTCAGAACAAATAGCAATAATTTTTCCGATATTAGCATCTTTTGCTGATTGAATTCCGGAAATCGCATCTTCTACAACAATACAATCTTTTGGGTCTAAATTTAAATTTCTTGCCGCAATTTTGTAGATGTCAGGTGCTGGCTTGCTTGGGATAATTCCGTCAGCGTATACTATTTTATCAATATCAAACCAGTTTTCTAAACTGAAACTTTCAATAAAAAAGTCGACATTCGTTTTATCTGACATTGTGGCAATTGTTCTAGGAATATTGTTTTCTTTTAGATAATTCAACAATTCTACAGCCCCTTTTGCCAAATGGAAATTCTCAGAATCTTCCATAGCTCGGTGTCTATAGATAGCTTCTTTTTCCTGTCCGTATTTTTCAACCATTTCGGGTGTAGGTTTTCTACCTATAGCGTATTCAATAATTTGCTCATTTGTTCTGCCAAACATATATTTTAGCATTTCGTCATCAGTGAAAGGGTTTCCTCTCAAAATTTTTGAGTATTCACGCCATGCTTGCTTGTGTAAATGAGAATCCCAAAATAACGTTCCGTTAAAATCGAAAATTATACCTTTATATAATGCCATTTTAACCTTGTCTTTCCAATAATTTATTGTATATTTCAAGATAGGTATTTGCTTGTTTTTCTTTGCCCATCATTTTGTATGCGTAAGCTAAATTATAATAAAAAGAGGGTTCATCTCCTTTTGTATCGATTGCTCTAAAGAAGTTATATTTGGCATTTCTGTAATCTTTTAATTTAAGATAAACGCAACCCATGTTGTAGTAGCCGTAAGCAAAGTTAGGTTTATATTTTACTGCTTTTTTGAATTCGGCTAAAGCCATATTCGGTCGTTCTTGGATAAAATAAATATATCCAAGATTGTAATGAGCTTTATAATATTTAGGATTTTTATCTATTGCTTTTTGGTACATATAGATTGCTTCATCAAGTCGGTCTTTGTCTTGAAGAATATTCCCGATTAGCAGCCAGTCTTCGGCAGACCTTAATGCTTCTCCTTTTGTTTTCAAAAGTTTCAGAGCATCATCTATTTCATTTTGAGCATATAAAACTCTTGCTTCTTGTGAAGTGGAATCAATTTGTTCCGGTTCTGTTTGAGTTTGAGCAAACCCGCAGTTTGCACAAGTACTTAACAGTAATATTAATATTGCCAGTAATCTTTTCATAACAAAATTATATAATAAAATAAAAAATATTCTACTTGTTTAGTTTGTAATGTAGCAAAAGTTTTGTGCTACAAGGCTTTTTAACTAAATGTAACGAAATGTTAATATAATAAACCATGTAAGTCAATTTTACAGATAAAAAAATCTTTATATAAGTAAGGTAGGTTATAAGGTTAGTTAAATAGTTTATGGAGGTTAATATGGTTAACGGAGTTATGCCGATTACAGGTTGTTCAACAGGGGCAATGGATAATATTGATTTAATTTCAAATTCTTATAATTATTATCCGTCAACAATGAATTCAAGTATTTTTGGCGGAGGTTATATGCCGTATTACGGTATGAATGGTGGTTATAATCCTCAAGAATATTATGATAATATGAGAAACAATCAAAGATTTTATACTGATTACAATGTAGATCAAAACAAACTGAATAGAAATGCAGATTTGAGAATAAACGGTTCTATCGAAGCTGTAAAAGGTGCAGCAATGATTTTAAAAGACAAAGTTACTCAAAACGAACAAGACCAAGTTATGCAAGCATATGAAAATTATGAACAAGCAGTAAGATTGGCATACGGAGATGCTTCTGATACAGAAGTTCGAGCAAGAGCATTAACATTATATGCCCAAATGAATGGTGGTAAATCTTTATATCAAGATTTAAGAGAACATGCTAACGGTTCAACTACTCAAGGTTTCATTCAATCATTGACTTTTGGTTTGTATGACAGACATTCTGCAGAAGATAATATCTCTGAAATAAGCCACGCTCCTGTTGGTACAGGTGAAAAAGTTAAACAAAATATCGGTAGAGTTGCAGGTGCAGGTGCAATGGCAGCTATCGGTCGAGTTGTCGGAAGTTTCTTTGGTCCTGTTGGTAAAGTTGTAGGAACTGCAGCGGGTGCATTAGCAGGTTTGTTATCTTTCGCAACAGGTAAAGTTACAACATAATATATAAAAAATAATATATAATTACCCCAAAATACATTATAGAGCCGATAGTATAATATCGGCTTTTTATTTGGAGTAAAACATAAAAGGAAATCCTGCTAAAAGGAGTAATAGCAGGATTAGTTCAGTAAAAGAGACATCAATTAATAATAGTATTACTATTTTTTTATTTTCGTCAAATAATTTATACGAAATTCTAATACTATATATTAATTAGCTGCTATTATTGATTTAGTGTATCCTGAAATGTCTAATTCAAGTTCTTTGCCCGACAGAGTATAAATAGTGTTTTTGAAATCGATAATATATTTTGGATCGATACCATTTTTTTTCAGTGTTCCATCGTGGTAAAGTTCTATGATTCTATCAATATATTTTTGACAATTTTGTCTTGTTTCAGGGTGTTCATGAAGCCAAAGTCTGAAATCTCTACTTTTTCTGTCTGAATTAATTGTGGTTCTTGCAACTCCTAAGTTTGCGATATTATTAACTTCCCCTCCTTCTGATTTTGGCTTCAAGTGTTCGATTGATGCGGTATACGGGCGGACAATATTGTGTAAAATTTTATCAGAAGGTAGTGCTGCAAGTTTTACGATGTATGCCGAAAAGTTTTCATTTGATGTCGGTAATTTTTCTGCAATTTTAAGCATTTTATTTCTAAGATTTTTATCCGGCATTTCATCAATGATGTTTCGTAAATCATAGATAAATTGTTTTCTTGAAAATGGTGCTATGATTTCTTTTTGCATCAATCTTGATTTTGATGTTTCAATAAGGTTTTTTAACTGAGGATTATCTTTTAGTACAGATTTTTTTAGAATAATTTCCATAAAATTGATGATTCTTTGCTGAAAATCAATAGTTTTTTCATTAGTTCTCGAGGCAAAACGGTTACTTTCTTTAATGAGTTTATTCATAACTTTTTTTGCTTTGATATCATCTCCTTGTTGGATATATTCATTTATTTTTAACAGTTTATACTTAAATTCGTAAGAGCTGAAAGGTATTATAATAGGACGTTCGTTTAATTTGTTATCAGTTACTTCCATCAATTCTTGAAATCTGTATTTATATTCGTCATCCATGTCTTTTGACGCTTCTTTTAGTTCGTGAAATATCGGCGTTTGTTCTTTTCGTAGTCTTCGTTTATAAACCGGACTGATGTCAGTAATTAATTCTTTAATAGTTTTTTGTGGGTGAATTTTAGAACGTTCACTGATTATATGTAAAATGTGTGCTTCTTTCCCTTCGAAACTGTCTTTGTAGGGTTCTAGGGTTTGAAGTACTGCATTAGCATTTTTATCTGCCAAACCTGAAGTTAGCCATTTTGTAAATAATTTCGGGTCAATCATTATTGCTCCGGAATACATGCACGGAAGTCCGTATTGGAATAATTTCCTTAATTTTGCTTGACCGCCGGAGTTATCTTTTCCTCTAAAGATTATCGGACATATATATGGAATGTCAGCTGTTGTTATTTCAGATTGGTTGGTGTTATTGTTTTGGCAGGGTTCATTTCTCAAGATAGGTCTGTATCTTGAGCTGGTCATATTACTAAAGTTTACCGCCGGAACTTTCATGCTCTAAAAGATATCCTTGTTGTTAACACTCCTATTATATTATCGGCATAAATATGGCAAAACTTTAATAGTTCATTAAGTTTTATATATTAATGATTAATCCTCATCTTTTTCGTCTTCAAAATATGTTAGACCTGCACATTTTCCGTAATTTTTAAATAAAACTTTATCTAATTCTTCCGATTCGACAATTTTCCCGTGAACCATGCTAACTCCGGCTTCTTTGAGAGTTCCGTCTTTTTTATTTTCTTTTGTTTTTATATCTTTTTTGTCTTTTACCATGTGTTCGTTGATTTTGTCTTCTTCGTCTTTTAGAATATTTCCAAGTTGTTTTCTGTATTCATTGTTGTATACGCTTCTTGTAATATCGTTCATCATAATTGCTGCGTATTGTTGAATTGAGGAATTCTCATTTAATGCGCTGATTATTGTTGAAGCTTTATCTATTTCTTCATAAGCTTCTTTGTAATGTCCGAGTTTTCTAAGTAGAATTGCCATATTGTAATGAGCTTCAAATTTTAGAGGGGAAACGGACATTGCTTTGCAGTAATTTTTTGCAGCTTCATTGTAGTTTCCGGAAATATGGTAAGCTAATCCCAAATTATACAAAGTATCATAGCTGTTAGGTGAAATTTCCAAAGATTTTTTATAAGCTTCAATTGCTTTTGCAAGATATGTTCTTTGCAGTTCCCAATTGTCGTTTGAGTATAATGATTTTAAACGATAGGCAACCCCTTTATTATAATATGCAATAGCATGATTTTCTTTAGTGCTGAGTTTGTTATCGTAGATATAAGGTATAGAAATTATACGTCTTTTTGTTTTTATAACTTTGTCATATTGTACTATTGCGGAATCAAAATCTCCTAGTCTTTCTGATGATATAATTCCGTAATTCATTCTTGCAATCATCATTTTGGGGTTATGTTTAAATGCTTGAGAATATGCATATATTGAAGATGGATAATCTTCGTATACTGCATAAATGTTTCCCAAATTGTACCATGCTCCATAGTGGCCGGGATATAGTTTCAACCCTTTATTATAGTAGCTTATGGCACTTTTCATTTTTAATTTTTTGTATGCTTTATCCCCTTTATAAACAAAATACATTCCTTGTACTTTGTTTACCTGTTTCATTACAAAAGGCTTGTTAAAATATGCTGCAGTACAAATTGCACCGATTATTAATAATGAAAATAAAAACGATAAAAATTTTTTCAAAATAAATCCTGCCTTTTTTTTCAATAATACAATAGCAAAAATAAATTTACATCAACCAAAAAGAGGGTAGATTATCCTTTTAAAGCGCCTTCATTTTCTCCGGAAATAAAATATTTTTGCATTGCAAGGAAAAATATTATAATCGGAATGGTTGAAATTATAGAACCTGCGGCGATAAATCTCCAGTTAGAAGAAAACATACCTTGTAAATTATTTACGCCAACAGGCAGAGTATACATAGTTTCTTTTGTTAAAACGATACTTGGCCATAAGAATTCACCCCAAGAACCTATAAATGTAAATATTGCAAGAACTGCAAGTGATGGTTTTACCATAGGAAGCAGAACTTTCCAGAATACTTGAAAAACATTGCATCCATCAACAATTGCAGCTTCTTCCATTTCTCTTGGAATTGCTAAAAATGCTTGTCTCATCAAAAATATTCCAAATGCGCTTACCGCAAATGGCATAATCAATCCGATAAATCCCATAGTATCATTTACACTGTCTACCAGATGAAGTTTTAAGGTAATAAGATATACAGGTAGCATTATTGCTTGAAAAGGTATCATAATGGTTGCTAAGATTGAAAAGAATGCGATTTTTTTACCTTTAAATTCCATTCTTGCAAGTGGATAACCTGCTAAAGAAGACAGTATAAGATTTAATAATACTGTTCCTCCTGCAACAATCATGCTGTTTATAAAATATTTCATTAAATCGACTTTTTGCCAAACTCCCACATAATTTGCAAAGGTAAAATCTTTTGGAATTATTGTTGGCGGATATGCAAAAATATTTTCTCCACTTCCTTTTAATGATGTTGATAACAACCAAATAAACGGGAATATCGATAATATGGACACAAATATTAGGATTGCGTGAATCCACCAATTTTTTATTTTTAAATTCTGAAACAAGTTCAGGATGATAAAATTTTTATTTAAAAAATTTTTCATAATTGATACTTATTCCTTTCAAAACATAAAATATTTATAAGTGAAAATACCATTACTATAATTAATAGTATTACAGCCATAGCTGAAGCATATCCTAAATCAAGGTTTTCAAAAGCTTTTTCATAGATATAATAAACAATTGTTTTAGTAGAATTTAGTGGTCCGCCTTTTGTCATAACATAAATTTCAGCAAAAATTTTCATAGCGGAAATCGAACTTATTGTTGTAACTAATGCAATTGTCGGCATTATATGGGGTACTGTTACCGTTAAATGTTTTTTAAAAAATCCTGCGCCATCGATATCGCAAGCTTCATATAATTCTTTAGGTACGCTCATTAAGGCTGCTAAATAAATCATCATATAATATCCGATACCTTTCCATACGGTTACAATAATTACCGAATATATAGCAACCTTAGGGTCTGTCAGCCAACCTATCGAATTGATATGTAAAAGGCTCAGAATATAATTTAAAATGCCTTCTTGCGCATATAGCCATTTGAAAGCAATTGCTGCAACTACGATAGATACGATTACAGGTAAGTATATTAATATCTTGTACAGAGTTATTCCTTTGATTTTCTGGTTTATTAATATTGCTAAAAATAATGGCAATATTGCTAAAATCGGTACAGCAACAATCAGATAAATTATTGTATTCCACATAACTTTATAAAATATTGGATTATGTAGGATTTGGATGTAGTTTTCAAAGCCTGAAAAATTCGGGCTATAAATGTTTGAAGAATAGTTTTGAAAACTTAGAAAAATTGTTTGGAAAAACGGAATAAAGAAAAATATTATCAACACAATAAATGCCGGTAATAAAAATAAATAAGGTGCAGTTTTTCCATAATACTTGAACATACACAGATTATCGCATTAGTTAGGTGTAGAAGTCAAGTTGAAATAAAACGTAAAAAAAGAGCCTCAGATGAGGCTCGTTGGAATTAAGAATAGCTGGAAGTATGAAAAAGATTAATTATATTTAACGATTTAAACATAATAATATCTATTAACTGATTGGGGAATTTTTTATAATACAAATTTAAAATTTAATTTTATGAACAATTACCTGTTTGTGGTATTGTATGTTTATAAATGATTTATAAAAGGGGTTTAAAAGATATGAAAAAACGTTATATATTTGCAATAGTTGTAGCCATTATTGTTGGTATGTTTTTTGCGGGAGTTTTATTCAGTTCAAAGGATGATTCAAAGTTGTTAAATTCAAATTATCCACGTATCGGACAAAAAATGTGGACTTATAATATGAATAAACATGAATGGCGTAATTATCAAGATTCGGATGATGAATTATCAAAAGAAGAAATTATTTTACAAGTTCGAGGTTTTGAAGGTAATGGCGGATATATGACTTACAATTTGCTGACAGGAAATGGTCAAGTTCCGAAAGAAGATGCTTGGATGGGTGAAGGTAGTCAAGAATTTCTTATTGGTAAAAGTTTGTATTCATATTTCCCAAAAAGTTTTGAATACTATGAAATTATTTTTAACGGTGTAAAATTTGTACCGAGAAAATTATCTCAGGATGAAGTTACAAAGATTTTTAAAAATGTAAATGTTATAAAAGTATCTCAGTTGCATAAGGGTACTCATGTTTTGAAATATGATTCTAAAAATAATCAATACATGATTTTGAATGATAATCATGAGGATTTTTATAAATATTATATTGTTCCAAATGATAGTAAAAACCTTGAAATCGGAGAATTTTCCAATCAGTTTAAAATAAATGGAGAAACTGATATAAAAATTCAAAGGCTTGAAGGTTGTTCAAAATCTTATCCTTGTTATGAGATAAAAGTTTCTAATTAATTATTGCATTATACATTTACGATGCTTCCTGATCTGTAAGAACCCAAAAATCTTAGAAAAGAAGTTTTTGGACGAATTTCATTAATAGCCTGCAACATTTTTGTATTTTGAAGATGTCCGTCAAAGCTGACGATAAATATATATTTATCAGGCTCAACTTTTGATGGTCTTGATGAAATGTAAGACAGGTTAATTCCGTGTTCTAAAAAGATTTTAAGAATTTCTAACAAAGCCCCGGGAGCATGATTTGTTTTAAACGCAATCATTGTTTTATCTTTGTGTGTCGGTTTTGTTTCAATATCGCCGATAAGAATATATTTTGTCATGTTATTTTTATCATCGTGGATATTATCTTTTAGAACATTAAGCATATACCTTTCTGCGATTTTTTTATTCCCGATAGCGGAATATGTAAGGTTATGATTAGACAAGTCAAGTGCTGCTTCTATCATTGAAGGAGACTCAATAATGTTTAACTGGTAAGGCATTTGTGAGCTTATGAAGTCTTGACATTTTGCAATAAGTCTTGGCGTTGCAATTAATCCGGTTAAACTATAAAATTCTGTAGTCTTCGAAAGTAAACAATATTCAATTGGCAGTGTTAATTCTGAGACAATTCGAATATTTGGATTTTTAGAGGTAATTATGCAGTCCAAAGATTCTCTTATTGTTCCGTCAAGAGTGTTTTCTACGGGTAAAACTCCTGCAGTATCAGGGTTTTGTGCAACGTAATCAACAATCTGTTTTATTGTTTTTTGCGGTGATGAGTAACATTGCAGGTTTAGCATTTCACAAAATTTGTCTTTAGCAATTTCAGAAAACGAGCATTCAGGTTCAAGAAAAACGATATTTTTAATATCTTTAAAATTTGTCATTTACTTAACTCCATATTTCATTTATGATTATAACAGAAAAAGAAGGGGAAGGGAAGAAATGGGTGATATAAAATTTGGAACGGACGGATGGCGAGCAGTTGTCGGAAAAGATTTTAACAGTGAAAATGTTGAAATCGTAACAAAAGCGATTGGTAAGTACGTTTTTGATAATTACGGGATTTACAAAACTATAATTATTGGCTATGACCCTAGGAATATGGCACGAGAATTTTCTATGCAATGTGCAGAAATTTTAAAAGACATCGGTTTTAAAGTTTTATACAGTGAAAAAGTTATTCCAACCCCTGTTTTAGCTTACAATGCAAAACTGTTGAATGCTTGTGCCGTTATGTTTACGGCATCTCATAACCCTCCTGAATATTTAGGGATAAAGTTTATTCCTGATTATGCAGGGCCGGCAACGAGTGAAATTACGGATGAAATAGTTTCAAATTTCGGTAAAGAAATTCAAAATTGTATTAAGGGAAAAATAATTATAACGGACTTTTCGGCGAGTTATTTTGAGCATATAAGTTCAATTATTGATTTTGATGCAATAAGTAAAATGAATTGTAAAATGGTTTTTGATGGTTTGTATGCTGCAAGTATAGGTTATTTTGATAAATTACTTACGGATAACAATATAAAATATGATTCAATTCATATGTATCATGATGTGAACTTTGGCGGAGGAATGCCTGAACCGAAACCTAAATATTTGTCAGAGTTGATAGAGTATATTAAATCGCATTCCGGTTATACAGGTTTTGCAAATGATGGTGATTCTGACAGGTTTGGTGTAATTAATGAATATGGGGAATATGTTACCCCAAATGAGATTATTGCAATTTTATTAATGCACTTAAGAAAAAATAAGGGTTATGAGGGTTCTTTGGTTAAAACTGTTGGTGGCAGTCTTATGCTTGATATTGTAGCTGAGAAACTGGGTATAGAAATTGTTGAAACTCCTGTTGGGTTTAAGCATGTAGGTGAAGCTATGAGAAAATTTAATCCTATAATTGCAGGTGAAGAATCCGGCGGACTTAGTATTCAATCTCATATTCCTGAAAAAGACGGAATTTTGGCAAACCTTCTTGTTTTGGAAGCTATGGCATATGAAAATAAATCAGTTGCAGAGCTCCAAAAAGAATTACATGATTTTGTGGGCTGTACTTTTATCAACACACGTGTTGACAAAAAGCTGGAAACAGTAGAAGAAATAAAACCTGTGTTAGATAAGTTTTCAGCTATTGATGATGTGATTGGGTTAAAAGTTTCAAGAAAAGATTTTAAAGATGGTGTGAAATTATATTTGGAGGATGGTAAAACTTGGATATTAGTTCGTCCATCAGGCACAGAACCTCTTTTGAGGATTTATATTGAAAGTGATACTCAAGACAAGATTGATGAAATTATAAGTTTTGTAAATTAGTAGATGAGTTTTAGCAAAAATCGTCCTTGAGATTTGTTTTGGTAAGCGTGTGTAGCAAATAGAAAGGAAATATAAATGGAAATCAGAAATAATACCCCAAGCTTTGGTATGGCATTAAGAAAACCTCAAGATATGAGAAAGTTTTTGAGTGCTGTTAATGAATTTAATATCAAAGATAAACAAGTTGTACGTGGAGTAAAACAAGTATCAAATGAATTAAGTCATCATAAAAATTATGATGTTCAATATAACGACGTTTTGGATTCTTTTCAAGTAATAGAAAAGTCATCAGGTGAGATTGTAAAATCTTTTTCGAACGGTGATTCTGTGTTGCCAAAATCTTCTTATAAAAATTATGTAACTGCATTTGATAAAGCTACAGAAAAAGAAAAAATTACGGTACGTGATTTTTGGGATGCAACAAAACAAATTGCAGGTTTGGCAAAAATAAAGGCTGTAAGCCCAAAAGAATATTTAAGCAGAGCGTTTTTAGCTGCCGCTAATGAAGCAGATACTCTGGATAAAACCAGCAGATTATTTAGCTAGAGATATACGAAAAGGGTTAGAAAATTCTAACCCTTTTTTAATGACGAATTCATTGTTACAAAACTAAACAAACATGAAAAAAGTCGGTTGACAGCGTGTTTTGTTTGTCCTAAGATGGATATACTTGAAGTATAGTGTGTGAAATATCCGAAATATTTTAAATAGCTCACTTCAAGTGCCGAGAATAATTATCGGACATATTTGTGAAGTAGAAAACGCATGTTTATATGGAATGAGTAAGTTTGATTATAAATGCTCGGGAAAGTAGTACATAGAAAAAAGAAAAAGGAATGCAAATGGCAAATAGCACTAAGAAAAACAGAATCAGAGTTTGTTTAAAGGCTTATGACCACAAACTAATTGATGTATCTGCTGAAAAAATCGTTGAAACAGCAAAAAGAACAGACGCTAAAGTAGCCGGACCTATTCCTTTACCTACCAAAAGACGTATATATTGTGTATTGCGTTCACCACACGTAGATAAAAAATCTCGTGAACATTTTGAAATGAGAACACATAAACGCATTATCGATATTTACGAACCAACTCAACAGACAATGGAAGAGTTGCGCAGATTGGATTTGCCGGCAGGTGTTGATATCGAAGCAAGATAGTTTGCTAAGATTCCTGTCAATTGAAAATTGAATAAGCATTATGCAAAATAATGTGAACTGCGGCCGTCCTAATCGTGATTTCAGAATAAAACAAAGAAAGACGATTAAAGCGACGATGAGGTGAAACCCCTCAAATTAAGGTAAAGTGATACGTAGCGCTCACAAGCGAAAGATGCAACTCCGAAACAGGGGCAGAAAATTCTGCACCAAGTAGGACGAGCAAGAAAGGTAAAAATTATGACACTAGGTGTAATAGGAAAAAAAGTTGGAATGACTCAAATCTTTGATGAACAAGGTTTGGCAATCCCTGTAACTGTTATCAAAGTTGATGAAACTGTTGTTACTCAGGTTAAAACTGTAGAAACTGACGGTTATAACGCAATCCAAGTTGGTACAATTGCAGCAAAAGCTAAACACTTAACAAAAGCTCAGATTGGTCATTTTGAAAAGAACAAATTATCAAACTACAGACATCTTCAAGAATTCAGAGTTGAAAATCCGCAAGATTACAAAGTAGGTGATAAAGTTGAACTTTCAGTATTAGACAATGTTGAAAAAGTAGACGTTACAGGTAAATCAATAGGTAAAGGTTTCCAAGGTACAGTAAAAAGATGGAATTTTGGAAGAGGACCTATGGCTCACGGTTCTAAAAACCACAGAGAACCGGGTTCAATCGGTGCTGGTACAACTCCTTCTCGTGTTATCAAAGGTAAAAGAATGGCTGGTAACATGGGTAATGAAAGAGTTACTATTACTAAATTGAAGTTAGTTAAAGTTGATTCAGCTAACGGATTAGTTTTAGTAAAAGGTTCAGTACCGGGATGCGAAGGCAGATTGGTAACAATCGTTCCAACAAGAACAAAATGGAACTAGTTTGACCAAGCCGGAATTTAATAAAATAGATAAGTATAAACCGCTTCTGCCATATAAAGTCTAAAAGACAAGGGGTAGACGGAAAGCAAAAGGAAAAGAAAAATGTCAAAAGAAATATTAAGTACAAATGGAGAAAAATTAGGTGAAATTACATTAGAAAAAAGCGTTTTTGGTGTAGAACCTAATTTACATGTAATGCACTTAGCATTAAGAAGACAATTAAATAACGCTCGCCAAGGTAATGCTTGTGCAAAAACAAGAGCAGAAGTTGCAGGCGGCGGAAGAAAACCTTGGAAACAAAAAGGAACAGGACGTGCAAGAGCAGGTTCACTTCGTTCTCCATTGTTTGCAGGTGGTGGTGTAATCTTTGGACCAAAACCAAGAAGCTACTCATTCAATATGCCTCAAAAAGCAAGACAATTAGCTTTAAAATCAGCATTGTCTGCAAGAGAAGCTCAATTGGTTATCGTTAAAGATTTCTCAACAATTGCAGAACCAAAAACAAAATTAATGGTTAGTGCGTTAAAATCATTAAACGTAAATGGAAAAGTTTTAGTTGTTGCAGATACAAAAGCTGATGAAAATAAAAATTTAGAATTGTCAGCAAGAAATATCCCAAGTGTAAAACTTTTATTACCATCAAACTTAAACGTGAAAGATTTATTGGAAGCTGATTTTGTTGTAATGACTGAATCTGCAGTAAAAGAAATAACTGAAAGACTAAGTTAATTAATAAGTAAAGGAAACTGATAAAATGAGTAAAGAAATAGAAAGATTATATGACGTAATTAAAAAGTCATTAATAACAGAAAAATCAGTGGCAGCAACAGAAAATGCACAATATACTTTCGAAGTAAAAA